>NZ_JAKGBZ010000017.1 GCF_021556475.1 Acidiphilium iwatense | reverse complement strand
CAGCGTCGCCGAAAACACAGGCTGATCCGCCAACTCGCGCGGATCAGCCTCAATCCCAAGCACACCGAACATGACCGCGTCCGCACGCAAATGTCGATCATGTGCGTCAAAATGCGCGCTTACCATGATCTGGTTGGAGCCGATCACCTTCTGCCCGAGATGAAGGCTGATTTGTTGATCGCCGATAAGGCTTTCGACGCTGATGAACGGGTCATCATCCTGCTCGCAGAGAAAAATAAGGCCGTTGTGATCCCGCCGAAGGCAAACCGCAAAGTCGCCCGAAACTATGATCCCGACCTCTATAAAGCACGCCACCTGATCGAGAACTTCTTTGCCAAACTCAAGCAATTCCGCGCCATTGCAACGCGCTACGACAAAACCGCCAGAAACTTCCTCGCAGGCGTCCACCTCACCGCCACCGCTATCTGGCTTAATTGACACCACACCCTAGTTCATTCGAAGTTGGGCGTCGGCGACCGCGCCTACTTCCGCGACCCTGTCGATGAAGTGCGCAGACGGCTGGGCCACGTCTCCATGGAGACCACGATGGTCTACCTCGACCACATCGCGGAGCACCGGCACCTAATGGCCTTGGCCTTGGCCTTGGCCTTGGCCGATCTACAGGGCATGTATCTCGATGTCTGACGCACCTATTCAGATCTTAGCCGGCCTGAAAGCGCGGCGTGCCGCCGCGCGACGAGATCTGCGTTTCGAGTTCGTACCTCTGGCGGGCAACGGTTCGCCGGTCACGCTGTCAATGGAGGATTTCGGCCAAACTTCCGTTCGAGGCGTCGCCGAAGAGTTGCTCATCGCGTTCATGGATGTTACGGCCGACCATTCGGCAGCCGCCGCACGTGCTTCGTTCTACGGCCTCTGCAGGTTCATCGAGTACCTGATGTCGAACAACCCCGAGAAGATGACCGGTCGACCGGTTCGGGAGCTGTCCGACATTACCTATGAGACGCAGGCCCAGTACGAGAATTGGTTGCGCACACAGCCGGCACATGCCGGCCGGAAGACGGTAGACGAGCACGCCGCAGCGCTTAGGGCGTTCTTCGCGACCGGCTCCTCCATCCCGGTCAGCAAGAAGCGCAAATGTGTGCACGTCATGCGCCTCGCCGAGGTGACGGGCGTGGGTCCGGCGCTGCGGAAGTACGAGGCGTTGGACCGCATAGCAGCAGAGGAGGCTGCGGCGCGGGGGCTCTTGTATCCGGGGAAGGTCGGTAATCTCAGGACGGGAAAAAACAAACCTCCGATTAAGCCGGTTATGGACGTGCTGAGCGCGTATCCGACCTATGACCGCACCTCGATCAACAGCTGGGAGGATGTCGAGTTCAAAAAGGCCGTTGTAGCCACGGGTCGCAAGAAGCTGATCATGACCGCGCTCTGGACAGAAGCGTGCCTTCCCTGCGCTGGACGCCTTGAAGGAAGGCTATGAGGTGTATGTTGTCGCGGACGCTGTCGGCGGAACCTCGGTAGCGGCGCATGAGGCCGCGCTGCGTCGTGTGGAACAGGCAGGCGCTCAACTCATCAGCAAAACTCAACTCTATTGTGAACTTCAGCGCGACTGGGCTCGGAACAAAACCGTTCCTGGGTTCATGGATGTTTTCCAGAATTGGGACGGCTCGAATCCCGAAAAGGACTTCAAACAGTAAGAGATCCGTGATCGGCGAATAGCGTGGCGGCCGCCTGATGGTGGCCGCCATACAATCGCAGAGGAAATCCACAATGAGCGAATTGTTCATCGTTGTTGGCACCGCAGGCATCCAGTTCTCGTATGACCGCGAGTAACGGGTGCAGTCACTGCCCTCCGATGCCGTCGGGGGCGTCCAACCCGTCAAGCTTTGCGCCGATCGAGCAACCCGACAACCGCGTTGAAGGCACGCTCTGCCACTTCGATCTGCGATCCGCTCGCATCGATCACGCAGTGCTGATCCGGCTTGGCAGCGGCTTGCTCTAAGTAGCACGCTCGTACTCGCTCGTGAAAAGCCAACTCGACAGCCTCGAACCGACCTTCGTCCGATTCCGTTTCGTGCAAACGTTTGCGGCTACGTGCGATACCGATCTTTGGATCGATGTCGAACAACAACGTCAGATCGGGCCAAATGTCGCCAGTCGTTTGTGCGTGTACTTGGAGTATGAACTCCTGCGATAAGCCTCGACCGGCTCCTTGATATGCGATCGTGGATCCAACGAAGCGATCACAGATCACCACCGCACCTCGCTCCAACGCAGGTCTGATTATGCGTCTTACGTGCTGTACTCGGGCTGCTGCCATCAAGAGATGCTCGGCCGCAGACTCCCAAGTCGGTCGGCCGGAAGCAAGAAGCAAAGATCGCAGCGCCGAGCCTTCGGGGGTGCCGCCGGGCTCACGTGTCATTACGATAGCATGCCCAAGCCGTTCAAGGCGCGGGGCGATCCGGGCCAGGGCAGATGACTTGCCCGCACCCTCACCGCCCTCCGCGACGACAAACAGGCCGTTCAGGCAGCCCATCTGAGACACGCTCACTGTCTCGAATCAGGATGCATGATCTGTTCGCCTTTTACGCCTTCTGATTTGAGACCATCGCACGGTGAGATATAAACGACCTCGAAGGTAATGAAAATGCCGCGCTCGGGCTTCAATGAACGACGATTTCAGGATCGGGCACGCCGCGTTGAAGCACCTGCCGCAGCGCCGCATCGGCGGCCGCGACCAAGCGATATGGACCGAGCCGGACGGCATAGAATCTGCGGCCTTCGCGGGGTTGCGGCACCACTTCACCTGGCATTCCCGAAAGCCGGAACAGCAGGGCTTGTGCATCGCCGCCTGAACCGAAGCCGCCCATTTCGACATAGAGCGGGCCGGGGTCTGGTGTTCCCTGCCGCACGGTGCCGGACAAGTGAGTGGCAGGTCCGGCGGGTTCCGGTTTGAGTGCGGCGGGGGCTGCGCTTCCCATGCCGGACGGGCCGGCCGATCCAGCGGCGTCGGGCGGCGGCGGCAAGGCGCTGGCCTGGACCGATGCGACGGGGGCGGCGATCAGATGCGGACCGGCGCCCAGCGCCGCTTGCAGGGCTGCGGATCGGCCGGCCAGCAATTGCACACGCACCTCCACCACGCCGCCGGACGGGAAATCGAGCCGCCGCGCCACCGTGCGCGTCACCGCGATGATCCGGCCTGGCATCGCCGGTCCGCGATCGTTTACCCGGACAGTCAGGTTGCGCCCGTTGACCAGGTTGGTGACCCGCACCAGCGAGGGCAGCGGCAGCACCGGGCTTTGCGCCATCAGTCCGGTCTGGTGGAATGCCTCGCCATTCGCTGTGGCGGCGGCATGACCGGGCGGAATGATGGTCGCGAGTCCGGTCCGGTCGTAGGTTCCGAAAGCGCGCGGGTAATGCCATTGGCCATCGGCGGCATAGGGACTGCCGATCATGTAGCGTGCGCCGGTTGGTGTGGGGCCCGGCCGCCGATGATGCCACACGCAACCCGCCAGCGTCAGTGCGGTGACGGCAAGCGAAAGAACGGCGCGAAGCGGATGGTGGGTCACGTGAAGATCAACCTGCCGAGTTCGCCCACGGCAAGGGCATAAAGATCGGACGGGTTATAGCGCCGGATCGCCTCGAAATTCGCAAAAGCGAGATAGGCGGCGCCGGTCGGGCCGTCGGGCAGAAGCAGTGATGCCTCGGTGGCCGGCGGCAAGGACACGGCGTCGGTAAGGCGATGCACGCCCATCGCCTGCCAGCGCGCCAGAGGCAGGCGATGGCTGCGCCCCGCGAGTGCGACATCGAATCCCGAAGGGATCAGCACCGGCTCGCTCGACGGCAATCCCGGCACCCAACGCGATTTGCGCAGATAATTGGCGATCGACGCGAGCGTATCCGGCGCGCTGGTCCAGATGTTCGGCGTGCCCCGGCCGGAGAAATTCACCGCCGTGCTCAAATAGACGCTCGGCATGAATTGCGGCTGCCCCATCGCTCCGGCCCAGGAGCCGATCAGGCGCGGCAAAGGCGCATCGCCGCGCGCGGCGATTTTCATCGCGGCGATCGCCTCATTGGCGAAATAGGTACTGTTGCGAAACCAGGCGAGGGTCGCGAGCGAATCTATCACCTGGAAATTACCCTGAATGGCGCCGAAATCGGTCTCGATGCCCCAGATTCCCATGATCGGCTGCGCGGAGACGCCGAAACGCCGGCGGACCGCTTCGAGCACTGGACGCATCGCCGCCGCCTTGCCATGGCCGTGCTTGACCCGTGTGGCGGTGACAACGCGCGCGCTGTATTGCGCCCAGGTTAGGGTGAATTCCGGCTGATGCCTGTCGAGATGAATGACGCGGGCATTGGGCGTAAGCCCGGCAAGGGCTTGATCGACGATCGCCGGCGGAACGCCGCCCGCGCGGGCGCGTGCGTGCAGGCTGGCAAGAAATGCGCTGAAATCGGCGGCATGGGCGGGCCGCGCGAACGTGACGGCGAGCGGCAGGGAAGCGATGATGTGGCGGCGTTGCATGCGTCTCTTGTGCCACGCGGCGCAAACGGACGAAAGATGGCGCAAACCTAAGCGCTAAAACGGCGTGACGTCGCAGGACGCGAGTTCAAGCAGCCGTTCCAGAACGTCCGGCTCCTGTGCGCCGGCGATCGCGCTCGCTCCGTCGATCACGAAGCAGGGCACGCCGTTGATGCCGAGCCGGTGGGCGTGAAGGTTATCGGCATGGACCTGTTCGACCGCGATATCCGAAGCGAGAAACCGGCGAACGGCGGCCGGATCAAGCCTGATCGAAGCAGCGAGTTCCGCAAGCGTATCGCTGTCGCCGATATCGGCGCCGGTGCAGAAATAGGCCTGAAAAATCGCGAGAACGAGGTCCTCGGCGCGGCCCGACTGGGCGGCAAAACGGACGAGCCGATGCGCATCCACGGTGCTCGGCGTGCGCCTGATCCGGGCAAAATCGACTGGCAAGCCCTCAGCTGCCGCGATATCACTGATCGCGGCATAAAAACGCCGGGCTCGGTCCTCACCGCCGAATTTGCGGGTCGCGTAATCGATGCGGCTCATGCCAAGCCGTGGCATATCAGGATTGAGCAGAAATGGCCGCCAAACCGGCTGCACCGGCAAATCGCGCCGGCGCGCCCGCAACCGGCTGAATCGGTTGATGCCGAGATAGCACCAGGGGCACACGAAATCGAAAACGATTTCGACCGTGATCCGCGGCAGCCTGGGCAGGACCATATTCACAAGGATTCATCTAACCGAAGCCGCGACCGACGCAAAGCATAATCCGACGGCTCTTGACAGATGTGGAATACCGACCCACGGTAGGGCATTCCGAGGGGTGCGCCAGACAGGCGCTGAGAGTCGTTGTTCATGCGGCAACCCTTTGAACCTGATCCGGGTCGCACCGGCGGAGGGACGGGATTTGCAGGATGCACCGCTCGACGCCGCACCGCCCACCGTGAAGCGAGGAGCGAGGAGCGAGACAATGACCGTGCAGACCAAACCCGCCATCGTCACCACCGGACCGATCGCCGGGTCGCGCAAGCTCTATTCGGCGCCGCCCGATCGGCCGGATATCGCGGTGCCGTTCCGCGCGGTCGATCTGCATCCTTCGGCCAACGAGGCGCCGTTCTGCCTCTATGATACGTCCGGTCCGTTCACCGATCCGAATTTCCGCCTCGACCTCGATGCCGGATTGCCTCAGTTGCGCGCGCCGTGGCTCGCGGGCCGCGGCTTCGAGTCCGTGGCGCCGCGCGCGGTAAAACCCGAGGATAACGGTTTTGCCGCCGCCGATCGGCTGGTCCCGCCCTGCCCCGCGCCGCGCCGCGTGCTGGCGGGTGCCGCGGGCAAGCCGGTCACCCAGTATGAATTCGCCCGCGCCGGCATCGTCACCGAGGAGATGATTTTCGTCGCCCATCGGGAAAATCTCGGCCGCGCCAAAGCCGCCGAGGGTGCCGCCGAGCGCCGCGCCGACGGCGAGGATTTCGGTGCGGCGATTCCCGAATTCATCACGCCGGAATTCGTGCGCGCCGAGATCGCCTCGGGCCGCGCGATCATTCCCGCCAACATCAACCACCCTGAACTGGAGCCGGTGATCATCGGCCGCAACTTCCTGGTCAAGATCAACGCCAATATCGGCAATTCGGCGGTGACGTCCGGTGCCGCCGAAGAGGTCGAGAAACTGGTCTGGGCGATCCGCTGGGGTGGCGACACGGTGATGGACCTGTCGACCGGGCGGAACATCCACAACATCCGCAGTTGGATCATGCGCAATGCGCCGGTGCCGATCGGCACGGTGCCGATCTATCAGGCGCTCGAGAAGGTGGGCGGCGATCCCGACAAGCTCGACTGGGAAGTGTTTCGCGACACGCTGATCGAGCAGGCCGAGCAGGGCGTGGATTATTTCACCATCCATGCCGGCGTGCGGCTCGGCTATATTCCGCTCACCGCCATGCGCGTCACCGGCATCGTGTCGCGCGGCGGCTCGATCATGGCGCGTTGGTGTCTGGCGCATCACAAGGAGAGTTTCCTTTACGAGCGTTTCGACGAAATCTGCGACATCATGCGCAGATATGACGTGAGTTTCTCGCTGGGCGACGGCTTGCGCCCCGGCTCGATCGCCGATGCCAACGATGCGGCGCAGTTCGCCGAACTCGATACGCTCGGCGAGCTGACCAGGCGGGCCTGGGACAAGGGCTGCCAGGTGATGATCGAAGGGCCCGGCCATGTGCCGATGCACAAGATCAAGGAGAACATGGACCGCCAGCTCAAGGTCTGCCACGAGGCGCCGTTCTACACGCTCGGCCCACTGACCACCGATATCGCGCCCGGCTACGATCACATCACCTCGGCGATCGGGGCGGCGATGATCGGCTGGTTCGGCACCGCGATGCTCTGCTACGTCACGCCGAAGGAACATCTTGGCCTGCCGAACCGCGACGACGTGAAAACCGGGGTGATCACCTATCGGCTCGCGGCCCATGCGGCCGATCTCGCCAAGGGCCATCCTTCGGCGAAGCTGCGCGACGACGCGGTGAGCCGGTCGCGGTTCGAGTTCCGCTGGGAGGATCAGTTCAACCTCGGCCTCGACCCCGATACCGCGCGCGCGTTCCATGACGAAACGCTGCCCAAGGAGGCGCACAAGGTCGCGCATTTCTGTTCGATGTGCGGACCGAAATTCTGCTCGATGAAGATCACCCAGGACATCCGCGCCGACGCCGAGCGACTGGCCGGCCTCGAACGGAAAAGCGCCGAATTCCGCGAAACCGGCGGAAAACTCTATGTGGAAGCCGAACCGGCGGAGTAACGCGATGACGATCGCCATCATCGGCGGCGGGGTGATCGGCCTCGCCATCGGCTGGCGGCTCGCCCAGCGCGGCGCGGCGGTGACGATTTTCGAGCGCGCTACCGCCGGTCAGGGCTCCAGCAACGCCGCCGCCGGAATGCTCGCCGCCGCGTGCGAGACCGAGCCGGGCGAAGCGGCGCTTGGGGCGCTCAATCGCGCCTCGCTCGCTCTTTGGCCGGATTTCGCCGCCGAACTCGAAGCGGCGTCCGGGATCGGCGTCGGGTTGCGCCGCGAGGGCACGCTGCTGGTGGCGCTGAACCGCGACGATGCCGCGAAACTGCGCCACGACATGGCTTTTCAAAAGAGTCAGGGCATTGCGCTCGAATGGCTCACCCCCGCCGAGGCGCGGGAACGCGAGCCGTATCTGGCGCCCGGCCTCGCCGGGGCGGTGTTCTCGCCCGGCGACATCCAGGTCGATAACCGGCGCGTGGTTGCCGCGCTGGTCGAGGCATTTCTGCGCGCGGGCGGCGTTCTGCATGACCATGCGCCGATCGAGCGCATCGAGACCGCGCAGGGGCGGGTTTGCGGCGTGGCGACGCCGGACGGGATGCATCCGGCCGATACCGTGGTGCTCGCCGCCGGCGCGTGGTCCGGCGCATTCGATCTGCCGATCGCATCCCCGCCGGTGCAGCCGGTGAAAGGCCAGATGCTGGCGGTGCGGATGGACGCCGCCGCTCCGCTGCTCCGTCATGTCGTCTGGGCGCCGCGCGCCTATCTGGTGCCGCGCGCGGATGGCCGACTGATCGTCGGGGCGACCGTCGAGGAGCGCGGCTTCGATACGCGGATCACCGCCGGCGGGCTCTATGCATTGCTGGACGGCGCGTGGCGCGCTCTGCCCGGCATCGAGGAATTGCCGGTGATCGAAACCTGGGTGGGATTCCGGCCCGGCTCGCGCGACGACGCGC
Source organism: Acidiphilium iwatense (assembly GCF_021556475.1). GTDB lineage: Bacteria > Pseudomonadota > Alphaproteobacteria > Acetobacterales > Acetobacteraceae > Acidiphilium > Acidiphilium iwatense. Next base: position 68,966 of record NZ_JAKGBZ010000017.1, on the reverse strand, counting down.
CGATCCTCGGGCCGTCGGCGCTGCCCGGCCTGCAGTTCGCGACCGGCCATCACCGCAATGGGATTCTGCTCACGCCGGTGACCGCCGATGCAATGGCGGCGACCATTCTGTCGGGGCAGGCCGATGCCCGCATCGCCGGTTTTGGCGCCGACCGCTTCGACAGGCTGAGGAGTGCCGCATGAGCGAAGACGACATCAGGGTCAATGGCGCGTTCGAGCCGTTCGCGCCGACCATCGCCGCCCTGCTCGACGCCAAGGGTCTGGAACAGACCAAAGGGCTCGCGATCGCGCTGAACGATGCCGTGGTGCCGAAATCGGCCTGGGCGACGACGCGGCTGAAATCCGGCGATTCGATCGAAATCGTCCGGGCGGTCGGGGGCGGCTGAAATGGCGCTGACCATCGCCGATATCTCATTCGCATCACGCCTGTTCATGGGCACGGCGTCCTATCCGAACCAGCAGGTTCTGCTCGATGCGCTGGATGCCGGCGAGCCATCGCTGGTCACCATGGCGATCAGGCGCATCAGCCTCGATGCCTATGGCGGGTCGCTGCTCGATACACTGGGCAGCCGCTACCGGCTGCTGCCCAACACGGCGGGCTGCGCCACGGTGCGCGATGCGGTGCTGACCGCCGAACTCGCCCGCGAAGCGCTGGAGACAGGCTGGATCAAGCTCGAGATCATCGGGGATCGGGAAACGCTTTATCCCGACGCCGAGCTTTTGCTTCAGGGAACCGCGGAGCTGGTGAAAGCGGGATTCACCGTGCTGCCTTATTGCACTGACGACCCGATCCTGTGCCGCAAGCTCGCCGATCTCGGCGCCGCCGCCGTGATGCCGCTCGGCTCACCTATCGGCTCGGGGTTGGGCATCGCCAATCCTTACAACATCGAGCGGATTTGCGCGCAGAGTCCGGTGCCGGTGGTGCTTGATGCCGGAATCGGCACCGCATCCGACGCCACATTCGCGATGGAACTCGGCTGCGATGCCGTGCTGCTCAACACCGCCATCGCCCGTGCCCATGATCCGGTGCGGATGGCGCGCGCGATGCGCGATGCGGTGCGCGCCGGGTACGACGCGCGCCACGCGGGGCGAATTCCGAGGCGCCTGCGCGCCGAAGCGTCCAGCCCGGAACTCGGCCTGGTCGGCGCCTGACGTCTCCGCTGGCCGCAGGTTGCCAAACCATCGCGATCTGGACCATAGTATTTAACGTTTCGGCGATTTGGCAGCGGGGAAACCAAATGCGTCATGCCATCGATGCGGCTCGGCCAGCGCCGGTGCCGCCGGGCTTTCCTGACAGTTCCGGTGCGGCGGGCATCGCTCTCGACGCGATGACGCAAAACGCGCAAAGTGCTGCGCAATTCCTGCGCTGCATCGCCAATCCGCACCGGCTCATGATTCTGTGTCATCTGGCCCTTGGCGAAGCCTCGGTCGGGCAATTGGAACGCGAGCTTGGCATCAGGCAGGCGCATTTGTCCCAGCAGCTTGCCCGGCTGCGGCAAGACGGGCTGGTGACGACGCGGCGGGATTCGCGCACCATCTATTACGCGCTCGGAAGCGACGCGGCGCGAGAGGTTATCGGCCTGCTCTACCGGCTGTTTTGCACCCAGGATGGCGCAGGCGAAACCGCCGGTTGACCTGCCCTGCCGATCCGATCGGCGGCTAGGACGCACGGTTCTCCATTTTGGCCGGGGCGTTCGCCGTCCTCCCGCTCCCGCCGCACGAGTTTGCTTTGACATTCCCTCCGCGCGAGTTTGCTTGGACATTCCCATCATAAGCGTAAATCTATGATGTGTATTTCCGGTCTCACCCACGCCGCGTTCCACGCTATATGACATCGACTGTTGAACCAAAAAAATTGGAGCAATCGCGGCTTGGCAAATCCGGTGACGGAGATGATCATCTCAGATCTTTTCGGTTAACCTCCGAAGACGATTATGTCTTTAACCTTCCTAAGGGTGGGAATTCTACATGAGCAATCCTGACCGTCATCAGGATCCGGCAGAGTCTGCCTATCGGCACAAAGGCAACCTCCGCTTTCAGCGACGGAATTTTGCTAAACTCGCCTGCTGTGCCACATTTGTTGGTGCTTTTGGCTCGCGGCTTCGGCAAGCCGAAGCCACTCCGTCCGTCTTTCCTACCGGGGTCACCATCCATGACCCCGATTTAGCCTATAAATGTCTAATCGTTTTCAGTACCCCCGATGGCAAAACCCGTGTCATCGACATGCAGGGTAATGAGGTCCACCGTTGGAACTATTACGGGTTTCCCGGTCGTATCATTGACCCCGCGTTGGTTGGAGAAAAACTCGGTCATACCCTTCTACAGATCGAAGCGAGTCACGACAAAACCGGCGGGATCCTCTCGAACAAGGTGATTGGCGAACTCGATTGGGCTGGGCGGATCGTATGGCATTGGGGCACCCAAGCGCCGGGGGGTGCGGCGTACCAGAACCATGACTGGGCGCGACTTGCGAACGGCAACACCTTGCTCCTGACCGCCCGTCCACGGACCATCAAAAGCATCGGCTCGAAAGAGGTGATCGATCAGGGTATCTATGAAGTCGACCCATCTGGAAAACTTGTCTGGCAATGGTGGGCGGGCGACCACCTCGAAGAGTTCGGCCTGTCGGCAAAGGGCTGGACATTCCTCCGAAACAAAGTCGCAGCTGAAACGGAAATGAATCCCTGGGGCTATCTTGAAATCAACGATATGCGTCCGCTCGGCCCCAACAAATGGTTCGACGGGGGTGATCACCGTTTTGCGCCCGACAACATCATGATCGATTCCCGAAAAGCCAATTTTATCGTGATCATCAGTAAAAAGACCGGCAAGGTCGTCTGGCGAATGGGCCCCTATTATCGAAACGGATTCTATGATCCTGACGAACGCGCCGACAATTCGAGGCTCCCGCGACCTGTTGACCAGCTTGCCGGACAACATAACGCCCACATTATCCCGAAGGGTCTACCTGGTGCCGGCAATCTCCTGTTGCTCGACGACCAGGGAGGCTCTGGATACCCTCCTGTCCTGATCAGCAAATACTCAGGATCGCGTGTCCTCGAGATTAACCCAGTACGCGGCAAAATCGTGTGGGAGTACACCGCCATCAATTCCGGTCAGCCACCCTGGTCTTTCTACACCTCGTTCATCGGTAATGCTCAACGGCTTCCCAACGGCAATACGTTGATAGACGAAGGCATGGATGGGCGCATCTTTCAGATCACTCCAACAGGCAAAATCGTGTGGGAGTACGTTAGCCCATACTCTGGCTCCTGGCTCTTTGGCGGCAGAAAAGTGGCCGTTCGTGCGGTATACCGGGCGCAGGCCGTACCGTTCAGCTGGGTACCCGCCGGCGTCACGCCCGCATAGGGTGCTGTCAGTCTAGCGTCCCGATTCGGAAGTTCGTAGGTGACTTTCAGTCGATCACGCTCTGCTCTTTGTTTGGGTGAGCAATTTCATGGCTTTGTGGATCGCTGCGCGATTCCACTTAAAGCCATATTGCTCTAGGCGGGCGCCCCACAGTCCCGCGAGCATCGCAATCACGAACACGGCGACGCGCGCCGGATCGAGCGGAAGCGCGACCAGCGCGGGACCGGGGCAGAGACCGATCAGGCCCCAGCCGACGCCGAACAGGCTAGCGCCCGCGGTCAGCCGCATCGTAATTCCGTGGCGCGGCAGCACCGGAAAGCCCGACCCCACGAGCGGCCGGGCGCGCCGCCGAGCAAGCGCGAAAGCGAGACTCGTGACGATCAGCCCGCCGCCCATGACGAAGGCGAGGCTTGGGTCCCAGCGGCGTGCGACATCGAGAAAATTCAAGACCTTCGCGGGGTCCGCCATGTGGGAGACCAGCAATCCGGCGCCGAACAACAGGCCGGATGCGAAGGCGATCACAACGCGCATCAAGATCCTCCAAACGTGCGCGTGAAGAACACCACGGTCGCGGCGACCACCATGAAGACGAGGGTGGCGACGATCGAGCGTGGCGCGGCGCGCGACAGACCGCAAATGCCGTGACCGGACGTGCATCCACCGCCCAGCGCGGTGCCGCAGCCGACCAGAAGACCGGCGAAGGCGAGCAGCGGCACCGAGCCCGAGAGATGGATCGTGGGAGCGATTCCGAGCATCCGGGCGAAAAGGCCGGCGAGCAGCAGGCCGAAAACGAAGGCGAGCCGCCAATCCCGCTCGGCGCGCTCGATCAATCCACCGGCAATGCCGCTGATTCCTGCGATCCGGCCGATGCCGATCCAGAGCAGCCCGGCGGAAGCGCCGATCATCAGCCCGCCAGCGAGCGCGAGCACCGGGGTGAACGGCGTCGGAACGGGAGGTGGCAGGAGCATCGGATCAGATCACGTTCAGCGGGATTTTCAGGTAGCGCCGCCCGTTACCGGAGGGATCGGGCAGATCGCCGCCGCGGATATTCACCTGGAGCGAAGGCAGGATGAGCACGGGGGCGGCCAGGGTGGCATCGCGCGCATTGCGCTTCGCGACGAAGTCCTGCTCGGTAACGCTCTCGTTGATCTGAACGTTCCTGGCCTTTTGCTCGGCGATGGTGCTCTCCCATGCGGGTGCACGGCCATTGGGCTGATAGTCATGCGCGGTGAACACGCGGGTTTCCGGCGGCAGGGCGAACAGGCGCTGGATCGACTGGTACATCGCCCGCGCGTCGCCGCCAGGGAAATCACAGCGTGCCGTACCGTAATCGGGCATAAACAGCGTATCGCCGACGAACACAGCATCGCCGATGAGGTAGGACATACAGGCCGGCGTATGGCCCGGCGTGTAGATCGCGCGCGCCTCGATCGCGCCGATCGCGAAGCGTTCCTCATCGGTGAACAGATGGTCGAACTGGCGGCCGTCGGTCGGGAAATCGGCGCCCATGTCGAAGATATCGGCGAAATCGCGCTGTACCGGGGCGATATGGTCGCCGATGCCGACCGTGCCGACGCCGAGTTTGTTCTGAATGTAGCGCGCCGCCGAGAGATGATCGGCATGGACATGGGTTTCGACGATCCAGTCCACCGCCAGATCGCGCGTGCGAACCTCGGCGATCAACGCATCGGCCGAGGCGGTGGAGACCCGCGCGGCCTTGGGGTCGTAGTCGAGCACAGAATCGACGATCGCGGCGCGGCTGGTGGCCGGATCGGCCACGATATAGCTGATCGTGCTGGTCGCCGGATCGTAGTGCGGAATGACGGTCGGGGTGGCGGTCATGATCACGCCTCCTGGTTCGTGCCTTACACATTCATAACAACGAATATGTTTCCGATCAAGGAAAATCGGCTGCGCGCATGACGGGCATGTGGTCAGCCGATGTTCTGTTTTTCACCCATGTAGGGACGCAGGGCTTCGGGGATCGTCACCGAGCCGTCCGCGTTCTGGTAGTTCTCCAGCACCGCGATCAGGGCGCGGCCGACCGCGACGCCGGAGCCGTTCAGCGTATGGACAAAGTCGGGCTTCGCTGGCTTGCCGTCCTTCGGTGCTGGCCGGAAGCGGGCATTCATCCGCCGCGCCTGGAACCCGCGACAATTCGAGCAGGAGGAGATTTCGCGATAGGTTCCCTGTCCTGGCAGCCACACTTCGAGATCGTAGGTTTTGGCGGCTGAAAACCCGGTGTCGCCGGCACAGAGCAGCATACGGCGATAGGGCAGGTCGAGTCGTTCCAGGACCGCCTCGGCGCAGCGCGTCATACGCTCGTGTTCGTCGGTGCTGGCGTCCGGCGTGGTGATTGAGACCAGTTCGACCTTCCAGAACTGGTGCTGACGCAACATGCCGCGGGTGTCGCGCCCGGCCGATCCGGCCTCGGAGCGAAAGGACGGCGTGAGTGCGGTGAAGCGCAGCGGCAGCTTTGCGCCGTCGAGGATTTCGCCGGCGACCAGATTGGTCAACGGCACTTCGGCGGTGGGGATCAGCCAGCGGCCATCGGTGGTCTTGAACGAATCGTCGGTGAATTTCGGCAGTTGTCCGGTGCCGAACATGGTTGCGTCATTGACCAGCAGCGGCGGCGAAACCTCGGTATAGCCATGCTCGGTGGTGTGCAGGTCGATCATGAACTGGCCGAGCGCGCGTTCCAGCCGGGCGAGATCGCCGCGCAGAACAGTGAACCGGCTGCCCGCGATTTTGGCGGCGGCGGCGAAATCCATCAGGCCGAGGGCTTCGCCGATCTCGAAATGCTGCTTGGGCGCGAACTCGAAGTTTTTTATGGAGCCAAAGCGTTTCTGCTCGACGTTATGGGTTTCGTCGGGGCCTTCGGGGACGTCGTTATCAGGAATATTCGGCAGACTTTGAACAGTATCCTGCGACCGATAATTGTTTTCCCGTTCCTTGTTTTCCAGTTGAGAAATATGCAGTTTCAGAGTCGTTCCAGCGATCTCGTCATCCGACGTATTCAATCCTTGTCGCCGGTTCACAGCAATACGCTGGGCAATCTCATTGCGCTGCGTCTTCAAAGCCTGAAGCTCGGCCGCAAGCGTTCGCCGCTCATCTTCGTTCGAGATTACCTTGTCGATTGTTTCAGGAGATACGCCGCGCCGTCTCATCGCTGCGTCAAACGCTTCCGGGTTTTCCCGGATCGCCTTCAAATCATGCATCGAAATCAGTTCCCATTCCGCCCGTCATTGCGACCCAGAGCGGAGCGAAGGGGAAGCAATCCATGGCTCCGCCACCCCGCACGCCGGTAGCAAAGCCCGACTTCCGGCCCTCGCAATCGCCGTGACGTTTCATACCGCTTGATGGATTCCTTTCCCTTCGCTCCGCTCTGGGTCGCAATGACGCCTCAGGCATCGGCGTCCACCTTCGGTTCGGCTAGCTTCACCGCAAAAATCGAAATCTCGAACAGCGCGATGAGTGGAATCGCTAGGCCGGTCATGGTGAATACGTCGGGCGGGGTGAGGATGGCGGCAACGATGAAACAGCCGACATAGGCGTAGCGGCGGTATTTCTTCAGTCCGGCGGCGGTGACGATGCCGACCCGGCCGAGCAGGGTGAGCAGCACCGGCAACTCAAAGCAGAGGCCGAACGCGAAGATCAGTTTCATCACCAGATTGAGGTAGTCACTGACGCGCGGCAGCACGTCGATCTGGAAATGCGTATTGCTCGGGTTCGTCTGGAAACTCAGGAAAAACTTCCAAGCATTTGGAAATATGATATAATAGGCCAACGCGCCGCCGGCGAAAAACAGCACCGGCGTTGCGATCAGGAACGGCAGCAGCGCGCGTTTTTCGCTCCGGTACAGGCCGGGGGCGATGAACAGCCAGATCTGCGAGGCGATGATCGGAAACGAGATGAACGCCGCCGAGAAAATCGCCACCTTCACATAGGTGAAGAACGCCTCGTAGAGCGCGGTATAGACCAGTTCCGGCTTCTGGCCGCGCTCCTTCATGATGTGAACGAGCGGCTGAGCCAGGAAGTAATAAACGTCCTTGGCGAAATAATAGGAGACCAGGAATGCGACCAGGAACGCCGCCGCGGACCACAGCAGCCGGCGGCGCAGCTCGGCCAGATGGTCGAGCAGCGGCATTTCCTTGTCGTCGATCTCGTCCGGTTTCGGCGCGTCGTTCACGGAATCCATGATTCTACCCTACCAGAGGCGGGTGCCGGGCGGAATGAAGGCGGGCATCGGGTGATGCCGCGCCGCGTCCGGCGGAATGAAGGCGGGCGCGTTGATCACCGGCTCCTCATCCCGAGTCTCGGCGGCGTCGGCGCCGATCTCCGGCACTGCCATGTCCTGCGGATCGCCGCTCGCCGGATCGAAAGCGTGGCGGAGTTCGCCGTCCGGGTCGATATGGCGATCCATCACGCTGCCGAGATCGAAATTGCGCAGATTGCGCAGTTCGGCGCCGACATCGGCGAGATCGGCCTCGCGCAGCAGCTCCTGGACATGGCCCTGAAACTCGCTGGCCAGCCCGCGCATTTTGCGCAAGGCGGCGCTCGCCGTGCGGATCGCCACGGGAAGATCCTTGGGTCCGATGACGACCAGCGCCACGACCAGGATCACGCCAATTTCTGACCAGGAAAATCCGAACATTCTCGCCCGCTTGAACCGGCGCCTGTGCTAGCAGCACCGCGCCCAAAATCAAGGATCGGCGGGGCCCGGCTCATGCGTGTCGGCAGATGAAGACGCTGCCTCGACCAAGAGATCGGTTTGCCTAGGCAGATCGCGAAGCGATTTCAGGCCGAATTGAACCAGGAAATGCGGGGTGGTCGCCCACAGCGTGGGCCGGCCGGGTACTTCCTTGTGGCCGGCGGGGGCGACTAGATCGGCTTCGAGCAACGCATCGAGGGTCGATTGCGACAGGCTGGCGCCCCTGATCTCCTCGATCTGGGCACGGGTAACCGGCTGGTGATAGGCGACGATGGCCAGCGTTTCCATCGCGACTCGCGGCAGGCGGCGCGGCACTTCCACTACCCGGCGCAAGGCGAACGCGAGATCGGGTGCCGTGCGGAACATCACCCCCTGCCCGGCTTCGACAAGCTCGATACCGCCGCCGGCGTGATGGGCGTGAATCGCGGCGAGCGTAGCGTCGAGATCGGCGCCGTCGGGTAGCAGCGTGGCGAGCGCGCGCAGCGGCACCGGCTCGCGACTCGCGAAAATCACCGCTTCGAGCAGGCGCTCGGCATGGGGGTAGTCAGTCATTTCGATGCTCCGCGCCGGGCCGGATCAGGATTGGGCCGAACGGCGCATCCTGGCGGAGCGACGCATCGCCGCCGCGCGCAAGTTCCAGTCCGGCGATCAGCGTGCTGGACAGCGCCGCGCGATGAGCGAGCGGAGTTTCGCGCCGTTCGGGAAGAAAGGCGGCGATGTCGGTCCAGCCCGGCACCGAGCCGAGCATCCTTGTCAACCGCTCAAGGGCTTGCTGAGCCGTCCAGTAGAGAATCGGCTTCGGCCGGTATTGCCGTTTCGCGCCGGAGCGCCGCCGCGCCGCGAGATAAGCCGCAAGCAGTGCCGGCAGATCGAGTTTCAGGCGGGAGCGATCGATTTCGGTGAAATCTTCCGGTGCGCCGCGCTCGAACACGTCCTGCCCGAGCTGCGGCCGCGCATTGAGCCAGGCAGCACCCGCGCGAATCGCTTCCAGCGCACGCAGCCGCGCGGCCAGAACATCGGCGGCGATCTCGCCTTCCTCGGCCGCGGTTTCATCTTCAGGCAGCAGCAGGCGGGATTTCAGCCAGGCAAGCCATGCCGCCATAACCAGCCAGTCGGCGGCGAGTTCGAGGCGGATGCGCCGCGCGCCTTCGATGATCGCAAGATATTGCTCGACAAGAGCTAGGATCGAGATATTGGCGAGATCGACCTTCTGGGCGCGGGCGAGATCGAGCAGAAGATCGAGCGGGCCGGCGAAGCCATCGAGCTGGACGATGAACGCCTCGGTGGGCGGCGCGGAATCAATATCCGCCATGAACGCCCGCCAGATGCAGAAAGAAGGTCGCGACGCGCGGCACGAAAAGGTCGAGCACGTCGCCCACCGGGTTGAAATGCACGCCGAACTGCCCGAGCGCAGCCGGCAGGATGAACACCACGAGCAGGATCGCTAGAATGCCCAGTCGTTCCACTTGAGCGAGGGCGCGGGCGGCGTGCAGCGGCAGGATGCCGACCGCGATGCGCCCGCCGTCGAAAGGCGGTAGCGGCACCAGATTGAACAGGCCGAGCACCACGTTGAACAACAGGAAATAGAGCAGGAAATCAGCGATCCATCCATGGGTGCCGAGAGCCGCAAGCAGAAACGCGGCGATCAGGGCGAGAACGAAATTGGCCGCCGGTCCGGCCGCCGCAACGATCGCCATGCCCCGGCGCGGATCGCGAAATCCGCTCGGGTCGATCGGCACGGGCTTGGCCCAGCCGAACATGAAGGCAACCCGCCCGATGGTCAGCAATTGAGCCGCGATCAAGATCAGCGGAAGGATGACGGTGCCGAACCGATCGACATGACGCAGCGGGTTGGGCGAAAGCCGGCCGGCGCGCAGCGCGGTGCGATCGCCCATGGCGAGCGCGGTGAAACCGTGCGCCAGCTCATGCAGGACGATCGCCAAGACCGAGGCGATGACGCCGATCAGGATGGAGCGGATCGTGCTCGCGGTCATGATGGTGGGCGCGCCTTGAGCTTCGCTGCCTGGGACGGGTCGAGATCGGGGCAGGCGGCGAGCACGGCGCGGTTGTCATCGAGAGCGCCGGGGCAATAGAGCGCGATGTCGCACCCGGCGGCGAGAGCGCGAGTAGCACGGATTTCGGGAGGGCCATCGAGCGCACCCATGGCGAGATCGTCGCTGACCAGAATGCCGCGAAATCCGATTTTGCCCCGAATCACGTCGGCAATGACGCGATGAGAAAAAGTCGCCGGATTTTCGGCATCCCAGCGTTCATAGACGATATGGGCGGTCATGCCCCAAGGCAACTCGCTATTGGCGGCGAAAGGTGCAAGATCGGTGTCGAACTGGGTGGCGGAGATGCGTGGTAGGCCGGCGTGGCTGTCAATGGTCGCCCGTCCATGGCCGGGCAAGTGCTTCATCACCGGCTGAATGCCTTGGAACAGCAATCCCCAGGCGATGTCCGCACCAAGCGCACCCACCGCGATGGGATCGGTGCTGATGGCGCGATCGCCGATGACCGCGTCAGCACCGGCGACCGGAACGTCGAGCACCGGGGCGGTCACGACATCGAATCCGGCTCCACGGGCGAGCGCGCCGAGGGCGGCGCCATGGGCGCGTGCCGCCTTGCGGGCGGCATAGGGGTCGGTTGCGAACAATGCGCCAAGCGTGGCGGCGGCGGGCAGCTCCGTCCAATGCGGTGCCCGCAGCCTGGCGACGCGGCCCCCCTCCTGGTCGATCATCAGAACCGCATCGGACGGCAGGCATGATCGGAGGTCGGCCACAAGATCAGCGAGTTGTAAGGGGTTTTCGATATTCCGCGCGAACAGGATCACCCCGGCGGGCGGCATTGCCTCCAGCAAGGCACGCTCGGCCCCGGTCAAGGCAGTGCCGGCGATGCCGATAATCGCGGCTTTCATACTTCGCTCATGATTTTGGAATGTAGCAGGTAACGCCGCGTGATTTGAGCCGGGCGCAGAACGTCGCGGCGGCGGAGGCACTGGCGAACCCGGCGAGACGAAGCCGGTAGAAGGTTTCCCCGCGAATCACGCCGGGGACGACGAGCGGCTTTTCGCTGTCGAGAATGTCGGGCACGCGGGCAACCAGCGTCTGCCATGCCTGGTTCGCCTTCGCCATCGAGGTCAGCGCGGCAAGCTGCACTGCGTAGGGCCCGGTGCTTGCCGCCTGGGTCGGCGCGTACATCGGCGGCAAGGCGGGAGCAACCGTAGGGGCAGGTGGTGTTGCCACGACAGGCGGCGGCAACGGCAGGGATGCAACTTGAGAGGAGTTTCGGGGTGCCGGCGTGGCTTGCGGCGGCAGCGGACGCAACCGGCCGGGCTTGGCTTGTGCCAGCTTGGCTTGCTTGGCCTCCCGGTCGAGCTTCGCGAAATCCGGTGGTGGCGGCGTCGGTGCAAGTTGCGGCGGTCCGGATGCGGTCGTACCGGACATGATCTGCTCGTGCGCGCCGGGAACTTGCAGCCCGCCGGGATTGACCGGCGCGGTCCGCATCGGGCCTGGCGGCGGCTTGACGACCGGCGGCGGGCCGAGCCCGGTATGCACGCCGCTCCAGACCAGGGCGAGCAGGATGATCGCTATACCGAGTCCGCCCGCCACCGTCGCCATCCGTTTGGTCGCCGAATCGACGCCGCGGGACCGCAACCTCGGCGAGGCGTAGGGCGGGATGTCGATATTCGGGTCGTCCATGGCAAAAGACTCCGCTCAGCGCATTTCCTCGACCGGCGTTACTCCCATTACCGCGAGACCGGACCGGATGACCATGGCGGTTGCCGCGACCAGGGCAAGCCGCGCACGGGTTTCGGCCACCGCATCGTTACGGATGAACCGCAGATTCGCATCCTCCCGCCCTTTGTTCCACAGCGCATGGAAGTCGCCCGCGACATCATACAGGAAGAATCCGAGTCGGTGCGGTTCGCGCGCAAGCGCCGCGCCTTCCAGCAGGCGCGGCCAGGAGGCGAGCCGCCGGATCAGCGCAAGTTCCTCCGGTGCGGTCAGTGTCGAGACATCGATCTCGGCCAGGGATGCATCGCCAGTCGCGCCGAGTTCGGGCATTTCGGCGGCGGCGCGCAGCACCGAGCGGCAGCGCGCATGGGCGTATTGCACGTAAAATACCGGGTTCTCGCGGGTCTGAGCCACCGCGGCGTCGAGATCGAATTCCATCTGCGCGTCGGATTTGCGCATCAGCATGATGAAGCGCACCGCGTCTGCGCCGACCTCGTCGATCAGGTCGCGCAGCGCGATATAGGTTCCGGCGCGCTTGGACATGCGCATCGGCTGGCCGTTTTTCATGATCCGAACGATCTGGCACAGCACGATTTCCAGCGACGCCCCGGTGCCGCCGCGAAGAGCCGCCACGGCGGCCTGCATCCGCTTGATATGGCCGCCGTGGTCGGCGCCCCAGACGTCGATCAGGAGCGAAAAGCCGCGCGCGATCTTGTCCACATGATAGGCGATGTCGTTGGCGAAATAGGTGTTGGAGCCGTCGGATTTGCGCACCGGGCGATCCACGTCGTCGCCGAATTCGGTGGAGCGAAACAAGGTCTGCTCGCGCGGTTCCCAATCGTCCGGCGTCTTGCCCTTGGGCGGCTCCAGCACGCCCTCATACAGCAGGCCGCGTGTCGCCAAATCATCGAGCGCGGTTTCGATCTTGCCGGCGGCAATCAGCGCGCCCTCGCTGGTGAATACATCATGGTGAACGCCGAGGGCGGCGAGATCCTCGCGGATCAGTGTCATCATTTCAGCGACCGCGAAATCGCGGACGGTATCGAGCCAGAGTTCAGCTTCAGCCACGGTGAGGCCGGGACCAGCGAGGGCAGCGCCGTGGCGTTCGGCGAGCGTGTTGCCGAGCGGCGCCAGATATGCGCCACCATATTGCAATCCGGTCGGGGTTGCGGCGGCAAATTCGACTTCGGTGAGCGTGGTCCCGAGCGCCTGAAGGTAGCGCCAATAGACCGACCAGGCGAGCGCGATCACCTGTGCGCCCGAGTCGTTCATGTAGAACTCGCGGGTTACCTCGTAACCGACCTTGGCGAGCAGATTGGCGAGCGCATCGCCGACCACCGTGCCGCGGGTATGGCCGACATGGATCGGGCCGGTGGGGTTGGCCGAGACATATTCGATATTGACCCGCTTGCCCCGGCCGATCCGGCTTGCGCCATAGGCTTCGCCCGCACGCAGGATCGCGGGAAGCTGCGCATGCCAGACGGTATGATCGAGCGTGACATTGACGAAGCCGGGGCCGGCCGGTTCGGCGCTGGCGATTTCCTCTCTCGCGGCGAGCTTCACGGCAAGACCAGCAGCAATTTCGCGCGGTGGGAGTCCCAGCGGCCTGGCCGCGATCAGTGCCGCGTTGGTCGCTGCGTCACCATGCGCCGGATCGCGCGCGAGGGTGATTTCGATGCGCGAAAGCGCGTCCTCCGGCAATCCGGGATGCAGTGTAGCGAGTTCCGTGAGCACGATACCGCGCAACTCGGCGAACAGGTTTTCGGACATTTTTATACCTTCAGGCGGCGGAATGCGGATCGGTCAGGCGGCGATGTTCGTCGAGCGCGAAACGGTCGGTCATGCCTGCAATATAGTCGCGCACCGCCTCGGCGGCGGCTTCGCTGTTCGGCGATCCAGCCCGGTCGCGCCAGTCGTCGCGCAGCAAATCTGGGCGGGCGAGGAACAGATTCGCCATCTCGCGCACGACGGCCTCGACTTTGTGGGTCATGCGGTTGACTCGCCAGTGACGGTACATCCGGGCATACAGGAATTCGCGGATCGCGTGGTTTGCGGCGGCAAGATCGGCCGAAAAGCCGATCACGGGACCGTCGGTGTTCCTGATCGCATCGGATGATTCTGGTGCCAGAACATCAAGCCGCGCGCGGCTCTCGGCGAGCGCGCCGGTGACGAAGACGCCGATCGTCTGACGCACCGTCTGGGCGCGGATGCGCCGAGGATCGGCGGTCAGGCCGCGTGCTTCGGCAAGAGCGACGCCGACTACCGGCAGATGCGCAAGATCGTCCAGACCGAACAGCCCGGCGCGCAAGCCATCGTCGATATCATGGGCGTGATACGCGATATCGTCCGCGAGGGCCGCTACCTGCGCCTCGGCCGAAGCCTGGCGCGCGAGGTCGAGCGGAAAATCACGGTCGAAGCGGGCGATATAGTCGGGCGGGTCGAATACCGGGCCGTTATGCTTGGCGATACCCTCCAGGGTTTCCCAGGTGAGGTTCAGGCCGTCGAAACCGGCATAGCGGTGTTCCAGGAAGGTCACGCTGCGCAGACTCTGTGCGTTGTGGTCAAACCCGCCATGCGCATCGAGGGCCGCATTCAGCCCTGCTTCCCCGGCATGGCCGAATGGCGGATGGCCGAGATCATGCGCAAGGGCCAGGGCCTCGGTCAGATCCTCGTCGAGCCCGAGGCTGCGGGCGATGCTGCGCGCGATCTGTGCGACCTCCAGGCTGTGGGTCAGGCGCGTGCGGTAGAAATCGCCCTCATGGATCACGAAAACCTGGGTCTTATACTGCAGCTTGCGGAAGGCATTGCTGTGCAGCACGCGGTCGCGGTCGCGCTGGAACGGCGACCGCGTATTGCTGTCCGGTTCCAGGTGCTGACGGCCGCGCGAGGCGCCGGCGCACACGGCATAGGGGGCGAGCGACATGTGCCCGGCTTACAGGAGGCTGGCGCCGTCTCCAAGCCATGCCTCGCATCGAAAGGGGTTCTGATTCGGCGCGATCGGGACTATATAGGGGCCATGAGCGACACGATGGATCGGTTTCGGATCAGTGACGGCGCGGCACGGCAGATTGCCGCCATTCTGGCGGCCGAGCCACCCGGCTCTGCCCTGCGAGTCGAGGTGCTGGCCGGCGGCTGTAACGGATTTCAGTATAAATTCGATCTGACGCGGCAGATCGCCGAGGACGACATCATTATCGAACGTGATGGGACACGGGTTGCGATCGATCCGGCGAGCCTCGACCTGCTCGAGGGGGCGGAACTCGATTACAAGGACACGCTGATGGGCGCATATTTCGCTGTGGGTAATCCCAATGCGAAAACATCCTGCGGCTGCGGCACGTCGTTTTCGGTTGATTAAGCTCGCTACCTGGAACGTCAATTCGGTTCGCATCCGCGCCGGCCTGGTCGCGGATTTTCTTGCGCGCGAACAACCTGATCTTCTGCTCATGCAGGAGATCAAGTGCGAGGATGGGCAATTTCCAGGCGAACCATTCAAGGATTTAGGCTATCACGCCGCGATCGTCGGGCAGAAATCCTATAACGGGGTCGCCGTTCTCTCGCGCGAACCGGTCGAGGTGCGGCACCGTGCCCTGCCCGACCAGGAACATGACGGCCACGCCCGCTACATCGAAGTTTCGTTCCGTGACCTCACCATCGGCAATCTCTATCTGCCGAACGGCAATTCTGGCGGCGACGACGGCTATCGCGCGAAAATTTCCTGGATGGAAAATCTGCGCCGACACGCGGCGGCCATGCTGGATGCGGAGCAGGATTTCATTCTCGCGGGCGATTACAATGTCTGCCCGACCGACGCCGATTTTGCCAAAGGCGCACTGGGCGCGGACGATGCGCTGGTGCGCCCCGAAACTCGCGCCGCGTTCAACGCCCTGATCTGGCTTGGCCTGACCGATGCGGTGCGCGCGCTGCACCCGAATGATCCGCTCTATACGTTCTGGGATTATCAGGCTGGCGCATGGCAGCGTGATCGTGGCTTGCGTATCGACCATGCCTTGCTTTCGCCGCGTGTGGCGGAGCGTCTTGTAGCCGTCGATATCGCGCGGGCGGAGCGCGACAAGCCGCAGCCCTCGGACCACGTGCCGGTCGTCGTTTCGATCATGGATTAACCGAGGCTGCGCGCCACCGCCTCTGCCGCGCGAATCCCGTCGACCCCTGCCGACAGGATGCCGCCGGCATAGCCCGCGCCCTCGCCCGCCGGAAACAGGCCTCGCGTATTCAGGCTCTGACCATCCCTGTCGCGCGTGATGCGAATCGGCGCGGAAGTGCGGGTTTCCACGCCGGTCAGCACCGCATCTTCCCGGTCGAACCCCGGAATTCTTTTACCGAAGGCAGGCAGTGCCTCGCGGATCGCCGCGATCGCGTAATCCGGCAGGCATGGCGCGAGATCGGTCAGCGTCACGCCGGGCTTGTAAGACGGGATGACCGCGCCGAATGCGGTTGAGGCGCGGCCCACCACAAAATCACCCACCAACTGTCCCGGCGCGCGGTAGTCCCCGCCGCCCGCGACGAACGCCCGGCTTTCGAGATCGCGCTGCAGATCGATGCCGGCGAGCACATCTCCGGGGTAATCTGCCGGTTCGATGCCGACCACGATCCCCGCATTCGCGTTGCGCTCGTTGCGCGAATACTGGCTCATGCCGTTGGTCACGACCCGACCCGGCTCGGAGGTCGCGGCAACGACGGTGCCGCCGGGGCACATGCAGAAACTATAGACGCTCCTCCCGTTGGCGGCATGATGCACCAGCTTGTAGTCGGCAGCACCCAGGATCGGGTTGCCTGCGAAACCGCCATAGCGGGCGCGATCGATCAGCGATTGCGGGTGCTCAATGCGAAATCCAACCGAAAACGGTTTTTTTTCGATGTGCACGCCGCGATCCTTCAGCATCGCGAATGTGTCGCGCGCGGAATGGCCGACCGCGAGCACTACATGATCGGCTTCGATCGTCTCGCCGTTCTCAAGCACCACCCCGCGCACCCTTCGAGCACCGCCGGCGATTCCGATGTCGAGATCGGTCACCCTGGTGCCGAACCGGTATTCGCCGCCCAGACGCTCGATCGTCGCGCGCATCGCCTCGACCATGCCGACCAGCCGGAACGTGCCGATATGGGGATGCGCGACATAAAGGATTTCCTTCGGCGCGCCGGCCGTAACGAATTCGGTCAGCACTTTGCGGCCAAGATGGTTCGGGTCGTTGATCTGGCTGTAGAGCTTACCGTCGGAAAACGTCCCAGCCCCGCCCTCGCCGAATTGCACGTTGGATTCGGGCTGGAGAATGCCGCGCCGCCATAGGCCCCAGGTATCCTTGGTGCGCTCGCGCACCGTCTTGCCACGCTCCAGGATGATCGGCCGCAGCCCGTATTGCACGAGAATCAGGGCCGCGAAAATGCCGCATGGCCCGGTGCCGATCACCAGCGGGCGGCGCTTCGGGGCGGTTCGCGTCGTCACGGGCTTGTAAGCCAGATCGGGTGTGCGGCAGATATGGCGGTCGGCGGCAAAACGCACGAGCAATGCGGTTTCGTCGGCCACATCCGCATCGATGGTGTAGATAAGCATGATCGCGGATTTGCGTCGCGCATCGACAGCCCGGCGGAACACGGTGAAGCCGCGCAGCACGGACGCCTCGACTCCGAGTTTGGCGAGGATTGCGCCGTGCAGCGCATTGCCCGCATGGTCGAGAGGCAGCCTGATTTCGGTCAAACGCAGCATGATGCAGGCTCATAACGCGACTGATCGCGGATTGCCATGCCGGCACCGATTGGCCACAACGTGCCGATGGCTCCCCCTTTGCTGCTGCTGCAGGATATCGGGCTCTCGTTCGGCGCCTCGCCTCTGCTCGATGGCGCGACGATCGGCGTGGGTGCCGGCGAGCGCATCTGCCTGGTCGGCCGCAATGGCTGCGGCAAATCGACGCTGCTGCGCATCGCCGCGGGAATGGTTGTCGCCGATCGCGGCACCCGCTTCCTCCAACCAGGGGCAACCCTGCGCTATCTGCCGCAGGAACCGGATTTGTCGGGGTTTGCCACCGTGCTCGATTATGTACTGGACGGCCTGGATGCCGAATCGGATGCGCATCGCGCGCGCGGCCTGCTCGACCAGCTTGGGTTGACCGGGGCTGAAGCGACCGAGCGCCTCTCCGGCGGCGAGGCGCGGCGCGCCGCGATTGTGCGAGTGCTGGCGCCGGCGCCCGATGTGCTTCTGCTCGACGAGCCGACCAACCATCTCGATCTGCCTGCGATCGAATGGCTCGAAGCCGAATTGCGCGGCTCGCGCGCGGGTATCGTGTTGATCAGCCATGACCGGCGGCTGCTGGAGCGGGTGTCGCGCAGCATTGTCTGGCTCGACCGTGGCCGGACCAGCCGGATCGATCGCGGGTTTTCGCATTTCGAGGCGTGGCGCGACGAGGTGTTCGAACAGGAAGCGCGCGATGCGCAGAAGCTCAGCCGCGAGATCGCGCGCGAAGAGGATTGGATGCGCTATGGCGTGACCGCGCGGCGCAAGCGCAATGTCCGCCGCGTTGCCGAACTCACCACGCTGCGCGAACGCAAACGGGAAGAGCAACGCGACTCCCGCGATTTGCGGGTGACCGCGAGTGCTGCGTCATTGTCCGGCAAAATCGTGACGGACGCTAAGTCGATCAGCAAATCTTTCGGAGACCAGGCTATTATTCGTGATCTGACGTTGCGGGTGCTGCGCGGCGACCGGCTCGGGATCGTCGGGCCCAACGGTGCCGGCAAGACCACTCTGCTCAGACTGCTTACCGGCATCGACATGCCGGACCAGGGCACCATCACGCTCGGCACCAATCTCTCGATTGCGACACTCGATCAGCAGCGCGCGGCCCTCGATCCCGCCAGCACGCTTGCCGAAACGCTCACCGGCGGGCGCGGCGACATGGTCGAGGTTGGTGGCACGTTCCGCCATGTCATTGGCTATATGAAGGATTTTCAGTTCCGCCCCGATCAGGCGCGCACGCCGGTCGGCTCGCTTTCCGGTGGCGAGCGCGGGCGGTTGCTGCTCGCGGCGATCCTGGCCAAACCGTCCAATCTGTTGATTCTCGATGAGCCGACCAACGATCTCGACATCGAAACCCTCGATATCCTGCAGGACATGCTTGGCGATTATTCAGGCACCATCCTGCTGGTCAGTCATGATCGCGATTTTCTCGACCGGATTGCGACATCCACACTCGCCGCCGAGGGCGATGGGCGCTGGGTGGAGTATGCTGGCGGCTACACTGACATGCTGGCCCAGCGCGGCGAAATGGGTGATGTTTCGGGGCAGGCGCGCAAATCCGCCGCAACGAGCCCGAAGCGCCAGGTCGAACGCGCCGCGTTTTCCTTCAGGGATCGGCACCGGTTGAAGACGCTGGATGCCGAGATCGCCAAATTGCATGCGGAGATCGCAAGCCTCGAAGCGATCCTCGCCGATCCTGATTTGTTCAAGATCAACCCACGAAAATTCGAAACCACATCAGGAAAATTGTCTGATTTACAAGATTGCCTTACTGCCGCCGAAACTGAATGGCTCGATCTCGAACTCAAACGCGAGGCCGCCGAAACCTGATCAGACGTCTTGCGTGTCGCGATCTTTCCGCACCGTCGGCGAAAACCACATCGTGACGCTGCGCGCAATCACCAGAACGATCACCACAATGCAAAGTGCCACCAGATCGCGCGACGAAAATTTCTGAGCGTAGAGCTTGATCAGAATCTCGCGGAGTGAAAATACGATGGTCACGTCGAGCAGCGTCGATAGCCTGATCCGCCGTGTCCGAGCGTAATCCATGAACGTGTTGAACAATTCAATGAGGATCACGACATCGAGGATGCGTTCGACCAGGACGCGAAGTTCCAACGCGTCTCGCCCGGCAGGCTGTATCATCAGGATCATGTGAACAGTGCTGATAACCGCCTCGACGAACGCATAACCCAGCGCGATCAACATCAGCGGAATGACCCCGATAATGACCGCATCGACCGCCATGTCGTAGAAGCGGAAGGTCAGCCCGCGCCAGCGATAATGCGGACGTGGCGCGCGGCTCGCCTCGGGATCAAAATTAGAGACCATTCATCCAGCAACCAATTTGCCGTCGCGCAACATGACCACGCGGTCCAGGCGCGCGGCGAGATCCGGGTTGTGAGTCGCGATCAGCGCTGCGACACCCTCGCCACGCACCATCCGCAGAAGCTCATCGAACACGATGTCTGCCGTGGCGACATCCAGATTGCCCGTGGGTTCGTCGGCGAGCAGAAGTTTCGGTGCATTGGCCATGGCGCGTGCGATCGCCACGCGCTGGCGTTCGCCCCCCGAGAGCTTGCCGGGCAGATGGGTTTCGCGAGGACCGAGGCCAAAGGCGCGGAGCAGATCGCGTCCTCGCGCTTCGGCCTTTGCGCGCGGCGAACCCGCGATGAGTTGCGGCAGCACCACGTTCTCCAGTCCGGTAAACTCGGCGAGCAGATGATGCGCCTGATAGACGAATCCTATGGAATCCCGGCGTAGCCGGGTGCGTTCGGAATCAGAAAGCTTGCCGGCATCGATCCCGCCGATCCTGACCACACCATCGTCCGGGCGCTCAAGCAACCCGGCAAGGTGCAGAAGCGTCGATTTGCCCGCCCCCGACGGTGCGACGAGTGCGACGATCTCGCCCGCGTTCAGCACGAGGTCGGCGCCGCGCAGAATGTGCAGGTCGTCGCCTTCGTTGCGAAAGGTTCTAACCAGGGCTTCGAGCTTCAGAACCTCACTCATGGCGCAGCGCCTCGACCGGATCGGTGCGCGCGGCACGCCAGCTCGGATACAGCGTCGCGGCAAACGAAAGAGCGACGGCAAGCACCACCACCTCGATCACCTGGCTCCATTCCAGCTTCGCCGGCAGGGATTCGAGATAATAGACCGTGGGGTTGAACAATTGCGTGCCGGTGATCGACTGGATGAACAGGCGGATCTGGTTGATATGCACGCAGAACAGCAGGCCGAGCGTGAAACCGATCGCGGTGCCGATGACACCGACCGAAGCGCCCACCATGAAAAAAATCCGCAGGATCGAGCTCGAGGATGCTCCCATGGTGCGCAGGATCGCGATATCGGCGGTCTTGTCCTTCACCATCATGATCATCGAAGATACCACATTGAACACGGCGACGATGATGATCAGCGTAAGGATCAGGAACATCACGTTGCGCTCGACATTGACCGCCGCGAAAAATGCATTGTTGCTGTCCTGCCAATCGACGATGTTGATCGGCACGCCCGGAATCGCCGCCGGGATCGCCTGTTTGATCGCGGTGTCGCGATCCGGGTTCTTCACGAAAAGCTGAATCTGAGTCGCGGCGTTCGGCGCACGGAACAGAGTTTGCGCGGCATGAAGCGGCAGGAATACGAAACTTGAATCATACTGGGCCATGCCGGTCTGGAAGATCGCGGTGACATGGAAGCTTTCGATGCGCGGGATGGTGCCGATGATCGTGGCGTTACCCTGTGGCAGAACCAGGGTAATCGTGCCGTCGAGCGGGATGCCGAGTTGCGTGCCGACACCGGCGCCGATCGCGATGTCGTTGCCAAAAAAATTCTTGAGCGAACCTGCGATGATGTGACGGGAAACTGTGCGGAGCTTCTGCAATCCCGAAAGCTGGATGCCGCGCGCGACGCCGCCGATCGCGCCGCCATGCGGGCCGGTCATCAGCACTTCACCCTGCACGATCGGGATCGCACTGACCACGCCCGGGATTTTCCCGAGCTTGCGCGCCGTCGCGTCGTATTGCGTGATGTTGTGGCCGGCGCCGAATACCCCGATATCGCCGTTCAGTCCGAGAATTTGGCCGAGCAGTTCCTGGCGAAAGCCGTTCATCACGCTCATCACGATAATCAGCGTCGCTACACCAAGGGCGATGCCGATCAGCGAAAAGATCGCGATGATCGAGACGAAGCGCTCGCCTTTGCGCGCGCGCAGATAACGGAAGGCGACGCGGCGTTCGAAAGCTGAAAACATCAACCAAGCACCTTGGTCAGCGCATCGTCGGCGCTGAGTTCGGTGCGCTCGCCGCTGCGGCGATTCTTCACTTCGACCTGGTTATTCGCCGCTCCGCGTGGGCCGACGATAAGTTGCCAGGGATGGCCCATCAGATCGGCATCGGCAAATTTTTCACCCGCGCGTGCTGGCCGGTCATCGTAGAGCGCGGCATCGCCGAGCTTCTCATGCAGGCTTTCGCAGAGTGTGTCGGTTATGGCATCGCCCTGCCTGAGATTGAGGATGGCGGTGCGGAACGGCGCGATCGATGCGGGCCAGATGATGCCGGCGTCGTCGTGACTCGCCTCGATGATGGCGCCCGTAAGACGCGACACGCCGATACCGTAACTGCCCATTTCAGGATGAATTTTCGATCCGTCCGGTCCGACCACGGAAAAGCCCATTGCTTCGCTGTACTTGGTGCCGAAATAGAAGATCTGACCGACCTCGATTCCCCTGCCCTCGCGGCGGCTCTGTGCCGGGACATTGTTCCAGGCTTCGGTGTCGTGCTTTTCGTCGGTCGCGGCGTAGAGCGATGTCATCTGCTCGAAGAAAGCGTTGAGATCGGCTTGGTTGTCGTATGATAATGTATCGTCGCCGAGACCGATCGTCTCGAATGCGTTGTCGTAGAACACGCCGCTTTCTCCGTTGGGAGCGAGGATATGGAATTCGTGCGACAGATCGCCGCCGATCGGCCCGGTATCGGCGCGCATCGGGATCGCTCGGACGCCAAGGCGGCGAAAAGTACGCATATAGGCAAGCAACATACGCCGATAGCTGGCGACCGCGCCCGCGTAATCGAGATCGAAACTGTAGCCGTCCTTCATCAGGAATTCGCGACCGCGCAGCACGCCGAAACGCGGCCTGACTTCGTCGCGGAACTTCCACTGAATATGATAAAGCATCTGCGGCAGGTCGCGATATGATTGCACGCTGTCGCGCATGATCGCGGTGAGCATTTCCTCGTTGGTCGGGCCGTAAAGCATTTCCCGGTCGTGACGGTCGCGGATGCGCAGCATTTCCGGGCCGTAGGCGTCGTAGCGGCCGCTTTCGCGCCAGAGATCGGCGGCCTGGATGGTCGGCATCAGAATTTCCTGTGCTCCGGCGCGATCCTGCTCCTCGCGAACGATGTTTGCGATGTTGCGCAACACGCGCTGCCCGGCCGGCAGCCACGCATATATCCCGGCGGATTGCTGGCGGATCAGCCCTGCGCGCAGCATCAGCCGGTGCGAGACGATCTGCGCCTCGGCGGGCGTTTCCTTGAGGGTGGGAATCAGCGAGCGGGAAAGGCGCATGCGATATCCTGATCGAGTTGGTTTGTCGCTGCTCTCCTACAGCGGCACGGAGCCTTCGGCCAGAGCGGCGGCGCGGGCAGGATCGAGCCGGCGATTGAGTGCAATGCGGGACGGCTTCTCGATAACGACATGGAGAACGATCGCTAGCCCGAGTGTCAGCACCGAGAGCGCTGCGGCATAGGCGAGCGGCTCGGCGGCCGGAGCAACATGCAGGTGACGGAAGAGTTGCGAGGCGATGAGTTCGCCGGGCGCGAAACTCATATAAAAGCTGTAGGAAATTACCCCAAGCGCATGTAACGGCTTGATCTGGCCGACGGTTTCGGGCTTTTCCGCGTCACCTTGCATGCCGAATCCATAAAGCATCAACCAAAGGCCGAAGACGGTCATCGCGTCGTGGCCGGCCCAGGCGAATGCCAAGGCGATAGCCGCACCGACAGCGGCGAAACGCGCGCCGGGCAATTCGTCGGCCAGCATTGGCACCGCGATAGCAGTCGCAGCACCGGCTAGGAATTCTGGAAAAAAGCGCAATAAGGATGTACCGAATGTAAGGTTCAGCCCGCCGAAAAAAAACGAGATCAGGCACAGTACGAAGAAACAGATCGGCAAGATCGTGACCACGGCCATATCGTAGAAACGGGTCAGGCCGGCCACGATGAACGGAAACAAAAGATAACCCGCCCATTCCGTGCTGATCGACCAGGATGGATAGTTCCAGGCCCAGTGGTGAATGACGCCCCATCCCTGGATCAGCAACAAATGCTCGATCAGCGCGATCGTGCCGAATCGATCGGGTTCCCGTGGGGTGATTCCATAGGTGACGCCGCCAATGAACAACACGCCGAGCAGGAAGATGACCCCGAGATGCACGGGATAGATGCGGGCGAGCCGCTTGCCCCAGAACTGAAGAAGGCTCTGTCGGGTTAGCGCAATTCCTCGATCGACCCGCGCGAGAATGAAGCCGGAAAGCACGAAGAATCCATCGACCCCCAAATACCCTCGATCGATCACCGGCCCGAGCAGGCCAAGATACTTCGCAATCTGGATGTGGAGATTGAGGTGATAGGCAAAAACCCAAAGGGCAAACAAAGCCCGGCAGGCGGTCAAATCCGTCAGTTCGCGGGCTTTATTCATGATTTTTGGGTTATGCCCAGAAAAATGCCCGCCGGCCATAGGGCCAGCGGGCCAAGTTCAGGGAGGAAACGCCAGTCACACGGCAGAGTGAAGAACCAAACTTCACCCTAAAGCCATGATGCACCGCACCATTCATAAGGTAAAGGATAATCAGCGCATTTTAGCTACAAAAATAGCTAAAAAAACCATATTTGTCGATAATTTCATCATTAAAATACATTATTTATTCAAATGATTAATATATAAGCATTAAACTTGAATAACATGCACATCCACCAGTGGTCGTTTGCCAAACCGGCGTCCGAGTACGCGGCGTAAGGTCGCCTGGGCAGCTTCTTTCACCGCGGCACGATCGGATCGCAGACTCGCGGGCAATTCCTCGAAAGATGCGGTGAAATCGGCCTCCAATTCGCCCAGCGCCGCGTCCTGTGCCTCGAACAGGCCAGGGGCGGCGATCTGCGCGGCGCCTTTCACTCGGCCGGCTTTATCCACCGCGATACTGCCCACCACGACGCCGTTGAACATCATGCGCCGGCGCGCCGCCATCACTCCGCCCTGCATCGGCACCAGCCGCTCGCCATCCACCGCCAATCGGCCCACCGGGACGCTGTCGATCACTTCGGCCACGCCGGGGGCGAGATGCAGGACATCGCCGTCTTCCAGCAACAGCGTGCGAATTCCCTCGGCTTCCGCCAGATCGGCCTGCGCCGCCATATGCCGCCACTCGCCATGGGTCGGGATCAGGTACTTCGGCCGCACCAGCCGATACAGCCGGCGCAGTTCGTCGCGTGCCGGATGGCCGGAGACATGGACCATGTGATCGCCGTCGGTCATCACGGTCACGCCGGCTCGGACCAGATCGTCCTGCACCGTGCCGATCGCCCGCTCGTTGCCGGGGATCATGCGCGCCGAGAAAATCACCGTGTCGCCTTCGCCGAGGGCAATATTGCGATGGGTGTCCGCGGCGATCCGGGCCAGGGCCGAGCGTTTTTCGCCCTGGCTGCCGGTGGCGAGGATCAACAGATGATCGTCTGGGATGCGCCCCGCCTCATCCTCCGGCACGAAATCAGGCAAATCGCGCAAATATCCCACCTCGCGCGCGGCTTCGACATATCGCCCCAGGCTCCGCCCCACCAGTGCGACCTGCCGGCCGGCGGCCTGTGCGGCTTTCACCACCGATTCGATGCGCGCGATGTTGCTGGAAAAACAGGTGACGACCACCCTGCCCCTCAGGCCGGCGATCAGCGCGGTGAGGCTTTTGCGAACCGTGGCTTCCGAACCGGAATGCCCCTCGACTAGGGCGTTGGTGCTGTCGGAAATCATCGCCAGCACGCCTTCGTCACCCAGCGCCTGCAACGCGGCCTCATCGGTGGGCGGTCCGATCAGCGGCTCGGGGTCGAGTTTCCAGTCGCCGGTATGCAGGATCGTGCCGAGTCGTGTGGTGATTGCAAGAGCCTGCGCCTCGGGCGTCGAATGCGCCATGCGGATATAGCGCAGGCTGAATGACGCGATCT
Organism: Acidiphilium iwatense; assembly: GCF_021556475.1. Lineage (GTDB taxonomy): Bacteria > Pseudomonadota > Alphaproteobacteria > Acetobacterales > Acetobacteraceae > Acidiphilium > Acidiphilium iwatense. The sequence goes on along the minus strand of NZ_JAKGBZ010000017.1, from coordinate 43,188 downwards.
CAAACCGGCTTCCCGGTTTGATTTCGTGAATTGCCACCGTGCGCAGCAGCCCAGCCTCGTTCAGTCGATAGCGGATCAGTGCCGCGGCAAACGGCGTGGCATAGATCGGGCAGCGCAGCGCATCCCAGATCCGCGCAATGCCGCCGATATGATCCTCATGCGCATGGGTGATCACCAAGCCGCTCAGCCGGTCGCGTTCGGCGGCGAGCCAGGTCGGATCGGGCACCAGCAACTCGGCTTCAGGCGCTTCCGGTCCCGCGAAACCCATACCGCAATCGACCGCGAGCAAAGTGCCGTCGATGCCATAGACGTTGAGATTCATCCCGATTTCGCCGGTGCCGCCGAGCGGCGCGAAAAACAGCCCCTCCATCGTCTGGTTCATCCGTATCGTGCTTTCATCATTAGTCGTTGTCCGGGTCGCGGTGGTGCAGTTGCGGTGCCGCATTGCGTAGCGAAAGGAGGCGAAGGCCTTCGAGGGTCAAATCCGGGTCGGTGCGCTCGATATGCGCACTACCCTCGGCAATCAGCGGCGCGAGACCGCCGGTCGCGACAGTCTTCATCGTGTGGCCGAATTCGGCCTGGATGCGCGCGACCAGTCCTTCGACCAGCCCGACATAGCCCCAATAAATCCCCGAGCGCATCGCCGGAATCGTCGAGGTTCCAATTACCATCTGCGGCCGGCCGATCCCGATTCGCGGTAGGCGGGCCGCCGCCTGATGCAGCGCCTCGATCGACAAATTGATCCCTGGCGCGATCACGCCGCCGACATAGGCGCCAGTCTGATCCACGATATCGAAGGTCGTCGCGGTCCCGAAATCGATCACGATCAGCGGACCACCATAGGTTTGGTGTGCCGCAAGTGCGTTGAGCAGTCGGTCCGCCCCCACTTCGTTCGGGTTGTCCACCTTGATGGCGAAGCCCCAGTCCAATTCCGCCTGCGCGATCAGCGGCTCGATCCCGAACCAATCCCGGCAAAAGCGGCGCAGGTGATAGAGCGCGGCAGGAACCACCGTGCCGATCACCGCACGATCGATCTGCGCGATCGCGATTCCGTTGCGATTCAGCAAGAAGCCAAGCCAGACACCGTATTCGTCCGATGTGCGTTGCGCATCGGTTGCGATGCGCCAGATGCCGCGCCAGCTTTCGCCGTCATGCACGGCGAAGACGATATTGGTATTCCCGGCGTCAATGGCCAGAAGCATTGCGGTTGGCCTTTCGTCCGCGGTCACAACAAAGCGACGTCGCCACTGCGGATTGCGGTGACGGTGCCGCCGTTTCGGAGCAACAAACTTCCCTCTGCGTCAATCCCCTCATAGATACCGCAGATGCGCCCGCCATCGACGGTGATTGCCGTTCCCGGCGGATGCGCCCATGCCGTCCAGGCCAGACGCAACGCGGCACCGCCGTCAGCGGCAAGGCTCGCCTGCCAGTGATCGATGCGGGAACACAATTTTTCGGCAAGCCGATCGGGGGATGTGATGCAGCCGAGCGCCGCAAGATTAGTGGTCAGCCGTCCTGGAACCGCCGGGGCAGCCACCAGGTTGACGCCGAAGCCGATCACCAGCCAGGTGATGCGGTCAGCCTCGATCGCCGCGTCGAGCAAAACCCCGGCGAGTTTCGCTTGTCCGGCCATGATGTCGTTCGGCCATTTGAGCACGAGGCGCGAGGCATCGGGCAAAAAGCCGGCAAACGCCTCGAGAAGCGAAAGGCCGGCCAGCAGCGCGAAACTCCCGCCGGAGTTGGCCGGAGCCCCGGGGCGCAATAGAACCGAGCCGTAGAAATTGCCCTCGGGCGACGACCATGCCCGGCCTGCCCGACCACGCCCTGCATTCTGCCGTGCCGCGATCACCATCAGACGATCGGGTTCACCTGCCAGCGCTCGATCGACGCAGAGATCAGACGTCGAGGCGAGCGCTTCGTATCGTTCGATTCGCCAGGACAGCGGCGACGTCAAAATTTCGCGCTCTGGAACAATGCGTGTGCCGCGTAGGACGAAACGGTGGATAGCGGCGACGGGTAGAACACGAACAGCACGGTGACTGCAGCGCTTACGCCGATCACCAGGTTGATCCCGGCCGTGCGCCGATCGAATCCCGGCGTGCCGGTATCGAAATACATCACCTTAATGACGCGCAGATAGTAGAAGGCCGCGATCGCGCTGGTCGCCACGCCGATCACCGCAAGCACGTCGAGTCCCGAGCGGATCGCGGCCAGAAATACATAGAGTTTACCGAAGAAGCCTGAAAGTGGTGGAATCCCGGCCATTGCCAGCATCAGTACCGCGAGTGCGAGCGCATAGCGCCCATCCTCGGAAGCCATGCCGGCGAGATCGTCGATCCGTTCGACCGGCTTTCCCTTGCGGCTCATCGCGATGATGCAGCCGAAGGTACCGAGCGACATCACCAGATAGATCGCGAGATAGATTAGCGCGCCGCGCACGCCGGTCACCGTACCGGCAGCCAATCCCATCAGGGCGTAACCCATATGACCGATGGAGGAATAGGCCATCAGTCGTTTGATGTTGCTCTGACCGATTGCACCCAGCGCACCGATCACCATCGAAGCCGCAGCGACAATCTGGACCAGATCCTGCCATTGAGCGAGCATCGGCGCGAACGGCCCGAGCATCACCCGGAGCAAAAGCGCGAAGGTTGCAACCTTCGGCGCGGTGGCAAAGAACGCAGTCACCGAACTCGGCGAGCCTTCGTACACATCGGGTGTCCACATATGGAATGGTGCCGCGGAAATCTTGAAGGCAAGCCCCACCATGACGAACACGATGCCGATGGTCGAGCCGATCGAAACCATGGAATGTCTTGCGAGCGCATGCGCGATATCGACGAAACTGGTCGTGCCGGCAAAGCCATAGACCAGCGATATGCCGTAAAGCAGCACCCCCGACGACAGCGCGCCGAGCACGAAATATTTCAATCCGGCTTCGGAAGACCGCACGTTGTTCCGCGCGAAGGTGGCGAGCACGTAGAGAGCCAGCGACTGGATTTCGAAGCCAATATACAGCGTCAGCAGATCGCCGGCCGAGACCAGAACCACCATCCCGATGACCGAGAACAGAATCAGCACAGGATATTCGAACCGTGTGATGCCGGTGCGTTCGTTGAAGCCGACGGAAAGCGACAGAGCTCCTGCTGCGCCCACCAACACCAATATATCCGCGAAGCGGGTGAAGTCGTTGGTGACGAGCATGGCATGAAAAACCTGCCCGTCGGGAGCCGCGAAAATCAGTCGTGCGGTGATCGCCAGGGCCACGATCGAAGCGGCGGTGATCGCGAAGGTATGATCGCGGCGAGCAAAGACGCCGAACATCAGCATGACCATACCAGCGATGGCAAGAAACAGGACAGGCAACGTGGTATAAAGCATCGCCATTGCCGTGCTCATGGTTTTGCCATTGCCAGATGAGCCTGCCCGAGCGCCGACATATGAGCGTGCACAAGATCCTTCACCGCGTTGTTGAACGCGAAAGTCAGGCCGTTCGGGATAAATCCGAGCACGATCACTAATATGGCGAGCGGCGCGAGCATTGCCCACTCACGCCCCGAGATATCGTCGATTAGCGCGCTGGCGATTCCGCGCGCATGGTCGAACAGCACGCGCCGTGTCAGCACCAGCATATAGGCGACGCTCAGGATCATACCCGTGCCGGTGAGCAGTGCGACCCAGAAATTGACCTGGATCGCGCCGATCATCACCAGAATTTCGCCGACGAAACCTGATGTTCCGGGCAAGCCGACATTCGCCATGACGAACAACATCAGAAACGCCGCATAAACCGGCATGCGTGCCGCCAGCCCGCCCAATTGATCCAACCGCAGCGAATGGCCGCGCGCGAGCAGCACGCCGACACACAGGAACAACGCCGCGATCACTAGGCCGTGCGAGACCATCTGAAACAGCGCACCCTCGATCCCTTCGACCGTAAAGGTGAAAATGCCGACGACGATCAAGCCCATATGAGCAACCGAGGAATAGGCGATCATGCGTTTCATGTCGGTCTGCGCGAGGGCGGCGAAGGAAATATAGATCACCGCCATGATCCCGAGCACAAACATCAAGGGTGCGAAATAGGCGGAAGCCTGCGGCAGCATCGGCAGCGAAAAGCGCAGGAATCCGTAGGCGCCCATTTTCGACAGCACTGCCGCGAGCATGATCGTACCGGGCAACGGTGCTTCGCCGTAAGCATCCGGCAGCCAGGTGTGCAGTGGCCACACCGCCGCTTTCACCCCGAACGACGCGAGAAACGCCAGGAACAGCCAATCCTGGATATGCGGCGGGATCGGCGTGTGCATTAGCACAATCATGTTGGTCGTGCCGGCATTGTGCCACATCCACACCAACGCGAGCAGCATCAGCAGCGACCCAGCCAAGGTATAGACGAAGAACTTGATCGCGGCATAAACCCGCCGCTCACCACCCCAGACGCCAATGATCACATACATCGGGATCAGAACGCCCTCGAAAAACATGTAGAACATCAGAAAGTCGAGCGAGCAGAACATCCCGATCGTCATGGTCTCCAGCAGCAGGAACGCCGCCATGTAGTCGCGCACCCGTCGCGTCTCGCGCCAACTCGCGAGCACTGCGATCGGCGTCAGCAACGCGCTGAGCGCGACGAAGAACAGGCTGATGCCGTCGACACCGAGCCGGTAAGCAACATGAAATTGCGGAATCCAATGCGCCGTCTCGGTGAACTGAAAATCATGCGCCGCCGGATTGAATCCGAGCAACATGACGATGGCGAGGATCATAACGATCAGGCTGGTCCACAACGCGATCCATCGCGCGTTGCGCGCGGCCACGATCTCGTTGCCCTGGGTGACGAACATCAGGCCGGCACCAACCAGGGGCAGCCAGATCATCAAGGAGAGAAGCGGAAAATTCATCACCGGATCTCCCTTATCGCACGAGCAGGAACAGCGTGATCAGCACCGTCAGGCCGATCAGCATGACAAAACCATAAACCGCGATCGAGCCGCTCTGGAGCTTCACCGCTTGGCCGGATGCATCGGAAGTCAGGCGTGCGATTCCGTCTGGAATACCGTCGATCACCTCTTCGTCGCCGACCCGCCAAATGAATCGGGCAAGACGCCATGCTGGACGAACGAAAACCGCGTCATACAGCTCGTCGAAATACCACTTGTTGAGCAGGAAGGCATAGAGACCTGGTAGCGCACGCGCAAGCCGCGCCGGAAGCCCTGGCGCCAGTTCGTAGAGCCAGTAGGCGACTCCGATCCCCGCGATCGCGAGCAGAAGCGGCATGCGCTCGGCCCAGACCGGAACCAGGTGGAGTGCTTGCATCACGGCACCATGTGCCGGCAGCGCGATGCTGCTACTCCAGAACGCGCCAAAACGTCCACCGATGAAACTGGGGGCCAAAAGAAAGCCACTGGCCAGCGCCCCAACCGCAAGCACGATGAGCGGGCCAAGCATGACCAAAGGGCTTTCATGCGCATGTGCAATCGCCTCACGCGGGCCACGCGGCGTACCATGAAACACCATCAACAACAGGCGCACGATATAGAATGCTGTCAGTCCCGCAGCGAGTGTGCCGAGCAGCCAGCCGAACATGGCGGAGGCGGAGTGATCGGCGAAGGCAGCGGCAAGTATCGCGTCTTTTGAATAGAAACCCGAGAAAGGCGGAATCGCGGCGAGCGCCAAAGCTCCCGCCCACATCGTTACGTAGGTAACGGGAAGTTTGCGCCACAACCCGCCCATCCTGCGAATATCCTGCTCCTCAGCGAGTGCATGGATCACCGAACCCGCAGCAAGAAACAGCAACGCCTTGAAGAATGCGTGATTGACTAGGTGAAATATCGCCGCAGGTGCGGCACCAACTCCGACTGCAAGAAACATGTAGCCGAGCTGCGAGCAGGTGGAATAGGCGATGATGCGTTTGATGTCGTTCTGCACGCAGCCGATGGTAGCCGCGAAAAACGCCGTCGCCCCGCCGATCACCGCAATCACATCCATCGCAACCGGCGCTTGCGCGATGAGCGGCGACATTCGCACCGTCATGAACACCCCGGCCGTCACCATGGTTGCGGCGTGGATCAGAGCGGAAATCGGCGTCGGCCCTTCCATCGCGTCCGGCAGCCAGGTGTGCAGGAACAATTGGGCTGATTTGCCCATCGCGCCGACGAACAGCAGGATCGAAATCACTTCCAACACCGGCAGATCGGCGCCGAACACGTGATAACGTGCGGAGACGGCCTGTGTTGCGCCGTTGAAAATCACGCTGTAATCGACGCTATGGAATTGCAGATAGGTGAGTGCGATGCCTACCGCGAAAAACAGATCGCCCACCCGGTTCACGATAAACGCCTTGATCGCCGCCTCGTTGGCACTCGCGCGGTCATACCAATAGCCGATCAGCAGGTAGGACATTAGGCCAACCCCTTCCCAGCCGAAGAACAGTTGGAGCAGGTTGTTCGCCGTTACCAGCATCAGCATCGCGAAAGTGAACAGAGAAATATAGGCGAAAAACCGCGGCTCCGTGCGGTCACCCGCCATATAGCCTACGCTATAGACGTGGATGATCGCAGAGACCACGCTGACCATGCCAACCATCACCAGCGAGAGCGTATCTACACGCAGCGTCCAGTGGGGCGTGAACTGCGCGACGCTGATCCACGGTCCAAGCACCACGAGGTGATCCGGAACCTGCAGCACAAGATGCCGGTAATCCGTGACGATCGCGGCAAGAGCCGAGATAATGAGCGAAGCCACGCTGAGCCCGACGGCCATGCCACGTGTCACAAAAGGGCGGAGCAGCCCGACAAGCAGGGCGCCTGCAAGCGGTGCCAGGACGGCGATTGCGAGCATCATTTCAGCCCTTCATCAGCGTGACATCATCGACTTCGATCGAGCCGCGATTGCGGAAATAGACAACGACGATAGCAAGTCCGATCGCCGCTTCCGCTGCAGCGACCGACAAAACAAACATGGCGAAAACCTGTCCCACCATGTCGTGCAGCGCCGCCGAAAAGGCGATGAAATTGATGTTGGCGGCAAGCAGGATCAGCTCGATTGACATCATGATGACGATCACGTTTTTCCGATTTAGGAAGATCCCGAAAATTCCGATTACCAGCAGCAACGCAGCCACAACCAGATAATGCGCAAGACCAACCGTGACCATCAGCCGATCTCCTTGCCGGATTGTGCCGATATGCGTTTCGCTCCCGAGCCAAACTCGATCGTCACCATGGTCAGAGTCTCGTCAATTCGTCGCTCATGCTGCGTCTCGATATTCTGCCGGCGCGGGCCGCGCCGATCGGTATGGGTCAGTACGATCGCACCCACCATGGCGATTAGCAGCAACAATGCCACGAGTTCAAAGGCAAACATGTAGTGTGTGTAGATCAGATCACCGAGCGCTGCAGTATTCGAGAGATGCGCCGGCATCGGCGCAAGTCGAACGAAATGCGCACCGGACGCGACCGACCAGTCGATCACCGTGAGTCCGACCTCAACCATCAGAATGAAGCCGATCGTCAGACCAAGCGGCGCATAGCGCTGAAAACCCTCGCGCAGCGCCGCAAAGTCGACATCCAGCATCATCACGACGAACAAAAACAGTACCGCGACCGCGCCCACATAGACGATTACCAAAACCATCGCGAGGAATTCTGCCCCCGCAAGCACGAACAAAGCCGCTGCGTTGATGAAAGCGAGGATCAAAAACAGCACCGAATGCACCGAGTTGCGCGCGGTAATCACCATGCAGGCCGAGATAAGCAGGATGGCGGCGAAGACATAGAAGGCGATATCGGCGATCATGATGACGCTCTAGCGATAGGGAGCATCGAGTTCGAGACGCTTGGCGAGCTCCGCCTCCCAGCGATCGCCATTGGCGAGCAATTTCTGCTTGTCATAAAGCAACTCCTCGCGCGTTTCGGTCGCAAATTCGAAATTCGGCCCCTCTACGATCGCATCGACCGGGCAGGCTTCCTCGCAAAATCCGCAATAAATGCATTTCGTCATGTCGATATCGTAACGGGTGGTTCGTCGCGAACCGTCATCGCGCGGCTCGGCTTCGATGGTGATCGCCTGAGCCGGGCAGATTGCTTCGCAAAGCTTGCAGGCAATGCACCGTTCCTCGCCGTTCGGATAGCGGCGCAGCGCGTGTTCCCCCTTGAACCGAGGGCTGATCGCGTTTTTTTCGTACGGATAGTTCAGAGTCGCCTTGCGCTTGAAAAAGTAGCGCAAGGTCAGAGCCAGACCGGACAAGATTTCCGTCAGCAGAAAGCTGCGCGCGATGCGATCGAGTCTGGACATTATCGAATCTCCTGATCACGCATGCGGCAACCAGCCGAAAATTTCGAGCGCACTTGCGGTAATAACCAGCCAGGCGAGAGAAAATGGCAGAAATACCTTCCAGCCGAGTTGCATGAGCTGATCGTACCGAAAGCGTGGCAAAGTCGCGCGCACCCATAGAAACACGAACAGACACAAAACGACTTTCAGGATGAACCAGATCGGCCCCGGTACCCAGGTGAATGGTGCGAACGGGATCGGCGAGAGCCAGCCCCCGAGAAACAGGATGGTCGTCATCCCGCTCATCAGGATCATGTTCGCGTATTCGCCAAGAAAGAACAGCGCGAAGCTCATCGCGCTGTATTCGACGAAGAAGCCGGCGACGATCTCGCTTTCGCCTTCCGGCAGGTCGAATGGCGCCCGGTTGGTTTCCGCAAGTCCGGAGATGAAGAATACCACCAGCATCGGCAGGAGCGGAATCGCGAACCAGATGGTTCGCTGGGCCAGCACGATCTGATTGAGATTGAGACTGCCCGTGCAGACCAGAACCGACAGGATCACCAGCCCGATCGATACCTCGTAACTGACCATCTGCGCGGCACTGCGCATCGCGCCTAGAAAGGCGAACTTGGAATTGCTTGCCCATCCCGCGATGATCACGCCATAGACGCCGAGCGACGAAATCGCGAACAGATAGAGCAGCCCGACATTGATGCTGGCGATCGCCCAGTGATCGTTAACCGGGATCACCGCCCAGGCGATGATCGCGAGTCCGAAGGTGATGATCGGAGCGATCAGGAACAGGAACCGATTCGCCCCGTCAGGGATGATGGTTTCCTTGAACAGCATCTTGATCGCATCGGCGAAAGGCTGCCAAAGGCCGAAGGGACCGACCACGTTCGGACCGCGCCGCAACTGCACCGCCGCGAGAATCTTGCGTTCGGCATAGGTGAGATAGGCGACTCCGATCAGCAGCGGTACGATCAGCGCCAGGGATTTGAGCAGTGTCAGAATCAGAATGCCGAAATCGGTTGCAAAAAAACCGCCCTGCATCGCGTCTACTCCGCCGCTTGCCGCATGGGTGCCGCGGTTTCGGCAATGCATTTCGTCATGGTCGGACTCGCACGGCTGATCGGATCGGTCTGGTAATAGGTCTCAAATGCCGGCGCAAAGGCGGCATCCGCGATCGCGGAGGAATCGCCAGCCGGCTTCACGCCGCCTGTATGGGCGATACGGCGAATCGTATCGGGTTCGGCGAATACCGGGTTGGCCTCAGCAAGACGGCGGCGCAGCGCTTCAAGGTCATTATAAGGCAGCGGCTTGCCGAGGACGGCGCTGAACGCGCGCAGAATCGTCCAGTCCTCGCGCGCCTGACCGGGCGGAAATACCGCGCGCAACGTGGTCTGCACCCGGCCTTCGATGTTCACGTAGGTGCCGGGCTTTTCGGTATAGGCCGCACCCGGCAGAATAACGTCTGCACGCGCCGCGCCACGATCGCCGTGATGCCCCTGATAGACGACGAAGGTTTCTGCGCTGATGCGCCCCATGTCGATCTCGTCGGCGCCCAACAGCCAAAGGAAATCAGTTCCGCCATCGAACATCGCGGCGATATCCTTGCCGCCTTCGGGAACAAAGCCAAGATCGAACGCTCCCATCCGCGCCGCGGCGTTATGAAGGACGTTGAAGCCATGCCAATCCGCGCTAAGCATTCCGGTGGTCTCGGCGATCTTCCAGCATGCGGCAAGGATTGCGGGACCGTCCGGTCGAGCGAGGGCAGACTGTCCGAGGATCAGCATCGGGCGTTCAGCCGCGACAAGGCGTTTGATAAACGGATGTTCCGGGTCGAGCAGAGTGCGCAATGCGGCGCCGTCCGTGCCGAGATGCGCGTAATCATAGGTGAGGTCAGCAGTTGGACCGACCATGCCCGCGAAAAACTTGGTGTTCTCAACCCAGCGCCGGCGTAGCCGTGCATTCAGCACCGGCGCTTCCCGGCGTGGATTGGCGCCGACGATCAGCAGTGCATCCGCCTCGTCGATTCCCTCGATCGTCGTATTGAACCGATAGAATTCACGCCGCGACCAGTCGAGCGTGGCGCCGTCCTGCCGGCAATCCAGATTGCGCGACCCGATCGACACCATGAGATCCTTCAGCGCCATCATGCTTTCGACATCGCACAGATCACCGGCAATGGCGCCGATCCGCGCGGGATCGAGGCCGCTCATCCGTGCCGCGATCGCGGCGAACGCTTCATCCCAACTCGCCTCTCGCAGTTTGCCGTCCCGCCTGATCCAGGGCCGATCGAGCCGCCGGCGCTTCAGACCGTCCAGCGCGAAACGCGATTTGTCGGCAAGCCATTCCTCGTTCACCGCATCGTTGATGCGCGGCAGGATGCGCAGAACCTCGCCGCCGCGTGAATCGATGCGGATATTGGTTCCGACCGCGTCCAGCACGTCGATGCCGTCGGTCTTGCGCAGCTCCCAGGTACGGGCGACGAAGGCATAGGGCTTCGAGGTGAGCGCGCCGACCGGGCAGATATCGATGATATTGCCGGACAGTTCCGAACTCAGCGCGCGTTCGACATAATTGGTGATCTCCATCGCTTCGCCCCGCGATGTCGCGCCCAGTTCCGGCACCCCCGCCACTTCGGCGAGGAACCGGATGCAGCGCGTACACTGGATACAGCGCGTCATCACCGTTTTGACCAGCGGGCCGAGATATTTGTCGGCCACCGCGCGCTTGGCCTCATGATAGCGCGAATGATCGCGGCCATAGCCCATCGCCTCGTCCTGCAGGTCGCACTCGCCGCCCTGATCGCAGATCGGGCAATCGAGTGGATGGTTGATCAGCAGGAATTCCATCACGCTGCGCCGCGCCTGGCGGACTTTTTCGGTATCGGTATGGATCACCATGCCGTCGCCAACCGGCTGCCCACAGGACGCCACAGGCTTGGGCATTTTTTCGACCTCAACCAGGCACATCCGGCAATTGCCCGCGATCGACAGCCGTTCATGATAGCAGAAGCGCGGAATTTCCTTGCCCGCGGCTTCCGCCGCCTGCAGCACGGTAAAACCGTTCGGCACCTCGATCTCGATGTCGTCGACGGTGACTTTTGCCATCAGTGTTGCTTTCACTCTGCCGCGAGGCGCGACGTGGCGCTGGCTCGGTAATCGGCGATCCGCTGTTCGACCACCGGGCGGAAATGCCGCAGTAATCCCTGGATCGGCCATGCCGCCGCATCGCCCAACGCGCAGATCGTATGCCCCTCGACCTGGCGGGTGACTTGTTCGAGCAGGTCGATCTCCGCGATTTCCGCCCGACCTTCGACGAGGCGATTCATCATGCGCATCATCCAGCCCGTGCCCTCGCGGCAGGGCGTGCATTGGCCGCAACTCTCATGCTTGTAGAACGCCGCGATGCGCGCGATGGCGCGGATCAGGTCAGTCGATTTGTCCATTACGATCACCGCCGCGGTGCCGAGACCGCTGCGCACATCGCGCAGACTGTCATAGTCCATCAGCACCGTGTCGCACACCGATTTCGGGAGCATCGGCACTGACGACCCGCCTGGAATGATCGCGAGCAGATTGTCCCACCCGCCGCGCACGCCACCGGCGTGCTTCTCGATCAGTTCACGCAGCGGAACGCCGAGTTCGTCTTCGACATTGCACGGCTTGTTGACATGGCCCGAGATGCAGAAAATCTTGGTGCCAGAATTCTTGGGGCGGCCGAGCGCTGAAAACCATGCCGCCCCGCGCCGCAAAATCGTCGGCGTGCAGGCGATTGTCTCGACATTGTTCACCGTGGTCGGACAGCCGTAGAGTCCCATCGCCGCAGGAAATGGCGGCTTCATCCGTGGCAATCCCTTCTTGCCCTCGATGCTCTCCAGAAGTGCCGATTCCTCGCCGCAAATATAAGCACCCGCCCCGCGATGGATCACGATGTCGAAATCCCACCCGGAGCCGCTCGCATTCTGCCCGATCAGCCCGGCGTCACGCGCCTCGTCCACCGCAGCCTGAAGATTGAGATATTCATTGTAGAACTCGCCGCGGACATAGATGAACGCGGTATGTGCACCGATCGCAAAGCCCGCGAGCAGGCAGCCTTCCACTAGCTTGTGCGGGTCGTGGCGGATGATGTCGCGATCCTTGCAGGTGCCAGGCTCGCTCTCGTCGCTGTTCACGACCAGATAGCTCGGCCGCCCATCGCTTACCTTCGGCATGAACGACCATTTCATGCCGGTCGGGAATCCCGCCCCGCCCCGCCCGCGCAGCCCCGAGGCTTTCATGTCCTCGACGATCGCACCCCGCCCGCGCGCGATGATCGCCGCCGTGCCGTCCCAGTCGCCGCGTGCCCGCGCGCCGGCCAGGTGCCAGTCATGAATGCCATAGAGATTGGTAAAAATGCGGTCCTTGTCGCTCAGCATTCTACGCAGCTCCGCTGCCGGATTCGGCGGGGATGGCGAACAGCGTCGTCGGTCCGCCTTCGGGTGCCGAATTCTGCCGCCCGATCGCCGATCCCGGCTTTGGCGTCTCGCCGCGCCGCAGCAAGTCGAGGAGCGCCTTGGTGCGCGGTCCGTCAAGGTCTTCGTAGAGATCGTCGTTGACCTGAACCACCGGTGCATTCACGCAGGCGCCGAGGCATTCAACCTCTTCGACGGTGAATGTTTCCCCGTCCGCCGCGGCAGCGCGGCTGCACGCCTCCATCACCACGTCCGATCCGCGCAGCCAGCACGGCGTCGTCGTGCAGACCTGCAAATGGAACCGCCCTACCGGCGTCGTATGAAACATGGTGTAGAAGGTCGCAACCTCGTAGACGCGGATACGCGGCATGCCGAGCCGATCGGCCACGACATCCAACGCGGCGCGCGGCACCCAGGCATGACCAATCTGCCGCGCCATTTGCCGCTGGGCAAGATCGAGCAGCGGCATCACCGCGCTCGCCTGCCGGCCTTCCGGGTATTTCGCGATGATCGCCGGGATCGCGGCCTCGCTCGTCTCGTCGAAACCAAAGGCCATATCTGCTGTCTCGTCCATCGTTCAGCGATCCACTTCCCCGAAGACGATATCGATCGAGCCGAGCACGGCGATCGCATCAGCCAACAAATGACCTTTCGACATCAGATCGATCGCCTGGAGATGCGAAAATCCGGTCGCTCTGATCTTGCACCGATAGGGATGATTGGTGCCATCAGCCACCAGATAGACGCCGAATTCGCCCTTCGGCGCTTCGACCGCCGTATAGGTCGCTCCGGCCGGCACGTGATATCCTTCGGTGAACAATTTGAAGTGGTGAATCAAGGCTTCCATCGAGCGCTTCATCTCGGCACGCTTCGGCGGCGAAATCTTGTTGTCCTGAACCTTTACCGGGCCTTCGGGCATGTTTTTCAGCGCCTGGCGGATGATTTTCACGCTCTCGCCCATTTCGCGGACGCGCACGAGATAACGGTCGAAGCAGTCGCCATGCCGCCCTACCGGCACGTCGAACTCGACTTCGGAGTATTTGTCGTAAGGCTGCGTGCGGCGCAGGTCCCACGCCACGCCAGCCGCCCGCAGATTGGGGCCAGAAAATCCCATCCCAAGGGCGTCTTCCGCCGAGATTATCCCGACATCGACCAGACGCTGTCTGAAGATGCGATTCTCGTTCAGCAAATTCTGCAAATCGTCGAGAAATTTCGGGAAACTCTCGCTCCAAGCCCAGATTTCTTCGGCAAGTCCGGCAGGCAGATCCTTCGAAACTCCGCCCGGCCGGAAATAATTCGCGTGGAATCGCGCCCCCGAAACCGCTTCGTGGAAGGTGAGCAGTTTCTCGCGCTCCTCGTAGCCCCACAGGCTCGGTGATTGCGCCCCAACATCGAGGGCGAGATGCACGACGGTCAGCAAGTGATTGAGCACGCGGGTGATTTCGGAAAACAGCACCCTGATCCACTGGCCGCGCTCTGGCACGGTGATGCCGAGCAACTTTTCGGTTGCCAGTGCGAAAGCGTGCTCGCAGCACATCGGCGAGACGTAATCGAGCCGGTCGAAATAAGGTACCGCCTGAAGATAGGATTTGTATTCGATCAACTTTTCGGTGCCGCGATGCAATAGCCCGATATGCGGATCGGCGCGGACTACCGTCTCGCCTTCCAACTCCAGGATCAGGCGCAGGACGCCGTGGGTCGCCGGATGCTGAGGGCCGACATTGACCGTATGCCGCTCAAGCTGGCTGTCCCGTCCCGGCGCGGTCACCGGCACGATCTGCCGCATAGTACCGCTCATGCCTTGCTTCCTGCTTTCGGGTCGGCTTTTTCGTCGCCGGGCAGAGTCGTCATCGCCTCCCAGGGCGAGAGAAAATCGAAACTGCGGAACTCCTGGGTCAGCGCCACCTTACCATAGACGACGCGCTTCTGCTCCTCGTCATAGCGCAGCTCGACATAACCCGTCAGTGGAAAATCCTTGCGTAACGGATGCCCCTCGAATCCATAATCTGTCACAATCCGGCGATGATCGGCGAGGCCATCGAAGATGACGCCGAACAAATCGAACACCTCGCGCTCCCACCACGCGGTACCGGGCCAGATGGCGGTCACGCTGGAGATCGGCGTTGCCTCATCAGTGGTCACGATCACCCGCAGCCGGTCGTTTCGCGTCACCGACAGCAGATTATAAACGATATCGAATCGTTCCGCCCGTTGCGGCCAATCCACGCCGCACACATCCATGCACTGTTCGAAGGCAAACCGCGGATCGCCCCGCAAGGTGCGCATCAAATCTGCAAGGGAGCCGCGCGCTGCACGCACCACCCGCTCGCCATGGTCCACCGAGACGTCTCTCACGCCGTCGAGCGCGCGGAGCGCCGATTCGAAAGGATCGACGGGCGCCTCCGCCACGGTTCCGGCACTCTGGTCCTGTGCGTCAGTCACGGAGGATCGTCCCGGTGCGGCGGATTTTTTTCTGCAATTGCATGATGCCGTAGACCAACGCCTCGGCGGTTGGCGGGCAGCCTGGGACATAGATATCGACCGGCACGATCCGGTCGCAGCCGCGCACCACGGAATAGGAATAATGATAATAGCCGCCGCCATTCGCGCAGCTTCCCATCGAAATCACCCAGCGCGGTTCCGGCATCTGGTCATAGACCTTGCGCAGCGCCGGCGCCATCTTGTTGGTCAGCGTGCCAGCGACGATCATCACATCGCTCTGGCGTGGGGAATTGCGCGGGATGACACCAAAGCGGTCGAGATCCCAGCGCGGCATATAGGCATGGATCATCTCGACCGCGCAGCAGGCGAGCCCGAAGGTCATCGGCCACAAGCTGCCGGTGCGCGCCCAATTCACCAACCTGTCGAGATTGGCGACCACGAAACCCTTGCCGGCGATTTCGCCGGTAATCCCGCGGATCACGGCATCTTGGTCGGTCCCGGCCGATAGAGCCTCATGATTCCACGCAATATCAGTATCTTGCACGGCGTTCATCTCACGCGTCCCCGATCAGGCCACACAACGGCCGCTTACCAAATTCGTCATGCCCCGTCCATTTCCGGCCGCAATGCCATCATCATTCCCAATCAAGGGCACCCTTACGCCACTCATAAATAAACCCCACGGTGAGGATCGCGAGGAATCCGATCATCGACCAGAAGCCCAAGGCGCCGATCCGCGAAAGGCTCACCGCCCAGGGGAACAGAAAAGCGATCTCGACGTCGAAAATGATGAACAGAATTGCAACGAGATAATACCGGACATCGAATTTCCTGCGAGCATCGCTGAACGGCTCGAATCCGCATTCGTAGGCGCTCAGTTTTTCGCCGTATGGATTCTGGCGCGCTGCCAGCAGAGATCCCGCCACGAAAGCGATTCCGAGCAGACCCGCGATGGCCACGAACACGAGGATCGGGAAATAGTCGTGAAGAATGGGTTGCACCGTGATCAGCCCCCTATGACGCTCCCGAGTTGGATCGGCACCAAATCGTACAACCAATGCCGATTGCTTTCCGCATGTCATACTGCGCGCGGAACAGGTCAACCCCGCAATCCGCGAAGGACCAGATCCCCCGTTATTATCCCATCAAGATTATGCGATAGATGGTTGACCAGCTTGAATAAACTGGCGCGAGTGACGGGGCTCGAACCCGCGACCTCCGGCGTGACAGGCCGGCGCTCTAACCAACTGAGCTACACCCGCGTCGTGGGGAGCCTACTAGAGCGCCGGCCGGCAGGCGTCAAGCGTAGCGGGGTGCGTGCTCAGGGGGCGGTCAACGCACCGCCGAGAGCGCCGACGCCACCGCCGATCAGCGCGCCGGTCGCCGGTTTGCCGCCGGACAAGGCGGAAATCCCCGCGCCCGCGCCCGCGCCGAGCATTCCGCCGGTCAGAGCCCTGGTGCCCGGCGAATAGCCGCAGGCAGCCAAACCAAGCGCCAATCCAAGAGCGAGAATCGGTCTGGTCCATGTCAACATCGCGATGCCCTCCGAAAATCGAACACAAGACGGACATGGGGTGCAGCGCTGACGAATCGCCGTCCCAGGTATGAATTCCAGTTCAGATGGGTGTGATCGGAGGTTTCAGTGCTACCCGTCGTCCGGTGCGGGAATGGGCGGTGACGGGATCGAACCGCCGGCCCTCTCGGTGTAAACGAGACGCTCTACCGCTGAGCTAACCGCCCAAGGATCTCATGCCAAGCGCTTGGCGATCCACGATTCGTCGTGAGCCGCCCTAAAATATCGGCAAGTAGGCCTGTACCAAGCCCGACGGCAAGCTGTTGTTCGCAACCATCAGTGCGAGGCGCATAGCGCCGAAACCATCCAGCGATCAAATGGACTGGATTGGTTCCCCCTGGCGTTGTTCGGGGTCGCAATGATGTGCGTAGAATGAGCCCCTTCAGAAAGGTTTCGCATCATTCCCAGAAATGCAGCCGAAATAAGCCGAACGCGCGGTCAGTTCACCGCGTCTTTCAGGGTTTTGCCAGGCTTGAACCGCACCGAGGTGGACGCGGGGATTTTAATCTCCTCGCCCGTCCGCGGGTTGCGGCCGGTTCCCGCCTTGCGCTGTGCAGTGCCGAAGGTGCCGAATCCCACCAAGCGCACTTCCTGCTTCTTTTTCAACGCCTTTTCGATCGCGGTGAATACCGCGTCGACGACTTCCGCCGCCTTGGCCTTGGAAAGATCGGTTTGTTCCGCCACGTCTGCGACGAGGTCCATCTTGTTCACGGATTGGTCTCCCGGTTGTGAAAAAGCCATGGAAAGGAGCATCTGGAAACAAGTCCGTACCTGTTCCCGATGTCGGTTCCCGACTCAAGGCGCGCACAGTAGAGGGGCCGGTTTCCTCTCGTCAACGAAGACGACGAAAAAACCGGCCCCATGACGCTGATTTAAGCCGCCACGAACGCCCAGAACGTCAGTGCGGCAGGGCGGCGCCAGCCGATTCAGCCGCACGTGGCGGAATCGGTTCCACCGGCTCTTCCCAGTCGATCGGCTCGGGTTTGCGCACCAGCGCCTGCCCGATCACCTCGTCGACATGAGATACTGCAATGATCTTCAACGATTTTTTCACATTCTCCGGGATTTCCGCGAGATCCTTCTCGTTGTCTTTCGGGATCAGCACCGTGGTGATGCCCGCGCGCAAGGCGGCAAGCAGCTTCTCCTTAAGTCCACCGATCGGCAGCACCCGGCCGCGCAACGTAATTTCGCCGGTCATGGCGATATCCTTGCGCACCGGAATACTCGTCAGTGCAGAGACAATCGACGTCGCCATCGCGATGCCCGCCGACGGGCCATCCTTTGGCGTGGCACCCTCGGGAACATGGACATGGATGTCGCGTTTCTCGAACACCGGAGGCTTGATCCCGAACTGGATCGCGCGCGAGCGGATATACGAAATCGCCGCCGAAACACTTTCCTGCATCACGTCGCCAAGCTTGCCGGTCTGTTTGACGTTTCCCTTGCCGGGCAGAAGCAGGCTTTCGATGGTCAGGATTTCGCCACCTACTTCGGTCCAGGCCAGGCCGGTGACCACGCCCACCATGTCCTCGGCCTCGGTCTCGCCGAAACGGAAACGTGGGACACCCGCGAATTTCTCAAGGTTCTTGCGGGTTACTGCGACTTTCGCAACCTTTTTGGTGACGATCTCCTTGACCGATTTGCGCGCCAGATTGGCGAGCTCGCGTTCAAGGTTACGCACCCCGGCTTCGCGCGTGTAGGTACGGATCAGTTCGCGCAGCACATCGTCGGAAACCGACCATTCCTCCGGTTTCAAACCGTGTGCCTCGGATTGCTTGGCGATCAGGTGCCGCCGGGCGATCTCGATTTTTTCATCCTCGGTATAACCGGGGATACGGATGATCTCCATGCGGTCGAGCAGCGGCTGCGGCATACGCAAGCTGTTTGCGGTGGTGACGAACATCACATCCGACAGATCGTAGTCGACTTCCAGATAATGGTCGTTGAAGGTCGCGTTCTGTTCGGGATCGAGAACCTCGAGCAGCGCCGAGGTGGGATCGCCCCGCCAATCCGAGCCCAGCTTGTCGATTTCGTCCAGAAGGAACAACGGGTTCGACGTTTTGGCCTTCTTCATGCCCTGAATGATCTTGCCGGGCATCGAACCGATATAGGTCCGCCGGTGGCCGCGAATTTCCGCCTCGTCGCGTACGCCGCCGAGCGACATCCGCACGAAGCTCCGCCCGGTCGCGTGGGCGATCGATTTGCCGAGCGAGGTCTTGCCGACGCCTGGAGGGCCGACAAGGCAAAGAATCGGCCCGCGCAGTTTCGGGCTGCGCGACTGCACCGCCAAATATTCGACGATGCGTTCCTTGATCTTGTCCAGACCATAATGATCGTCGTTCAGCACGCGCTCAGCCGCGACCACGTCGTTCTTGATCTTGCCGCGCTTCTTCCACGGAATGCCGAGTATCCAGTCGAGATAGTTGCGCACGACCGTGGCTTCCGCGCTCATCGGGCTCATGGTCTTGAGCTTCTTCAATTCCGCCACCGCCTTGTCGCGCGCTTCTTTCGAGAGCTTGGTCGTTTTGATTTTCTCTTCGAGTTCGGCGGTCTCGTCCTTGCCATCCTCGCCCTCGCCCAGCTCCTTCTGAATCGCCTTGAGCTGTTCGTTCAGGTAATATTCGCGCTGGGTCTTTTCCATCTGCCGCTTGACGCGATTGCGGATGCGCTTCTCGACCTGGAGCACCCCGATTTCGGCTTCCATATGGGCGAAAACGCGCTCCAACCGCTCGGCAACCGCCGAGGCTTCCAGCAATTCCTGCTTGTCGGCGATCTTCAGCCCGAGATGGCTCGATATGGTGTCGGCGAGCTTGGAGGCATCGTCGATCTGATTGACCGAAACCAGAACTTCCGGCGCGATCTTTTTGTTGAGCTTGATGTACTGCTCGAACTGAGCGACCACGCCGCGGGCCAGGGCTTCGAGTTCCTTGCCCTCCTGCCGCACATCGTCGAGCGGTTCGGCATAGACCTCGAAATGACTCTCGGTTTCCTTATATCCGGTGATTCGGGCCCGCCGGACGCCCTCGACAAGCACTTTCACCGTGCCGTCGGGCAGTTTGAGAAGCTGCAGCACGGTCGAAACGGTGCCGACATCATAGATATCCTCGGCGGCAGGGTCGTCCTGCTGGGCGTTTTTCTGCGCGACGAGCAGGATCTGCTTATCTTCCTTCATCACGCTTTCGAGCGCGCGCACCGATTTTTCACGGCCGACGAAAAGCGGTACGATCATGTGCGGGAACACGACGATATCGCGCAACGGCAGCACCGAAAGCAGTTCGCCGCAGGGTATTCCGGCGCCCGGTTTTCGGGTGGGGTCGGTCTCTGACATTAGACTACCTTTCCTGATCCACGTGCCCTGCCCGGAAGCGGCACAGAGCGCGGCGCCGGGTTATCCGGCCACAAAGGCGATATGGGGAGGCCATGGCGATCGCGCAATCCATGCGGCGGTCCGGCCGGTCTGCGCAGAAGCAGCTCTTCAAGACCCTGTTTCAGCCCGCTCTTTTCCATGCAGGAACAATGGGTTGGCGCGACCTTCGGCAACCTCGCCATTGATCATCACCTCCTCGACGCTGTCGAGACCCGGCAGGTCGAACATAGTTACAAGCAGGATCTGCTCCATAATCGAACGCAAGCCACGGGCACCGGTTTTGCGCAGAATCGCGCGGGTCGCGACCACACGCAGCGCATCGTCGGTGAAATTCAGCTTGACTCCTTCCATCTCGAACAAACGGGCATATTGCTTGACCAGCGCGTTTTTCGGCTTGGTCAGGATCTCGATCAATGCCGATTCATCCAGATCGTCCAGCGTCGCGACCACCGGCAGGCGGCCGATGAATTCCGGGATCAGGCCGAATTTCAGCAGGTCTTCGGGCTCGACGTCCTTCAGGATCGCGCCGGTGCGGCGTTCGCTCGGGTCGCGGACATCGGCGCCGAAGCCCATCCCCGAACCCTTGCCGCGCTGGGCGATGATTTTCTCTAGCCCGGAGAAAGCGCCGCCACAAATGAACAATATGTTCGTGGTATCGACCTGGAGGAACTCCTGTTGCGGGTGTTTGCGTCCGCCCTGCGGCGGCACCGAGGCCACGGTTCCTTCCATGATCTTGAGCAGAGCCTGCTGCACGCCTTCGCCGGACACATCCCGCGTGATCGAGGGATTGTCGGATTTGCGGCTGATCTTGTCGACCTCGTCGATATAGACGATGCCGCGCTGCGCCCGTTCGACATTGTAATCCGCCGATTGCAACAGTTTCAGGATGATGTTCTCGACATCCTCCCCGACATAACCAGCCTCGGTCAGCGTCGTCGCGTCCGCCATGGTGAACGGAACGTCGAGAATCCGCGCCAAGGTCTGCGCCAGCAGCGTCTTGCCCGAGCCGGTGGGCCCGATCAGCAGGATGTTGGACTTGGCGATTTCGATGTCGTTATTCTTCTGAGCGTGGGCAAGGCGCTTGTAGTGGTTGTGTACTGCAACACTGAGCACCTTCTTGGCCTGATCCTGGCCGATCACGTAATCGTCCAGCACCTTGCAGATCTCGCGTGGAGTGGGCACGCCGTCCCGCGACTTGACGAGATGGGTGCGATGCTCCTCGCGGATGATATCCATGCAGAGTTCGACACATTCGTCGCAGATGAAGACCGTCGGGCCCGCGATCAGCTTGCGGACCTCGTGCTGGGACTTGCCGCAGAACGAGCAGTACAAGGTGTTCTTCGACTCTCCTGATTTCGTGCTCATCAACGCTCCAGCAGCGCCCCAAAAGCGGCGGCGCACAATCAATCCGTCAGAGACTAGACCCCGGGGGCGGATCGCACAAGCATTCCACCCCCAAGAGTCGCCGGATTGCAACAGTTTCGGGATAGATGTCGGGTGGGTGGTGACCCGATCAACCCCCGCTTTTCGCGGGACTGATTTCCTTAACGGTCGAGTCGGAACGGATCGGGTTCCGTGTCACGACCTCGTCAACTAGTCCGAAAACCTTGGCTTCCTCGGCGGACATGAATCGATCGCGCTCCAGCGCGCGCTCGATGTCCTCAAGAGTCTGGCCGGTATGGGTCACGTAAATGTCATTCAGGCGGCGGCGCAGCGTAAGGATCTCCCTCGCCTGGATCTCGATATCGGCCGCCTGACCCTGCGCGCCGCCGGAGGGCTGGTGGACCATGATCCGTGCGTTCGGCAAAGCGAAACGTTTGCCTTTTTCGCCTGCGGCCAAAAGCAGACTGCCCATCGAGGCCGCCTGGCCGATGCATACGGTGGTTACTGGGCTACGAATATATTGCATCGTGTCATAGATCGCGAGGCCGGCCGATACCACGCCGCCGGGGCTGTTGATGTAAAACGCGATATCCTTCGACGGATTTTCACTCTCCAGAAACAGCAATTGAGCGGAAATCAGCGAGGCGACCTGATCGAAGACCGGGCCGGTCAGGAAGATGATCCGCTCCTTCAGAAGGCGCGAAAAGATATCGTAGGCCCGCTCGCCCCGCGCCGTCTGCTCGACGACCATGGGCACGAGATTGTTCATATAGATGTCGATCGGGTCCCGATCCATCGGCGTATTCCTCTTGAACCTGGGCCGGCGCCGCCGCACCCGTATGAAACGAACGAACTGCCGAGATCCATTCCGCCTCGCCAAGGCCGGGCCGGACGCCGCAGGAGTCAAGATTAGCCGATGGGCGGGCGCCGTCCATTCCCCTTCGGTCGTCGCTGCTCCCCTCGCGTCAGTCGTCGCTGTCGGCGAACAATTCCTCGGGGGAAACCTCCTGGTCGGTCACCGTGGCAAGTTCCAGCGCGTAATCGACCACCTTGTCCTCGAAGATCGGGCCGCGCAGCCGGTCCATGGCGCGCGGGTTCTTCTGGTAGAAATCGACGATCATTTTTTCCTGGCCGGGGAATTGCTGCAATTCCTGGATCATCGCGCGACGCAGATCCTGCTCGGACACCTGCACGTTGTTGGACCGACCGATTTCGGCGACCAGCAGGCCAAGCCGTACTCGCCGATCGGCGATGGCGCGGTATTCGCTCCGCAGGGTCGCTTCGTCCTTCGCGGCGTCCTCGGCGTCGAGCCGGTCGGCGGCGCGTTCGGCTTCGACCTGCCGCCAGATTTCCGCGAATTCTGCATCCACCAGCGTTTCGGGAGTCGGAAAATCGGCCTGCTCGGCGAGCTTGTCGAGCAATGCGCGCTTGAGCTTCATGCGGCTCGCGCCGGCGCGGGCTCCCTCGAGCCGTTCGCCAAAGAATTTGCGCAATTCGGCGAGGTTTTCGAACCCATTGGCTTCGGCAAAGGTATCGTTCAGCACCGCCGGAATCTTGCGTTTCAGCGCCTTGCCGGTAATGTCGAACGTGGCTTCCTTGCCGGCGAGATTGGCGGCTTGATAGTCTGCAGGAAAGGTGACGGTGATGACGCGATGTTCACCCGGCGCCAATCCTTCGACCTGCTCGGCGAAGCCGGGAATGAACCCCGAGCCGCCGATCTCGACATCAGTGTCCTGCGCGGCGCCGCCGTCGAACGGCACATCGTCGAGCTTGCCCAGGAAATCGACAGTTAGGATTTCACCCTTTGCCACGCCGCGGGTTTCCTCGATCGGTTCGAGGCTTGCGCGCTGGTCGGCGAATTTGGCCATCGCCTCGTCGATTTCCGCTTCGGTCACCGGCGCCTTCGGCCGGGTCAGGCTGATCGCCTTGAGGTCGGGGATTTTTACCTCGGGCAGGATCTCCATTTCGACCTTGAATTCGAGATCTGTCTCGGTGCCGGGATTGACCACTTCGACCTTGGGCGAGACGGCTGGGCGCAAGCTGCGTTCGGCCAGCATTCTGTCGGTCGCGTCGTTCACCGAGGCTTCGAGAACCTCCGCCGCGACGGCATCGCCGAAGCGCCGGCGCACCATCGACAACGGCACCTTGCCCGGCCGGAATCCCGGCATCTGCATCGTCTTCGACAGCTCGGCGAGGCGCTTCTCGCGCTTCTCGGTGAGATCGGCCCCCGGCACGACGACGGTGAAACCACGCTTCAGCCCATCGCTCAGGGTCTCGGTAATCTGCATGTCCAAGGATATCCTTACGTTACGCCACTCAACAAGATCCACCAGCCGTCATGCGGGCGGAGGGACTTGAACCCCCACGGCTTGCGCCACCAGAACCTAAATCTGGCGTGTCTGCCAATTTCACCACGCCCGCCGAAAACCGCCCGCAGAAAGCCAGATCGCACGCGATCCGCACGTTACTGATCGCGGCGGCAACTAGCGCGGATCGTCGTTCCCGACAAGCGCATCGGCGGTAAATCTGGACGTTTACCTCGTCAGAAGCGGTAGCGCATCCCGGCGGTCACCATCCGCTGATTGCCATCCGAGCGGGCGAAGGTGGTCGCGAGATCGACGCTGGCAGCGAGTTGACCGAAAATCGTGGCAGTCGCACCGATATCCGCGACGCCCCATCTGGTCGCCTGATTCGGGAAATTGGTGGTCAGCCCGACCAGCGGTTCGTCGGTGAAAACGCTGGCGAAGCTGCCCCGCGTGCCGTCAAGCTCGGCCTGACCCTCGATCGAGCCATGCGGGCGCAGATCGAGCGCGCCGATATGCGCGCTGGCCGAAACGCCAAGGCCGAAACTCGCGATCGTGCGCGACAGGGACTGGGTTTGCACCGCCATGACCAGCGCCGGATCGCCCTGCTGGGTATAGGCGTTCACGTTGGCCTGGGTGGCGTCCAACCCGACGATCGGGCCGAAAGCGAGAGCGCCGCGACGGATCAGATAGCCGCCATTCACCACGACGCTGTCGGTATGCCCGCCCGGAGCAGCGGTCATCGGCACGAGAACGCCCGGTGCGCTGAACTGGGTGACCTGGGCAATGCCGTAATCGACCTGACCGTCGAGAAACAGATGCCGCGACTGCGCCATCGCATAGGCGGCAAACTGATAGGCATGAGCCTGAACATTAGCGCCGCCATTCACCGTCGCATTATCAGTGCCGTAGCCGAACGCGAGGCCCGCGGCGATATGCGGGTTGAACCGATAATCCGCCCCGGCGGTCACGGTGCCGATATTGTCGCTGAATCCCAGATTGCCCGGCGCATTGCTGCGCGACCCATAATCATAGCCGCCGGTCACATAGACAGAAAGGCGATGATCCGGCATCGGACCCATCGGGCCGGTATCTCCTTCCGCGGCATCGGCGAGCATCGGTGCGGACGGCAGATTGACCGAAATTCCCGAGGCACCGTTGCGCAGAGCGTCCATTCGCGCCGAGATCGACGCCGAGAACGCTTCGGCACCGGAGGCAAGTAGTCGCGCCGGCGCGGCGAGCGAATCCAGGTTGTTCAGTGCACTTGCGCTGTACTCCGCAACCAGCAGATGCGTATGCGTGGTGGGATGCACGTTGCCCCAGAACAGGTACTGGTTCTGCACCGATAGCGGCTGACCAAGGCAGGCGGCGGTCAACCGGCAGGCATCGGTGACGTTGGTGATGCCGAAAGCGCCCGGATTCACCAGCAATTCCTTGAACAACAGCGATTGATTGATCAGAATGATGTTGGTACCGATTTTCTGGTGAATCGTCGCGATCGCCCGTTCAAGCGCCGCATCATGCGCCGTCGAGATCTGATCTGCGACGAAACTCTCCAGCGGGTTGGCGTTGAATTCAGGGGTGGCACCCAGCGGCGGCAGGCTTTGCACGATGATCTGCCTCGCGCCGAGTTGTGCCAGTTGCACGATGCCCTCGCTGGTCTGGGTGATCGCCGTGGTCACCGCCCCAATAATGATCTGCTTGTATTGGGCCGGATCGGCTAGGATTTGTCCGGCCGCGACGAAATAGTTGTTCGCCCCCACCCACACGCCAACGACATCGCGCGATGTGAAATGCCCGCCTTTACTAGCAAAACTCTGAATTTCCTGTAAAAAACTCGGCAGCGGCGCCGGAAACCCTTCCACGTTCGAGATATTGTTGAAGGTCTGGCCATCGATCGTCAGCGGGCCGGTAAAGGCGCCGCCCACGCCGTAATCATTGGAGGGCTGAAAATCGAGGCCTGTCAGGCCCGGTAGATACTCGGCCCAGACCGGACCGTTGGAAAAATGATATTCGTAATAGGGCGGGCTGGGGGGATACGGAATTCCGGTCAAGCGCGGGATGTTGCCGTTATCGACTAGACTGTCGCCGAACGCATAGAAACTGCCGGGTGAGGCCGCATAAGCAAAGGGGGCGATCGCCAGCGCCAGCGCGATGCCGGATAGCGCAAGACCACCCGCCAGGGCTTTCTTGAGTGACATCCGAATCTCCCGTGACTGTAGACTTATTTTCGTTAACGTCAGGGAATGTGCGCTGAGGATAGGCGCCGGTCAATCGCCGAATCCCCCCACGCGCGAAGGTCTGGGCGATGTTGCCCTTTTGCCATGCGCGCACGGGCGCACGATGAACGCTGTATCGAAGATTCTGAAAGTTCAAATGCATAGAGGCCGCCTGATCGGCAACCGGAGGGCCGTCAGGTGCGCGTTCGCTCCTGCGTCGTTTCCTCGGGAGGGCCGGAAAGGGCTTCGATCAACGCGCCGCGCAATTGTGCGAGCTTGCGTTCATTTTGCACTTTCAGGCCGAACACGTCCTTCACGTAAAAAACGTCCACGGCCCGCACGCCGTAGGTCGTGATATGTGCCGAGGCGATTTGCAGCCCTTGCCCGGTGATCGCCGCCGTCACGTCGTGCAGCAGGCCGGGCCGGTCGCGCCCGTTCACCTCGATCACGGTGTGACGATTGGAGGCGCGATTGTCGACGACCACACGCGGCGGCACATGGATCGCGCGCATCCGTCCGCCGGCCACATTGCGGCCGGCCTTGCGGATCTCCGCAGAAAGCCTAAGCCGGCCGGACAGCACCTGCTCGATCACCGCGGATATCCGCGCCAGACGGTGCGGCGCATCCAGCGGCCCACCGCCGGCATCCTGAATCCAGAACGTATCCAGCGCCATGCCGTCGGTCAGCGTGTGGATTCGCGCATCGACGATCGAGGCGCCGGCAACCGCTAGCGCTCCGGCGATCCTGCTGAACAATCCGGCATGGTCCGCCGTATAGACGACGATTTCGGTAACCCCCCGCGCCGGCAACGGTTCGGCGGCCACCACCAGCGGCATGTTCCGCTGCTTCGCGTCGCGGATCAGCCTGCCGTGGCGCGCGATAGTTTCGGGGTCGAATCCAAGCCAATATCCCGGATAGCCAAGGTTGAGAAAATCCTCACGATCGACGGCAGGCCAGTCGGCCAACAATTCGCTGACCATCTGCTTGACCCGCGCGACCCGGACATCGCGTTCGGTGGTCGCAAGCCCGCCCTCCAGAACCTCGGCCACGCGCGCATAGATTTCTCGAAGCAGCGTCGCCTTCCAGCCATTCCAGACCTTGGGCGAAACCGCGCGGATATCCGCCACGGTCAGGATCAATAGGAGGCGCAGCCGCTCCGGCGATTGCACGACGTCAGCGACGTCGAGAATCGTTTTCGGGTCGTCGATATCGCGGGAAAACGCCGTCTGGCTCAGTAGCAGATGATGCAGTACCAGCCAGGAGACCATCTCGGTCTCTTCCGGGTCGAGACCGAGTGCGGGGCCGATCGTTGCGGCAAGTTCCGCGCCGATCTCGGAATGGTCCCCGCCCCTGCCCTTGGCGATGTCGTGGAGCAGCAGCGCGACATAAAGCGCGCGGCGCGATTGCAGATGCCGGGCGACGCCACTCGCCACCGGCGCGATCTCGACGAGTTCGCCTCGTTCGATCATATTGAGTACGCCGATGGCATGAATCGTGTGCATGTCCACGGTATAGACATGGTAGCTGTCGAACTGCATCTGCCCGACGATGCGCCGCCAGTCCGGCAGATAGCGGCCGAGCGCGCCGGTCTCGTTCAGTATCTTCAGCCAGTGCGCGCCATCGGCGGTTGGTTCGCCGGCGCCGCACAGAAGATCAAGAAACAGGGCCGCCGCCGCGGGATCGCCGCGCAACTCGGCGGTCCGGCGTGCGCCCCGGATCATCGCGCGCAGGGCAAGCGGATGCAGCGCAAGCGCACGGTCGCGTGCGAAACGAAGGATGCGGAACAATTGCAGCGGCTCAACCGTCGGCTCGCGGCCCTGAGCGAATAGGATGCGCCCGTCGGCAAGCACGAATCCGGCATCCGCGAGTTCCGAATCGGTCGCGGGCGCGATCGCCGGCGGGCCGAGTGCCGCGCGAAGCACGGCCGGCTCCAGCACGCCGGTCACCCGCGCGACCTCGCGCACCACTAGGAAGTAGTGGCGCATGAAGCGCTCGACGCCGTCCTGCCGCCCATGGCGTGTATATCCCATGCGCGCACCGATCACCGGCTGCAGGTCGAAGGTCAGCCGCTCTTCGGCGCGGCCGGCGACATAATGGAGGTGGAATCGGACGGTCCAAAGATAATCCCAGGCACGCTTGCACGCCCGCGCCTCCGAGGCGCTAAGAATCCCGCCGCCGGGTGCGGAGGGTCCGACCAGTTCGGTCATCGCGAAGGTGCCGAACACATAGCGCGCGACCCAGTAGAGCGTTTGCAGATCGCGCAGCCCGCCCTTTCCCTCCTTGATGTTGGGCTCGACCATGAACGGCGTATCGCCGAACCGGGCGTGGCGGGCGGCGCGCTCCTCCTGTTTCGCAGCGATGTATTTAGCGGGGCTTTCGGCGGCGCAATCGGCGCGGAAGGCGAGCTGGAAATGCGCGAACAGAGGCCGGTCGCCGGCCAGGCAGCGCGCATCGAGCAGCGAGGTGCGGATGGTGATGTCGCCGCTTGCCTCGGTCAGGCAATCGGCGGTCGAACGCGTGGCGTGGCCGACTTTCAGACCGAGATCCCAAAGAAAATACAGGATGAATTCGACCGCCCGCTCGACCCGTGCCGAAGGTTCATGATCGGTCAGAAACAAAAGATCGATATCGCTGAACGGCGCGAGCGTGGCCCGGCCATAGCCCCCGGTGGCCGCGACCGCGAGCCGGTCGCCCGCTTCGACCGGCAGCAATTCGAGCGCATAACGGATCAGGGCGGCAATAAACTCATCCATCAGGCCCGAGAGCAGCCGTGCGGCAGCAAGTCCGCTCAGTTCCCCGAGTTCGAACCGCGTTTGCACATGGGTTTGCAATCGGGCGAGCTGGCGGCGGAACAAGCCGAGCGCCGCATCGCGCGGCGGCACGGCGCCCGTGGGAATAAGTGCCGCGAGCGTCGCGCCGACATCCGGGCGATCGCGGCCTGCGCCGTCGAGCGGGGCCGAGACGAAACCTGACGGCGCTTCCGGCAGATCGGGCAAGAAAAATGGCGATGATTGTGCGGTATCCGTCATATCATCCACCCTCTACCGCGTCAGGCTCCGCATCGCCAAGAAACTTTCGTCGCCACGCATAAATCAGATCGAGCGCCTCGCGTGGCGACAGTCGATCGGGATCGATACCGGCGAGCGCCGCACGCCATTCCGGCGCTTCTGCAGGATCGGCCAAGGCCGGTGCGTCCTCCATGCCGGCGAATAGCGGCAAGGATGCGGCGGGACTTTGAGTTCGTTCTGCCGCGCGCAGCAGGGAATCCGCTCGGCGGACGATGTTCTCCGGCACCCCTGCCAGTTTTGCCACATGCACGCCCCAGCTTCGTTCCGCCGCCCCCTCGATGACTTCATGCAGGAACACCACCTCGCCGCGCCACTCCTTCACCCGCATCGTGCAGGGGCGCAGCCGGGGCAGCGCCGCATCCAATTGCACGAGATCGTGAAAATGCGTCGCGAAAATGGCGCGGCTTCGGATCATCCCGTGCAGAGCCTCGAGCACCGCCTGGGCGATCGCCAACCCGTCCCTGGTGCCGGTGCCCCGGCCGATCTCGTCGATGATCACGAAGCTGCGAGGGCCGGCCTGATGCAGGATCGCTGCCGTTTCGATCATCTCGACCATGAAGGTAGAGCGGCCGGCGGCCAGATCGTCGGCGGCCCCGACACGCGAAAACAGCCGGTCGACCAGACCGATCCGCGCTGCGTCGGCCGGCACCGGCAACCCGGCCTGAGCGAGCACGATCATCAAGGCGTTCTGCCGGAGAAATGTCGATTTGCCCGCCATATTCGGGCCCGTAAGCAACATCAGCCGGCGTTCGGACGAAAGATCGGCGTCGTTGGCGATATAGGACTGGCCCGGCGGTAGTGCCGCTTCGACCACCGGATGTCGCCCGGCATCGATGACAAAATCGGTTCCCTCGGTCAGGCAAGGCGCACACCAGCGCCCGATCTCGGCGAGGCTCGCCGCCGACTGGAGTGCATCGAGCCGAGCCAAGGCCTCGGCACAGGCGCCGATCCGATCCTCATGCCGAACCACCTGACGCAGCAGATGATCGAGCACCAGCGCCTCGCGAGCGGCTGCCCTGTCATGCGCTTCGGCGATCCGCCGATCCAGATCCGACAGCTCCGGATGGGAGAAACGGGCGGCAGAGGCAAGACCCTGGCGCAGAATCAGTTCGGGGAAGTCGCGCAATGCATCGATGGCGCTGGACGGTGCCTCCAGCACGTAACCGAGCTGATTGTGATGGCGCACTTTCAAACTTGCCACACCGTAGCGGGAGGCGAGTTCGGTCTGCAGGCCAGCGATTACCTGCCGCGTTTCGTCGCGCAGCCGGCGCTCGGCATCGAGTTCGCCGTCGAAGCCGGGCCGGATTGACGAACCTTCGCCGAGCCGCGACGGTGGCGTTTCGACCAGCGCCGACTGAAGCAGCGCCGCAAGCGCGGCCGAAGGATCGAGTGCCGCGATATCAG
Organism: Acidiphilium iwatense; assembly: GCF_021556475.1. Lineage (GTDB taxonomy): Bacteria > Pseudomonadota > Alphaproteobacteria > Acetobacterales > Acetobacteraceae > Acidiphilium > Acidiphilium iwatense. The sequence continues at coordinate 12,696 of NZ_JAKGBZ010000017.1, read as the reverse complement.
CGGCGAGCGGCTGTACCGAATCGCTGCCCATCAGGGGAGTCAATGCTCTTCTGACAGTGGCAGCGCTCGCCAGCGCATCACGAACCTGGCCGAGATCGCGCGGCGCCAGCCGCCCTGCGTTGCGCGCGGCCAGACTCAGCCGCGCCAGTGCCCGAGCGAGATCCGGCGCGCCGCGCAATCCGGCGCGCACGGATCGCAATGCATCGGGAGCCGCAATCAGGGACTGCCAGCCCGCCTGTCTTGCCCGCAACGCATCGATGGCGTCGAGCGGCGACGCAACCCAGCCGGCGAGCATTCGCGCGCCGGCTGGGCTGACGGTTCGTTTGATCGCGCCGAACAGGCTGCCTGCTTCCGACCCGTCGCGCGCGCGCAGCAAATCGAGACTCGCGCGGGTCGCCGCATCCATCGCCAGCAGACCGTGATCGGCGGTTCGCACCGGATGGGCAAGACGCGGCAAGGCGCCGGCCTGGCTGCGCTCGACGTAGCGCAACGCCGCCGCCGCCGCCGAAGCCTCGGCATCGGTAAAGGCGCCGAACGCATCAAGTGAGGTGACATTGAAGACACGCACGAGATACCGGCGCGCGGCCTCGGGTGGCGGCGTTTCCGCTTCGGCACGGCGATCGGCATAGGCGCCGAGCGTTGACACTCCGGAAGCGATGATTTCTGCGGGATCGAGTCGGCCGAGCAGAGCGGCGAGCGCGCCGGTCGGGATAATCGCGGTTTCGAACATCGCGGTCGAAACATCGAGCCACGCCGCGCCGAGCCGATCTCCATCGGCGGCGAGCGCCAGGAGAATATTGCTGCTGCCGGCTTCAAGCAGCGCTTCCTCGGTAATCGTGCCGGGGGTGATCAGGCGGGTCACTGCCCGCTCGATCGGTGTTTTGCCGCCGCGCGCTTTGGCCGCCTCGGGCGTTTCGAGCTGCTCTGCCACCGCGACGCGGAAGCCGCGCCGGATCAGCCGCCCAAGATAAAGGTCGCGCTGGGAGACCGGCACGCCGCACATGCGGACAGGTTCGCCCTGATGCGTTCCGCGCGCGGTGAGCGCGATGTCGAGCGCGGCTGCCGCCGCCTCGGCGTCGTCGAAGAACAGCTCGTAGAAATCGCCCATGCGAAAGAAAATCAAGGCGTCGGGATAATCCGCCTTCGCCCTGAACCATTGCGCCATGGCAGGTGTTGCGCCTTCGGCGCGGCTCGCATCCATCGGGTCAATCTAGTCGATGACGCATCGGCTGCGAAGCCGGATTGCCCGTCGCCTGTCAAGCGGGCACAAGGGAAGCGATGGAGCGGCACGACGTCACCGATCGCAAAACGTCCAAGCTGCGTGCCAAATACCGGCACGGCTTGCCGATCGCTCTCCTCCTAGCTCTGCCGCTTTTGGCGAGTGGTCTCATTCTAGCCGGCATCGTCGCGAACAATCCAGCCTTGTTCGTGGCGTTTCTGACCGGATCGATGGGCAAGCGGCTTTTGCTTGCCGCTCCCGGCTGGTTCGATCCCACAATCGGCCTGATCACCCAGCCGCTCGGCATGCTGAGCGCGGCGGATTGGCTGCACGGCATCGTCCCCTGGTGGAATCCCTATTCGGGAGTGGGCATGCCGCTTGCCGCCGAAATGCAAACCATGTCGTTCTTCCTGCCCTTCGTTCTGCTGCTGAAATCCTGGCAGGGCTGGCTCGTGCTCAAGCTGATTCTCCAGATGCTGTGCGGCCTGTTCATGTATGCGCTGCTGATCGAACTGGGCCTGACAAGGCTAGCCGCGTTTCTGGCTGGTGCGCTATATGCGCTGAACGCGACTTTTTTTCTCGTACCGCATACGATGGGTCCCCTGCCCTTCGCGCCGCTGCTTCTGCTCGGCATCGAACGCGCGCAGCGCGCGGCACGGGAAAAGTGGCCGCTCGGCTGGGGATTGATCCCGCTCGCTCTCGCTTATTCGATTTATGGCGGCTATCCTGAATCCGCCTATATCGACGGAATTCTTGCCGCTGTGTGGGTGATGTGGCGATTCGCAACGATCGGCGATGCACGCTGGCGCTTTGCCGGAAAGATCGCGCTGGGTGCAGGGATCGGGCTGGCGCTTTCGCTGCCGCTTTTGGTGCCCTTCTTCCAATATATCGCACAATCCTACCTCAGCCGGCACGCGAAGCTGTTCAGTTGGATCTGGTTGGAGTCGCCCGGAGCGCCGGTGCAGCTTTTTCCGTTCATCTACGGGCCGATTGGAGCGGCACCTCCCGCCGGCGTGCCGGCAGCGCTGGTCAATCTGATTCAGGCTTACTGGGTTCAACTTGGCGGCTGGTTCGGGCCGATCGCGGTGACGCTCGCTCTCGCTGCGCTGCTACGCCCCTCGCCGCAACGCGGCCTTGCTTTCGTGATGTTCGGCTTCGTTCTGGTCTGGCAGGCGCGAATCTGGGGCTTTCCCCCAGCGATCTGGCTGATCGACGCCCTCCCTTTGATGGCGCAGACCGACGCGATCCGATTCTGTGGTCCCGCGATGGAGATTGCCTGTTTCATCATGGCCGGAATCGCCGTCGATGCCTGGCAGCGGTCAGGGGCTCTCGACAGGAGTGCGACGATCTTGCTCGCCGCACTCGGTGTCGCAGTCATTCTGATCGCGGTGCTGCCTGCGTCCGGCGCCTTGCGTGCGTGGTTCGCTGGCGCCGCCGCACCGCGCAGTTTTGCCTTGGCGGCGAGCGGATCTGAACTCGGGCTCGCGGTTGCGGCCGGCTTGCTCCTCACGATTCGGCCAAGTCGGATTGCCTTGCTGGCGCTTGCATTTATCCTCGGCGCGGATGCCCTCGGCACCGCCGCGATCGGCCAGTTAGGGGCACCGTTTCGTGGCAAACTCGATCTCGACGGGGTGCGCTATCTGCAGCACCATCTCGGTGGAGCGCGATTCTACTCGCTGCAACCTTTCGGTCCGAACTATCCGGCGGCATACGGACTCGCTTCGATCGACGAGAACGAATTACCGGTTCAGGCCACGTGGAATCGTTACATCCATCAACACCTCGATCCTTACGCAGATGTCGTGCTGTTCATCGGCTTGCAGACGCGCACCCTGGGCTGCGTGCTATTGCCGCATATCGCAGCGGCATTGCGGAGTGGGATATTTATCCGCCCCCAACCCGGGACCATCCCGCCCGATCAAGCCACCGAACTCCGCCGGCATCTCGCTGCATATGAGACGATCGGGGTGAAATATGTACTGGCACCGCCAAATCAGAACCCGTTCACCGCCGTTCAGGCTCTGCCGGAGGATTCCGCGTCGCGAATTCCGTTCGCGCTGGGACCAGATGCCGTGCTGGACGGCGCGATTCCGGCCGGGCTGCTGCGCATCGACCGGATCAATCGGGTCGATGTGCTGATCGGCACCTACCACGGTGCCTCAAGTGGCCATCTCAGCCTAAAGATTTGCGTAGGCACGGAATGCGCAATCGGTAAGGCCGATCTGGCAACCGCGAGCGATAACCAGTTTCTGGAGATCCCGCTTGTTCACCCGCTTGTGGTGCCGGCAGGCGCGTCGGTCACTTACCAACTCGCACATGCGGCAGGAGGTGCCGTTGCGATCTGGCTTGGTACACTTCGGCAGGACGCGCCGTCATCTCTCACGCCTGCAGGGGCACCGGCTTTGCACGCGCCGATCCTGCGATTCGTGTCGCATCCGGCCGGTATATTGCCGCGTCTCGTTTTTCAGGACCGGGTCATGCGCATTTATCGCCTGCCGTGGAATCGGCCATTATTCTCGGCAGAACCCGTCTGCCATATTGCCTCGCTGAATTGGAATACGGTCGATGCCACGTGCATCGCACCGGCAGTGCTGACTTGGCTCGAAGCGGATTACCCCGGCTGGCATGCGCGTATCGACGGACAGGCCACGCCGATCGCCGCGGCCGAAACCATGTTTCAGTCAGTCGCCCTGCCCGCCGGGACCAGTCGCGTACGGTTCTTCTATCGGCCACCGTTCATCCGCATCAGTTGCGCTGTTGCCCTGGCCGGTATGGTGATCTGGTTGACCCTACTTATGATCGGGGCAAAGCGAAGGGTTTAGATGGCGCTACCGACCTGCCCCGGCGCCATCCCATGTGCGGTGTTGTCGCACTCGAACCATTCCAGGACATCGCGTTTCGGCAATGGCGGAGAGAACAGAAACCCCTGACCATCGTGGCACTGATAGGCGCGCAGAATATCGGCATGACGCGCGGTTTCAACACCTTCTGCGGTCACGCGCAGCCCTAGGGTCCGGCTCAATTCGATGATCGCCTTGACGATTGGCGCATCGTTTTCGCGGCGTTCCAAATCAACGATGAAGCTGCGGTCGATCTTCAGTCGATCGAACGGAAAGCCTCGCAAGGTTGCCAGAGAGGAATAGCCGGTCCCGAAATCATCGATCGCGATGCGGCATCCGAGTTCTCGCAGGCGATGGAGGTTTTCGAGCGTGCGTCCCTCGGTTTCCAGCACGGCCGATTCGGTTACTTCGAACTCGATCCGGCCGGGGTCGATTTTCGATCGTTCGATGATGCCTGAGAGTTGATCGAACAACCATGCCTCGCGAAGATGCAGTGGAGAGAGATTGACCGCGATCGAGACATTGGCCGGCAGTTGAGCGGCGACTGCCAGGGATTCCGCGAGAACGAATGCCGTGATCGTGCCGATATGACCGCTCTGTTCGGCAATTTCGATGAACTCGTCGGGCGCGATGATGCCGCGCTCGGGATGGTGCCAGCGCACCAGGGATTCGAGCCCGGTGATCTTGTGCGTGTCGAGAGCGACGAAAGGCTGGTATTCGACGAAAAGTTGTTCGCTCAGCAGGGCCCGCTTGATATCGCGCTGCAGGCTGCGACGTTCCTGGAGATGACGGTCCATCTCCCGGTCGAACAGACGCCACGTGCCGCGCCCGGCATCTTTGGCCCGATAAAGCGCTAGATCGGCATTCTTGTACAATTCCTCCGACGTTTCGCCGTCATGCGGCGCAAGGGCGATACCGATACTGACCCCGATCTCGACGGTGACGCCATCGAACTTGAACGGACGGGCGATGCGGTCGATCACCCGCTCGGCCACGGCGGTTGCGTCGAATTCGTTATTCGAGGGTAGCACGATGGAAAATTCGTCACCACCAAGTCTTGCTGCGATGTCTCGATCGCGGATCGCGCTGCGGATTCGATGCGCGACCGCGCGCAGCACCGAATCGCCAAGGCCATGGCCATAACTGTCGTTGATCGCCTTGAACTGATCGAGATCGAGACAGAGCAAAGCCGCACCGGACCGGCTGCCGTCGGCAAGCAACTGACCGAGGGCATTATTGAATTCCGTGCGGTTGGCAAGGTCGGTCAGCGTGTCGTGCCTGGCAAGGTAGGCGATGCGTTCGCGCGACTGGTGCATCGCGGTGACATCGGAACCGACGCCCCGATAGCCGATAAATACTCCGGCCTGATCGGTGATCGGCTTGCCGGTAAGGGACCACCAGCGCTGCTCGCCATCCATATTCGCAGGGACGACGATGTCGCGGAACGGTCGTTGCATTTCGAATTTCAGGCGAAGTGGTTCGTAGGGGTCCCCGGTGTTTTTCCGCACCTTGCGGATCGTGTCGTCTTCTCCGGCAATGAAGGCGAGAAAATCTCCGCGGATCGATGCGGCCGGTCGGCGTGCCACCTCGGCAAATCGTGCAGAAGCGTGCTTGAGGTTGCGTTCGGCATCGGTCTCCCAGAGCCAGTCGCTGGCATTTTCTTCGAAATCACGGAGTAAGACACGGATGGTTTCACTCGTTTGAGTGAGGCGAAGGGAAGCAACAGTTCTCTCAATCAATCTATTGTTTATAAAAATAATAGAAATCAATGTGTAAACAGTATAAGAAAGCAAACATAAAAATACAGGAAAATAAAAAAAACGAGCGTCTTCAAAAACAGGGACAAATGATCCAATAACAATCGGAATCCAAAACGCAAAAGCATAAGTCAATGGGCCGCCAATAACCGCGCTAGAAATCAAACCAATTTCAACGCCAAAAAGTAATATTACTTGTGGGCCGTTGCTTGAATATATCATGATATTAATAAATATTGACCAAAAAATTCCAAGAAATAGTCTCATATAACACAAATACAAAAAATAATTTTTGATAAATTTTTCTTTGTTGTCTGACTTGTTCCAAAATATACAAAATAAAAACAATAAAACATAAATAAAAAAAATAAAAACAAAACTTATTTTAATTTTTACATTTGAAATAAATCGGTCAGATTGAAAAAACAGAGCTAGCGCCACAATAAATCCAACGGGAATCATGAAAAAACCGTGGCGTGTCCACGTATTTAAGTGAATTTCTTGAACCTGATCGCGATATTGCGCAGGAATATCGCGGTGGGTCATCAGGCTGACGATTCGATGGTTCAACCGTTTCATATTGTTGCCAAAATCTAATAATTCGGTGCGAATGTGACAGAACTAGACAAACCCTCACACTCCGTGTTGCGTTCAAAATTTTTTGGCGGAAAACCAATCGCTTTCAAAACTTTAGCACACCTCAGACGTGCTGCAAAAATAAATTTATACCCCATGAAGGTTAATAACCTATTATGGCCCTGCTTTCTCGGACCGGAGGTTAAACATGGATGGTTCTATTGTTGGCTCAACCCCAACCTGGACGCTTGCGCCTAGCGCCAATTTGGTGACGCGCAGCGATAAATTGATGGCCCGTTTGGCCGCAACACCAGAAATTATGCGCCAAGCGTGGTCCTTAAGATACGAAAGTTATTACTGCCATGGCTTTTTAGAAGAAAACCAGGAGCGCCTGTTTCCCGATGAGTACGATTCTCTCGAAACTTCAAAAACCATTGTCATCTACAAATACGGCGAGCCGATCGCATCTGTCCGCGTATGCCTGCATGATCCTGTTGCCGCATCTAAAGGCATTTACACCATGCCCATAATGGCGACATTCCCGGATGTAATCCCAGAGCTTATCGAACGGTATAGCCGGAATAAATTGGAGCAACGGGCAGTCGAGGTTCTTCGACTGGTCTCTCATCCTGGTGTTGAAAAAAATGTCGAAGTTATATTTGCATTATTTAGAATGGCAAAATATCTGACTAAATATTTTGAGTCTGGCATATTGTTTTGTGGAGTAAGACAAAACCATGCGGGAATTTACCGCAGAATTGGATTTGATAAAAAAGCTGAACCTAGACATTATTATCCAAAGTTAAAATTTCAGACAGCCTTAATGATGGGTATCGAGTGCGAGTATGAAATAGTTCAGCAGAAAATTCCGTTTCTTCGCAATGTATTCCGCTACGATGAGACATATTCTAATTTACTCGCGGGGAAATTGGTTCCGGTTTTTGCCGACGTCGAATCTTATGATTCCTCACGTGAAACCATTAACCGTAGTGAAATTTTATATCAAAATGCAGCGTAACGAGTGAACGCCAGGTGGATGTCTTTCGAAATCGGCTTAAAACGCCGAAATGCCTGTCTGTGCCCGGCCGAGAATGAGCGCATGCACGTCATGCGCTCCCTCGTAGGTGTTCACAGTTTCAAGATTCATCATGTGCCGGATCACATGATATTCGTCCACGATACCGTTGCCGCCATGCATGTCCCGTGACATTCTGGCGACATCCAGCGCCTTCCCGCAGTTGTTGCGTTTCATCAGCGAGATCATTTCCGGGGCCGCCACCCCTTCGTCGAGCAAGCGACCAAGACGCAGCGCCCCCTGCAACCCGAGGACGATTTCGGTCTGCATATCGGCAAGCTTCTTCTGCACGAGTTGGGTCGCGGCGAGCGGCCGGCCGAACATCTGCCGGTCGAGCGTATAGGTGCGCGCCGCGTGCCAGCAAAATTCGGCTGCGCCCAGCGTACCCCAGCAAATGCCGTAACGTGCGTTGTTCAAACACGAAAACGGCCCGCGCAGACCCTTCACGCCCGGCAGCATGTGATCGTCCGGCACGAACACGTCTTCCAGCATAATCATGCCGGTAATCGAGGCGCGGAGGGAAAACTTGCCGTCGATTTTCGGCGTCTCGAATCCTTTCGCGCCGCGATCGATCAGAAAGCCACGGATCACGTCGTTGTCGTCTTTCGCCCAGACCAGGGCCATATCGGCGATCGGCGAATTGCTGATCCAGGTTTTCGAGCCGTTCAGCAGATAGCCGCCATCCACTTTCTTTGCCCGCGTGCGCATCGAGCCTGGATCGGACCCGGCATCGGGTTCGGTCAGGCCAAAGCAGCCGACCCATTCGCCGGACCGCAGCTTCGGCAGATATTTGTCCTTCTGAGCCGGCGAACCGAAGGCAGAGATCGGGTACATGACCAGCGAAGACTGCACCGAAAATACCGAGCGGTAGCCGCTATCCACCCGTTCCAATTCGCGGGCGATCAGCCCATAGGCCACGTAAGATACATCGGCACAGCCATGACTTGCCAGGGTGGCTCCCAGAAACCCCATCTCGCCCATTTCCGAGACGATGGCGCGATCGAATTTTTCTTCGCGAAAAGCATGAAGAACGCGTGGAAACAGCTTGTCCTGACAGTAATCATGCGCGGCATCGCGAATCGCGCGTTCATCCTCGGTCAGTTGCGTGTCGAGACGGAAGACGTCGGCCCAGTCGAACGGCGCAAATCCGCCTTTATGCGCGGCCCCCACGTTGGTTGCGTCGGCTGGCTTGCTCATCACGTTCATGCCGCAATCTCCGTCCCATCGTTGTGATCGCCACCCTCGTTCCGGGATGGGGTTTCCATCCTGACGACAGCCGTTCGCCGCCTGATTTGCATGAAGGCAGGAATGTCCGCGCCAAAACCAATGACGCTGTCGCGATTCTCCAAACCCCGCATCTCACGGTCACGCCGCGGCTCCCGCGCCGTATCGGTGCGACGATCCCCGCGCATCCTTTCGCTTGATCGCCGCGGGTCCTGGCGCGTCGCTTTTAATTGCATTTCGTCAACAGCCGGTTGCACGGCAGCCTCCACGCGTCGAGGAGCAGCCGATTTCGACGCTTTCTCGGCGCGCGGCGGTGAGGCACCTTTGCCGCCACGGCTGCGGCGCCGGCCGCGCGAATCGACCTCGGCCCAATCGACCGGATCCAAACCCTCCACCGCGAGAGGGGGGATCGCATGGCCGGTCAATTTCTGGATCGCTTCGACCGCAAGCCGGTCCTCCGGTGTAGCTAAAGTCAATGCCCTGCCCTCAAGCCCGGCGCGACCGGTCCGGCCGATTCGGTGGACATAATCCTCGGCATGGTGCGGCACGTCGAAATTGAACACATGGGACAATCCGCCGATGTCGATGCCGCGCGCCGCGACATCGGAACAGACCAGAAGGCGAATCTCGCCGGCCTTGAATTTCTCCAGCGTGGCGAACCGCGCCGATTGCGGCATGTCACCATGCAGCGCACCCGCAGAAAACTTGTGCCTTGTCAGTGACTTATAAAGAATATCGACATCCCGCTTACGATTGCAGAAGATCAGGGCATTCTGCACGTCCTCGGTGCGGACCAGTCGGCGCAGCGCCTCGCGCTTATCGTGCGTGGCGACCAGCGCCAAGCCTTCGGTAATGGTCGTTGCCACCGAAGCCGGTTTGGAGACGCTGATTTCCTTCGGATTGGACAAAAAGGCGTCGGCCAAGCGCTTGATTTCCGGCGCCATGGTCGCGGAGAAAAACAGGGTCTGGCGCAGCGGCGGCAGCATCGCGACGATCCGCTCGACATCGGGAATAAACCCCATATCGAGCATCCGGTCCGCTTCGTCGATGACCAGAACCCGCACGTCCGACAACAATAGACCGCCACGTTCGAAAATATCGATCAGCCGCCCCGGCGTCGCGATCAGAACATCGACACCACGGGTCAGAACCTCCTTCTGTTCACTCATGCTTTCGCCGCCGATCAGCAACGCATGAGTTAGCTTCAGGTGCTTGCCGTACTGGACGAAGTTTTCCGCGACCTGGAGAGCGAGTTCGCGCGTCGGTTCCAAAATGAGCGAGCGTGGCATCCGTGCACGTGCGCGCGAGCCAGACAGGATATCGAGCATCGGCAAGGTAAATCCGGCGGTCTTGCCCGTGCCGGTCTGCGCACAGCCCAGAACGTCCCGCCCCATCAGCACGATCGGGATAGCCTGCTCCTGAATCGGTGTGGGCGTGGTGTAGCCCTTCTCGACGAGAGCCTTGAGCACGGGTTCCGATAGCCCGAGCGCCGCAAAGCCGGTATCGAGTTGGACTGTGGCGTCTGCGGTGGGAATATCGGCGAACACCGATTCAGAGGTGACAGGCTTTGGATCGAAATCCTGAGACTCGGACAAAATGGTGACCAATTCGAATTAGAGAAATGCGCGCGTGCCCATACGCCGGAGAGTGATGAGCCGTGCACAAGGGCATTGGCACATCGAAATGCGCCATCCGCCCATTGGTATCTCGGCAAACCCGCGAAAAGTCAAGCCTTCATCGGCAAAACGTCACCCTCCACGCTGGCCAGGGCTGCGCCAAGAGCGGCGATGTCGATCTCGGTTCGCAACATTTTCCGCTCGCCAAGCGGCAGAGGCCCACGCACCGGGTAATGTGGTGCAAAGGCCAGCACAAGTCGCCACTCCAGGGAGAACAAACGCGCACAGGTCGCGATCGCGCCATCCGGCCAGCCGTCAATGCCAAGTTGGATCACGATCGTGCCTGGATCACAGAAACCAAGCAGCGGTGCCTGTGCCGGGTCGTCGATGACGACGAGTCGTGCCGCCGCCAGAACCGAGATCAGATCGAAAAGGCCGAGTTGGGTATTCCCGAGTCGCATCGCATCGGGGTCGAGGAAGGCGAAAGACTGCGCCCGCAGCCAGGCCTGAAATCCGAACTGATTGCCGCGCGTGAAACGCGTGCGGGTGACAGGTTCCAGAATCGCAATGCGCGGATTGACTTCGTAGGGTTCGGCGGCGAAACGCAAGGTTTCGATCGCCGGACGGATCATGCGTGAAAACCCTTGCCCTTTTTGGAGGGTCAGCAACAATTTCTCGACTCGCACAGGCTCGGACAACGGCGTATAGGCGCCGAGAAGACCCATTGCCGCGAGGGCATCGGCCTGCGGCGGCGTCAATGGCGGTCCGGCAAAGCCGATTTCGCCGAACATCGCTCGCTGCATCGATGCGATCGAAAGCGAATTTCCGAGAAACCGACCGAGCGGTACGGAGGCGCCGGCAGCCATCGGTGCAACGGCATTACTGAGAAGCACGGTATCGGCCGGCTCGGCCGGCTTCGAAGGGGTCGTGCCAGCCCGTGTAATGCCATCCCGGTCGATCACCGCAAATGGTTCTGGTACCAGAACGGCATCCCGCAGCACCAGGGTTTCATGACCGGGCATCGCTGCGTGCCGGTACCTTGCGCCGGCGCGATCGCGGATGGACGCGCCGCCAAACCAAATCTGATCGCGAATGAGCCCGCGCTGCGCAACGTCGAGCCATCCCTCAGCAACATGACGAAAAATGGGAGTCTCGTTCATCGTGCCGGAAACGCCTCGGCCAGCGCTTTGCGGAACATCACCGGATCGACGGTGAAGCCGAACTCGCGGACCGGTCCATCACCAGGCTCGCCCGTCACGCATGCGAAAAACACGTGCCAGCGCAAGCCAAGGACGTGACAGGCGGCGCGGGTCCAGCCATCAGCGAAGCGTTCCGGCTGGATTTCGAGCACATTCGTGCCAGGATCGCAGAAACCGAGATTGGCCAAAGCCGCACCCGATTCGCCGATCACGCAGTCGGCCTCCGCAAACAGGCGTGCCTGCTCGGCGATGGTCATACGTGCCGGTTGCATCATTTCGAAGCCAAATTCCGCCGCGACCGCTTCGATCTCAGGACGATTCTCCATGACCCTGCGATTCTCCGGCAGGGCACGTGAAATCAACAGCCTCCGCCGGCCTTTCGTGCCGGTTCCGAAGCGGAAGCGCAGTCGGTCGAACACCGCACAGACGAACCGGCTCGGGTACTGCACATTGAACGAAACCATATCGCTTGTGACGATCTTGCGGAACCGGGTCGGCCGGTCGAGCGCAACATACCCGTCGAGCAGCCCGAGCGCATCGAGAATCTCCGATTGCCAGGGCAGCAAGGGACGTCCCGCTAAAACCGCGTGCGGACCTAGCAACAGCCGGTGCAACAGGGCTGCCGGCAAACCATCATAGAGAAAATGTCCGTAATTGCCGATACCGATGCCACCCACCGGCAGGACGACCGTGTCGATCTCCGGGATCGGCCGGGAAGGATCGGCCCATCGCCATGCATCGTTTGCCAATTCGATGAAGTTGCGATCGGCGGCGGATAGACACCCGTTCCACATGGCAAGATTTTCGATCGAAGCATCGAAAAATCCTCGGCCGGGACAGAGAACAGCCATCGATTCGGGCGACAGGATCGCATTGTTCAAGACGAGGCTGCCGACCCGTTTCAGCCGATGAATTGGGTTTTCCCGCATCTCTTCATTGACCGATCGTCCGGGACCGAACACGGTGAGGCCACACACCAGCCCATGCGGGACGACATCGACGAAACGGTCTGAACCGCGCCGGGAATCCTGGAGGCCATTTTGTTTGACTCAGGCGACCATAGCCAGCTCGTTCAGTTGTTCATAGTAGCGCGCCTCGGCCTCGGCGGGTGGGATGTTGCCGATCGGCTCGAGGAGACGCCGGTGGTTGAACCAGTCCACCCATTCGAGGGTGGCGAATTCGACCGCTTC
>NZ_JAKGBZ010000016.1 GCF_021556475.1 Acidiphilium iwatense | reverse complement strand
CACGAACAAAGTAGTCCACCATTGGAAATCAATTCCGGCGCCGAACAGCCACGCCTCGGATGCCCACTACGTCTACTGGACTGCCGCTCAAGGTCCCGGAAAGACCAATCAGATCGTGGTGATTTCGAAGAAAGACTGGAAAATCGTCAACCGGGTCACCACCGTCGGAACCTCGCCGGACGGAATGTGGCTCGATCCCGCCACGCATAAACTCTACGTGGCGATGGACGATAACAACTGGGTCGATGTCTACAGCACCGGCAAGGACCCGAAATTCGAGACCAAGTTCCCGCTCGTCCCGACCAAGGGAGGCGGCCCGGATGTCGGTAGGTTGGTTGCGTCCAAGAACATTCTGTATATGCCCGACGATTCCTGGGAAGAATCGCTGAATGCGACGACCGGCAAGATCATGCACAAGATCAATCTGCACATAAAGGTCACCAAGCTCGACGGCACCAAAGGACAGATCTACGATCCTAAAACAAATGCCGTCTGGGTCGGCACGACGAGCGCTGGTATGTTCGTGCTCAACGCGGACACGCTCAAGGTGCTCAAGCATCTGCCTGCCAAGTCCGGCATCGACCAAGTGGAGTGGGACCCCAAGCTTGGCCTGGTTTATGCCTTTGAAGGCGCGGGCAAGGGCTTCAATGTCTACGACGCGAACACGATGAAGCCGGTGACGTTCGTCTCGACCGGGGTCGGCCTGACTCACACCGGCACGGTCGATCCGGTAACGCATAATGTCTACGCCTATGCCGGCAAGGCGGGCGCGCTCTACGTCTACAAACCCGAAAAATAGGCTATCTCGGATGTTATCGGCCGGCGGCGCGACTACGCATGGCGCCGGCCGATGACGGGGCACGAAAGACTATTTTGGTGGCGGTATGTGGCGGTTTCTGAACGGGGTCATTTGAACGATGGCGACTTGGGCTGGATCATGGGGTGCAACTCGGTTCGCGGCATCGGTATCGGCCGCGATGATATCGGCTGAGCCGCTGGCACATGCTGCCGCGCGCCGCGGCGAAAAATCTCACAGCGCGTTCCATCCGGCCCTTCCGGCGCGGTGCTGACCATGAGGAGGCGTTTTTGCCATCGGGGCGGGATGCTGCTGGCCGCCCTCGCGCTCGCCGGCTGCGCGACCTATCGGGCCAAGCCCCTGGCGAACCGGCCGAACCTGGTTTCGAGTGTCGCTTCACTCAACCGGACCATTCCGGCGATGACGGCGAAGGACCCGCCGATCACGCTCGCCCCGACGCAATCCTTCTCGATCGACCAGATCGGCCTGCTCGCGATCCTCAACGACCCCGATCTTGCCGAGCAGCGCGGACAGCTCGGCCTCGCCAAGGCGGCTTTGCTCAGTGCCTCGATCCTGCCCAATCCGTCGCTCGGCCTTGGTTTCGCGGCGCTGATCAGCGGGCCGGGCTCGACGCCGTCCTACGCCGCATCGCTCTCGCAGGATATCACGTCGCTCATCACCTATCGGGCGCGCGTCGCGGCGGCGCGCGCCTCGCTCGGTTCGGTCAACGCGTCGCTGCTGTGGCAGGAATGGCAGGTCGCCCAGCAGGCGCGACTGCTGGCGCTCGATATCCATGGCGACAATGCGGAAATCCGCTACCTCAAGCGCGAACTGTCCCTGCTGTCCACCGAACTCGCGCAGGTGCGCCAGGCGACCGCGCTCGGCAATCTCGATCTGACCGCCGAGGCGCCGCTGATCGCGGCGAACGCGGGGGCCGAAACCGCTCTCGCATCCGCGCGCCTGACCCGATTGAAGGTCTGGCAGCAGCTCGATGCGCTGCTCGGCCTTGAACCCTCCGTCCGGTTCGCGATCAGCCGCCCCGAACTCACGCCGCCGCCGGCCGATCTGACGAAGCTGCTGACCACGCTGCCCGAGCGGCGGCCGGACCTGGTGGCGCTGCGGCTTGGTTACAGAACCTCGGAAGAACAGTTGCGCGCGGCGATTCTCGCCCAGTTCCCGCCGCTGGCGCTGGGCCCATCCGGCGGCACGGATACGTCGAACGTTCTGTCGGTCGGTCCGACCCTGACCATGGAGCTGCCGATCTTCAACCGCAATCAGGGCGGCATCGCGTCGGCAAAGGCGACGCGCGAGGTGCTCCACGCGCAATATCAGGCGGCGCTCGATCATGCCGACGGCATGGTCCATGGGCTCAGCACGCGGATCGCGGTTCTCGCGGCCGATCTGGTCCAGGCGCGCGATGCCGCCGCGACCGCGCGGCGTTTGTCGCGCAACGCGGAGAATGCTTACGCCCAGGGCAATCTCGATCAGCGTGCGCTGGTCGATTACCAGACGACGGCGCTGAAGCGCGAACTCGACGTGATCGCCTACCAGACCCGGCTCGACACCGACCAGCTCGCGCTCGGCATCGAACTCGGGGTCGGCCTTCCGCGGACAAGACTCGTCAACCATACCGGGGTGATCCATTCATGAAGACTCTCGCCGCCTTTGCGATTTTCGCGGGCATGATCGCCGCGCCGGCACTCGCGGCGGCAGGAACCACGAACGGCCCCAGTGTTCTCGTGAAGCTGACGCCGCTGACCCATGGCAGCCTGCCGCGCGTTCTCACCGTCTATGGCAGTGTCGGCCCCGCGTCGTCCGCGCGGCAGACGCTGATGGCGCCGCTGCAGGCGGCGGTCACCAATGTCTATGTCCGGCGCGGCGCGCTGGTCGCCAAGGGTGCGCCGCTGGTCCGGCTGGTGCCGAGCCCGGCGAGCGTTTCAGCCTATGCGCAGGCGAAATCGGCACTGCGCGTCGCCACCGATCTGGTGAGCCGCACCCGCTCGATGGTGGGCAGCCATCTCGCCACCGATCAGCAATTGTTCCAGGCGGAAAAGAGCCAGGCGGATGCAGAGGCGGCGCTCGACGCGCTGCAGGCGCAGGGTGCCCAAGGGCCGCATACGCTGCGCGCGCCGTTCCCGGCGATCGTCACGGTGATCGACACGACGCCGGGTGCGATCGTCTCCGAGGGGGCAGGGCTGGTCCAGCTCGCGCAGCCGAACGGGCTGGTGCTCAAGGCGGGCGTGGTTCCGAACGAGGCACGGGAGATCCATGTAAAAGATCCGGTGAAGCTGACGCCGATCGGCGGCGGCGCGTCGCTGGCCGGAACCGTCCTGTTCCATGGTTCGCTCGTCGAATCGATCAATGGGCTGGTGCCGGTCGATATCAGCGTGCCGGCCGGCAAGACGCTGCTCGGCGAGATGTTTCAGGCAAACATCACGGTCGGGCATATCAACGGCTATGTCGTACCGCACCGGGCGATTCTGGTGAACGATACCGGCAATACCTACATCGTTCAGGCGCACGGCATGACGGCGAAGAAGGTGGTGGTTCACGTTCTGGTGTCGGACGACGACAAGGACGTGATCAACGGCGCGCTCGAGCCCGGCGCCCCCGTCGTTCTCGCGGGCAACTACCAACTGGATAACGGCATGAAAATCCGGCTCGCCGATCCGAAAGGGAAGGCCAGCCAATGAATTTCGTCAGCTGGGTGGAGCATCATCGCCGGTCCCTCATACTGATTGCGGCAGCACTCGCCCTGGCCGGGGTATTTTCAATATCGAAAATGCCGTACGGCGTGTATCCGGTGATCAGTTTTCCGCGGATTCGCATCGAGGTGGATTCCGGCACTCGCCCGGCGCAACAGCAATTGTATGACGTCACGGCGCCGATCGAGCGGATGGTGCGCCGGGTTCCCCACGCGCTGGACGTAGAGTCCACCACGTCGCGCGGATCGACCGAATTGTTCGTCGATTTTCCCTGGGGCACCAACATGCATTTCGCCTATCTCGGCGTGCAGGCGGCGCTTTCCCAGATTCTTCCAGAATTGCCGCCCGGCACGACCTACAACGTGATCCAGATGCTGCCGAACGTGATCATGCCGTTTTCGTCCTATTCGCTGACGTCGAAGACGGTGTCGCAGGTCGATCTGCTGCGGATGGCCAAATTCCAGATAGCGCCGATGTTGATGGGAATTCCAGGCGTCGCGCGTGTGGGAACTTTGGGCGGGAGGCAACGCGAGATCGAGGCCGTGCTCAATCCGGCCAAGCTCAGGGCGTTTGGATTGACGCTTGCGGATGTAGAGAACGCGGTCAAGCAATCGAACGTTCTTGAGGGGGTTGGCCATCTGCAGGACAATGACCTGCTCTATCTGATGTTCGCGAAAAATGGCCTGACTGGCGCCAAATCGATTCGCGACATAACCCTGCGAACCGCACAGCATGGGATTATCCGGCTCGCCGATATCGCAACGATCAGCAAGGGCGTAGTACCACGTTGGTACCTGGTCAGAGATCAAGGGCTGCCTTCGGTGGAGATCAATGTCTATCAGCAATCGTCCGCGGACATGGTGGCGCTTCAGAACAAGGTGAAGAAGAAATTAAAGCAGTTCATGGCGGCGCAGCCGAAATCGATCCACCTGGTCAAATGGTATGATCAGACCCAACTCGTCCGGTCCTCGGTGGCTGCGGTGGAAGAAGGGATCGTCATCGGTCTGTTCCTGGCCGGCCTCGTGGTTCTGTTCTTTCTGCGCAACTGGCGGGCCACATCGGTTGCAATGGTGGTCGTGCCGATGGCGGTGCTGATCACATCGCTGTTGCTCTATGTGCTCGGCATGTCGTTCAATATGATGACGCTGGGCGGATTGGCCGCGTCGATCGGGCTGCTGATCGACGACGTGATCGTGATGATCGAGCAGATCGCTCGGCGCGCCGGCACGCCCGGCCTCACCAACCCGCAAAGTGCCGTTCTGCTCGCGACCAAAGAATTCCTCCGGCCGCTGACCGGTTCAAGCCTCGCCACCATCGTCATTTTCATACCGCTTGCTTTTCTGTCCGGCGTCACCGGGGCGTTCTTCCGCTACCTTTCGCTGACCATGGCCCTGGCGCTGATCATTTCCTATCTGCTGACCGCGTTCGTCGTGCCGATTCTCGCCAGAACGGTGATCGATTTTCAGAAATGGCACGACCCGAGCCATGACAAGCCGGACTGGTTCAAAAGAACCCATGGACGCGCACTCGATGCGGTGCTGCGCCGGCCCATCTATGTCGGGATCGGCGTGGTGATCCTGCTGGGGGTTGGCTATATCGGGATGCAACATACCGGCTCCGGCTTTCTGCCGAAGATGGATGAAGGCGGCTTCGTGTTCAACTACCAGACCAATCCCGGTACGTCGCTCAATGAAAGCAATCGCGAATTGCACCAGGTCGAGGATATCATCCGCTCGAATCCTTATGTCGCGGCATATTCCCGACGCACCGGCGCGGGGCTCGGCGGCGATTTGAACGAGCCGAACCAGGGAGATATCTATGTTCGCCTGATCAACCCCGACAAACGGCCGAACATCTGGAAAGTCATGGACCAGATCGATAACAAAGTAACCAGGGATGTTCCGGGAATCGATTTCGGTTCGGACCAGTTACTGACTGACAATATCGGCGATATGGTCGGCCGGCCCGAGCCGGTCGTGGTCGATGTGAGCGCCAAGAATCCGGCAATTCTCGACAATGTCGCGCAGAACGTCGCTGATGCGATTTCCAAGGTGCGCGGTGTCGATCCCTCCTCGGTCAATAACGGCGTGGTGCCGGCGGGCGACGCGCTGGAAATCCACGTCGACAAAGCCGCGGCGACGATGGAGGGAATGACGACGCAGGAAGTCCAAACTCAGGTCAATGCCTATCTCCATGGTATCGTGGCGACCAAATTTATCGGCACTCTGGGAGATGTCGGCGTGCGGCTGTGGATCGACCCGCCGCAGGAAGCGGCGATGCGCCGGCGCCAGTTGCAAAACCTGCCGATTCGGGCACCGAACGGGTATGTGTTTCCCCTGAACATGGTCGCGAAGGTCGACTTCGTCGCCGGCCAGCCGGAAATCACGCGGAAGAACCTGGCGCAAATCGTCGAGGTGACGGCCGAGATCTCGGGGCGCGATCTTGGCAGCACGGCTGCCGCGATCCAGAAAGTGCTTGCCAAGCCTGGCCTTCTGCCGCCGGGCGTCACCTACACGATGGGCGGCCTTTACAAGCAGCAGCAGATCGCCTTCCGCGGCATGGTCGCGGTCTTCATCGCCGCCCTGATCGCTGAAATCGTGCTGCTGCTGTTCCTCTACGAGCGGATACTGCTGCCGATCATCATCATCTGCACGTCGGTGATCTCCACCAGCGCGGTGTTCGTCGGGCTATGGCTGACCGGAATCGAGCTGAACATCACCGCGCTGATGGGCATGGTGATGATCCTGGGTATCGGTACCGAAATGGCGATCTTCTACGTCTCGGAATATCAGGAGCTGTCCAGGATCATGCCGCCGCGCCAGGCGCTGTATGACGCCGCACTTAACCGGCTCAGGCCGATCCTGATGAGCGTGCTCGCAATGATTCTCGCCCTGCTGCCGCTCGGGGCGGCGATCAGCGGCGCCGGCGATCAGATGCAGCAGCCCCTGGCGGTCGCGATCATCGCGGGAATCATCGTGCAGTTGCCGATGGTGCTGCTCGCGATGCCCGTTGTGATCAATTTCACCATCCGCAAACATGGTGACACCGTGACCCCGAACGCAGTGTAGCGACAACTCCTCCCCCCCGCATGGCCGCGCGTTCGGGTTGGCGGCCGGCGGATCCTGAGCGTGACGGTCTTGCGCCCGTCACGCTCCTTTTCTTTTCCTTACGATAAATGCCCGCCGGCGGCCAGCCGGTCGGCTTCGGCGAGATCGTCCGGGGTGTTGACGTTGAAAAACGGATCGACCGGATCGGCGGACCATTCGATCGCGGCGATCGCGTAGCGGCCGGTGAAGCGGTCGATCCTGCGGATATCCTCGTCCACCAAAGCGCGGCGCAGATCGAAGCGCAGAGCGACCGGCCACAGCCCGATCACCGGATGGGTCCGCCCGGCGGAAGCGGCGCACGCCAGCTCCGCTCCCTGACGCTGCACCCCGTCATACAGGCGCGCGACGAGATCGCTAGGAATGAAGGGCGCATCGCCGGGGACGGTGACCACCCAGCGCGCGCCGCGCAGCCCGCGCGCCGCCCAATCGAGCGCGGCCAGAACGCCGGCGAGCGGCCCCGGATGGCCGGGCAGATCGTCCGCCACGATGGGCATGCCGAAACCCGCGAACGGCGCGGGATCGGCGTTCACGTTCAGCACCAGCGCTGCCACCTGCGGCCGCAGCCGGGCGATCAGGCGGGAAAGCACGATCTCGCCCCCCACGTTTTGCAGCGCCTTGTGCACACCTCCCATCCGCCGCGCCAGGCCGCCGGCCAGGATCGCTCCCACGATCGCGGTTTTGTCATTCGTCATCGGCGGCACCCTTGCGGCGAAGCTTCGCGCTCTCTTCCGCGACATAGGCGAGATCCTGGTCGAACACGATCCGCTCGGCGCCGGACAAAGCGAGAAACCGCTTGCCGCGCGCCCGGCCGATCAGGGTCAGTCCGGCCTGACGCGCCAGCTCCACGCCCCAGGCGGTGAAGCCCGATCGCGAAATCAGGATCGGAATCCCCATGCGCACCGTCTTGATCACCATTTCCGAAGTCAGCCGGCCGGTCGTGAAGAATATCTTGTCGGCGCCGTCGATCCGGTGGCGATGCATATAGCCGGCGATCTTGTCCACCGCGTTATGCCTTCCGACATCCTCCATATAGACGAGCGGTTCGCCGCGCCGGCACAGCACCGCGCCGTGGATCGCGCCCGCTTCGAGATAAAGCGACGGAATCGTGTTGATCCGGTTGGTCAGATGATAGAGCCACGAGGTCCGCAATTCGGCTTCAGGCAAGGTTACGCCCGCGATCACGTCCAGCACGTCGCCGAACGACGCGCCCTGGCCGCAGCCGGAGGTCTGGGTCCTTTTGCTCAGTTTCTCCTCGTAATCGGTTTCCCGCTCGGTCCGCACCGCGATCACCGCCAGTTCCTCGTCATAGCCGATCCCGGTGATCGTGTCGGACGGCCGCAGCATGCCCTGGTTGAGCAAATAGCCGACGGCAAGCTCCTCGGGGTAGTCGCCGATCGTCATCGCGGTCACGATCTTCTGGGTGTTCAGGAAAATCGTCAGCTTCCGTTCCATCGGCACCTTGGATTGCACGGCAGCACCGGTCTGATCGACGCCGGTGACCGCCATGGTCAGCCGCGGATCGTCGGGATTGGGCAGCACACCCAGCGAGGCGAGCGTCCCGGCCCTGAACGCGTCATTGTGCCGCATCGGCTGCCTCGGCGGAAATGGTGAATCCCATCGCCTCCAATTGCCGGCGGGTCGCCGGGTCCTGCAGAAGTGCGATGAACCGGCGTACCGCCGGGCGTTCCCGCCGGGCAAGCGGAACGACGAAATCGTATTGTTCATCCTGCAGCGGTAGAAACCCCAGCCCGTATTGCCGGGCAACGGTCTCGATCGCGACGCCCCAATCCGCGCGGCGCTGCACGACGGCGACGGCGGCGCCGTTATGGGATTTCGCCTGATAACCGTAGCCGGGCGGATGGTTTCCCTCCAGCAGCCGGTCGATCAGGATGCGGGTGCCGCTGCCGGCATTGCGGTTGACCATCAGGCACGATGCATCGGCGAGCGCTGCCGCCACGGCGGCTTCGGCGGTCGGGCACGGCGCGAAGCGCGCGTCGTCCCGGCGGAACACCACGCCCTGCAGACGCCGATAGCCCGGCACCAGGGTCAGCGCCTCGGTCAGGAACGGAACGTTATAACGCCCGGTTTGCGGGTCCATCAGATGGATGCCGGCGATATCGCACTCGCCCCGCCGTGCCGCGCCGAGGCCGCCGGAAGAGCCGACATTGAGCGCCTTCACCCGGATTCCCTCGCGTTCCAGATATCCGATCAGCAGATCGAGACCGACGCAGTGGCTGCCGATGACAATCAAATCCGCCGGCTCCACGTCCTGATCGATCAGGGTGACCTCGACCGCCGTGCCGGCGGCGACCGCCTCGGTCGCGGCCGGAATCGCGAAAAATCCGTCGGCCTGGGCAAAGCTGGTGACGGCGCCGGAGCCCTTCGCCGTGGGATAGGCCGTGAGGCCGCCATCCGGCGTCTGCATCAGCGAGACCATGACATATTCGGTGCGTCCGCGCTCCGAGGTGATCCGCAACGGCAGCGTGGCGGCAACTCGGCCCTGCCGGATCGCGCGGCGGCCGGCCAGCCCGGCGATGACCGGGGCGACGAACGCATGGAAGGTGAATATCGCGGAGGTCGGGAAACCCGGCAGGATCGCCACCAGCCTGCCGCCGCTCACCGCGAGGCAGAGCGGCTTGCCCGGCTTCAGCGCCACGCCGTGGACGATGATGCCGGGATCGGTCAGCCGCGCCACCGCCCGGTGCGCCAGATCGCCAGCGCCTTTCGAGGTGCCGCCGGACAACACCACGAGGTCGCACGCCGCCAGCGCCCGGTCGAGCGCGGCCGACAGCGCCGCCTCGTCGTCCGCCACGATGCCGAACCGCACCGGCTCGCCTCCCAGTTCCTCGGTCGCGGCGGCGAGCACGGCGGCATTGCTGTCATACACCTGGCCCGCGCGGATCGGCGCGCCGGGTGTGACGATCTCATCGCCGGTGGACAGGATCGCGACGCGCGGCCGGCGCCAGACCGGCACGTCGCCCAGCCCAACGGCGGCCAGCATCCCGATCTCGCGGGAGGTGAGCAGGCTGCCCTGCCGGAGCACGGTCTCGCCGCGCGCGATGTCGGAACCAGCCGCCGCCACGGACCGGCCGGCAAAGGCGGGGCGGCGGATTTCCACCACCGGCGCATCGTCCGGGCCGGTTCGGACCTCCGTATCTTCGACCATCACCACGGCGTCGGCGCCGCGCGGCAGCATTCCGCCGGTCGCGATCACGCTGGCGACGCCCTTGGCGACGTCCTGTTCCGGCAGGATGCCTGGGGTCAGAATCTCGGTGTTCAGCCGCAGCGCCGCCGGCGCTTCCGGCGTGGCGCCGGCAATATCGGCGGCGCGCACCGCGAAACCATCGACGCTGGCACGATCGAATCCGGGAACGTCCACCGGAGCCAGCACGTCCTCGGCCAGCACGCGTCCGCGCGCGGCGCCGAGCCCGACGGTTTCCACGCCTGCCGGAACCGGATGGAGATGGCGGCGCAGCCGCGCTTCTGCCTCGTCGCGCGCGATCACGTCCAGAAACTGTTCCTGGCGCGCCGCGCGGGACAGGGCGGCCAGACGCTGCACCATGTCCGAACTCTCAGCCATAGCTAATCATATAGGTGCACGCGGACGATGTCGCCCGCCGCATACCCTTCCAGGGTTTCAGGCACCATGACGAAACCGGCGGCGCGGCAAGACGCCGCGAGATGGCCCGTCTCAACCGAACCGATCGGTGCAGCCTCGTCACCGGATACGGCAACCGGCACGATATCGGTGAAGCCGGTGGAAGAGACGATCTTGCGGCTCAGGGGCAGGGCGCCGATCCGATAGGGGAGATCTGTCGAAAGCCCGGCGATCCGGCGGATCAGCCGGCCGGCCAGCATGTCGTATGCCGCGAGACAAGCCAGCGGATCGCCCGGCAGCAGGATTACCGGCACGGCGCCCAATTGCCCGAGCCCACTTGAGCCGCCGGGCCGCAGCGCGATGCCGTGGAGCGCCCGCGTACCGCCCGCTTCCGCCAAGGCGAGGCCCGCGATGTCATCTTCGCCCGTTCCCGAGCGACCGGCGATCAGGATGACATCCGCCGCACCCGCCTCCGCGACGGCGGCTTTGAAGGTCATCCGCCCTGGTCCGGCCGGAACCCCGCCATCCCGCGTGGTCAGGGCGCGCAGCATCGGGCCGAGTTGATCCACGCCGCCGGTTTTCGACCCGGCGATCGCCAGCCCGACCAGCGGCCGCCGCAGGACCGCGACCCGCGCGATTCCGAGTGCTGCGAGCAGCGCGAGATCCTGCGGCCGCAGCCGCCGCCCGGCCGCCAGCGCGACCGTTCCGGCCCGGATCAGGCTGCCGCGCGCCGCGACTCCCTCGCCTCGCGCTACCGGCTCCAGCACCTCCGCCCGATCCGCATCGATCCGAGAGACGGTGCCGAAATCCAGGATGGCGTCGCAGCCGGACGGCAGTGCGGTGCCGGCGGAAATCAGATGGGCGCGCGCCGCGCTCGCGGCATCGGACAAGGCAAAAGGCAGCGGATTATACGCGCTTGCGTCCTCGGTATCGGCGGCGCGGACCGCATAGCCATCCGCCGCCGCCAGATCGGCTGGCGGCAGGTCCTTCGGGGCCGCCACAGTCTCGGCCAGAACCCGCCCGGTCGCGTTCTCCGCCGGGACCGTCTCATGACCGGGCACGCTCCCCGCCGCGTCCAGCCAGCGCCAGGCCTGCGCGAGCGGCGCCCGGTCGGCAAAACCGATGAGGCGAATGTCCCGCCAGGGTCGATGAGTGGTTCCGGCCGGCATGTCCGTGGTCCTGGTGTCCCGATTCGGAAGTTCGTTATCGCCAAACCTGGCACCATACGAAATTCCGAATCGAAAGGACACTAGCAAGTATATGAATCTAGCGTGGTTTTTGGTTCTGAAGTTCCTGAAAAGCGCCGCCGCATATGCGTAGGAACTTCAGAACCACCACAGTAGAGTATCCGTTCACATTGGCTCACGGATGTTGCCCTAAATGTCGGTTATGCCTGCGGTCGCGACTTCAGCAGGTCGCGGATTTCGGTGAGCAACTGCTCGGTCGGGGTCGGCGCGGGTGCTGCTTCCGGCGGCGGCGGTTGGCGATAGAGCTTCTGCACCGTCCTGATCATCCAGAAAATCGCGAAGGCGACGATCACGAAATTAATCACCGCATTGACGAACAACCCGTAATTCAGCGTGACCGCGCCGGCCTTTTTCGCGGCGGCGATGGTCGGCTGAACCGCGCCCTTGAGGGTAATGAAGTGATTGGAGAAATCGACCCCGCCGGTGACCACTCCGATCAGCGGATTGATGATATTTGCGACCAGGCTGGTGACGATTCCGGTGAACGCGGCGCCGATTACCACGGCGACGGCCAGATCGATGACATTGCCCCGGAGCAGAAACGTCTTGAACTCATCGATCCAGGCAGGTTTCTGTGGCCGGAATAATTGCGACATGCAAAGCCCCCTTTTGTTTATCGAGCAGCCCAGATCATCTTTTTGTGAGATTCCGGCATATTATTCAAGATTTTTCAGTTGGTTGAGCGCCCAGCCCCCCGCTTCGGCGACCACCGGATCGGAATCCGCCGCGAGCCCGCGCGCCGCATCGAGCAGGCCGGGATCGTCAGAATTGCCGATCGCGACGGCGACATTGCGCGCGAACCGATTTCGTCCGATGCGCTTGACTGGGCCTCCGGCGAACAGCGCGCGAAATCCGGCCTCATCGAGCGTGGCGAGAACGGCTAGCCTCGGCGCCACCAGATCATTCCGTGCCGCCAGCTTCTGTTCCCGCCCTGCCTGTGCGAATTTGTTCCACGGGCACACCGCGAGGCAATCGTCGCACCCGTAAATCCGGTTTCCCATTGCGGTGCGAAATTCCACTGGAATCGGTCCATCATGCTCGATCGTGAGGTAGGAAATGCAGCGCCGCGCATCGAGTTTGTAGGGGGCGGGAAACGCATCGGTGGGGCAGGCGGCCTGGCACGCGGTGCAGGTGCCGCAGCGATCCGCGTGCGGCGCATCCGCCGGCAGGTCGAGCGTGGTCATGATCTCGCCGAGCAGCAGCCACGAGCCATGCCGGCGCGACACCAGATTGGTGTGCTTGCCCTGCCAGCCCAGCCCGGCCCGCCGGGCGAGCGGCTTTTCCATCACCGGCGCGGTATCGACGAACACCTTGACCTCCGCGCCCGCGCGTGACGCGATGAACTGGGCCAGATGCTTGAGCTTGCCCTTGATGACGTCGTGATAGTCCCGATGGCGCGCATAAACCGAAATATTGCCCCGATCGGTCCTCACGAGCGTCGCCAGCGGATCATCCTCGGGCGCATAGGACAGGCCGAGCGAAATGACCGTGACGGCATCGGGCCACATCGCGGCGGGGTCGCCGCGCTCGGCGGCGCGATCGGCCATCCAGCGCATCGTGCCGTGATGACCGGCCGCAAGATAGCCACGTAAACCATCCCGCTCACGCTCGGTCAGCGCGGCGCGGGTGAACCCGATCGCGTCGAACCCCAGCGCCGCCGCGCGATCCGTTATCGCCTTGCGGTGTGAGACCTTATCCACGGCCGCGATAGGGGGCGACCCCCTGATCCGGCAGAAATACGCCGTCCGGCGGGGCGCCGGTCTGCCAGAACACGTCGATCGGAATACCGCCGCGCGGATACCAGTAGGCACCGATCCTGAGCCAGAGCGGGGCAAGCAGATCGACCAGCCGTTCGGCGACCATCATGGTGCAGCCTTCGTGGAATGCGCCGTGGTTGCGAAACGAGGCCATGAACAGCTTGAGCGACTTGCTCTCCACGATCCAGGAGTCGGGGATGTAGTCGATCACGATATGGGCGAAATCCGGCTGCCCGGTGATCGGGCAGAGCGAGGTGAATTCCGGGCAGGTGAACCGCACCACGTAATGCCGGCCTTGGGCGGGAGCCGGCACCCGTTCGAGTTCGGCCTGTTCCGGGCTGTCCGGTGCGCGGCTTGCGCGGCCAAGCTGATACAGCCCGGCATAGGGTTCGTCAGTCATCGCCTCTTGCCCATCCTTCGCGCGTCGCCACCGCATACTCTTCGAAGGTTTGCGTCTCGATCGCGCATCGCGCGCCCGCCATCAGGCGCTGATAGTAGGTCAGATTATGCGCCGTCAGCAGCATCGAACCAAGCATTTCCTCGGCGCGGAACAGATGATGCAGATAGGCGCGGCTGTGGCGCGCGCAGCCAAGACAGGGGCATCCCGGATCGAGCGGCCGTGCATCGTCGGCGAACCGCGCGTTGCGCAGGTTGAAAATGCCGCGCGCGGTGAAGGCGCGCGCCGTGCGGCCGGCCCGCGTCGGCATCACGCAGTCGAACATATCGATTCCGCGTGCGATGCCGCCGAGCAGATCGTCCGGCGTGCCGACCCCCATCAGATAGCGCGGCCGATGGTCGGGCAGCAGCGGGTTGATGACGTCAAGCATCTCGAACATCCTGGTCTGGCCTTCGCCGACGGCGAGGCCGCCGATCGCGTAGCCCTCGAAGCCGATATCGGTGAGGGCGGCGGCGGATTCGGCGCGCAGATCGGGGAAGATGCCGCCCTGCACGATGCCGAACTGGCCATAGCCATCGCGCCTCGCGAAAGCATCGCGCGACCGCGCGGCCCAGCGCATCGACAGGCGCATCGACGCTGCCACTTCGTCATACGTCGCGGGAAATTTGGTGCATTCGTCGAACGCCATGGTGATCGTCGCATCCAGAGCGTGCTGAATCGCGATCGAGCGTTCCGGCGTCAGATGATGCGCCGAACCGTCGATATGCGAACGGAAAATCACCCCCACTTCGTCGAGTTTGCGCAGTTTCGCAAGCGACATTACCTGAAACCCGCCCGAATCCGTCAGAATGATGCCTGGCCAGTCCGCCATCCGGTGCAGCCCGCCCAGCGATGCGACCCGCTCGGCGCCGGGGCGCAGCATGAGGTGATAGGTGTTGCCGAGCACGATTTCGGTGCCGGTCGCGCGCACGGCATCCGCCGTCATCGCCTTCACCGTTCCGGCGGTGCCCACCGCCATGAAGGCGGGCGTCTCCGCCGTGCCATGCGCGCTCGCGATGCGCCCGCGCCGCGCCGCGCCATTCGTGGCGAGCAGCGAGAATCCGAAGCTGGTCATGGTTTCTCCAGCAGGCAGGCATCGCCGTAGGAATAGAAACGATAGCCCGCGCCGATCGCATGGGCGTAGGCGGTGCGGATGCACTCCAGGCCGGCGAAGGCCGCGACCAGCATCAGCAGGGTCGAGCGCGGCAGATGAAAATTGGTCAGCAGCACATCGACCGCGCGGAACCTGTAGCCCGGCAGGATGAACAATTCGGTCTCGCCGGCCCAGGGATGGATCACGCCCGCCGCGTCGCTCGCCGTCTCCAGCACGCGCAGGCTGGTGGTGCCGACCGCGACGATTCGGCCGCCATTCTCCCGCGCGCGGTTGATCGTCCGGGCCGCCGCCTCGGAGATTTCGCCGCGCTCGGCGTGCATCCGGTGATCGGTGACGATTTCGCCGCGCACCGGCAGGAAGGTTCCCGCGCCGACATGCAGGGTGACGCGGGTAAGCCCGATCCCACGTTCGGTCAGCGCATCCTGCAGCGCGCTCGTGAAGTGAAGCCCGGCGGTGGGTGCGGCGACCGCGCCCTCCCGCGCCGCGAACATGGTCTGATAATCCGTCGAATCCCGCGCCGTCGCTCCATGAGCGCGCGGAATATAAGGCGGCAGTGCGAGCGCGCCCGCCTGTTCGAGTGCCGCCCGGAATGCCTCGCCGTCACGATCGAAGCGCAGTACCGCCGAACCATCGCCGGAGCGCGCGATCACCATGGCGGAAAATCCGTCTGCACCGTCGATCGCGATAGTCTCGCCCACACGCGCGCGCCGGGCATTGCGCAGCAGAACCCGCCAGGACCCATCGGCCAGGGGGCGATCAAGCGTGATGCCGATCCGCGCATCGCCGCGCCGTCCCTGTAATTGCGCGGGGATCACCCGCGTATCGTTGACCACGAGACAGTCGCCGGAGCGCAGCAGCGACGGCAGATCGCAAATCTGCCGATCATGCAGCCCGTCACGTGCGACATGCAGCAATCTTGCTGCGTCGCGCGGCCGCGCCGGTTCCGCCGCGATCCGTTCGGGCGGCAGATCGTAGTCGAAATCGGCGAGATTCATGCCGGGCTCGGCACCAGCCTTCGGGTCAACTGGATCAGCGGCAGGGCGATGCCGATCGACCAGAGCTTGCCGATCACCTGGCCCGGAAACAGCGCGAGCGACCCGAAGGCCAGCCAGAGAAACACCAGAGAATCGATGACGATGCCGGCCCCGGACGACGCCAGAACCGCCCGCGTCAGCCCGCGCCGTTGCAGCGGCGTGTAGATCGCGAAATCGGCGAATTCCGAGGTCGTGAACGCCGCCGCCGAGGCCAGCACCAGTGAAGCCGGCGCGACGAGTGCCGAGATCGCAGCCCCCAGCGCGACCGCGAGCAGACCCCAGCGCGCGCCGAGACAGCGCTGCACGATATCGCGCAGCACCAGTGCAAGCCCGGCGGTGAGAACGCCGGACGGCGCCATGATTCCCGGCGCCACCGGAATCAGGCACGGACCATGCGCGACGCACACGGTACCGATATTGCCGATCATCCAGTTCGACAGCGGAATCGTGATCAAAAACAGCGCGAAGGCGACCAGACCCAATCGCCGCCCAGCGGCGTCGTCCATCGATCAATCCTCCAGATAGCTGGCGATCTCGATGAGATTGCCGTCGGGATCGCGGCAATACACCGAGCGCATCGCACCCAGCGCGCCGGTTTTCATCGCCGGCCCCTCGATGATCGCGACGTTCTGTTCCTTGAGATGGGCGACGACATCATCGGTGCCGAGAGCAGTGACGAAACAGATATCGAGCGCACTGGGCTGCGGCTTCGCCGCGTGCGGACTGGATTCCGTGCCGGATTGGTGCAGATTGATTTTCTGCGCGCCGAACCGAAGGGCGAGGCGCCGGTCCGGTCCGAATTCCTCGCGCTCCATGCCCAGCACGCGCTCATACCATTCGGCGGTGACTCCGAGGTCGCCGCAGGTCAGCACGACATGGTCGATACGGTCGATGGTGAATTTCATGATCCGCTAACCAAGATTCGCGAAGAAGTCGTTGCCGCGCGGCAGCGCCGCAGGCGCTGCGCGCCAAGCCGAGAGAATGGGTACCGAATACGTCGTCATCATGCCAGATCCGCGAAGAAGTCGTTGCCCTTATCGTCGATCACGATGAAAGCCGGAAAATCTTCGACCTCGATTTTCCAGATCGCTTCCATGCCAAGCTCGGGATATTCTAGTAACTCGACATGCCTGATGTTGTCGCGCGCGAGCACCGCCGCCGGGCCGCCGATCGAGCCGAGATAGAATCCGCCATGCGCCTTGCACGCCTCGCGCACCGCGCGCGAACGGTTGCCCTTGGCGAGCATCACCAGCGATCCGCCCGCCGCCTGGAACTCGGCGACGTAGCTATCCATCCGCCCCGCCGTCGTCGGGCCGAAACTGCCAGTCGCCATGCCTTCCGGCGTCTTGGCCGGGCCCGCGTAATAGACCGGATGATCCTTGATGTAATCCGGCAAGTCTTCGCCGCGATCGAGCCGTTCCTTCAGCTTGGCGTGGGCGATGTCGCGCGCCACCACGATGGTTCCGGTCAGTGCTACCCGCGTCTTGACCGGGTGCCTGGACAATTCCGCGAGAATCTCCGCCATCGGCCGCTTGAGATCGATGCGCACCACCTCGCCGCCGAGATGCATGTCGGTCACCTCCGGCAGGTATTTTGCCGGATCGGTTTCGAGCCGCTCGAGGAACACGCCCTCCTTGGTGATTTTTGCTCGGATCTGCCGGTCCGCCGAGCACGACACGCCAATTCCGACGGGCAGGGACGCGCCGTGGCGCGGCAGCCGCACCACTCTGACGTCATGGCAGAAATACTTTCCACCGAATTGCGCGCCGATGCCGATCCGTCGAGTCATGTCCAGAATTTGTTGCTCCAGTACGCGATCGCGGAACGCATGGCCGAGTGCCGAGCCTTCCGCCGGCAATCCATCGAGCCAGCGCGTCGAGGCGAGCTTGACGGTTTTCATCGTCGTCTCGGCCGAGGTACCGCCGATTACGATCGCGAGGTGATAAGGCGGGCAGGCCGAGGTACCAAGTGTCTTTACCTTGGTTTCGATGAACTCGATCAGCTTTCCGGGATTCAGGATCGCGCGCGTCTCCTGATACAGAAAGCTTTTATTCGCTGAACCGCCGCCCTTGGCGACGAACATCAGCTCGAATTCCTCGGCATGCGCCTCGCCGGGCGCGGCCAGGATGTCGCACTGCACCGGCAGGTTGGTGCCGGTATTCACCTCGTCGTACATCGACAGCGGCGCCATCTGCGAATAGCGCAGATTGGTCTCGGTATAGGTGCGATACACCCCGCGCGAAAAGGCTTCCTCCTCGTCGCCCTCGACCCAGACGCGCTGGCCCTTCTTGCCGAACACGATGGCGGTGCCGGTGTCCTGGCACATCGGCAGCACGCCGCCGGCCGCGATATTCGCGTTCTTCAAAAATTCCATCGCGACGTAGCGATCATTCTCCGACGCCTCGGAGTCGTCGAGAATCGCCCGTAATTGGGCGAGGTGCCCCGGCCGCAGCAGATGCGAGACATCGCGGAACGCTTCGAAGGCGAGTGCCGAAAGCGTCTCGGGCGCGATCTTCACGATCGTTTTGCCGTCCACCCCGATCGTCGAAACGCCGCCAAGATCGAGCTTGCGCCACGGAGTCTCATCGTGGCCGAGCGGAAACATCGTGCTGAAGACGAAGTCCGGTGTTTTTTTGGCGATGACGTTCATGACGGATTTCCTTGCAATCAGTCCTTGGCGGGCGGCCGGCGGCGGAACGCATCGAGGCTGACCACATCCGCCGGTCCGGCCGGCTCGGTTCGCGGTTCGGCTTCCTCCGGCACCTCTTCGGGTGCGGGTGGCGCCTCGTCTTCGCGCGGCGCGAATTGCAGCCCGAACCGCACTTCGGGATCGGCGAAGGCGGTCACGGCGGCGAGCGGAATGTCGAGCGCCGAGGGTACGCCGCCGAAGGACAGCTTCACCGAGAACCGCCTGCCGGCCTCATCGACCCTGAGGTCGCGGAACTGGTGCTGGAGCACGATGGTCATTTCGTCGGGATACTGGGCGCGCAGCCGGTCCGGGATCGACACGCCCGGATGCGCGGTGCTGAAGGTGATGTAGAAATGATGGCCGCCCGGCAGGCCCTCCCGTTCCACGTGCTGCAAGGCACGTAACGCAACCAGGCGCAGCGCCTCCTCCGTCCATTCATCGTAGGGCAGCAGGCTGTCGGGGATCGGCGTATCGTCTTCGGCCATGTCGGATATTATGCCTCAAGCAGGGATGTCGCGCGCACGCATAGCGCGGCGCGCGGCGAAGGCCAACCGCGTCCGGCGCGCAGCGGGCGGCTATCGTGCCTGGCGCTCGTAATGCCGGTAATATTTCTCGGTGACCAGATCGGTCTGCACCACCACGGCGATGTCGGTGGTGTTGAACTGCCAGTCGATCACCGCGCCGTCGCCGACGAAGCCACCGAGCCGGAGATATCCCTTGATCAGGGGCGGCAGCCTTGCCAGCACCTGCTTCGGGTCGATCGTCGCCGCATCAAGCCGCCGCATATCGACATAGCGTTCCGGCAAAGCGCGCGGCCGGATGCTTTCCGGCGCCAGATGATGACAGAACAGATAGGTGAGATCGGGCGCAAGAGCGTTAAGATCGGTGCCGTGCAGGCTCGCGCAGCCGAACATCAGCTCGATATCATGCTGGAACACATAAGCCGCGATGCCGCGCCATAGCAATTGCATCACGGCGCGCGAGCGATAGGCCGCATCGACGCAGGATCGCCCGAGTTCGAGCAGCCTTCCGGGAAACCGCTCGAGTGCCGAGAGGTCGTATTCATCGGCCGAATAGAACCGACCCGTCCGAGCGACTGCTTCCTGGCGGATCAGCCGATAGGTGCCGACGACGCCGCGTGCATCGCCGGCGATGTCGTGATCGATGACCAGAAGATGATCGGCGATTGCGTCGAATCTGTCCCGGTCGCGGCGGCTCGCGGTGGCCTCCGCGTCGGCGGTCGCCCCCATCTCCTGGTAGAAGACGCGAAAGCGCAGGGCCTGGACGGCGTCGAGTTCGTTGGCGCTGGCCGCGAGGCGCACGCCAAGATTGCCGGCCCGCAATTCGCCGAAGCCAGCGGGCGCGCCGATCGCCGCTTCGGGAGTCATCGGGCAGGGATCTTTCCCGCACGCTCCGGCTCGGCGCGTGCGGGTTCGGAGCGGGCTTTCCGGCCGAACAGCTCGATCTTCAGTGAGACCAGTTCGAACCCGTGACGCGCGGCGACGCGGCGCATCAGTTGCTCGGTTTCCGGTTCGTCGAACTCGATCACTTTGCCGCTATCCTGATCGATCAGATGAAAATGGTCGTGCTCGCCGGACATTTCGTAGCGAGCGCGACGGCTGCCCAGGTTGCGCCGCTCCAGAATTCCGTGCTGCTCGAACAGACGCACGGTGCGGTAGACGGTGGCGAGCGAAATCCGCGGATCGAGCCGGTGGGCCAGCCGGTGCAACTCATCGACGTCGGGATGGCCGGTCGCTTCGGACAATACGCGGGCGATGGCCCGGCGCGGGCCGGTCATTTTGAGCCCGTTGGCCATGCATAGACGCTCGATGCGGGTCTCCATCCAGCGCCTTGTGAACCATCTGGGCCCCTCGGTCCACCCCTTTGAGACAGTGCTTTCGGGTTACGGAAATGTAACTGCTCGCATCCACATTGCCTGCCCTGGGGTAACATTATACAAGATGTTCGATGGCATGGAGAGCGATTGGGTGACGGAACAAGCGGCCAAAACGGCTGCCGAGGGGGAACTTGCCCTGGTTCTCGGTCGTTGTGCCGCGCGTGATCCTTCGGCGTTGCGCAGTCTCTACGATGCCATGGCGCCCACTCTTTTCGGCATCGCATTAAGGCTTCTGCGCAATCGCCCCCACGCGGAGGAGACATTGCAGGAGGCTTTCCTGCAAATCTGGCGCAATGCCGATCGGTTCGACGCCGCTCGCGGTTCGCCGCGCGCCTGGATGATCGGGATTTTGCGCTATCGCGCGCTCGACCGGCTGGAGACCGAGAACCGCCACACCGGCGATGGTGAACTGCCCGACATCGCCGCCGACATACCGGTCGGCATCGAAGACAGACGGGCCTTGTCGGACTGCCTCGGCGAATTGCCGGAAAACTGGCGCCGCTCGGTCCTGCTCTCCTTCGTCGAAGGATATTCTCACAGTGAGATCGCGGTCCGCACCAACACCCCGTTGGGCACGGTCAAGAGCTGGATCGCGCGCGGGCTCGACGCCCTGAAAAAGTGCCTCGAACGATGAGCGATCTCACCCCTCCGCCCCCCGATCGTGCCGGCGAATACGTCCTCGGTGTCCTGCGCGGCGAGGAACGGCGCGCCTTCGAGGCCGATCTGGCGCGCGATCCGGTTCTCGCGGCTGAAGTGGCCGCCTGGGAGGAGAGACTCCTGCCGCTCGCCCTCACGGTGCCCCAGGTTGAACCGCCGGCAACCGCGTGGAGCGAGATCGAGCGGATCATTTCACCCCCCGAGCCGCGAGCCGCGATATCCCGGCAGGCACCCCGGCGATTGGCGCCGTCCTGGCGCGAGCGCTTCTGGGATAATGTGGCGATCTGGCGCGGCATCGGCGCCGTCGCCGTCGCAGCGGCCATCGCGCTCGCCATCCTTCGGCCGCAACTTCCGGCGGCTCCGCATATGGTCGCCGTGCTTGCCAGCAAAAGCGGCCCCGTCTTCACTGTGGCGCTGCGCGGCGACGGTGCGATGAGCATCGCGCCGATCGGCCATATCCTGCCGCCTGCCGGCAAGGTCTGGCAGCTCTGGGCCGTTGCGGGCGGCGAGAAACCCGTGCCGATCGGATTCGTGAAACCGGGCCACACGGTGCTGCCGGCGAACGATATGCCGCCCGACCTGCGCAAGCCGAAAATCCTGATCGCGGTAACGGTGGAGCCGCCGGGTGGCGCGCCGACCGGCCAGCCGGACACGCCGATCGTGTTTTCCGGGCCATTGCTGCCGATCGGTTCGGCGTCCTGATCTACAGGTCCAGGCTGGGCTGAACCGGCGGGGATTTACGGGACTCGGTCCGTACCGCGACGCCGCCATCGCCGAACCTTATTTCGAACCGTGTAGCCGCCGATGCGGCCTTCGCCGAGGTGATCGGCTCGCCGTTCGGCCCGATCGCCAGGGCGAAACCGCGCGCCAGAACCGCGTTGTAGGACAGCCCTTCCAGCCGTGCCGCGAGAGAGTCGAGACGCAACCGCCCCTCCCGCAGCATCGCGCCCGTGGGCACGGCCATGCGATGGGTCAGCAAAGCGAGAGCGTGACGTTTCGCCGCGATCAGCTCGCGCGGGTGCATCAGCCGAGCGGTCATGCGCTCCAGCGCGCGGCGTCGTGCCGCCACTACATTGGGTAGCGCCAAAGCCAGCCGCTCGCCCCGATCATCCAGCCGCTGCCGCGCCGAACCGAGCAGCGAGGGCAGATCGGGCAGCGCCGCCGAGGCACGATCGAGCCGCAGCCGCGCCGCCTGGGCGATCCGCGTGAGCGCTCCGGCGATCCGCGCTCCCGATTGCGCCAGATTCGCGGCCAATGCGATCCGGTCGGGCACCGCCAACTCCGCCGCCGCCGTCGGCGTCGGCGCGCGCCGGTCGGATGCGAAGTCGATCAAGGTCGTGTCGGTCTCGTGTCCCACCGCCGAAATCAGCGGAATGGTGCTGGCCGCCGCCGCGCGCACGACCGCCTCGTCGTTGAACGCCATCAAGTCTTCCAGCGACCCTCCGCCGCGGGCAACGATCAGCACGTCCGGGCGCGGAATCGGCTCTCCCGGCGCGAGCGCAGAAAACCCTTCGATCGCCGCTGCAATCTGCGCCGCCGCCGCCTCGCCCTGCACTGCGACCGGCCAGAGCACGATGCGGCTCGGAAACCGCCGCGCGATCGTGGTTTTGATGTCCTGGATCACCGCGCCCTGCGGCGAACTGACCACACCGATTACGCGCGGCAGCATCGGCAGAGCCCGCTTGCGCGAAGCGTCGAACAGCCCTTCCTCGGCAAGTTTTTTGCGCAACCGCTCGATCCGCGCGAGCAGCGCGCCTTCGCCGGCATAGTCGAGCCGCTCGATGATGAGTTGGTATTCCGAGCGCTCGGGATAGGAGGTGATCCGCCCGGTCGCGATCACGTCCAGCCCGTTCTCCGGCTTGAGTCCCACCCGTGCCGCATTGCCCTTCCAGATGATCGCCCGAATTTTGGCGCCTTCATCTTTCAGGGCGAGATAGGTGTGGCCCGAGGCATAAATCTTCATCTCGGTGATCTCGCCGCGCACCCGCACCCGGCCGAACGCCGTCTCCAGCGTGCGCTTCACCGCTCCGGCGATTTCCGAGACGGTCAATTCCGGCAGATTGCCGGCCGGCGCTTCAATGGTTTCACTCATTGCACACAACTATGCTAAGCGCGCGCCGGTTGCACAAGCGGACAGGAGCGAAAATGCGGGTTCTGGTGGTGGGCGGCGGCGGGCGGGAACACGCGCTCGCATGGAAGATCGCGCAAAGTCCGGTACTCACCAAATTGTTCATCGCCCCCGGCAATCCCGGCACCGAATCGCTTGGTGAAAACGTCGCTATCCAAGCCGACAATATTCCGGCTCTGGTTGCATTCGCCCAGGAGCACAAGATCGACCTCGTGGTTCCCGGCCCCGAAACCCCGCTCGCCTTCGGCATCGCCGATGCCCTGGCGGAAACCGGCATTGCCTGTTTCGGCCCGTCGCGCGCCGCCGCCAAACTCGAATCTTCGAAGCGTTTCACGAAGGAAATCTGCGATCAGGCCGGCATTCCCACCGCCGCCTGGGCGAGCTTCACCGATGCCGCCGCCGCCCGCGCCTATCTTGCCGCCCATTCGGCGCCGATCGTGGTGAAGGCCGATGGTCTCGCCGCCGGCAAGGGCGTCGTCGTCGCCGAAACCCAGGCCGAAGCCGAAGTGGCGGTCGCCGCCATGCTCGAAGCCGGCATCCACGGCGCATCCGGCGCGGAAATCGTCATCGAGGAATGCCTGACCGGCGCAGAAATTTCCTTGTTTGCTCTTTGCGATGGCGAAACCGCCCTGTTCTGCGGCGCCGCCGCCGACCACAAGCGGGTCGGCGAGGGCGATACCGGCCCCAATACCGGCGGCATGGGCGCGGTCGCACCGCCGCCCGCCGCGACCCAACCGATCATCGACGCCGCCATGGCAAAAATCATCCGCCCCGCGCTTGCCGCCATGGCGCGGCGCGGCACTCCGTTCCGCGGCTTCCTGTTCGCTGGGCTGATGCTCACCGCAACCGGGCCAAAGCTGATCGAATTCAACGTCCGCTTCGGCGATCCCGAATGCGAAGCCCTGATGCCGCTGCTCGGCACCGATCTCCTACCCATTCTTGCCGCCGCGGCGGCCGGTAAACTCGACCCCTCCGCCGAACTCGTCTGGTGCGGCGGCGCCGCCGCGACGATCATCCTCGCCGCCAAGGGCTATCCCGGTGCCCACGAAAAAGGCGGTCCCATCGACCTCGCCAACGCCGGCAATCTGCCAGGAATCGAACTTTTCCACGCCGGTACGGCGCGGCAAGGTGCAACTCTGGTCAGCACCGGCGGCCGTGTCCTCGCCGTCACCGCTACCGGCGCCGATCTCCCCGCCGCGATCGGCAGCGCCTACCGCGCCGTGGATGCGATTGGCTTCCCCGGCGGTTTCTGCCGCCGCGATATCGGCGCCAAGGCGCTGCCGATATGAACGCCGCCGGACTCAGGATTTGATCGCGCTCAGCACCGCGGATCGGTAAGCGATCCTCACGCCCGCCTCGGTTTTCTGTGCCCCCACGCCAAGACGATCGCCATCGACGCTGGCCTCGATGAGGGCCACGAGGCCCGAGCGATCCCCGCCTTCAGGGAAGGATTTTTCAGCCAGATCGGCGGCAAGATAGGACACCTGAAACATCCGTATCTCGGGTTCGCCGAGCCCGGCTTCGATGAAAAGGGTGCGCAGGGTCTCGAACGTCCGAAACGCGACCGTGGACGGATCGCGCAGGCGCTCCATGCGGTTGAATGCCTCGGCCTTCTGCCGGTCGTCCGATGCCAGCCCGTCGCACAGCACGATGCGTCCGCCGGGCGCGGTCAGGCGAACCATTTCCCCGAAAGCGCGGACTGGGTCCTGAAGATGGTGAAACGCGAAGCGGCAGGTGCAGATATCGAACCACCCGTCGGGATAGGGAGCATCATAAATGCTGCCTTCCAGCCATTCGATGTCGGCGAATCCCTGCTTTTCGGCGCGGGTACGGGCCTGATCGAGCATCGCGGCGGTGGCGTCCAGGCCGACGACATGCGTGGCGCAGCGCGCGAGAGCGCAGGCAACCGAACCGGGGCCGCAGGCAAGATCGATCACGCGGTCGCGCGGACCGGGGTTGGCTGCCTCGACGATAAGCGCAGTGACATCATCGCCGTGAAGTTCCGGGGCGGCGGCGAAGCCTGCCGCCTGCCGGGTGAACTGGTCGACGATCGCACGATCATGCGCCGTAATATCGTTGATGGTCATAGGGAAAAGCTCCGAAATGAAGGGCGGCGACGCGTCGGACCGGCCCCGCGCAGGGGCCGGTCAGCTAAGTCGGAGCAGCGTGCCGTTCGGAGCCATCCGGCAACGATGTTGACAACTTGGCGCGGAGTCAAGCGCCTGCGCCGAAGCGGATGAAAGGCGCTCTTCGGTTATTTTTATTTGTGGGCCAGGGGGGCGAAGGCTGGATAGGCATCATGGCCGGCCTGCACCCATTGCGGGGAGCCCGAGGTTGCCGGGGTTCCGAATGAAACGGCGGTGCCGCTGCGCGCGGCGGTCACGACGGCAATTCCGCTGGAACTCGCCATGTTCTCCATTTGCGGCGCGATCTGCGCGATACGGGTCGGTTGGGGCTGGGCGGCCATCGCGCTTCCCGTCGTCATCAGGGTTACGGCCGTCAGGGCCGCCATCAGGGTTCTCTTCGTAGTCATTGAGTCTTTTCCTTTTTTGTCGCATCCGGCGGGTCGTCCGATCCGTCCGGTTGGGGAGCCCGGTCGGCGACGGCCGATCCGGCCGCGCCTGGGCTTGACCGCAATCTGGGATGCATGCCGCGCGCTTGAATGCCCATGGACTGACATGATTCTCATCCGCCGCGCGCATGGATGTGCCGCGGCTCTCCCTGCGGCGGCGATCAGCGCCTGCCGTGCGCCGAGACGATCAACCGTTGCAATTCCTGGCCGAGATGGTCGAACACCAGACGGACGCGGCGGCTCGCGCGCAAATTCTCATGCATGACGATCCAGGTATCGAGCCAGACCTCGAATGCGCCGGCCAGCACGCGAATCAGTGCCGGATCGCGCTTCGCGATCGGCACCTGGCATACGCCTATGCCATAGCCGGCGCGGATCGCGGCAAGCTGGGCGAGATCGCTGTCGGTGCGCAGGGCGAAGTTTTCGCGCACCGCCCAGGACGGCAAGTCGCCGAGCGACCGTGCGGACAGCGTCTGCCGGTCGAAGCCGATCAAGGCGTGCCGCTCCAACTCCTCGAAATTCGCCGGGGTGCCGTTGCGGTCGAGATAGTCGCGCCTCGCATAGAGTCCGAGCTTGATTCGCCCGACACTCTTCGCCACCAGGGCTTCCTGCACGGGCCGCACCATCCGCACCGCGATGTCCGCATCCCGGCGCAGGAGATCCTCCGTGCGGTTCGACAGAACGAGTTCGAAGGCAAGCCTCGGATGCGTCATGCGCAGCCCGGCCAGGATTGCCGGCAGAATTTCCGCGCCGACGATCTCGCTCGCGGTGATCCGCACGATCCCCGCATCCGATGCCATCGCCCCGGAGGCGACCCGGCTTAACGCATGGGAAGCTGATTCCATCGCCTCGGCCTCGGGCAACAGCGCCAGCGCCAGATCCGTCGGCGTCAGGCCCTGCGGTGAGCGGGTGAATAATGGTGAGCCCAGCGTGTGCTCCAATTGGTTCACATGCCGGCCAAGGGTCGGCTGTGCGATGCGGAGCGTGCGGGCGGCACCGGACAGGCTGCCCACACGCATCACCGCGAGAAAGGAGCGATAGAGATGCCAGCCGGGGCCAGTCATACGAAAATGTATAGCGATCAGACAGATTTAAGCAATTTTGAATTGGATGGCGCGGCGGCAGAATGAGTCATCGGAATTGATGGAGAGCGATATGAACGATGACCGGCGGGCTTTGGTGTTGGGGGTGACCGGTGGGGTTGGCGATGCGGTGGCGCGGGTTCTCTGCGCGTGCGGCTGGCGCGTGACCGCGCTGCATCGCGACCCGGCACGAGCGCGGATCGGCCGGTCCGACATCGACTGGGTGCGGGGTGACGCGATGAACGGGAAAGACGTTCATATGGCTGCCAGGGGATGTGACCTGATCGTTCATGCGGTGAATCCGCCTGGATATCGCAACTGGCGCGGTCTTGCCCTGCCGATGCTGCGCAATACCATCGCCGCCGCGTCCGCGCAGGGTGCGCTCATTCTGTTTCCGGGCAACATCTACAATTACGGGCCGGACGCATTCCCGCTGCTCGGCGAGGCATCGCCGCAAAATCCGCTCACGCGCAAGGGAAGCATCCGGGTCGCGATGGAACGGGAACTGACGCGCGCCGCCGATGCCGGGGTAAGAAGCCTGATTGTGCGCGCCGGCGATTTCTTCGGCCCACATGCAGGGAATAGCTGGTTTTCCCGAGGATTGGTCAAAGCGGGCGCGCCGCTGCGGTCCGTCACCTATCCGGGCCGGCCGGATGCGGGACATGCCTGGGCATATCTGCCCGATCTTGCGGAGACGATGGTCCGCCTGGCTGAACGGGCGAACGAACTGGCTCCTTTCGAAACCTTCCATTTCGCCGGCCACGGACTGCCACGCGGCCTCGATATGGCCGAGGCGATCCGGCGTGTCGTGGAGCGACCCGATCTGCCGGTGCGGAAATTTCCCTGGCCGGCTGCCTATCTCGCCGCGCCCTTCGTGATCACGCTGCGCGAGATGCTGGAGATGCGCTATCTCTGGCGCGAGACCGTTCTGCTCGACAATACCAAGCTGACCGCGTTTCTGGGCGCCGAGCCGCATACCCCGCTCGACGACGCGATGCGAGCCTCGCTTCAGGGCTTGGGCTGCCTTGAACCCGGCTATATGAACAATTTAGTAAATTTTATATGATTCGCGCCGGGTCCGGTGCTATGCTGCCGATGCACCGAAACATCCACGCATTCGAACGGCACGGCAATGATCGCGAATTTCCTGAAGCACGGCAGCAATACAGCTCTGCTCGCCGCCCTGGCGGTGTGGGGCGGCCTTGCATTGGCGGATGTTTGGCCAGTGCATCCCGGCTTTATCGTGCTGGGTGGTGTGCTGTTTTTCCTCAGTGAATACGGATATCACCGCTTCGCCTTCCACGCGAAGCCGATGCGTGCGGTTCCGTTCATCCTGCGGCTGCAGCACCGGCTGCACTACGATCATCATGTCGAGCCCGACCGGCTCGATCTGCTGTTCCTGCCGCTCTGGTTCCTGATCCCCAATCTCGCGGTGACCGGCGGTCTGGTTGCCCTGATCTGGCCGAATCTGTCGGTCGTCGCGTCGATCATCGCGGGGGCGATGCTCGCCATCCTGTACTACGAATGGGTGCATTACGTGGCGCACATCCCATATCGGCCGCGCACGCGCTGGGGGCGCTGGATCAAGAAATATCATTTGTGGCACCACTTCAAGAACGAACGCCTGTGGTTCGGCGTGACCAATCCGAGCTTTGATTTGGCGATGCGCACCTATGCCCGACCTGACGACGTCGCGCGAAGTGCGACCACCCGCAATATCCACGGCACATAAACCCCGCCGCGCGAGGCGGTTCCGCGTTATGCCGCGTCGTGAAAAATGATGCCGAGCGTCAGCCGATGGCCGGTGCGGAGGCGGCTGACGCCGTGCCGCATCGTCACCCGATAGGCGCCTTTCGTACCGGTTACCGGCCGCTGATTGACCGCGAAGATCACGCCCTCGCCCTGAACGAGAGGCACGACTTCGGCGCGCGATTGCATGCGCGGCCGCTGCTCGGTCAGCACGAAGGCACCGCCGGTGAAGTCTTCGTCCGGCGCGCTCAGCAGAAACGCCACCTGGAGCGGAAAGAACAGATCGCCATAAAGATCCTGATGCAGGCAGTTGTAGTCGCCCGCGCCGTAGTTCAGCAGCAGCGGCGTGGGCCGCGTCTGTGCCGCCGCGTGGCAGCAATCGAGGAAGCGACGGTGCTCGGCCGGATAGTCTCCGCCGCGTCCCAGAGCCACGTCCCAGCGATTGGCGATCGGTGCAAGCCGTGGATAGAGTGCGGTGCGCAGCCCGGTCACAAGGTCGGGGAGCGGGTAGGCGTAGTATTTGTATTCGCCGCGGCCGAAGCCGTGCCGCGCCATCACGATCCGGCTTCGGAACAGGCGATCGGTCTTGTATTGGCCGGCGAGATCGGCGCATTCGGCCGTTGTGAGCAATGGACCCGTGGTCGCACAGCCGAACGCATCGAGATCGGCTTCCAGCGCCGGCCAGTCGAGGTGCGCAACGCGCTCGGCGATATCTGATCCAGCCTGATGGCGCGATGGCGCGATCTTCGCGGAACTCTGCATCACACTGCGCCCTCCCGGCGCAGCAATTCGCGCTTGCGCTCGATCCCCCAGCGATAGCCGCCGAGATCGCCGTTCGACCGGACCACGCGATGGCAGGGGATGACCACCGCTGCCGGGTTGACCGCGCAAGCCTGCGCCACCGCCCGCACCGCCGCCGGATTGCCGATGCGCCGGGCGATCTCGGCATAACTCGCGGTGCTGCCCGGCGGGATCTGCCGCAGCGCCTGCCAGACGCGCTGCTGAAAGGCGGTGCCGCGCACATCGATCGGCAGATCGAGCCCCTGGCGCGGTGCTTCGACGGCGCCGATCACCTCGGCCACCATTCGTTCAAAAGCAGCGTCGCCGCCCGTCAGGCCCGCCTTCGGGAAACGATCCTGCAACCCATGGACCAGCCGCTCGGGATCGGCGCCGAACTCGATGGCGACGACTCCCTTGCCGGTCGCGGCGACCAGGACGGCGCCGAGCGAGCATTCGGCGACGGCAAAACGGATTTCCGCCCCGGCACCGCCATCACGATAGGCGCCTGGAGTCATTCCAAGAATTTTGGTCGATCCTTCGTAAAAACGCCCGCTGGAATTGAACCCGGCGTCAAAGATCGCGCGGGTGACGGTGTCGCTCTGGCCGAGTTCCGAGC
The DNA here is from genome assembly GCF_021556475.1 of Acidiphilium iwatense. Classification (GTDB taxonomy): domain Bacteria; phylum Pseudomonadota; class Alphaproteobacteria; order Acetobacterales; family Acetobacteraceae; genus Acidiphilium; species Acidiphilium iwatense. The sequence continues at coordinate 50,150 of NZ_JAKGBZ010000016.1, read as the reverse complement.
GCACCCGCTTTGCCCGATGCGCGCTCGCATAAGCCTTTGGGGTGACGCCGGCGATCTGCTTGAAGATGCGATGGAAATGGTACCGGCTCAGCCCGGCGGCATCGGCCAGTTCGGCGAGGGCCGGCGGTTCCTCGGCGGTTTCGATCAGCCGGCACGCGCGGGCGATGGCGGCGGCGTGCCGGCTGGCCTGCGCGGCGTCACCGGGGCGGCATCGTTTGCACGGCCGGAAGCCGGCCTGTTCCGCCTCGGCACGTGTTGCATAAAAACTGACATTCTCGCGGCGGGGCAACCGGGCGGCGCAGGACGGGCGGCAATAGACGCCGGTGGTGCGGACCGCATAGTAGAAATGTCCGTCCGCACTGGCATCCCGCCGTTTGACGGCGATCCACCGCGCATCGTCGGGATCGGCGATTGGCGGGATCGGCGTGTTTCGGTCGGGAGAGAGGGTCATTCTGGTCATGTCTGGCTCCGAAGGCTCCAATATGGGGCGATGATGGGCGTTGCGCACGCTGCCAGCACTCCGGCTCTTGCTTTCGAATTCGATTTTGTTCTGGCAATCTTGTGATTGCGGGCAACGTTCCAGGAGCCGCTTTTTTATGCGAGAAATATAGGGTGTGTTCCCAATGGCGGTATGGCCGCGACCGGAGGGATTTTGGCCGCTGGCCAGAAGAGAGGAGTGAAATGATCTTGCCGATCATGAGCGACGAACGCCGCCATTGGGTACACACCCTGATATGAAACGTCGAACCATTGCTGCCGCGCTCGGCGGCATTCTGTCGGGTTTTCTCGCGACTCTCGGGTTTGGCCGGCGCCAGGCGTTCGCCGATCAGCCTGGAGGGATGATGGGTGGCGGCGGAATGATGGGCGGCGGGACCATGCGGGACATGATGTCGCATAACAACATGATGGGGCCGATGAAGCTCGGCATGGAGTTGTTCGAGCGCCACGCCGAGATCCAGCGCGCCACCCAATATCTGCCGAACGGCATCATCGACGCCACGGTGTCGGGCAATGCGAAGACCGCCGGCATCATCCAGGCCCATGTGATCGAGATGTACGATCGTCTCGATTCGAACCGTCCATTTCCCTATCCGATGAGTCCGAGCGTCACCACGATGTTTCGGAACAGCGCGAAATATCGCCGCACATACAAGATCCTGCCGGATGGCGTCGAAGTGACCGAAACCTCCGACGACCCGGAGATGGTCAAGGTGATTTATGCGCACGCGAAGGAACTCGACGCTTTCGCCAAAGACGGCATGCCGGCGATGATGCGCGGGATGATGCAACGGCCAGGCTGATGCAAGGAGAACCGGCAATGATGCACGGTGGCATGATGGGCGGAATGATTCTGGCCGGCCTGCTGGTTCTGTTGCTGATCGTGCTCGCGATCGCCGCTCTGATCAAATATCTGTTCGGGTCACCCAGACCGAAATAGGCTTTGGCTGGACAAAACGCCTGATCGCCGCCGTGCCATTGGCGCCGAACCGCGTCCCTTGTATTCCCGCGAACGAACCAGACATCTGCGCCGCAACCAAGGGATCGGCCCATGAAGCTTTTCTATTCTCCGACCAGCCCCTATGTCCGCAAGGTGATGACCTGTGCCATCGCTCGCGAGATCGACCGGCAGATCGAGAAAATCCCGACCAATCCGCATGAAAGCCCGGTAGCGCTGATCGCGGAGAATCCGCTGTCGAAGGTGCCGTGCCTCGTCACCGAGGACGGGTTCGCGCTCTATGACAGCCCGGTGATCTGCGAGTATCTCGATACGGTGGGCGAGGCGCCGCCGCTGTTTCCCGCCGCCGGCGCCGCCCGCTGGGTAGCACTCCGCCATCAGGCGATGGGCGATGGGGTTCTCGATGCCGCGGTCATCTGCCGGATGGAGGGCCAGAAGCCGCGCGATGCCGCACGCGATGCTTTCATTGCCCGTCAGCGGGAGGTCATCGCACGTACCGTCATAGTGCTCGACCGCGATCCGCTGGGAAAACTGCTCGATATCGGCACCATCGCGATCGCGTGCGCGCTTGGTTATCTCGATTTCCGGCTTCCCGATTATGATTGGCGGGTATCCGCCCCGCGTCTTGCGGCGTGGTTCGAGCCGTTCGCCGGGGAGCGCCCGTTCATCGAAACCGCACCGCCGGGTTAAACGTCGCCGAGATGCGCCGCGACAAACTGGCGCAGCGCGCGACCGCGATGGCTGATCGCGTTTTTCTCTGTTTTGCTTAGTTCCGCGAAGCTGCGGTCATCGCCGTGGGGGATGAAAATCGGGTCGTAGCCGAAGCCGCCGGCGCCGCGCGGCGCATCGGCGATCCTGCCGTGGCAGAAGCCGAGATAGGTCGCGGTGGTTCCGTCCGGTGCGGCGAGGCACAGGGCGCAGGCGAAAGCGGCGCGGGGTTCCTCGCGCGTTCGCTCGATGATCGCCGTCATCGCTGCGGCGAAACCGCCGCAATCGGCGGCGAACCGGGCGGATCGCACTCCCGGTGCGCCGCCCATGGCCGCGACCATCAGCCCGGAATCGTCGGCCAGGGCGAACAAGCCGCTGTCGCGCGCCGCCGCGAGCGCCTTGATCCGCGCATTGCCGGCGAAATCCGCGGCGTTCTCCTCGGGTTCCTGAAAACCAAGCGCGCCGGAGGCCACGCAGTCGAGCCCGTAGGGCGCGAGCAGGGCGGCGAATTCCACCACCTTGCCGGGGTTATGGGTGGCGATGACGAGTCGCTGACCGCGTTCAAGCCGCATCGATCGCCGCTTGCTGTGCGGCGAACAGTGCCGCCGTTCCGATCCGCGCCAGGCCAAGCAAGACGCCGAACGCTGCTTCGTCGAAGGTGGCACGCTCGGCGGTCGCCTGAATTTCGACGATGCCGCCGGACGCCGTCAGCACGAAATTGGCGTCCGCCTCGGCGCCGGAATCCTCGGCGTAATCGAGGTCGAGCACCGGCACGCCCACCGCGATGCCGCAGGACACCGCCGCGACCTGCCCGATCAGCGGGTCGCCCTTCAGCACATTGGCCGCGCGCAGTTTTTTGATCGCCAGGGCCAGAGCCACATAGGCGCCGGTGATCGCGGCGCAGCGGGTTCCGCCATCGGCATTCAGCACGTCGCAATCGAGCGTGATGGTCATTTCGCCCAATGCCGCCCGGTCCACCACCGCGCGCAGGGACCGCCCGATCAGCCGCTGGATTTCCTGGGTGCGGCCCGATTGCTTGCCGCGCGCGGCCTCGCGATCGCCGCGCGTATGGGTCGCGCGCGGCAACATGCCATATTCGGCGGTCACCCAGCCCTGACCCGAATTGCGCAGGAAGCCCGGCACCCGGCCTTCCACGCTCGCCGCGCAGAGCACCTCGGTGCCGCCCATGCGGATCAGCGCCGAGCCTTCGGCATGGCGGGCGAAACCGGTCACGATGTCGACGCGGCGCAGCGCATCCGCGGCGCGGCCGCTCGGTCGTCCGGGTTCGGTCATCGGGATGCTCCTGAAAGGTGAGGTATGCTTGATTTTGAGCACGGGATAGCCGAGTCTCGCGTCATGGACCAGCCACAACAGCGTTCGCCGAAACTGCCGCCTGGGCTCGATGCCCGCTCGGCGGCGGTGCTGCGCGAAATCGTCGAGCAATATGTCGAAACCGGCGAACCGATGGGCAGCCGGACCCTCTCGCGCCTGCTGCCCATGGGGCTGTCGCCGGCGACCATTCGCAACGTAATGGCGGATCTGACCGATGCCGGGCTGCTGTTCTCGCCGCATACCTCGGCCGGGCGCCTGCCGACCGACCGGGGCTTGCGCCTGTTCGTCGATGGATTGCTGCAATTCGGCGAATTATCCGACGAGGAGCGCGAGCGGATCGAGGCGGCGCTGGCCCAGTCGGGCCGTTCGGTGCAGGACACACTGGCCGAGGCTTCGACCATGCTTTCGGGCCTGTCCGCGGCGGCGGGGATCGTTCTCGCGCCGAAATCGGACGGTGCGGTCAAGCATATCGAATTTGTCCCGCTCAATTCCGGCCGGGCTTTGGTCGTGCTGGTTTCGGCGGACGGTCAGGTCGAGAACCGGGTGATCGAAACGCCGCCCGGCCTGCCGCCTTCGGCGTTGCAGGAGGCGAGCAATTATCTCAACGCCCAGCTTTCCGGCCTGTCGCTCGCCGAGCTTCGCCTGCGCGTCGCCGCCGACATGAAGGCGGACCGCTCAGCGCTCGATACGCTGACCGCAGGCGTGGTGGCAGCCGGGCTCGCGACCTGGTCGGGCGAGGAACGCGGCGGTTCGCTGATCGTGCGCGGCCAGGGCAGGCTACTCGCGGATATCGACCAAGTCGAGAAGCTCGGAGCGATCCAGCATCTGTTCGAGCGGCTGGAAGCGCAGGAAACCATGCTCAAGCTGCTCGAACTCGCAGACCGTTCCGATGGTGTACGGATTTTCATCGGTGCGGAAAGCGGGCTGTTCGGCGCGGCCGGCGTATCCATGGTGGTCGCCCCCGCGCGCAACCGCAACGACCGGATCGTCGGTGCGATCGGGGTGATCGGACCGACCCGGATCAATTATGGCAAAATCATTCCGGTGGTGGACTATACCGCGCGGGTTATCGGCAGGCTGCTGGGATGAGCGACCGGCTTTATTTCGACGATCTGTCGGTCGGCCAGCGGTTCCAGAGTGGCAGCACGACGCTCGATGCCGCCGCGATCAAGGATTTTGCAGCAACCTATGACCCGCAGCCGTTCCATCTCGATGAGGAAGCGGCGCGGGACACGCTGTTCGGCGGCCTCGCGGCATCCGGCTGGCAGACCGCCGCGCTGACCATGCGGCTGCTGGTCGAAAGCGTGCCACTCGCGGGCGGTATTGTGGGTGCCGGCAACGAAATTTCGTGGCCGCGCCCGACAAGGCCGGGCGACGTGCTCACCGTGGTCAGCGAGGTGATGGAAGTGACGCCATCCGTCTCGCGGCCCGATCGGGGGCGGATCGTGGTGCGCAGCGAGACAAGCAATCAGAACGGTGAAGTGGTTCAGGTGCTCACGGCACGGCTGATCGTTCCGCGCCGGGTCGCGTCCACATGAGCGGCAGGGCGGCAAGGCCGATCGCGAGGTGACGCGCCTCGGGCGGTAGCCGGATGACACCGGCGCCATCGGTCCAGAGTGCCGAATCGCCCGAAGCGCGCGGAAGGAATCCGGAATCGGCCAATGCCTCGGGGACGAACCGCCTGCGTCCGATGTGCAGCCTGGTAATTGCGATACCAAGATGACGCCGGTCTTCGGAGGTCGGATCGAACTCGGCGGGAATAAATCGAGCGGAACGGATCGTTACGCGGCCGCCATGCCGCGCCGGCACGACGAATCGCGCTTCGCCGGCCGGACCCGCACGGCGCTGGATCGGCGCGTCGTCGATCCAGAGGGTGACGGCGTAATCGTGGCGGAGCGAAAACCCTAACTCGGTTGCGCGTGCGTGAAGCCGGGTGCGCACCGTGCGCAGGATCGGCCCGGTGGTGCAGAGCGGGGCGCAGGCGTCACAATCCCAGCGTTTGCGCCGCACCGGCCAGGATACCGCCGGTTCGAACCCCGCGCGATTGCCGGTGTCGAGATAGGATTCGCACGCCGCACCCTCGGCCAGCACGATGTCATGCCGCGTCAGTTCGATATGATGATAGGTGACCGCCATGCAGTCCCGCTCGCGCCGGATGGTTGCGCCGTTGACCAGCAGTTTCGCCGGAATCAGTACGCCGTCGAACGACAATGCGTGATCGGGCGAGACGCGCAGCGCCCGGCGCGGCACGCCGGGGCCGAATGCTCCGGGCGCGATCTCCACGGGTTGCACCGAATCGGGTTTCGGATGGGTTGCCAGATCGAGCGTGCACGACCCGACCCAGACGATCGGCTGGACCGAGCCCGCCGCAGTGATGACGGTGTCGCCCGGTCTCAATGATTCGACGGCGCGGTAGCCGGTCGGCGTGAGGATCGCGGTGCCGCGCACGAAACAGGGCGGATCGGGAGTTGTCGCCACGGCCGAGGTGCTGGCGGCGACGATCGCGCTGCCCGGGCCATCGGCGATCACCGTGAGACGCGTGCCGGATGGATCGGCGAAACTGCCTTCGGCCGTGCCGAAGCGGTTTAGAATGGTCACCCGGCCGGCATTCTGGACAATGCGTGCATCGGCGAGATCGAGCAGCAGCAGGACATCGCCGCCGCCGAAGCCGGAAACCGTCACGCCGATTCCCAGCAGCGGATCGGCCAGCGAAACCGTGCCGCCTTCCGCGCCGAAGATGAAACTCTGCGCCGCTACCTCGTCGCCGAACGCGGCGAGGGCGTTGTTCGCGAGGCTTATAGTTCCCGACCCGCCGATCGCGCCGCCCGAAACATCGAGCGTGCCGCCCGCAAGTGCGACCACGGCCTGATTCTCGAATTCGGTGCCGCCGATATCGAGCATTCCGCCCGATGCGACGCTGACCGTGCCGGTATTGGCGAAGCTCGGCGGCGGCGCGCCGGTCAATCCGCTGATCGCGCCGAGATCGACCACCACATCCAGCGCCGAACCGGCACCGAGCGCCAGGGCACCCTGGTTGACCACGGAATCATAGGCATAGAATGAGGCCGTGCCGGCAATCGAAACACTGGCTTCCGCGCCGAGCACGATTGCGCCGCCATTGCCGATCAGATCCGAAGACGTCAAACTGACGTCCGCCTCGATGGTGATGCCGGGGTCGATCGCCGCCTTGGTTCCGATTATGTCAGCGATGATGCCCGCGCCCGGCACAGCGCTGCCGGACCAGTTCGCCGCTTCGCTCCAGTCCGGCGCCGGTGTGGTGACGGGATGGAAAGTCTCGACCTGAAGTGTTCCCGCCATCGGAATCCTCCTCCGCCGCCGCGCGCATCCTGCGCCGGCACGAGCCAAGGAGGCGGTTTTTTCGCCTCGACCAACATCAGGTTAGCGGTATCATGAAGCAAAAGCAACAGAATCGGATAACAAATGAAATGGATTCAGTGATTTCTAACGAAACTCAACCTCAGCGTTCAATCCGATCCCTGAATTGCCACACGTTGGGCGAGGCGGAACTGTGCCGCGGGATAGACACCGAGAATGCGGAATTCGCGTGAGAAAAAGTCGAGTTCCTCCAGCGCGAGCCGTACCCCACGCTGCTCGGGGTGGCCGTCGATTTCGGCGAGAAACTGGGTCGCGGCGAAAAGGCCGCCCACCATGTAGCTCTCCAGCCGCGTCATGTTGATGCCGTTGGTCGCGAATCCGCCCAGCGCCTTGTAGAGCGCCGCCGGCACGTTGCGGACGCGGAATACGAAACTCGTTATCAGGTTTTCGGCTTCGGGCGGCGGCAGGCGCGGGGTTTTCGCCATGACGTAGAAGCGCGTGGTGTTATGCGCCGCGTCTTCCACATTGGGGCGCAGAATATCCAGCCCGTAAATCTCGGCTGCGAGGGATGACGCGATCGCGGCGCTCGCCGGATCGTTCCAGCGCGCGACCAGTTCGGCGGAGCCCGCCGTATCGGCCTCGACCACCGGTTCGGCGCCCAGTTCGCGGATGAGCGCCCGCACCTGGCCGAGCGCCACTGCGTGCGAATGCACCCGTTTAATTCCCGCAAGTTTTGCGCCGCTCGGCGCCAACAGGCAGTGTTCGATCCGCTGGAAATGCTCGGCGACGATCGACAGGCCGGAATCGGGCAGCAGCGTGTGCATGTCCGGTACCCGGCCGGCGAGCGAGTTTTCGGTGGGCAGCATGGCGAGCGACGCCTCGCCGTTGCGTACCGCATCGATCGCAGCCTCGAAGGTCTGGCACGGCAGGGTCGCCATCGCGGGAAAGGCAGTGCGGCAGGCAAGGTCGGAATAGGCGCCAGGCACGCCCTGGAATGCGATGCGGTCCGTTGTGAGGGCGGTCATGGTGCGAATTCCTTTCGGGCGCGTTCGAGATCTTCCGGCGTATCGACGCCGAACGGGGCACGGGCGATCCGCGCCGCGCCGATTCGCATTCCGGCTTCCAGCGCGCGGAGCTGTTCGAGTTTTTCGCGCTGTTCCAGCGGTGAGGGCGGCGCGTTCACGAAGCGCTCCAGCGCCGCGCGGCGATAGGCATAGACGCCGACATGGTGCCACAATGCCCCAACGCCTGACGGGATGCGGTTTCGCGAGAAATACAAAACTGGGGCGACAGGTGCGCCATTGCCGAAGCCGCAGGCCGCTTTCACCACCGACGGCGCCTCGGCCTCTGCCTCGCTGGCGATCGGGGCGACCAGGGTTGCGATGTCGAAGCGCGGATCATCCAGCACGGCGAGAAGGGTGCGCAGCGTTTCGGGCTCGATGCCGGGCAGGTCGCCCTGCAGATTGACCACCACATCGTGCCGTCCGCCTTGGTCGATCGCCGCCAGGGCCGCATGAATCCGATCCGACCCGCTCGGGAGATCGGGATCGGTCAGCACCGCGCGGCCACCGGCCGCCGTCACCGCCTCGGCGATCGCGGATTCCGCGCAGGCGACCGCCACAGGCCCCAGTGCGGCGTGTTCGGCGCGCTTCAGCACATGGACGATCATCGGCACGCCGCCGATATCCGCCAGCGGCTTGCCGGGCAGGCGGGTCGAGCCCAGCCGTGCCGGGATCATGACGATAGGGGACGGTATGGCAGCCTCCTCGCGCGGGGTCGGGTTATCGCTTGTCGCACTTTCCTAAATCGCTATACATCGCCCCGTAAAGCTTTGGAGGACGCGCTGGCATGAGCACCCGGAACGAGCAGACCCAGGGTCACGGCAGGAAAGGCCGCGATCCGCTGCTGCTGAACAAGATCGCGGGGGGGATTCTCTCGGCCGGTCTGGTGTTCTGGGTCGCGACCCATATCTCCATGTTCTTCACCAATCACGAGGCACCGAAAAAGCCGGTGATCGCCATCGCCGGCGCGGGTGCCGCGAAGACGGCGGCAGGCGGCGTGCCGTCGATCGACGGGCTGATCGCCAAAGCCGACGTGAAAAAAGGCATGAGCTTCGTCCAGCAGCAATGCTCGGCGTGCCACACCCTGACCAAGGGTGGGGCGAACGGCGTCGGACCGAATCTGTACGGCGTGATCGGCGCGCCGATGTTCGCCAAGGCCGGCTATGCCTTTTCCGCGGCGGCGAAGAAGAAGGCGAAGGGCAACTGGACCTACCAGAAGCTGAATGAATGGCTGGTCGACCCGCAGACCTACGTGCCGGGCACGCATATGAGCTACACCGGCATCAAGAACGACGCGGTGCGGGCCGACGCCATCGCCTATCTGCGCACTTTGTCGCCCAGCCCGGTCCCGTTGCCCAAGCCCGGCCCTGGCGGAGCGAAGCCAAGCCCGGCGGCGGCTTCGGGCAGCGGCGCGCCCTCGATCAAGGCGCTTTATGCCAAGGCGGTCATCGCCAAGGGTCAGAGCTTCTTTCAGCAGCAATGCTCGGCCTGCCATACCGTTACCAAGGGCGGAGCGAACGGCGTCGGACCGAATTTGTATGGCGTGGCGAGCGCGCCGATGTTCGCCAAATCCGGCTTTGCCTTCTCGGGGGCGGTGAAGAAAATCGCCAAGGGCAACTGGACGCCGCATGCGCTCAACGAATGGCTCTATGCCCCGATGAAGGACGCGCCGGGCACCCATATGGCCTATCCGGGGATCAAGAATGATCAGGTGCGCGCGGATGTCATCGCCTATCTGAATTCGCAATCGGCCAGCCCCGCCAAGTTGCCGTGAGTCTCGATGCCGAAGCCGCCGCGGCCCAGGCGGCGGCGGACGCAGCCGGGGCGGTGATCCGCCGGTATTTTCGTGCCCAGGTGGGCGTGGAGACAAAAAGCGACGCGAGCCCGGTGACGGCTGCCGACAAAGGCGCCGAAGTGGCGATTCGGGAAATATTGCGGACGCGCTTTCCCGATCACGGCATGATCGGCGAGGAACTTGGCGGCCAAGAGGGGGGCGATCAGCGTGCCGGGAGGTTTACCTGGGTGATCGACCCGATCGACGGCACCCGCGCCTTCATCACCGGACGCCCGACCTTCGCGACCTTGATTTCCTTGCTCGATCATGGCGTGCCGGTGCTCGGCCTGATCGATCAGCCGATTACCGGCGAACGTTGGCTCGCGGCAGGAGGCAGGCTGAGCTTCACCGGTGCCCATGGCGGCGTGGCGGGTTGCCGGCGCGTGGCCTCGCTAGCGGAGGTGGAACTGTCCTGTACTTCGCCCGATATGCTCGACACGGCGCAGTATGCGCGGTTCCGTAAGCTTGCTTCCGCCTGCCGTCGGACAAGCTGGGGCGGTGATGCCTATGCTTACGGGCTGCTCGCCCTCGGGCAGATCGATGTGATCGCCGAGGCTGACCTGAAACTATGGGATTGGGCCGCCCTGGCGCCGGTGATCGAGGCGGCCGGCGGAATTGCGACCGACTGGCAGGGCAGGCGCCTGACCTTGGACGGCGACGGTTCGATGCTCGCGGTGGGCGATCCTTCCGTTCACGAAGCTGCCGTCGCCGCGCTCTTCGGCACCGATTCGCATTGAGTGCAATCAGCTTAGTTGCTTAGGGTGTGTACCCAATAGCGGTGTGGCCTTATTGGGTACGCACCTAGTCCAGGACTTCGATGGTGCATTCTTGTCGCAAGAATGGAAGGATGCGCGATGGGACTGGAGTGGGGTCCTGGGGCGGAACAGATCGCCCCGGCGACCTGCCGCGTCCGAGGAAGCAGGCATTACGCACGGGTACTAGCGTCAGGTCTTGACCATTGGATTGTGTTGCCGCCGGAATCCGTTAGCAGGTGAATCGCCTCGGGGTCGATCTCGACGATCGTATCGTTGCCGGGCGCGAGGCCAAGTTTTTCAGTATCGCGTCTGGTGAGATAAGCGACCAGAGAAAAATCGCCATCGAGCGCGACCTTGCGGAACGCGCCGAGACCACTCACCCCAACCACGCGCATGGTCAGGCGATTGGTCGCGGCATTGCCGCACTCGGTGATCCCGGCGCCGCGCAGCACGACATCCTCGCCCCGAATGCACACGAAGACATTCGCGTCGGTCTCCCCGGCGAAGCGATCGTCCCGCGCAAGAAGAAGCCGGCCGCCCACATCAATCCGCCAGCGATCGCCCGCCCTACCGATCACCCGGCCGGGAAGCCGATTGTCGATGCCGACGAAATCGGCGACGAAAACATTGGCCGGCGCCTTGAACAGATCCGCCGCCGGCCCTTCCTGCACGATCGCGCCGTGGTTCATGATGGCAAGCCGATCGGCCAGCATCGCCGCATCCGCCTGATCGTGGGTCACGAAAATCGCCGGAATCCGCGTTTCGCGCAGGAATGCACGAAGTTCCTCGCGCAGCGTCTCGCGGCTCTGTGCATCGAGCGCCGAGAACGGTTCGTCGAACATGAAAAGATCGGGCTGCATCGCCAGCGCGCGCGCCAGGGCAGTGCGCTGTTTTTCGCCGGGACTCAAATCCTCCGGCAGCCGATCCGCGAGGTGATCGATGTGAAACCGGGCGAGCAGGGGGGCAAGCGCCGGGTCATGCGGCCGCATCGCCGGTTTCCGGCCCGCGCGAAGCCCGAGGACGATGTTCGCGGCCACCGTCAGATGCGGGAAAAGCCCGAAATTCTGGAACAGCAGGCCGACCCGGCGCCGTTCCGGCGGCAGATCGGTCACGTCGCGACCGCCGATGACGATCCGCCCAGCTTTTGGGCGGTGAAATCCGGCGATGGTTTCCAAGGTCACCGATTTGCCGGCACCGTTCGGGCCGAGAATCACCAGGATCTGGCCGGGCGCCACGGTCAGATCGATATCCCTGAGCGAGAACCCACCGAGCCGCAGGGAAACGCCTTCGACCGCGGTGGTCGCTTGAGTCATCGGCCGTACCCGGTCGCTTTCTTCTGGCCATAGGCGACATAGCGGAACAGGATCAGCAGAACCAGGGTGATCGCCAGCAGCAGCGTGGCCATGCCCGCCGCCCGGTTCAGGCCGAAGCGCAGAAACAGCTCGTAGATCTTCACCGGGGCGGTCATCGGATAATAGACCAGGATCACCACGGCGGCGAACTCGCTGATCGCGCGGGCATAGGTCAGCGTCAGCCCGGTCGCGATGCCGCGCCAGGCGAGCGGCAGCGTGATCGTCCAGAGAACCCTCCACGGTCCCATGCCGATGGTGCGCGCCACTTTTTCCAGCCTTGGATCGACCGCCTCGAACCCGATGCGCGCCGCGTTCACCGCATAGGGCGCGGAGACGAACAGCATCGCCACCACGATGCCGGCGATCGTGCCCCAGAATCGCAGGTCGAGCCAGCGATCGGCGAATCCGCCGAAAATGCCGCGCCGGCCGAACACGAACAGAAGCGCGATGCCCGCCACCGTGTGCGGCACCGCGAGCGGAATATCGACGATCGCGCCGACGATGCCCTTGCCGGGGAATTCGGCGCGGGCGAGCGCGTAGGCCAGCGGAACGCCGATGACCGCCGCGACGCAGGTGGCCAGCAGCGCCGCTTCGAGGCTGAGCAGGATCGCCTGCCTGACATCCGGCCGCGCTGCGACCCGCATCAGGCTGCCGGCCGACTGGCTGCCAATCAGCCGCGCCAGCGGCACGACGATGAAGACGAGCAGCACGCCGCCGAGCAGCCACGACGTCAGCAGCACGCCGCGCGGCCGGGGCAGCATCAGCTCCGGCTCACCAGGCCGGCCACGGTTTCACCAGCGGGCGGAGCTTTACCGGCATTTTCGCGATATCCATGCCATAGGCGGGGTCGATCACGTTGAAACCGTTTTTTGCCATGATCGCCCGCCCCTTCGGCCCGAGCAGAAGTGCGACATATTGCGCCGCCAGCGTTTTCTGTTGTGCATTCGCCGGAATCGTCACCGCGTAGACGATGGGGCTACCCGGAAGCTTGCCGTTCTTGGTCTGCGCCGTCACGGTTTTATAAATCGCGGCATCCTTCGGGTCGCTGAGATCGATCCTGGCCGGCAGCGGCAGATATTTCAGCCCGAGCTGGACCGCGTCGGACCGGTAGATCGCGAGATAATCGATCTGGTCGAGCTGCAGCGCGGACAGCAGCGCGGTTTCGGTATCCCGCATGTTGGTCGGCGGGGCATTGGCGAGCACCTTGGCCTTGAGCCCCGGCGCATGGTAGAATTTCTGGGCTAGGCTCAGCATCTGCAGGGTCTGATAGCCGGACGGATCGGTATTCGGGTTCGACCGGCCGATCTGAACGCCGGGCCGCGCCAGCACCTTATACCAGTTGCTCGGCGTGATCTGGCCGGCGAACCGGCTTTTCGGCGTATACGCGAAGGTGATCGCGTTGCCGACGAAGCCGACATACCAGCTCGCGAAACCCTTCCGGCCGGATTCGGGAAAAAAATAATCCGGGATCACGTGATAATCGGCGGACGCGAACACGTCGGCGCGGTGATGCAGTTCGGTGATCCGTTTGGCCAGCATCACGCTGCCGCCGAATTCCGGCTGAACCACGACGCCCGGATGCCGTTTTTCAAAAACCTTGTCCAATTGCCGGAACGGCGGGGCAAGCGTGCCGGCCGCGTAAACCGTCAGGACCGTCTGTCCCGCCAGCGCGGGCGGCGCGGCGCCCGCGAGCAGCAAGCCGACAGCACCTGTTAGCAAGGCCCGAAATTTCATGACGCGTTCTCCCGTTAGATTTCCTGGATTCTAAAACAGGTCGGCATAAGGCAGATATCCGACGACATCGCCGGGAACCACAGTCGTGACAGGTTCCGCAAGCTCCGCAAGCCCGTCGGTTTCGGTCAGGGAGGATAGGATTCCGGCGCCGTCGCGCGGATGTTTCCGTGCCTCCAGTTCTCCGTCGGCGGCGCGGATCAGGCGCACCCGGAGATATTCGCGCCGTCCGCTTTTTTTCCGATGGCTGAAGCCGGCGCGGACCGGCAGGGCGATCCGCTCAGGCGGCGCGGCGCCGGAAAGCGCCGCGATCAGCGGCCGCGCCACGGCGGCAAAGGTCACGAACGCCGCGACCGGATTGCCGGGCAGGCCGACCAGTGGCGTGCCGTCGATGACGCCCATCGCGACCGGTCGTCCCGGCTTGATCGCCAGCCGCCAGAACACCAGATGGCCTGTCGCCTCGATCGCGCGACGTACGTGATCTTCGTCACCGGCGGAAACCCCGCCGGACGTCATAACCAGATCGTGCGTCCGCGTGGCATCGCGCAAAGCCCCGGTGATCACCCCGGCGCTGTCGGGCAGGATGCCGAAATCCGTCACCTCGGCTCCCGCGCGACGGGCCAGTGCCGCGAGCAAAATCCGATTGGCATCGTAAAGCTTGCCTGGTGCCAGAGGCGTGCCAGGGTCGACGACTTCGTCGCCGGTCGAGAACAGGGCCAGCCGGATCGGCCGCCGCGCCGTCAGGTCGCGCAGGCCGAGCGAAGCGGCCAGGGCGACATCCTGCGGCCGCAGGCGCCGCCCGTCCGGCAGGGCGGTCGCGCCGGCCCGCACATCCTCGCCCTGGGCGCGGGTGTTGGCGCCGCGCCGCAGTCCCGGCGGCAGATGAACCCGGCCGGCCTCGTCCAGCCGCACATCCTCCTGCATGAACACCGTGTCGGCACCCTCCGGCAGTATGGCGCCGGTGAAGATCCGCCTTGCGGTCCCGGCGCGCAGCGCAACCCCTGCCGGATCGCCCGCGGCCGCCCGTCCCTCGACCGGCAAAACCGTCCGGTCCCGCAGATCGGCGGAGCGAACGGCATAGCCATCCACCGCCGAATTGGCGTAGGGTGGCAGGTCGATCGGCGCCACGATGTCCCCAGCCAGCACACGACCGTCGGCATCGGCCAGCGTTACGGTTTCCGTGGATGCGACCGGGCCGATATTGGCGGCGATGATCCGCATCGCCTCCTCGATAGGCAGAAGCGCGCCGCCGAAGGCGAAGCAATCATCCGATAGCTGGGCCATGACACGCATCTTCCGCCGTCATGCGCCACGGGATCGCTCCAACCGATCGCGCCTGGCTCAGCGCGATGTCGGCGATTGCCGCCACATCGTCCAGCCCAAGCACCGGCACGCCGGCGGCGGGGAAAGCGGTATCCGAGGCGATCGCGACGATGCTCGGATCATGCGGATGCAGCGGCGGCTTCCCGGTCCCCTGCCGGTGGATTTCGATTTTCGGGTGCGGCTCCCGCTTGAAACCCTCGACCACCACGAGATCCACAGGACTCATGCGATCCAGGAGTTCCGCGAGGCTGGGCTCCCGATCTCCGCGCAGCTCATGCATCAGCGCCCAGCGCCGGGCTGAAGCGACCAGCACTTCAGTCGCGCCCGCCGCGCGATGGACCCAGGAATCCTTTCCCGGCTGATCCACGTCGAAATCGTGATGCGCGTGCTTCAGCGTCGAAACCCGCACTCCGCGCCCGATCAACAGAGGGAGAAGCCGGCACAGCAGCGTGGTCTTGCCCGACCCGCTCCATCCGGCCAGCCCGATCACTCGCATGTGGTCATCTTCTTCATTCGAAATCCCATCCATGTCTTGCACGCGCCATAAGCAACGTATACAACATACATCATATATAGCTGCCCTGAAAACGGGTTGCGAAAAACCGTTCGAGCACGAAGCGGCTCGCCCGCTTCACCCTGGAACGATCGGTGGGAAACGGAAAGCGCGAATATGGAACATTCGGATGGTCATGAAGCGCAGGTGAACGAAACCTCTCTCTCCCGATTGCGGTCGTTCCGCCATCCGGGAGCGGGAGAGAAGCAAGCCAAGGCGACCCCAAAAGGGCGCATCGTCGATCCCCACGCGCGCGACGAGGTGGAAACCCTCCTGGGCGACCGGCCGCGCCGACGGGACCTGCTCATCGAACATCTCCATCTGATCCAGGACGCCTATGGACAAATTTCGGCGGCGCATCTGGCCGCGCTGGCCGACATCATGCGTCTCGCCTTCGCGGAAGTCTATGAGGTCGCGACCTTTTACGCGCATTTCGATGTCGTCAAGGAAGCCGATGCACCGATCCCGCCGCTGACGGTCCGCGTCTGCGACAGCATCGCCTGCGCCCTGCTCGGATCGGAGAAACTGCTGGGGGAATTGCGGCAGAGCCTCGGCGCCGATGTGCGGGTGGTGCGCGCGCCCTGCGTCGGCTTGTGCGATCAGGCGCCCGCCGTCGAGATCGGGCACCATTTCGTCCATCGCGCCGATGTGACCGCCGTTGAGCAGGCGGTGCGGAGCGGGCACACGCATCCTGAAATTCCGGCCTATATCGATTACGCGGCCTATCTGGGCGGTGGCGGCTATGCGCTGCTGGAGCGCGTGCGCTCGGGCGTGCTGCCGGCCGAGGCGGTGCTGACCGCGCTGGAGGCGGGCGGATTGCGCGGTCTCGGCGGTGCCGGTTTCCCCACCGGGCGCAAGTGGCGCTCGGTGCTCGGTGAGCCCGGCCCGCGCCTGATGGCGGTGAACGCCGACGAAGGCGAACCCGGCACCTTCAAGGATCGCTATTTTCTCTACGCCGATCCGCATCGCGTGCTGGAAGGCATGCTGATCGGTGCCCATGTTGCCGAAGTGAACGACATCTATGTCTACCTGCGCGACGAATACCCGATCGGTCGCGAGATCCTGCGCCGGGAGCTGGCGAAGCTGCCTGCCGGCGGCCCGCGCATCCATCTGCGGCGCGGCGCCGGCGCCTATATCTGCGGCGAGGAATCGTCGATGCTGGAAAGCATCGAGGGCAAGCGCGGCCTGCCGCGGCAGAAACCGCCATACCCGTTCCAGGTGGGATTGTTCGGCCGCCCGACGCTGATCAACAACGTGGAAACCCTGTTCTGGGTGCGCGATATCATCGAAAAAGGCGCTTCCTGGTGGGCCGGCCACGGGCGCAACGGATCGAAGGGGCTGCGCAGCTTCTCGGTGTCGGGGCGGGTCAGGGAGCCGGGCGTGAAGATCGCGCCCGCCGGCATCACGGTGCGCGAGCTGATCGACGAATTCTGCGGCGGAATGCAGCCGGACCATCGCTTCACGGCCTATCTTCCGGGCGGCGCGTCGGGTGGCATCCTGCCGGCCACGATGGCGGATATTCCACTCGATTTCGGCACCTTGGAGAAATACGGCTGCCTGATCGGCTCTGCTGCCGTGGTGATCCTGTCGGACCACGACGATGTGCGCGAAGCGGCGCGCAACCTGATGCGGTTTTTCGAAAGCGAAAGCTGCGGTCAATGTACGCCCTGCCGCTCCGGCACGCAGAAGGCGCGCATGTTGATGGAGCAGCCAGTCTGGGACCGTGAATTGCTCGGCGACTTGTCCGCGGTGATGCGTGATGCTTCCATCTGCGGCCTGGGTCAGGCCGCGCCCAACCCGGTCGATTGCGTGATCCGCTATTTTCCAGAAGCATTCGAGACGGAAGGAGGTCTGAAATGAGCGACCCGATCCTGTTCGAGCTTGACGGACAAAACGTCGAGGCATGGCCGGCGGAGACCATCTGGCAGGTCGCCAACCGGCTGGGCAGCGAGATTCCGCATCTCTGCTACGCGCCGGAACCCGGCTACCGCGCCGACGGCAATTGCCGCGCCTGCATGGTGGAAATCGAGGGCGAGCGCGTGCTGGCACCGTCCTGCACCCGCAAGCCCGCCGCCGGCATGCGCGTGCGCAGCGCGACCGAACGGGCGCGGAAAGCGCGCCGGATGGTAATGGAACTGCTGATCGCGGACCAGCCGGCGCGGCAGACCTCGCACGACCCGACCTCGACATTCTGGGCCTGGGCCGACCGCCAGGACATCACCGTGAGCCGCCTGCCGCACAGCGATCGCTGGGCGCCGGATTCCAGCCATCCGGCGATGCGGGTGAACCTCGACGCCTGCATCCAGTGCAATCTGTGCGTGCGCGCCTGCCGGGAAGTCCAGGTGAACGACGTGATTGGCATGGCCGGGCGCGGCGCAGAAGCGAAGATCGTCTTCGATTTTGACGACCCGATGGGCGAATCCACCTGTGTGGCCTGCGGCGAATGCGTGCAGGCCTGCCCGACCGGCGCGCTGATGCCCGCTGCCTATCTGGACGCGCGCCAGATCCGTGTGGCCTGGCCGGACCGCATGGTGGACAGCCTGTGCCCCTATTGCGGCGTTGGCTGCCAGGTGCGCTACCACGTCAAGGACGAGAAGCTGGTCTATGCCGAGGGCCGTGACGGCCCGGCCAATCACCAGCGGCTATGCGTCAAGGGCCGCTTCGGGTTCGACTACATCCACCATTCGCATCGGCTGACCAGGCCGCTGATCCGCAAGGACGGTGTGGCGAAAAACGCCGAGGACCAGGTGGACCCCGCCAATCCCTTCAGCCATTTCCGCGAAGCGACATGGGAGGAAGCGCTGGACCGCGCGGCGGACGGGCTGCGGCGCCTGCGCGACCAGCACGGCCCGGCCGCGCTGGCGGGTTTCGGCTCCGCCAAGGGCTCGAACGAGGAAGCCTATCTGTTTCAGAAGCTGGTGCGCACCGGCTTCGGTTCCAACAATGTCGATCACTGCACCCGGCTCTGCCACGCCTCGTCGGTGGCGGCGCTGATGGAGGGGCTCAATTCCGGCGCGGTCACCGCTCCGTTTTCGGCCGCTCTCGATGCCGAGGTCATTCTGGTGATCGGCGCCAACCCGACCGTCAACCATCCGGTGGCGGCGACCTTCATCAAGAACGCGGTCAAGGACAAGGGCGCCAAGCTGATCGTCATCGATCCGCGCCGCCAGTCGATGTCCCGTCTCGCACTGCACCACCTGGCGTTCAAGCCCGGCACCGATGTCGCCCTGCTGAACGCGATTCTGTACACGATCATCGACGAGGGCCTGACCGACGAGCAGTATATCGCCGCCTGGACCGAGAATTTCGACGAACTGAAACAGCGCATCAAGGATTTCCCGCCGGAGAAAATGGCCGGGATCTGCGGCATTCCCGCGAGCACGCTGCGCGAGGTGGCGCGGCTCTATGCCCGCTCGCGCGCGTCGATCGTCTTCTGGGGCATGGGGATCAGCCAGCACGTTCACGGCACCGACAATGCCCGCTGCCTGATCGCGCTGGCGCTGATCACCGGCCAGATCGGCCGGCCCGGCACCGGCCTGCACCCGCTGCGCGGCCAGAACAACGTGCAGGGCGCATCGGATTCCGGGTTGATCCCGATGGTCTACCCTGACTATCAGCCGGTTGCCGACCCGGCGATCCGTCAGGCGTTCGAGGCGCGCTGGGGCATGAAGCTCGACCCCCATGCCGGCCTCACCGTCGTGGAAATCATGAACGCGATCCATACCGGAACGATCAAGGGCATGTATATCGAGGGCGAAAATCCCGCGATGTCCGACCCCGATCTGCGCCACGCGCGGGAAGGGCTGGCGAAGCTCGGGCATCTGGTCGTGCAGGACCTGTTCCTGACCGAGACGGCGTTCCACGCCGATGTGGTGCTGCCCGCATCGGCCTTCGCGGAAAAAACCGGCAGCTTCACCAACACCGACCGGCGCGTGCAGATCGCGCGCCCGGTGATCGCCCCTCCCGGCGAGGCGCGGCAGGATTGGTGGATCATCCAGGAAATCGCCCGCCGCATCGGCCTCGACTGGAACTATGCCGGCCCGGCCGACATTTTCGACGAAATGGCCGGGACTATGCCGTCCTTCAACAACATCACCTGGGAGCGGCTGGAGCGGGAGGGCGCCGTCACCTATCCGGTGGATGCGCCGGACAAGCCGGGCAACGAAATCATTTTCGCCGCCGGATTCCCGACCAAGACCGGACGCGGCAAGATCGTGCCGGCCCATGTCCAGCCGCCGGACGAGGTGCCGGACGACGCCTATCCGATGGTGCTATCGACCGGGCGGGTGCTGGAGCACTGGCATACCGGCGCGATGACGCGCCGCGCCGGCGTGCTGGACGCGCTGGAGCCGGAAGCCATGGCGTTCCTGTCGCCGCGCGAGTTGCGGCGCCAGGGGTTGGATGCCGGCGATACGATCCTGCTGGAAACCCGCCGCGGTGTGGTGCAAACGAAGGTGCGCGCCGATCGCGACGTGCCCGAGGGCATGGTGTTCATGCCGTTCTGCTACGCCGAGGCGGCGGCGAATCTGCTCACCAATCCGGCGCTCGATCCCTGGGGCAAAATCCCGGAGTTCAAGTTCTGCGCGGCGCGAATCTCCAAAGCGGATCGCCTGCCGGCGGCAGCGGAATAGCCGGTATGGGCTAAATCCGCTTCACCACGTAAACGTCTTCGAGCGCGCTGGCGATCGCGTTGCCGTGTTCGGCATCGCGCGCCTCGACCATCACCTCGAGATGTGCCGCCTGCACGGTAGGCGAGGCGAACAGCCGCTGATGTACCACCTCGATGATGTTGCCGCCCTGGTTGCCGATGCGGCTCGCGATATCGGCGAGAACGCCGGGCCGGTCGGGGATTTCCATCAGCACGCGCAGCAGCCGCCCGTCGCGCAGCAGGTTGCGCAGCAGCGTATTGGCCAGAATCCGCGCATCGATATTGCCGCCGCAGACCGGCAGGGCGACCCGTTTGCCGGCAAACCGCTCGGGGAACGCCAGAACCGCCGCCAATCCCGCCGCACCGGCCCCCTCGGCGACCACCTTGCCGCCCTCGATCAGCAGCGCGATCGCCTGTTCCACCGCCGCTTCCGGCACCACCAGGATTTCGGTGCCGAGTTCCCGCAGGATCGACAGCGGCAGCGCGCCGATATCGCGCACCGCGATACCCTCGGCGATCGTCGCCCCGCCCACGTTCACCGATCGTCCGGCAAGCGCCTGGGCGAAGCCGGAATAGGCCTCGACCTCGACGCCGAGAACCTCAAGCTCGGGCCGCTTCGCCCGTGCCGCCACCGCGCAGCCGGAGACGAACCCGCCGCCGCCGGTCGGCACGATCAGCGTGTCGAGACCGGGGGCGTCCTCCATCACTTCGAGCGCCAGCGTGCCCTGTCCCGCGATCACCGCCGGGTCGTCATAGGGATGGATGAACACCAGGCCATTCTCGGCGGCCAGCGCATGGGCGTGCTCGGCCGCTTCGGCAAGGGTTTCGCCGTGCAGTACCACCTCAGCATCCCAGGCGCGGGTGCGCGTCACCTTGGTGGTTGGGGTGAAGCGCGGCATCACGATGGTCGCGGCGATTCCCGCCAACTGCGCGTGCCGGGCCACCGCCTGCGCGTGATTTCCCGCCGACATGGCGATCACCCCGCGCGCCCGCTCCTCGGCCGACAGCAGCGCGATCCGGTTCGCCGCACCGCGCTCCTTGAACGCGCCGGTCGCCTGCAAATTCTCGAGCTTGAGAAAAATCTCCGCTCCGGTCGCGCGCGACAACGCATCGGAATGCACCAGCGGCGCGCGCAGCACCGCCCCCGCGATGCGCACCGCCGCCGCTTCGATCGCCTCGATCGCAACCGGAAATTCAGCCACCGTATCGGACGGTCAAAATCTCGTAGCTCCGGTCGCCGCCCGGTGCCGGGACCGACACCGTATCCCCGGATTTCTTGCCGATCAGCGCCTTGGCGAGCGGCGACGTGACCGAGAGCCGGCCGGATTTGATATCCGCCTCGTGCATGCCGACGAGCTGGTATTGCACCTGCTTGTCGGTCTCCTCGTCGATCAGCTCGACATGGGCGCCGAACTTCACCGTCTCGCCCGACAGGGTGGACGGGTCGATCACCTCGGCCGCCGAAATGATCTCCTCCAGCTCGGCGATCCGGCCTTCGATGAAGGATTGCCGCTCCCGCGCCGAATGATATTCCGCATTTTCCGACAGATCGCCATGGCTGCGGGCCTCGGCGATGGCGCGGATAATGGCCGGCCGCTCCTCGGCCTTGAGCTGGCGCAGCTCGGCTTCGAGATTTTGCAGTCCGGGCCCGGTCATCGGGAATTTTTGCACAACGGTTCCTTTAGTCAGAATAAGGTATCAGGCATTAGGCATGAATCCGAACATCGTGGCCGGAACCCTCCGGGCACGATGCCGGTCAGAACGAGGCGGGAAAATACGACTGAAGCGGCGCGACTTCAAGATTGCCGGCAGCCAGGGCCGCAATAGCGTGGGACGCGGCCCGCGCGCCGGCAATGGTGGTGAAATGCGGCACGCCGTGAGTCAGCGCCGAACGGCGGATATCGAAACTATCCGCCACGGTCTGCGCCCCGGATGCCGTGTTGATTACCAGTTGCACCTCGCCCGACCGGATCGCATCCACGCAATGCGGCCGTCCCTCCAGCACCTTGTTCACCGCGCGCGCCGCGATCCCGGCAGCGGACAGATGCGCGGCGGTGCCGCGCGTCGCCAGGATCGAAAAACCGAGATCGGTGAACCGCCGGGCGATCGGCACGATCGCGCCCTTGTCGGCATCGCGCACCGACAGAAACACCGTCCCGCCGACGGGCAACTTCACCCCGGCGCCGATCTGCGCCTTGGCGAAGGCGCGGGCGAAACTCGCATCCAGCCCCATCACCTCGCCGGTCGATTTCATCTCCGGCCCGAGCAGAACGTCCACTCCGGCAAACCGCGCGAACGGAAACACCGCCTCCTTCACCGCGACGTGGCTGCGCGTCACGCTGTCGTCGAGCCCGAACGAGGCGAGGGGTTCGCCCGCCATCACCCGCGCGCCGATTTTCGCCACCGGCACGCCCGTCGCCTTGGCGACGAACGGCACGGTGCGCGAGGCGCGGGGGTTGACCTCCAGCACATAGACCGTCTCGCCCTGAATCGCATATTGCACGTTCATCAGCCCGACCACGCCGAGCGCCTTGGCCATCGCCTCGGTCTCGGTGCGCAATTCCGCCACCACGGCGGGCGACAGCGAATAGGGCGGCAGCGAACAGGCAGAATCGCCGGAATGGATGCCGGCTTCCTCGATATGCTCCATCACGCCGGCGACATACACGCTCTGGCCGTCGGCGATGCAATCGACATCGACCTCGATCGCGTCGTTCAGATAGCGGTCGATCAGCACTGGGTTGGCGCCGGAGACGATCACCGCTTCGCGCATATAGCGGCGCAGATTGGGCAGATCGTAAACGATCTCCATCGCCCTCCCGCCGAGAACGTAGCTCGGCCGGATCACCACCGGAAAGCCGATCTTCTCGACGATCGCTTCGGCTTCCCCGGCCGAACGGGCGATGCCGTTCTCCGGCTGGCGCAATCCGAGCGATTTCAGCAGAATTTGGAACCGCTCGCGATCCTCGGCGATGTCGATCGCATCCGCCGAGGTGCCGAGGATCGGGATTCCCGCCTCTTCCAGCGCCTGACTGAGTTTCAGCGGCGTCTGCCCGCCATATTGCACGATGCAGCCGAGCACTTTGCCGTTCTGCTGCTCGCGGCGGATCAGCGCGATCACATCCTCGGCAAACAGCGGCTCGAAATACAGCCGGTCCGACGTGTCGTAATCGGTGGAAACCGTTTCTGGATTGCAATTGACCATGATGGTCTCGAAGCCGGCCTCGCGCAGCGCATAGGCGGCGTGGACGCAGCAATAATCGAACTCGATGCCCTGACCGATCCGGTTCGGGCCGCCGCCGAGGATGATGATTTTGTCGCGCGCGCTCGGATCGGCCTCGCAATGGGGGGTGCCGAAGCCGCCCTCGTAGGTCGCATACATATACGAGGTCGCCGAGGCGAATTCGCCGGCTGTGCTGTCGATCCGCCGATACACCGGGATCACGCCGCGCGCGATCCGCGCCGCCGCGATGTCGGTTTCCTTATGCCCGGTTAGTTGCGCCAACCGATGATCGGAAAACCCGAGCGCCTTGACCGCGCGCAGCCCGGCGGCATCCTCCGGCAAACCGTTGGCGGCAATCTCGCGCTCCGCCGCGACGACATCCTTCATCTGACGCAGGAACCATGGGTCGAATTTGCAGGCGGCGTGAATGTCCTCGACCGAAAGCCCGGCCCGCAGCGCCTGTGCCGCGATCAGCAGCCGGTCCGGCCGTGGCGTGGACAATGCCGCGCGGAACGCGTCATGCGTGCCGTCGCCCGGCGCCTCGACCTCATCCAACCCGGACAACCCGGTTTCCAGGCTGCGCAATCCTTTTTGCAGTGCTTCGGCGAAATTCCGGCCGATCGCCATCGCCTCGCCGACCGATTTCATCGAGGTGGTCAGCAGCGCCGGTGTGCCGGGGAATTTCTCGAAGGTGAAGCGCGGGATCTTGATCACCACGTAATCGATGGTCGGCTCGAAACTCGCCGGCGTCACCTGCGTGATGTCGTTGCGCAGTTCGTCGAGCGTGTACCCCACCGCCAGCTTCGCCGCGATTTTCGCGATCGGAAACCCCGTCGCCTTCGAGGCCAGCGCGGACGATCGCGAGACGCGCGGGTTCATTTCGATCACCACCATGCGGCCATCCGCCGGGTTCACCCCGAACTGCACGTTCGACCCGCCGGTATCGACGCCGATCTTGCGCAGACAGGCGATCGAGGCGTCGCGCATGATCTGGAATTCGCGGTCGGTCAGGGTCAGGGCCGGAGCGACGGTTACGCTGTCGCCGGTATGCACGCCCATCGGGTCGATATTCTCGATCGAGCAGACGATGATGCAGTTATCGGCGGAATCGCGCACCACCTCCATCTCGTATTCTTTCCAGCCGAGCACGCTTTCCTCGATCAGCACCTCGGTGGTGGGCGAGGCGTCGAGCCCGCTGGTGACGATTTCGAAAAACTCCTCGCGGTTATAGGCGATGCCGCCGCCGGTTCCGCCCAAAGTGAAGGATGGCCGGATCACCGCCGGCAGCCCGACCAGATCGAGCGCGGCGCGCGCTTCCTCGATGCTATGAGCGATCGCGCTTTTCGGACTTTCGATGCCGATTTCGGCCATCGCGTCGCGGAATTTCAGCCGGTCCTCGGCGCGGTCGATCACGTCTTCCTTGGCGCCGATCAGTTCGACGCCGTATTTTTCCAGAATCCCGGATTTCGCCAGGCTCATCGCGGTGTTCAGCGCGGTCTGCCCGCCCATGGTGGGCAGCAGCGCATTGGGCTTCTCGCGCGCGATGATCTTTTCCACCATCTCCGGCGTGATCGGCTCGATATAGGTCGCATCCGCCAGATCGGGATCGGTCATGATCGTCGCCGGGTTGGAATTGACCAGCACCACGCGATAGCCTTCCTCGCGCAGCGCCTTGCATGCCTGCGCGCCGGAATAATCGAACTCGCAGGCCTGACCAATAACAATCGGCCCGGCGCCGATGATCATGATGGTCGAAATGTCGGTGCGCTTGGGCATGTCAGGTTTCCAGTTTCAGGCTTGTAGAAGCAAGACTCGTCATTGCGAGCCGGCGAAGACGCGTCATTGCGAGCGTAGCGAAGCAATCCAGAAGTTGCGGCGGTAGATTACAGTCATTTAGGCAAGTCACGCAGGGCTCCTTCCGGGCGATTTCCGTCGGCGCAACCGACGGAACCTTTTCGCCTTTCGCCCCGCACCCGCTGGGGCGGAGTAGCGAAAGATTCCAACAATCTCTTGATTGTTGGAACGCTGCGGAGGGTTTAGGCCCCAGATCCCGTTAGGTGGTACCCTTTATGAATGAAGAAAATCACTGAATTTTTCTTTTAGAGAAACATATTTTTCCAAATCAAAATTTCATAATTTAGCTTCATTTTCCAGATATTCTTTTCCTGAAGCAGTGATTTTCCATCGTGACTTAGAACGGACTGCTTCAATAAGGCCCTGTTTTTGCAAATGCTCAAACGAGTCTCGCTGATCGTCTGACATCTTTATTTCGTTAATTTTTGGGTAACTGAACAAAAATCCAATCATGTTGCGGTATATATAAATTAGTATTTCTAGATCTGGAGAAATTTGTTCTGACTTTACTTTTTCTTCCTTAATACGATTTTTTATATGCGTATCATACTCCTCTATTCCAGATCTTGTAAGAAAATAATCATGATCCATAGCAGATTTTAAGTTGTTCAAATCTTCATCTATCTCTTCGTAATTGAAATCATTATCGCTTGATCTAACAAATTTTTCCGAAATGAGATCAACCAAAGAAAACAAAATTCTATTTTTTGATTTACCAGAATCCATATTTTCTGAAATCTCATCAATTGAAAACTCAATTTTATCTGATCTCTCTGTCAGATTTCCCAGAGACATAAGCGTCAGATAGCTATAATCTATTTGATCAAGCGCTTTATCTGAGTTCATTTTTGCTTCCGTGTGATTTATGCCACGTTGTGGCGATAACGCCTCTAGTTGTCCAGGCTGTAGCTTGCAACAGTATTGATCATGAAGAGACAACCATCAGCCATGACGCTCCTCCCGCCATTCGGGCATGATCCGGCGGAGAAAATGATCGAACAACGGCACCGCAAACGTCGTATCCCCATAGGTCGGCGCGAATGGATTGCGAACAGGGTCCATGAGGTGATTTATAAGCAGTTTATGCGTTTATATGTTACAAACCATATAACTCCGTAAACTCCTTATACTTTCGCTTCCATCATCGCGGTGAACCGCCGGAACAGATGGTTCGCGTCGGACGGGCCGGGGCTCGCTTCGGGGTGGTATTGCACGGAGAAACATTTTTGCTCCGCACACGCGATGCCCTCGTTCGAGCCATCGAACAGGCTTTTATGGGTCACCACCACCCCTTCGGGCAGCGATGCGTCGTCCACCGCGAATCCATGATTCTGGCTGGTGATCTCGACCCGTCTGGTCGCCAGCTCCTGCACCGGCTGGTTCGCCCCGCGATGGCCGCGCGCGAGCTTGTAGGTTTTGCCGCCCAGCGTATGGGCGAGCAACTGGTGGCCGAGACAGATGCCGAACAGCGGCACCCCCGCATCGAGCACGCCCTTGATCGCGGGCACAGCGTATTCAGCGGTCGCCGCCGGATCGCCGGGCCCGTTCGATAGAAACACTCCATCCGGCTTGTGGCGCAATATGTCGTCCGCGCCCGAGGTTCCGGGCACCACGATCACCCGGCAGCCGGCGCTGGCGAGGTTGCGCAGGATGTTCCGTTTCGCCCCGTAATCGACCGCGACGACGGTATATTTCGGCGCATCCTGGCGGCCGAATCCGTGCTCACGGGTCCACAGGGTCTCGGTCCATTCATAGCTCTGCGTGCAGGATACCTCGCGGGCGAGGTCCATGCCCTCCAGCCCCGGCCACGCGGCGGCCTTGGCAACCAGCGCATCGATGTCGAAACGCCCATCCTCGGGGAAGGCAATCAGCGCGTTGGGCGGTCCATCATCGCGGATCAAGCGGGTCAGGGCCCGCGTATCCACCCCGGCAATGCCGGCAAGACCCATCCGCCGGCACCAGCGATCCAGCCCTTCGGTCGCGCGCCAGTTCGAGGCGGCGGTGATGCCGCGATTGAGCACCAGTCCCCGCGCAAAACTCGCCGATGCCTCGATATCCTCGGCATTCGCGCCTACATTGCCGATATGCGGAAAGGTGAAAGTGATGATCTGGCCGGCGAAGGACGGATCGGTCAGGGTTTCCTGATAGCCGGTCATGCCGGTGGAGAAACAAAGCTCCGCGGGCGCGCCTTGACCCCGCGTGCCGAAACCGCAGCCCCAGAACACCCGTCCGTCGCCCAGAACCAGCGCGGCGGTGGCGCCGTCGGGCCGTTTCGTCTCGGCTGGCGGGGCGACGCCGCCGGGCAGATCGTCGAGGGTGAGCCCGGTCGCGGCCAGCACGGCGGGCCAGTGGCGGGATGGAATCGCACCGGCGCTGCGCCATTTGCGAACCGCTTCGGTCGAAACCGTGGTAAGCTTCGCGGCGGCTTCGGGGCCGCCCAGACGGTCGATCAGCTCGGCAATAGTCATCGGCATGGGGGCAGTCTATACTGGAAATTAAATCCCGCCTCAACTGAATTGGGTGGATACGGAAATTATTTCCGGTTTGAGCCGGGCGATGATCGAATTAGATGGCCGTCGAATTCGCCGAGCATGGAATTAGATTGAGGTTGGAGGAGATCATGAGCAGCACGTTGCGATCCCGGATGCAGAACGACCTCAAATCGGCGATGCGCGCCCGCGAGGCGCTGCGCGTCTCCACTTTACGCATGATGATCGCGCGCCTCAAGGATATTGATATAGCCTCCCGTCCCAAGGGTGCCGGCACGGTGCCGGAGGCCGAGATTGTCGCGATGCTGCGGGGCATGGTGAAGTCGCGCCGCGAGTCTGAAACGCTGTATCGCCATGGCTGCCGGCCCGATCTCGCCGCCAAGGAAGCCGCCGAGATCGTCATCATCGAGGAGTATCTGCCCCGGACCCTGAACGGTGCCGAACTCGACGCCGCGATCGCCGAGGCGATCGGAACCACCGGCGCCGCCGCCCCGAAAGACATGGGCAAGGTGATCGCGGCGCTGAAAGAGGCGCATGGACCGGCACTCGACATGGCTTCCGCCTCGGCCGCGGTGAAGGCGAAACTCTCGCACGCATGAGCCTGCCCGCCCCGTTTCTCGACGAATTGCGCGTCCGCACGCCGCTGCCGGCCTTGATCGGCCGGCGGGTGCGGCTCGAACGGTCGGGGCGCGACCAGAAAGGCTGCTGCCCGTTCCACAACGAGAAAACGCCATCTTTCTATGTGTATGACGACCATTACCACTGCTTCGGCTGCGGCGCGCATGGCGATGCGATCAGCTTCGTCATGCAGAGCGAGGGGGCGAGCTTCGTCGAGGCGGTCGAGCGGCTCGCCGCCGAAGCCGGGCTGGAGGTGCCGAAGCCGAGCCCCGAAGCCGCCGAGGTGGCGCGGCGCGAAGCCGATCTATCGGATGTGCTGGAAGCCGCGGCAGCAGAGTATCGTCGCCGATTGTTGCTGCCCGAAGGGGCGGCGGCCCTGGCCTATCTGCGTGGGCGCGGGCTTGCCAATGCCACGATCGAACGGTTCGGTCTCGGCTGGTCCGGTGAGGGCAGGGGGGTATTGCTCGCGAGCCTCGGGATCGGCGCCGACCGGCTGATCGAGGCCGGGCTGATGAAGCAGGGCGAGCGCGGCCCGGTCGATTATTTCTTCAACCGGGTGATGTTCCCGATCCGCGACCGGCGCGGGCGGGCGATCAGCTTCGGCGGGCGCCTGCTGGGCGACGGCCAGCCGAAATATCTGAACGGGCCGGAAACCGCGCTGTTCTCCAAGCGCCAGACCCTTTACGGGCTCGATCGCGCGCGCGAGGCGGTGCGCGGCGGTGCGGCGCTGATCGTGGTCGAAGGCTATATGGACGTGATCGCCCTGGCCGAGGCGGGGTTTGCCGGAGCGGTCGCACCGCTCGGCACCGCACTGACCGAAGCCCATCTCACCGAATTATGGCGGCTCTCGCCCCGGCCGATCCTGTGTTTCGACGGCGATGCGGCGGGTCGGCGCGCCGCCTTGCGCTCGGCGGAGCTTGCGCTGAAAGCCCTGACGCCGGATCGCTCGCTCGCCATTCTCCGTCTGCCCGAGCGGGATGACCCGGACAGCTATGTCCGCCGCGAGGGGACGGCATCGTTCGGCGCGATGATCAAAGCGGCGCCCGGCCTTGCCGATACCCTGTTCGACATGCTTGCCGAAGGGGCGGATCGTGCGACGCCCGAGGGCCGCGCCGCATTCCGCAAGCGGCTGGAAGCGGCGGCGCACACCATCGAGGACCGTTCGCTGGCGGGCGAATATCGCAGCGCCCTGGTCGATCGGCTGTTCGCCGAGAAACGCCGGTCGTTCGGGGCTGGCAACGGCAAGCCAACGCGGCCGGTTTCGCTGCCGCGCCCGCCGATCGACGCCGAGGCGATAGCCCAGCGCCGGGCCCGGCTGCTGACCGCGATGCTGCTGCGCCACCCCGAGCTTCTGCCCGATCTGGAGGAGGCATTCGGCTCGTTGGCCCTCCCGGAGGATTGTGCGGGTCTGCGCGCTGCCATGTCGGCCTGGCTGCATGGCGCGGAGACACTTGACTCTAGCGACTTGCTCAACCATTTGACCCAATTGGGTCTTCGGGATAACGCCGATCGTATTGGCGCGACCATCCCGCAGCGTTCTGCGACCAAGGAGGCAGCGTCGCTGTTGGAATTGGAAGCCTCTTGGTATGAAAATTATGGGCTGCTTAATCTTGATCGGCTACGCGAGGAATGTGCCGAGCAGGAACGCCGCTTGGCGCAGAATATGACACATGAAAACCAAGCAAAGCATATCATGTTGATCACCGCTCTGAATCGTGTCGTGCGGTGCGATTCCGATGACCCGGACGCTGCCTGACCCCAATCGCCGTCTTTCTCTGGAGTCCGATATCTTATGGCTACCAAGCAAGCTGCCACGACCGAAACCGCCGCTCCCGAGGCCGAGGCCGACACCGCGACTCTCGACATCCAGTCCGCCTCGGTCAAGCGCCTGATCGCGCGCGGCAAGGAACGCGGTTATATCACCTTCGACGAACTCAACGCCGTGCTGCCCTCGGACCAGAACAGCTCCGAGCAGATCGAGGATGTCATGTCGATGCTCAGCGAAATGGGCATCCAGGTCGTCGAGAGCGAGGAAGGCGAAGACGCCGAAGCGGCACCCAGCGCCGAGAAGGAAGAAGAGGTCGCGGAGGCCGACGAGGAAGCCTCCGCCGGCAACATCAGCGAAACCAGCGGCAGCCGGACCGACGATCCGGTGCGGATGTATCTGCGCGAGATGGGCACGGTCGAGTTGCTGTCGCGCGAGGGCGAAATCGCGATCGCCAAGCGGATCGAAGCCGGGCGGGACATGATGATCGGCGGGCTGTGCGAAAGCCCGCTGACCTTCCGCGCGATCGTCTCCTGGCATGAGGCGCTGAAGGACAGCAAGATGCTGCTGCGCGACGTGATCGACCTGGAGGCGACGCAGGGTGGCGGCGATGGCGGGTTCAACCCGGCAGCGGCGCAGGCCGAGGAGGTCGAGGACGAGGATGAGGGTGAGGGCAGCGGCCTGTCGCTCTCGGCGGTCGAGGAAAAGCTCAAGCCGGAGGTGTTCGAGACCTTCACCGAGATCGAGAAGCTCTACGAGAAATTCATGAAGCTCCAGCACAAGCGGCTGGATGCGCTGACCGCCGGCGAGGAGGCCAGCACCCGCTCGGAAAAGACCTACGAAAAGCTGCGCGACGAACTGGTCGCGAAGGTCGAGCAGGTGCGGCTGCACAACAACCGGATCGAGGAGCTGGTGATCCAGCTCAAGGAGCTGAACCAGCGCCTCAATGGCCTCGAAGGCCAGATGCTGCGGCTGGCGGAGAGCTGCAAGGTTCCGCGCGACGAGTTCCTCAAGGCGTATCGCGGCCGTGAGATGGACCCCGCATGGCTCGACGATGTCGCCAAACTGCCCGGCAAGGGCTGGAAGCTGTTCGTGCCGCGCTATGGCAGTCAGATTACCGAATTGCGCGCGCAGATCGGCCGGATCGCCGCCGAGGCGCAATTGCCGATCGAGGAGTTCCGCCGGGTCTATGCCACGGTGTCGCGCGGCGAGCGCGATTCGACGCGCGCGAAGAAGGAGATGATCGAGGCGAATCTGCGCCTCGTCATTTCGATCGCCAAGAAATATACCAATCGCGGCCTGCAATTCCTCGATCTGATCCAGGAGGGCAATATCGGGCTGATGAAGGCGGTGGATAAATTCGAATATCGCCGTGGCTACAAGTTCAGCACCTATGCGACCTGGTGGATCCGGCAGGCGATCACCCGCAGCATCGCGGATCAGGCACGCACCATCCGCATTCCGGTGCATATGATCGAGACGATCAACAAGCTGGTGCGCACCTCGCGCCAGATGCTGCACGAGATCGGCCGCGAACCGACGCCGGAGGAACTGGCCGAGAAACTGGGGATGCCGCTGGAGAAAGTTCGGAAAGTGCTGAAGATCGCCAAGGAACCGATCAGCCTGGAGACGCCGATCGGCGACGAGGAAGACAGCCATCTCGGCGATTTCATCGAGGATAAGAACGCGATCATACCCTTGGATGCCGCGGTTCATGCGAACCTCAGGGAGGCCGCGACTCGGGTGCTGTCGTCGCTGACGCCGCGCGAGGAGCGCGTGCTGCGGATGCGTTTCGGGATCGGGATGAATACCGACCATACGCTCGAAGAGGTCGGCCAGCAGTTCAACGTGACCCGCGAGCGGATCAGGCAGATCGAGGCGAAGGCGCTGCGCAAACTGAAGCACCCCTCGCGCAGCCGGAAATTGCGGAGCTTCCTGGAGGACTGAGGTTGCGGGTGTGTACCCGATAGCGGTGTGGCCGCGACCGGAGGGATTTTGGCCGCTGGCCAGGAGAGAGGAGCGCGATGATCTTGCCGATCATGAGCGACGAACGACACCGAATCTTTGCGACCTTGGGGCCAAAAGCCCCCGGTCCCTTCGGGCTGCGGCGCAAATCGCGGCTGAGGGCGTTGTCCGGCTTGGCCGATGAACCACATCGTCCTGCGCCGGCCGCCTGCTCAGTCACGATTTTCGCGCCCATCGCGACTCACGCCGCTATCGGGTACACACCCTAATGTTCGATTATGCCCGCGCCCGGCCTGGCGAAGCGACCGATCGGGTGCTGGTGACCGTGACGTTCCTGCGCCTCGACCGCAAGCCGCCGGTGACATGGCGGAAGATGCCGGAAAATGCGGTGCTGGAGCCGATGCGACGCATGGATGTCGCGACCTATCGCGATCTGTACGACCGGGTGGGCCAGGATTGGCTGTGGTGGCTGCGCCGGATGATGCCCGACGACATGCTCGGCCGGTTGCTGGCCGATCCCGCGATCGCCGTGCAGGTTCTGAGGATGGATGGTGTGGTTGCGGGATTTTTCGAACTGGACGCAACGCCGTGGCCCGATGTCAATCTCAGCTATTTCGGGCTGTTGCCGGGGGCGATCGGCAAGGGGATCGGGTTTTCGCTGCTCGGAGCCGCGATCGAACAGGTGTTCGCCGGGCCGGTACGCGGCATGACGGTGAATACCTGCACCGCCGATCATCCGCGCGCTCTGCCGAACTACCAGCGCGCAGGGTTTCGCATCGTGCGGCAGATCAACGAGGTGTGGGACATTCCGCGCCGGCTGGGTTTCGTCGTACCCGAGAGGCTGCGCGGGGCAGCGCCGTGATCACGGCCGGTTCATTACGCTCGAGTGATGCCGTCAACTTTGCGGCTGTTCAGATTCGACGCGTATCATAACGACTGTTGCCGCGGGCATCACTTATCTCCGATCCAGATTCCGATCCTTACGCCTGGGCGGCGACCGTGACCTACGCCAGCGTCACGCCGAATGCTTCGGAGAAACCACGGCGCCCGGCTTGCGTGATCGTGATAGAGCGGCTGTCCTTGATTCGCTCCACCCAACCGAGATCGAAAGCCCGCGTGGCCAGTGCCGCCCCGACCACGCCGGCAAGGTGCGGGCGCCGCTCGCTCCAATCCAGGCACGGCTTACAGAAGGTGCGGCGGCGCTTGCCGCTATACCGGGAGGCGCTCATTTTTCTCGAAGGTCGCGAGGTTATGTCCGAACGGCCGATCACGCTCTATGTGTGACCAGTAGATCGAGAACGGGAGTTTGGTTCATGTTCGCCGTGATTTTCGAGGTTCATCCCAAGCCGGAGCAGTGGGACGCCTATATCGGCCATGCCGGGATGCTGCGGCCCGAGCTGGTCCGGGTGAACGGGTTTGTCGACAATGTGCGGTATCGGTCCAAGCGGCGGGAAGGATGGCTGCTGTCGCTGTCGGTCTGGCGCGACGAGAAGGCGCTGGTGCGCTGGCGCACCCATGCATTGCATCACGCGGTTCAGAAGAAGGGGCGGTTCGAGATTTTCCAGGACTATCACCTGCGCGTGGGCCAGATCACCGTCGATACCGATGATCCCGAAGGCAGCACACTGCCCGAGCAGCGCCTGGATGCCACCGAGACGGGCGCGGCGAAGGTGATTTCCATTATCGAGACGAAGCAACAGGTCGAGCCGCCCGAGGGTGTGGACGGTCTTGTTACATGGGATGCGTTCGAGGCGATCCTGACGCCGGGGGATTTTCTGCTGCTGCTGTCCTGGCGGGATGCCGATGCCGCCGCGCGGTTTGAGCCGCCGGACGGCGCACTGAGCCGGCATGTCCGGGTGATCCGCGATTACGGCATGTACGATCGCTACGAAGCGCCGCAATACTATGAGGACGTGACCCGTCCCGCCGAAATCGAATGATTGCCGTTCCCGCCATTCTGTTCCGGTCGAACCATTTGTTGGTTATCGACAAGCCGGCGGGCTTGCCGTGTCATGCGGGACCGCGCGGCGGGGCGAGCGTGGAGGATTGGTTTCCGCTGTGGCGGCGCGGTCAGGACGGGCCGTGGCTCGCCCATCGGCTCGATGCGGATACCGCCGGCTGCCTTGCCATCGCCCGCCGCAAATCCACGCTTTTGCTCCTGCAACGGGCGTTCGCCGAGCGGCTGGTGACTAAAATTTATTGGGCGGTGGTCGAGGGCGTGCCGGACAAGGCAGCGGGGACAATTGCGCTGGCTCTTGCCAAACGCAACGAAAAATCGGGCTGGCAGATCGTGGCCGATCCAAGCGGCGATCCGGCGGCGACCGACTGGCGGGTGCTGGCGCGGAGCGAAAAGCGGGCACTGCTGGAACTGCGGCCGCGCACCGGGCGAACCCATCAGTTGCGGGTGCATTGCGCTGCGCTCGGCCATCCGATTATCGGCGACCCGCTCTATGGCACGGCGGGAGGCGGGCAATGCCTGCTCGCGCGGCGGCTGGTGCTGCCGCTCGACCCGCATGTCGAGACGGTGGCCTCGGTGCCGCCGCATATGCGGGCGGTGCTACCCGGTGGCGCGTTCGATGAATTTGAGGCGACGCAAAAAGTCACGGCAGAATGACGCCGCCGTGTGCTTG
Organism: Acidiphilium iwatense; assembly: GCF_021556475.1. Taxonomy (GTDB): domain Bacteria; phylum Pseudomonadota; class Alphaproteobacteria; order Acetobacterales; family Acetobacteraceae; genus Acidiphilium; species Acidiphilium iwatense. Next base: position 15,517 of record NZ_JAKGBZ010000016.1, on the reverse strand, counting down.
CGGATTTTGGCGAGAAGGGCCGCGTGCCGGGTGATGCGTTCGTCCTTTTCCATGATCAGCGCCGCGTGCATCGCGTCGGCGACGGCGTCGGCGTCGTAGGGGTTGACGATCAGCGCCTCGGTCATGTCTTCGGCGGCGCCGGCGAAGCGCGACAAAACAAGGACGCCGGGATCGGCCGAATCCTGTGCGGCGACGAACTCCTTGGCGACGAGATTCATGCCGTCGCGCAGCGGCGTCACCACGCCGATCCGCGCGAGCCGGTAGAACCCGGCGATGGTATTGCGGTTGACCGCGCGGGTCATGTAGCGCAGCGGCGTCCAGTCGAAATCGGAATAGGCGCCGTTGATGTCGCCGGCCTTGCGGTCGAGCTCGCGGCGCAGCGACTGGTAGCGATCGACGTCCTCGCGCGAGCGCGCGGCGATCTGCAGAAAGCTGATCCGGCGCAGATGTTCGGGGTGGCGGTGCAGCAACTGGCCGAACGCGTCGAAGCGCTGCGGCAGGCCCTTGGTGTAGTCGAGCCGGTCGACGCCGATGGCGAGGTCGCGCCCGACCAGGCTTTCGATCAGGCGCTTGGTCTCCGCCATGTTGGCGGCGCGCTTCGCGGCCTGGGCGAAGCCGTCCGCGTCGATGCCGACCGGGGCGACGATGGTTTCGGTGCGATGGCCCTGATGGATGAAGCCGTTTGTCGCGTCGGGCGCGGCACCCATGCAGGAGGCGGCGGATTCGAGAAAATTCATCCGGTCGCCATGGGTCTGGAACCCGACCAGATCCGCCGCAGCCATCGCGCGCACCAGGACCGAGGCCGACGGCAGCACGTGAAGCACCGCAGGCGGCACAAACGGGATGTGGAGAAACAGCCCGATCCGGTTGCGCACCCCGCGCTGGCGCAAGGCTTCGGCCATGGTGAGCAACTGGTAGTCGTGAATCCAGACGATGTCGTCCGGCTTGAGCAGGGGGGTCAGGCGGTCCGCGAAGATTTCGTTGACCGCGAGGTAGCCTTCGTAGTCATCACGCCGGAATTCGAGCAGCCCGGTCCGGTAATGCAGCAACGGCCAGAGCGAACCGTTGGAGAAGCCGACATAGTAGCGGTGGTAATCCGATTCGCTCAGGTCGATCGTTGCGTAGGTGACGCCTTTGTTTTCGACGATCGTGGCAGCGTTCGACGTGGCCGGCATGCGCTTGCCTGACCAGCCGAACCAGACCGATCCGGGGGTCATCGCATCGGCGAGGGCGACCGCGAGACCGCCGGCGCGCGCGCCGCGTTCGGTGGGCATCGACACCCGGTTCGAGACGACGACGAGGCGCGACATTCAACCCTCTCCGTTCATGCGGACCTCGTTCAACCACGCGCGCACCGATTTTGTTTCGCCGCCGAAATCCCGCGCGACATGCAGGCCGATACCGCCCAGCGCCTTTGCCGCGTCGATCGCCGCCTCGTCGGTGACGTCGTCGCCGACGAAAACCGGGATTTTATCCGCGAACGGCCGATGCCGCATGAACCAGTGCAGCGCGCTTCCCTTGCCCGCGCCTTTGGGGCGGATTTCCCAGGCCATATGCGCGCCGAGAAGCTCGACCGAGGGATCGCCGGTGATCATCGCCTCGATCATCGCACGCAATTCGGGCCCGCGTTCGGGGGCTTGGCGGAAATGCGCGACCAGCGTGTAGGTTTTCAGTTCGATCGCGACGCCCGGCATGGCGAGGGCCGCCTGTTCCAGCGCCGCGCACCATTCGGGCCGGTTGGCCGATTGCGCGACCGGACGGGTGATCGTTCCGGTCGCGTCGCGCAGCAGAAATCCGTGTTCCGCGCCGGCCGGCAGGATCGCGCCGGTCACCGCGTCGATATCGACGAGGGTGCGGCCGGACAGGATCGCCAGTGCGCCGTTTCTCTGGGCCGCGAGGCCGGTGAGGAGCGATCCGAGGCCAGGCGGCACCTCGACATCCGCCGGCGTGAGCGCGAGATCGAGAAGCGTGCCATCCAGATCGAGGAACAGCGCGTGGCGGTGCGTGAGGGCCGGTTTCATTGCGGAACAGATGGGGAAGTGGCGGCACCGGATCAAGCAATGCCGCGCGGGAACCGCGATTGCCGCACGATTGCCAAGAGTTTACTTTGGCTCCAGCCGATTCCCTCTTGCCGAAACCGCTTCGCGGCGCCACGATACGTGTCATGAACCAAGGCAATGGTCCCGTCATCGATATGACGCTGGAAGGCGACTTCCCGGAGCGGCCGAAGCCGTCCCTCGGGGCGATCATGCTGCGGCTTGCCGCCTTCGCGCTGTTGCTGGGATTCGGCGCGCTGGCTTTCTGGCTCGCGGTGTTCACCGTGCCGGTGCTGATCGTGGCCGGTCTCGTCTGCTACGGATTGTTCCGTTTGCAGATGGCGCGGCACGGCGTGCGGTTTCGCCCGATCATCGTGCGGACGACGCGGCGCTGAAGGCGCCGACGGAAATTGTACGATCGCTGTTTTCTCCGCGTGATGGATTGCTTCGGTGGTTTCACCGCCTCGCAATGACCGGTTCTGGCTGTCGTTGCCTTTAAACAACGTCGAGTTGTAGCTGCTCGTCTGACCAAAACCCGATTTCGCGAGATCACGCTGCTGCGATGGGGCTTGATCGCGCGGCGAGCCAAGATTACAAAAATTTTGCGTTGACGTAAGTTTTTTTGAAATATTTTCTACTCAGGGATCGGGGGAGACCGAAATGGCCAAGTCGAAATCAAGGATTGCGGCGGCTTGCGTGGCCGGTGCCGCGATGTCGGCGCTGGCGGCGGGGAGCGCCGGAGCTGCGACCGCGCCGGCGGTACTGAAGATCGGCACGCTCTATGCCAGCAGCGGATCGTTTGCTGTCGCGTCCGAGGGGCAATATCAGGGGCTGCAATTCTGGGCGGCAGGGGTCAACAAGGCGGGCGGCGTGTTCGTCAAGGCATTCGACAAGAAAATCCCGGTCAAGATCATCGCCTATGACGATCAGAGTTCGACCGCGACCGCGACGACCCTGTACAATCAGCTCATCACTCAGGATAAAGTGAACCTGCTGGTCGCCGATTTCGGCTCGGTGCTCACCTCGGTCGCGGTGCCGCTGGCCGCCGAGCATCATATGCTGCTGATCGACCCGACCGGCTCGGGCGCGAATTTCTTCACCAAGAAGACGCACTACCTGGCGGATGTCAGCATTCCGGCTTCCACGGTCTGGCCGATCCCGCTCGGTGATTACCTGCTGAAGCAGAAGATCAAACGCGTCGCGGTGCTCTACGGGTCGAACGATTTCGATGCGTCGCAGGCCAACACATTGAAAGCGGTGCTTGCCAAAGGCGGGGTGAAGCCGGTCTATTTTCATGGAGTGCCGACCTCCGAGTCCAACTACACCGTGCTGCTGCACACGATCGCGGCGCGCCGGCCGGATGTGGTGATCGAACTCGGCTATCCGCCGAACGACATCGCGTTTCTGCGCGCGCTGTCGGGCAGCGGGCTGCATTTCAACATGACCTTCACGATTTTCCCCGGCCAGTTGCTCGCTCTTCTGACCAAGAATGTCGGCGCGAAGACGCTCGCTTATACCTACACCTATCCGACGCCGCCGCTGGTGAAATTCAGCCATGTCACGTCGGGGCTGAACACCGACGATTTCGTGAAGACCTATACGGCGGCGAAGCATGAGGCGCCGAACTTCCTGAACGCGGCGGGCTACAATACCGGCGTCATCATGCAGGACATGCTGAAGACCGCGCCGCAATTCACCCAGATCTCGTTCGACCGGGCGCTGCTGGGGATGTCGGGCAAAACCAAGACCCTGCTCGGCGCGTTCAAGATGACCGATCACGGCGCCCAGCTCGGCGAGCTGCTGCCGGTGGCTCAGCTCGTGCCGCAGGGCAAGGGCAACAAGATCGTCGTGGTCTATCCGAAGGCCAAGGCGACCGGCAAGGCGGTCTATCCGGCGCCGAAGACATAACGGAACGTCAGCGAGACCCGGCAGGCGGCAATCCTGCCGGGTGATTTCCGCCCGGTTTTGAGAGGCTGCAATCATGGTGGGCTTGCTCGAATACGCCGTGATCGGCGGCATATTATACGGCTTGTTCTTCAGCCTGATCGGCATCGGGCTGAACCTGATTTTCGGCGTGATGCGCATCATCAACCTGGCGCACGGGCAATTCATCATGCTCGGCGGGTTCGGGGCGTATCTGCTGTCGCGCGATCTCGGGCTCAACCCGCTGTTCGGGATTCCGCTGGCGATCGCGGGTGCGATCGTAATCGGCTATCCGTTGTACTATGCGGTGGTGCCGCGCCTGCAGAAGAGCCACGACCCGGAGATGCTGTCGTTCATCCTGTTTTTCGGCATCGCGCAGATCATCGAGGCCTTGGCGGTGTTCGGCTTCGGCGCCGACCAGCGCTCGCTGCCGGGCGATGCGCTGGGGGCCGGCAATCTTGGCGTGCTCGGGCAGGAATTTCCCGATAGCTGGTGGGTCGCGGTGCTGGTCAGCGTGCTGGCGATCGGCGGTTTGTATGGATATTTCGCGCGAACCAAGCTCGGCTATGCGACGCGGGCGATCATGGCCGATCGCGACGAAGCGCGCGCGACGGGAATCAATGTCGATCGGGTTTCCGCCATCGCCTTCGTGATGGGGTTGGCGCTCGCCGGCGCGGCTGGCGTGTTCGTGCCCTATCTGCTCGGGTCGGTGTCGCCGGATATCGGCACCGGCCTGACCACGACATCCTTCGCCATCATCATCATCGGCTCGCTCGGCAATCCGCTCGGCACCGTGGTGGGCGGCCTGGTGTTCGGCCTGGGCACAATGCTGATGCAGACATTCTACGCGTCCTGGTCGAACCTGGTGCCCTATGTGCTGCTGGTCGTCATCGTGCTGATCCGCCCGAGCGGCCTGCTCGGCAAGGCGGTCCGCCATGCGTGATCGGGGAGCGTGGCCGGGGATCGTCGTCGTTGTGTTGCTGGCGGTGGTATTCCTGATCCTGCCGCATGTTTACGGCAATCAGTCATTGCTGTTCCAGATGATGACGTTCGTCGTGCTTACCCAGGGGCTCAACCTGCTTTACGGGTTCACCGGCTATCTGCCGTTCGGCTATGTCGGGTTCTTCGGCGCCGGCGCCTATGCGACATCCTTGCTGGTTCTGCACACGGATCTGCCGGTGATCGCCTGCGTGATCGGCGGCGGGATCGGGTCTATCGTGATCGCGATCATTCTTGGGCCGCTGCTGCGGCTTTCCGGCGCGTATTTCTCGATCGCCAATCTCGCGGCGTCGCAGATCATGTTCTTCGTCGTCTCGAACGGGAATTTGTCGAAAATCACCGGCGGGCCCTATGGTTTGAAGATCGACCGGGTCTATGCGCCGGAGGCGAGCTATCTGACGATGCTGGCGATATTGCTGCTCGCGACCGGGTTGGCCGCCTATTTTCGCGCATCCCGCTTCGGTCTTGGCTTGCGGGCGATGACGCAGGACCCGGTGAGCGCGGCGATGGCGGGAATCGACGTGGTGCGCCAGCGCGTGCTGGTCTGGCTGGCCTCCGCCGGGATCGCGGGACTGGCGGGCGGCACCTATGCGTGGAACCTGTCGGTATTCTATCCCGATGCGGTGTTCACCCTGCAGATCAGCGTATTCGCCATCGTGTTCGCGCTGTTCGGGGGCGTCGGCACGGTGATCGGGCCGATCATCGGCGCGGCGTCGCTCTATCTGCTCTATAACGGCATCGGCATTTCGTTCCCGCAGGGTTTCGAACTGCTCTACGGGGCGTTGATCGTGCTGCTGGTTCTGTTCCTGCCGAACGGCGTATCGTCATTGCTGACGCGGAGGGGTGTGCGTGTCTTCTGAACCGCTGCTCAGGCTGGATGGCGTCGGCAAGGCATTCGGCGGCAATATCGTGCTCAACCGGTTGAGCTTTTCGGTCGAGCCGGGGGAAATCGTCGGGCTGGTGGGGCCGAACGGATCGGGTAAGACCACCGCGATCAACCTGATTTCGGGCGTGCATCGCGCGGATGCCGGGACAATCCGGTTCCAGGGGCGGCCGGTGCAGGGGCTGGCGCCGTTCCGGCTCGCGCACTTGGGAATCAACCGAACGTTCCAGGTACCCAAACCGTTCCGTGAGATGGGCGTGCGGGAAAATATCGAAGTGGCGGCGCATTTCGGCGGGGCGCGCGGGATGGATGCCGATGCTGTGCTCGCCGAGATCGATCTCGCCGGCCATGCGGCGATTATGGCCGGAGGGCTCACGGTCAATCAGCAGAAAATGCTGGATCTGGGCCGCGCCCTGGCGACCGATCCAAAATTGCTGCTGATCGACGAGATCGGCGCCGGGCTCAATCCCTCGGAACTCGGCGCGATTGCGAATCTGCTCCAGCGCCTGGCCCAGCGCGGCATCGCGCTGATCGTGGTCGAGCATCTCCTCGATTTTCTCAATCGAATCACCAACCGGGTGATCGTTCTCGGCGCCGGGCGGATGCTGTTCGAGGGGACGCTGAAGGCGGCGTCCGAGAACCCGGACGTGGTCGCCGCGTTCATCGGGGGTTAGCGGGATGGCATTGCTCGAACTCGGCGGCGTGACATCCGGCTATGGCGCGATGCAGATTCTCTGGGGCATCGATCTCGATGTCGGCGCCGGCGAAACGGTGCTTCTGCTCGGGGCGAACAGCGCGGGCAAGACCACGCTGCTGCGCACGATCATCGGTTTGCTGCCGTGCTGGAGCGGGTCGATCGCTTTCGAGGGCGAAGCGCTGCAGACCCTGCCGCCGGACCAGCGAATCCGGCGCGGCATCGCGTTCATGTCGGAACTCGGGGTGTTTCCCACGTTATCGATCGAGGAGAATATCCGGCTCGGTGGGTATTTCCTGAGCGATGCGCAAGTGCGCAAGCGCGGCGCGCTGTTGTTCGACCTGTTTCCCGATCTGGCGAAAAAGCGGCGCGACCTCGCGGCGAGCCTGTCGGGCGGCCAACGCAAGATGCTCGGAATCGCGAAAGTTCTGGTCTCCGAGCCGAAACTTCTCCTGATGGACGAGCCGTCGTCGGGTCTGGCGCCGGTGTTCGTCAAGCAGGTGATCGAGGTGCTGAAAACAACGATCGGGCACGGCACGTCGCTGCTGATCGCCGAGCAGAACGTGGCATTTCTCGCCCTCGCCGATCGTGGATTCCTGATCGATGGCGGGCGGGTGAAACTCTCGGGCACGCGCGCCGAGCTTGAAGCGAGCGACGCGGTGCGCGAGGCATATTTCGGCCTGTGATGTCGATCAGGCCAGTGTCCCGATCCTGAGGGCGCTCAACCATGGATTGCTTCGCTGCGCTCGCGATGACGTTTCGAACTCGTTCCGATATCGGTCTTCCGGTTCATTGCATGAACCAGCCATGGCTGACGACGAGCGACTGACCGGTGAGCGCATTGGTCGGGAAGCCGGCGAAATGCAGCACCGCCGCGGCGACATCCTCGACCGTGGTGAATTCGCCATCGACGGTGTCGCGCAGCATGACGGTGCGGATCACCGCATCCTCGGTGATGCCCAGCGCCTTCGATTGTTCGGGGATTTGTTTATTCACCAATGGCGTGCGCACATAGCCGGGGCAGACCACATTGGCGCGCACGCCGAATTCCGCGCCTTCCTTGGCAACGACCTTGCACAGCCCGATCAGCCCGTGCTTCGCCGTGACATAGGGCGATTTGAGCCTGGACGCTTCTTTCGAATGGACCGAACCGATATAGACAATCGCGCCGCTTTTCTGGGCGTACATGTATTTGAGGCATGCCCTGGTGGTGAGGAACGCGCCGTCGAGATGGATGGCGAGCAGCCTCTTCCATTCGGCGAACGGAAATTCGTGGACCGGGTGGACGATCTGAATACCGGCATTGCTGACCAGAACGTCGATCCGGCCGAATTTGGCGCCGACCGCGTCGATTCCCGCCTGCACCCGCGCTTCGTCGGAAACATCCATCGCGACCGCGAAGGCTTCCGGCCCCAGTGCGCCGATCTCGCGCGCGGTTGCCTGTGCCGTGTCGAGATCGAGATCGGCGATCACCGCGTGGCCGCCTTCGCGGGCAAATTGCTCCGCGATCGCGCGGCCGATGCCGCTTGCCGCTCCCGTAATCACGCCGACCTTGCCGTCAAATCGCGCCATGCTGGAACTCCTCGGTTTCGATTGATGATTCCGTCTTTATCCCCGATCGCCGGGATGCCGAAATCCCGCAGGCGAGACCGGGCATCGCCGCGATGCCGTCAGTCAGTTCGCGCGCGACTTGGCTCAAGGTGGAAAAGGCCATGCTCTACGACGCGCTCCGCCGCCGATCATCCTGTTCCATGGACCGACCACCTGATTGCGGTCTTGCCAGGACCGCTTGGTCGGGCAAGATTGCCTCATGGCTGGAGAAAAGCCCGCGGCGCGGATCACCGACATGCACACCTGCCCAGCCAGCGACGGGCCGGTGCCTCATGTCGGCGGCCCGATCGTCAAGGGCGCGCCGAATGTGCTGATCGGCGGGCTGCCGGCGGCAAGGGTTTCCGACCTGGTGACCTGCGTGGGGCCGCCCGATACCATCGTGATGGGCTCGCCGACGGTGCTGATCGGCGGAATGCCGGCGGCGCGGATGGGCGACCAGACCGCCCATGGCGGGGTGATCGTCGGCGGAATGCCGACCGTACTGATCGGCATGGGTGGCGCGGCCGGTGGAACGGGTGGTACCAATGCGGGCGCGCCAACGATCACCCTGGTATCGGACACGACCACGCCCCAGAGCCCGCCCCTGACCCGCGAGCAGGTCTACCGGCACCTACAAGACCATACCACCAGCGCCGCCGGGAAAATCGATCGGGGGCCGGATAAGGACGTGTACACCGATCGACAGTTGCGTGCGATCAAGAAAGACCCGAACGCGCGAGCGCGGTTCCGAGGCACTCAGATCGACAAGGAGGCACGTGACCAAGTTAGAAAAGATGACGCTTTAAACAAGCGAATCACGGGGAAATCCAATCGTGGCCCAGATTTCATCGACAAGGATACGGGCGACCAGTACGACATGACCACCCAGGGCCAACTCCAGGCGCACCGGCTGAAATACGGTGATGACCTGATGCATCTGGATACCAGCGGCAAAACGATCGACCCGCAGCCGCCAATGCCTCCGCCGAAAATTGCTCCCGCCTCATCTCAAGGTCCGCCGGACACCCCGATCATGCCCGAGGAACCCGAAGTACCAATCATCGACGATTTTCTGATACCGTAAGCATTATGACCGAACTTTCCGCATCCCGCCCGCCGAAGCGCCATACCGCCAAGCAATTCACCGAATGGCGCGAGCGCTGGGCCGGGATCGATCCCGACGAGGCGCTGCGGACCCAACCCTTCGGCAGGACCGAGGACGGGCTGTTCGATCTGCGGGGACTGCGGCTCTGCCCTCCAGATGCGCGGCGCAAGAAATCGTTGAACCATGCCGTGTTCAAATCGTGCGATTTCACCGCAGGGTCACTTGCTGAAACGGTCGCTGAGCACAGTGTCTTTCAGGATTGCGTCTTTGATTATGCCGATATGAACGATTTCGGGGATTACGGCTGCACCTTCATCAATTGCCGGTTCTATCGCTGTGAGTGGCAGGTTGGGGCCATTGGTTTTGATTATAACACCAGCAAGAAGGACGAATATCAATCACGCTATATTAATTGCCACTTTGAAAACATAAAGCTTGCCAAGACAAGCATCGGCGATCCGCAGTTTGTTAACTGCGTCTTCGTGTTCAAGAAGCTGAGCGGGGTGGATTTTGGATGCAGCGGCTTCGTGAACTGCCGGTTCGAAGGAGCTTTCCAGGACCTCACATTCCGGGGAAAATATTCAGACGAGAAAGATACCGCCCGCAAGGGCGTGCCGGAACTCGCCGGTTTCACCGAGGTCAGCTTCGAGAAGGCTGCCCTGCAATGGATCGATGTCCGGGCGGAGTTTCCGTTCCGCTCGGTCAGGATGCCTGCGGACGGCAGCGCCTTCATCGCCGACATGCCGAAACTGTGCCAAGAACAGCAGGTAATCGCCGGTCAGCTCTCCGATCAGCGGTCACAGGAAATTCTTGCCAATTACCTTGATGTTGGCTGCCTACGTATCGACACTCAGCCACAGGACATCATTTCACGCTACGACCTGTTCGAGTGCTGTGAAAAAGGCGAAGAAGCGTTGGTTGGCCCAATCTACGACCTGCTCAAGCAGAGTTACGAGATCTCCACCTGAACCGGGATCAAGTAAACACAGGACGTTTCTGATTTGTTCATATCTGGCGTACGTAAAATGCTTTCATGTCTTAAGCGATCAGGAGCGAGACCGATGAGCACAGCGACATTGCCGACCCAGGACCAGATCGACAGCTTCCAGAGAGATGGCGTCGTGCTGGTGAGGGGATTGTTCGGGGATTGGGTCGAGACGATCCGCGCCGGCATCGAGCGCAACATGAGCGAGCCGGGGCCGTACGCCGCCGAGAACCTTAAAGCGGGCGAAAGCGGCAGGTTTTTCGACGATTATTGCAACTGGACCCGGATTCCCGAGTTCGAGGCGGCGATCCGCGAATCGCCGGCGGCCGAGGTGGCGGCCCGGCTGATGGGATCGCGGACCGTGCAGATCTTTCACGACCACGTTCTCGTGAAAGAACCCGGCACGTCGAAGCCGACGCCGTGGCATCAGGATAGCCCGTATTACTTCGTCGAGGGCGAGCAGACCGTCAGTTTCTGGTCGCCGATGGACCCGGTTGGGGAAGCTTCGCTGCGATGCGTCGCGGGTTCGCATAAATGGGCAAAGCCGGTCTTGCCGACGCGCTGGCTGTCCGAGGAGAATTTCTACCCCGATGAAGGTGCCTATATGCCTGTTCCCGACCCCGATGCGGAGCCGGGGAAATACCGCGTGCTGGAATGGGAGATGCAGCCGGGCGATGCCGTGGCATTCAGCTTCAAAACCCTCCATGGCGCGCGGGGCAACGATGCCACGACGCGGCGGCGCGCGTTTTCGCTCCGGCTTCTGGGCGATGACGCGCGCTACGTGACCCGGCCCGGCCGCACATCGCCGCCGTTTCCCGGGCACGGCATGGCGGACGGGCAGAGGCTGCGCGAGGACTGGTTTCCGACGATCTATCGCGCCTGACCGCGTGCGCCTGGATCAGTCCTCGGCGTAAGGGTTTTTGGTGCCGCGAAGGGAGAGGCGGATCGGGGTGCCGGGCAGATCGAACTGGTCGCGCAGGCTGTTCACCAGATAGCGCTGATAGGTCTCCGGCGTCGCTTCGGCGCGGGTGCCGAACAGGGCGAAGCTGGGCGGCCGGGCCTTGACCTGGGTGATGTAGCGCAACTTGAGCCGGCGGCCGTCCACCAGGGGCGGCGGGAAGCGTTCCAGCGCGCCCTCGAACCAGCGGTTCAGCGCGCCGGTGGAGACGCGCTTGTTCCAGATTGCATCGGCCTCGCGCACGGCGGGCAGCAGCTTTGCCATGCCTTCGCCGGTTTCGGCGGAAAGCGGCACGGTGACGATGCCCTTCATTTGCGCGAGCGACGAGTCCAGCCGGTCCTTGATTGCGCGACGGGTCTTGTCGCGATCTTCGACCAGATCCCATTTGGTCAGGGCGATGACGCAGCCGCGGCCTTCGCGTTCGACGAGCCGCGCGATATGCAGATCCTGGTCGTGGATGCCTTCATGCGCGTCGATCGCGAGGATCACCGTGTCGGCGAATTTCAGCGCCTCGATGGCCGAGGAGGTCGAGAGTTTTTCGAGACCGGGTTCGACGCGCGCGCGGCGGCGCAGGCCGGCGGTGTCGAACAGGCGGTAGCGCGTGCCCTTGGCGTCGGTGAGTTCGGCGGCGATGGCGTCTCGGGTCAGACCGGGTTCGGGGCCGGTGATCGTGCGCTCCTCGCCGAGTAGGCGGTTGAGCAGGGTCGATTTGCCCGCGTTGGGCCGGCCGATGATGGCGAGATGGAGCGGGCGGGCGCCCTCGCTTTCCGTATCGCCGGACGCTTCGGGCAAGGTTTCGACGATCTGGTCGATGAGGTCGGACACGCCTTCGTTATGTTCGGCGGAAATCGCGACCGGTTCGCCGAGGCCGAGTGCGTAGGCTTCGAGGGCGGCCGCACCACCGCCTTTGCCCTCGGCCTTGTTGGCGACGACGATGACCGGCTTGTTCGCACGGCGCAGCCAGGCGGCGAAGTGTCGGTCCTCGGGCAGCAGGCCGGCGCGCGAATCGATCATGAACAGCACGAGATCGGCCTGTTCGACGGCGGTGCCGGTGGAGGCGCGCATCCGGCCCGGCAGGCTGGCGGGCGGCGCTTCCTCGAGCCCGGCGGTGTCGATGAGCTGCACCCGGCGGCCGGCGAGATCGCCCCAGGCTTCCTTGCGGTCGCGCGTCACCCCCGGCTCGTCGGCGACCAGAGCGATCCGCTTTCCCGCGAGACGGTTGAACAGGGTCGATTTGCCGACATTCGGCCGCCCGCAGATGGCGATGCGCGGCGGGCGGGATTCAGGGACGGTCATCGATACGCGGTCAGCACCGCATTGCGGGTGAGGACCAGAAGATTGCCGCCCGCGGCGATCGGCGCCATGTCCGCGACACCGTTGAGCCCGAGCGCGCGGTCGGGCGGGGTGAGCAGAACGCCGGTTCGCGCGTCGACCACGATCATCCGGCGATCCGAGCCGGTCAGGATCAGCCCGTTGCCGGCCAGCAGCGGGCCGTGCCAGGAAATCGGGCCGGAATCGGTCTTCGGGTTGCGCCAGGCGGGCAGGGCGGTAACCCAGGCGGTATAACCTTCCTGCATATGGATCGCGGCGAGGCGCTGATCGTCGGTGAGCAGGAACAGCCAGTCGCCGGCGATCGCGGGGGTTTCGGCGCCGCCCGCGCCGTGCCCCCAGATGCGCCGGCCGGAGCGCAGGTCGAACGCAACGGTCGAGCCGGCGAGGCCGGTTGCGACCACCAGATTGCCGCCGATCACCGGGTTGGCGACGATGCTCGATACGTTGAGCGGGTTGGTCACGTCGTAGCCGGCGGCGAGGCTCTGTTCCCAGAGAGCCGAGCCGGTGGTCGCGTTGATCCCGGCGAGCAGGCCGGTGCCGAAGCCGGCCACCACGACGCCCTGGTCGTAGGCGGGCGCGCCCGCGCCGAACATCGAGTTGGAGGAAGAACCGGTGGGGAAGCGCCAGGCGAAATCGCCGGTTTTGGCGTCCAGCGCGGTCAGGGTGTTGTCGAGCAGGACGATGTAGATCTGCCCGCCGCCGATGGCGGGGGCGGAGCGTGCCGGTTGATCGAGCTTCTTCATCCAGTGCGCCGCGCCGGTTGCGGGATCGAGCGCGCGCAGTTCGGCGAATCCGGTGGCCACGTAGAGTATCCCGCCGTCGATCGCGAGGCCGCCGCCGAAGGCGAAGCTGGTATTGTGCCTGGGCCGCATTTTCTGGCGCCAGAGATGCCGCCCGGTTTCCAGGGCGACCGCATCGACGAAGCCGTTGGCGTCCATGGTGAAGACGCGCCCATTGGCGACGACCGGCTGGGTGTGCAGCGAGCGGCGATAGGTGCCGCCGGCGCCGATGCCGGTTCGCCATGCCTGCGCCAGCCGCGCGGGGAGCGAGACGGAGCCGGGGTTGTGCCGCGCATTGGCGCCTGCCTGCGTCCATGCGTTGAGCGCGGCTGATGGCGGAAGCCGCACCGGCGGGGCGGCGGGGTTCGCGACCAGAGGTTGGTGCGGCGGAAGCACCGGGATTTTCACGCCGGGCACGGGTTTCTTGGTCGAGCCCTCGAACAGGCTGCACCCCGAGAGCAATCCGGCGGAAAGCAGCATCGCGCTGCGCCGGCCGAGTTTGGTCATCGCGCGTGATTCAGTCATGTTGTGCTCGATTATCCGTTCAGTTTGGCGATGAGGCCTTCGGCCAGATTGCGCAGATTGGCCGGGGCGGCCGGATCGGCGGAAACGCGATCGAGCAGCGATTTCGCTTCGGCATTCTTGCCCGCCTGCATGTCGAGCACCGCTGCGTTCACCTGGGCGAGATCGTGCCACGGGTTCGACGGTGCCATCAGCGGCTTGAGCCGGGCCATCACCGTGGCATCGGGAGTGACGCCCATGGCGTGCTGCGCCCAGAGCAGATTGGCGAGGCCGCGCAGTATCGGCCCGGCGCCGCTGGCGGACGCGCCGAGCCGGTTCCACAGCGCCTCGGCGGATTGGGCATCGCCGGCGGCATTATAAAGCGCGGCGGCGCGGAAGCGCGCGAGGGTCGCGTAGCCGGCCGGTACCTTGGCCGCGAAATCGACCAGCGCCTTCGCGTCCTTGATCTCGCCGGCCTTGGCGAGGCCTGGGCCGGCCTGGGCGATCCGGTCGGTCAGGGCCATGTATTGAGTGGCGGCGCGGACGTTCTGGCGATGCTGATACCATTGCCAGGTCTTCCATCCGCCGATGCCGATCAGCACCAGCACCGCGGCGGCGACGAACGCGCCGGCATAGCGGGCAAGGAATTTCCGGGTGCGCTCGGCACGCAGATCGTCGGCGACTTCGTCGAAAATATCGGGCACGCGCGGTTTCGCTCCAATACGCGCGCAGGGTTGGCGGGGCTGCGCGCAAAGTCGTTCAAGGTAAGGCGGGCGGACCATAGCGGCGCGCGGGGCATAGGGCAACGTAACCCGATTTTCATTTTTTCAAGGCATTAAAAGGCGATGCATCGCTTGCTCGTTTTCCTGTGCCTGATTCCGCTCGCCGGCTGCGGCCTGGGCGCCGGCGCCGAGGCGGGAATCGGCGTCGCCGGCAACGTGCTGGCGATCACCACGATTCATCGGACCGTGCCCGATGCGGTGATCTCGCTGGTGACCGGTAGGGATTGCTCGATGGTGCGGCTCGACCGGGGCAAGAGCTATTGTCGGCATCCGCACCCGCTGCCACCGCCGCCGCCCTATTGCACGCGCACGATCGGACAGGTGACCTGCTGGGCCGATCCGGCGATGCTGCCGGATCACGCACCGCAGGTGGCCGAGGGGCCGGACGTGCTGAGTTCGGCGCAGATCGCCAATCGGGATCGGCGGTGGCCGTAGCCGGTCAAAACTGGATTCAGGCGCTTGGACATGTGCATATCACCGAATAGAGATGTCACCGGCCTCACCGTTTGGAATGTCACAAGCCTTCCCTTCGGTTCAGGCGCTGAGGGTGACGGCGGATGACGATGATTACGATGAGCCGCAAGGAGCTCTCTCGGCTGCAGGTTCTGGTCGGCTTGGCGGACGGTCTCCCGCGCGTCGATGACGCCACCAGCCGCCTGATGCACCTCAACTTCGTCGCCAGCGAGAGTGCGTTCGCCTATTTCCAGGCCGCGCGCGCGTAACTTGAGGATCATGGCAAGCCGATCGCGCTCTACAACGACAAGCACTCGGTATTTCGCACCAACAAGCCGGAGGCGGCCGAAGGAGTGAACCGCGCCGGGAATCCCGGAGGCCATTTTGTTTGACTCAGGCGACCATAGCCATCTCGTTCAGTTGTTCATAGTAGCGCGCCTCGGCCTCGGCGGGTGGGATGTTGCCGATCGGCTCGAGGAGACGCCGGTGGTTGAACC
>NZ_JAKGBZ010000156.1 GCF_021556475.1 Acidiphilium iwatense | reverse complement strand
ATTGTTTACCCATGAACTTCAGCCAATTTTAGGAGGCGATACGGCATTGGAGGAGTCTGGGCGGCGGCCCAGCCGAGGCGCGGGATCATGCTGGCGAGGTCATATCGGCGATTGAACCGATACTCGAACTCAGCGAGATATCGCGGCACATGCTTGCTGCTGATGGCGCGATACGTGCCGACGATCGCGGATTTGATGTTCCCGAGAGCGGTGTTGACCCATTTGAACGTTGGGTTTCGAGCGGAGGCGGGGCCACTCCCGGTACGGATTGCCTGATGCTCACACCCGGCATCGGAGACGTGACTGAAACAGGCGAGCCCGTCACTGACCACGGCGCAAGACGGATCAAGGCTGCGCAGGGCAAAGCGCGAAATCGCCTGGCCGGTGAACCCAGCCACCCTACGCAGCTTCAGCCGAACCGGCTTTCCTTCAGCCGTGGTCTCGACCGCCGCGACGAACGGGGTCTTTCCGGGCGCGCCTCGCCCACGCTTGCCGCCGGAGCGTTCGCCCCCGAGATAGGCATCGTCAATCTCGACCCGTCCAGTCAGGCGCTTGCGCGCATCGCGCTCCAGCATCACCTGCTGGAGCTTGTGCTTGAGCATCCACGCTGTGGTCTGACGCACCCCGAGACGCCGGCCGAGTTCGATGCTCGATATTCCCTGCTTGCTCTGGGTCAGATGGTATATGGCCCGAAACCACGTCCGCAGTGGCAATTTGGTCGCGGCGAAAATCGTCCCCGCGATCGGCGAGGTCTGCCGGCGGCATTTCGTGCATTGAAACAGGCCCCGCGTCTTCACCTCGCTATGAGACCGTCCACCACAAACCGGGCAGGAAAAACCATCGCGCCACCGGGCCGAGATCACCATGGCACGGCATTGCTCCTCCGTGCCGTACAATCGATCAAATTCAGCCTCGCTCAGCCCTCGCTGAAACTGCACCGCATTCCGAGCCATCGATTTCCTCCGCTCACAGCATCATGTCTCTGTTTTGTACCGCTCTGAAAGTGGCTGATCAAGATGGGTAAGCAGG
>NZ_JAKGBZ010000155.1 GCF_021556475.1 Acidiphilium iwatense | reverse complement strand
ATCGACGAGTTGAACGGTGCGGGTCGCCGCGGCAAGACCGATCAGGGCCAGCTTGAACAACCGTCCGGCATCTTGCATCTGGGTTTCTTCAAGCCTGAGGCCGTCGCTTTTCAAGGACCTGAAAATTTCTTCGATTCGCCATCTCAGCCGGTATAAGCGCACAATTTCCGCGGCTCCGGCGGCATTGGCGACCTTGAGCGTGGTCAGTAGTCGCCACAACAGCGGTGAACTCCCGCTGGGGGCATCGATCTCGCGGGCCTCGATCATGGTGAGGGACAAATGCTCCGGCCCATCTGCGTCGCCGCCACGGCGCGGACGGCAAACCTCAACCGTTCCAGCGCGCAGCGCCACGATTGCGACCCGTGCGGCAACGCCGGTGCGCGATGGCGCGACACGCACCTCGGTCCGGGCCAGTTCAGGCCAAGCTTCGGGGGCAGCGAACAGGCGGCCTCCGCCATCCAGCACACGATCTCGCGCGGCACGGACAATCAAGTCGATCGACGCAGGACGCCTGGCAAAACCCGCATAGATGTCGCTCTCGCGATCGGCCACGACGACGACCAAAGTGGCATCGGGCAATCGCTCGGCGGCGCGCGCAGCTCCTTCCAGTCACCGCACGCTTTCCTTGTCCTCCAGCGCTCGCTCGCGCGCAGGTGTCGCGTCGAACTCATCCGAGCGGGTCCAGATCTTCGCGTCGAGCAGGCCGAGCACCGCCTCCGTCTCGCTGTCGATGGCGATCACCGGATGCAGAAAAAACCCCGCCGATACGCCATCACCCGCCGGCCCAAGCCCCCGGCGACGCTCCTCGCGGCCGGCGAAATTGATCTCCGTCGTGTCCTGTGCCGCCACAATCCGACGTCCTTGGCAGGCAACGGCCGTGCGATGCGCCAGCGTCTCGACCATTTCGCCGCACGTGACCGAGGGGGCCGACAGGAACCGATGGATCGCAATCTCCCGCGCCCGGGTGCCGCCGAGCTTGCGTATGACCAGCGAGCCGGTCTCCACCACCCGTTCGACCAGCGTGCTCCCCATCGCCGCACGCCGCGCATCACCAAAATGACCCAAAGCT
>NZ_JAKGBZ010000154.1 GCF_021556475.1 Acidiphilium iwatense | reverse complement strand
CGCCATCGGTGACTGGCTGACCGCCCTCATCGGCTTCGCGTCTCTCGGCGTTCTCTTTCGCTGGAAGGTCAGCAATCCACTTCTAATCGGGGTAACGGCGGCAATCGGCCTCATCGCGTTTCCCTTGATTCACCCAGCTTGGACGGTTCTGAAATAAATATTCGGTCGGCGCATCGGTGATTAATTACCTTGTGCATAGACATATATCGAGCACCGATCGTTCAATTCGAGCATGGAGGCAGCTAATTTGAGCGCAGAGGCGTGCCGCGATCACGTAATTCGAGCAGAAATTTGCGATGAATTCGGGCACAACCGCCGATGAATGCGAGCATCTACAGCTAGTTCCTGAATTCCTGAGGCAGAGATCGGGTTTCTTGCCGGAAAAGGGGGGATTGATTGGCGCAAAGAAGATTGCTGACAGACGAAGAACGCCATGTTCTCCTTGGTGTACCGGCCGATCCCGACGGCCTGGTGCGGCACTACACCTTTACCCGGTCTGATCGAAATCTCCTTCTCACGCGCCGCGGTAAAACCAATCAGCTCGGCTTTGCGGTGCAACTCGTCCTTCTCCGCCATCCCGGCACGACGCTGTTTTACATGGACGGCTCCGTCGCTGCACTGGTGGCCTGGTTGGCTACCCAGCTCGAAATTCCCCGATCGGCATTCGAAACCTATCAACGTCGTCCTCAGACGATGACCGACCACGCTCAGATCCTTGCGACGACCCTCGGGTTGCGCTTGCCCAGCAGAGGCGATTTCGCCTCCATGATCGACGCCGCAGCACTCGCCGCATGGGACACTGACCGCGGGCCAATGATCGTCAAAGGCGTGATTGCCGACTTGCGCGCCCGGAAGATCATTCTCCCGACCACGGGTGTCATCGAGCGCGTGGCGATCGCCGGTCGTGCTCGCGCCCGCAAGCGCACCGCAGACGCTTTGATCCAAGGGTTGTCGCCCGATCAGATAACTCGGCTTGACCTGAACCGCGCCGGGAATCCTGGAGGCCATTTTGTTTGACTCAGGCGACCATAGCCAGCTCGTTCAGTTGTTCATAGTAGCGCGCCTCGGCCTCGGCGGGTGGGATGTTGCCGATCGGCTCGA
>NZ_JAKGBZ010000153.1 GCF_021556475.1 Acidiphilium iwatense | reverse complement strand
CAGCATGCGATAGAAGGGACAGGTCAGGAAGCTCGCTCACGCCTCCCGTCGAATCGTATCCGCCGTGGTCACGTCAATTCACAATCGATTCAACTGGCCGACGGACCAGGATGAGCAGATACCGGAAAACTCCGTTGATCTTGAAATGGCGGTGGCGCCGGCGCTTCGATATGCGTATTTCCGTCTCTCTCGATCGGCCTAACCTGTAGGCTAGGAGGCTTCTGCTTGTAGAACAGTGGCACCTGGCCACCCCGTGAACCGGCGGTGCCGGTAATTTCACGCGAGATGTGAATACGGAACCGCTCATACGAGACGGTGCATCTGTCTCGATATTTTTGATGAATCTCTTTGAGCGTGAGTCCCGCGGCCAGCTCCGCCTCGATTACATCGCGCATTGCACGCACGGCCACACGGGCGGCTCCGTAAAACTTGGGTGGTGTCTTTTCGGCCATTCGGAGACGATACATTCCCAACAAGGAACCAGCAAGAGTAATCGTGGTCTAGGCATTGTCTACTCATTGCCTAAGCATAGGATACTAATTGTTTTCACATTGCGGACCCATTGGTTCTCCGTTTCCCGGAGAGACAGAGATGCCTTCCAATGACTAACCTATGTCAAACCAATGCCCCTACCATTTGTTCTTATTAGGCCCAGTGACCGCGAAGCTGTGCGTTTTGGCCATTCTGGAACCTGCATCCTGGTTTCAGGGGAGCCGACACGAAAGTATCGTTTACGTACGCTTGTCCGGGAATCGAGAATTTATCGGACGGTTTCAAGAATGTCCGAGAACCTCGCCAGCCAATGAGAACATGGACAAGGCCGTTTTCGGCCGGGAAAACGGACAAACGTTCTTGCGGCGTTCATGTCTGGCGTACAGCGAAGATACTTTCGTGTCGGCTCCCCTTTCAGCCTCCAAGAGATGAAACAACGGGTTGAACTCCTTACGAAACGGGCATTTCGTCAAAAGTCTGCACTCCAACTCTGGGAGATACAGGACTTTCCCGCGGTCGCTGGATCAGCACGGGCCGGCGAAATGTCGAAAGTCGCGCCCATTCCCGCCTGAATCTGCAACTTTCCAGTTCAAAGTGTGGGAACAAAGCATTTTCTGC
>NZ_JAKGBZ010000152.1 GCF_021556475.1 Acidiphilium iwatense | reverse complement strand
GAGGCTGAGCTTCACCACATACTTCTTTACGGCACTTTGTTTCGCGGTCACGAACCATCTCCGTCGTTGCGGAGTCATCGAATCGAAGGTCCGCCGCAAAATCAATGACGGAGGGTACTAGTTGCACGGATGATGCCGGGCATCGAGTTGGAAGCGCAGGATATCATCCCAACCGTCCTTCACCGCGTCCGGGGAGCCGGGTAGCGCGAACAGATAGGTTCCACCAGCCACCCCGCCGACCGCGCGGGATTGGATCGCCGATGTACCAATCTTCTGATAGCTCAGCACCCGGAACAATTCACCGAACCCTTCGATAACCTTGTCCACCACGCGGGCAAACGCTTCGGGCGTCACGTCCCGGCCGGTGACGCCCGTACCCCCGGTGCTGATTACGACATCGATCGCAGGGTCCGCGACCCACTTTCTCAGGATAGATTCGAGCATGTCCGCGTTGTCCGGCAGGATCGCGCGCGCCGCAATCCGATGTCCGGCAGCCTCGATTCGTTCGGCCAGCGCATTGCCCGACGTATCGTTCGATGCCGTGCGGGTGTCCGACACGGTCAGCACGGCGATCGAGACCGGCACGAAAGTTTTTGACTCATCAATACGCGACATGTGCTTAGCCTCCATACGATGCGCTTGCCCGCCGATTGCACGGCAGATCTGAGCTATTCCGAAACCCTCGCCCGCGAGCGGCTTGCCCCTTGGACCGCGGCCGAGGCGGAACAAACCACTGCTCATGCTTCACTGCCCGGGGACGAAGCCAGGATTATGCTCTAGCTTTCCCGCTGCAATCGTAGGCTTGTCGAGCATCTGAAACGGTAGATCGTAATAGCCATCATACCCCCAACTTTCTCCGGCTCTTCGAGGAATGTGCGTGATCGCGTCGGCATGCCTTGATCTAGATCAAGGCATGCCCGCCTTCTGCGTGTGCATATGGGGAGGTTATTGTTGTTGCGACACAACATGAAAATAGCAGGAGGGTTGGAAATCTGAACCGCGCCGGGAATCCTGGAGGCCATTTTGTTTGACTCAGGCGACCATAGCCAGCTCGTTCAGTTGTTCATAGTAGCGCGCCTCGGCCTCGGCGGGTGGGATGTTGCCGATCGGCTCG
>NZ_JAKGBZ010000151.1 GCF_021556475.1 Acidiphilium iwatense | reverse complement strand
CGAACAAGCGTTGCCTGCCGGCCCGCATGTCGCCGTGTTGCCAGATGGAATTTTTGTAGGTGGAGCGGTGGCTGTTCATGAGGTGTTGCTCCAGGTTGGACGCTGCAACGGGCGTGGTCCGTTGGTTACCGCAAGAGTGATCATCCTACCGCCGCAGCATGGGCAGATGTCTGACGGCGGCATGGCCGGCGAACACGCGGCCTCTGCGTCGGCTGTGGTTTTGGGTTCTGGTGAAGGTACTGCCAGCAGGTTCCGGCAGAGGTCGATTTTGGTTGCACGCTGCCCATTAGCGAGGAACCCGTAGTGGCGGATGCGATGGAAGCCATCGGGCAGGGTATGCTGGAGAAACCGGCGGATGAATTCATCGGCGTTGAGCGTCATGGGCTTGGTCTTGCCGTGATGGCGATAATCCTTCCAGCGGAAGGTAACCGATTGTTCGGTGATCTCGGCGATCCGGGAGTTTGCGATGGCGACGCGGTGGGTATAGCGGCTGAGATAGGCGAGGACCTGGGCTGGGCCGCCGAAGGGCGGTTTGGCATAAACCACCCACTCGATTTGGTGCAGCGCACGCAGTTTTGCGGCGAAGGCATCCGGTTCAGCGACGCCGGCCAGATCGCCGAAGAAGTTAAGCTGGCCAGCCTCGAATGCCCCGCGCAACGCATCGAGAAACAGCCGGCGGAACAACCGTGATAGAACGCGGATCGGCAGGAAGAAGCCCGGCCGGCAACCCACCCAGCGCGTACCGTCGAGCGATGGACCGCCGCCGGGCACAACGCAATGAACATGCGGATGGTGGTGCAGATTTTGGCCCCAGGTATGGAGCACGGCCAGTAGCCCGATCTCTGCGCCCAGGTGCTTGCGATCCGCTGCAATGGTGCGCAGCGTCTCGGCCGCGGTCTTGAACAGGATGGTGTAGATGACCTCCTTGTTCTGAAACGCCATCTCCGCCACCGGCGCCGGCAGCGTGAAGACGACATGGAAGTACGGCACTGGCAGCAGATCGGCCTGCCGTGCCGCCAGCCAGGCAGCGCGGGCATGCCCCTGGCACTTCGGGCAATGGCGGTTGCGACAACTATTGTAGGCGCAACGGATCAGCCCGCAATCGGAACAGACCTCGGTATGGCC
>NZ_JAKGBZ010000150.1 GCF_021556475.1 Acidiphilium iwatense | reverse complement strand
CGTATCGTCGTGCTGCTGGGCGGCGAGGTTGTCGCCGAGCATCCGCGGCAGTTCCGGCGCGATCAAGTGATCTATGATCCCTGGCATTATCTGCCGATCCTGGTGAGAAAGCCGGGGGCGTTGCGCAACGGCGCGCCATTCAAGGACT
Source organism: Acidiphilium iwatense (assembly GCF_021556475.1). Classification (GTDB taxonomy): domain Bacteria; phylum Pseudomonadota; class Alphaproteobacteria; order Acetobacterales; family Acetobacteraceae; genus Acidiphilium; species Acidiphilium iwatense. Next base: position 983 of record NZ_JAKGBZ010000150.1, on the reverse strand, counting down.
GGGATCTACCTGCGGGCCTTGCCGAGGTCCGGGCCAAACTCAAGCGGCACACCGATGGCGACCGCCAGTTCGTCAAGGTTCTGGGTGCCGTGCTCGACCACGGGCTGATTGCGGTCGAGGCGGCATGCGCCGAAGCGCTCGAGGCCGGTATCGCCAGCGGCGACGTGATCCTGGCCGTTCTGGCGCGCCGGCTGCAGCCGCCGGCGCCGCCGAGCATCATCACCCCTGACGCCCTGCGCCTGAAGGTCGAACCGAAGGCCGATTGTGGCCGCTATGACAGCCTCAGGCGGGCGGAGATGCCCCAAGGTTCCATGCGCGCCCTTTGCGCGTATGGAATGGCATCGGAGGGCGCGTAATGGAACGCCCCATGGAACGTCAGGACATCATTGCCGGGCTGGCGGAACTGAAGCTGCACGGCATGCGCGCGAGCTTCGATGAGATCGCCGGCAAGGGCCTCGCACGACGGGACGAGTTCTACCCGCTGATCGCCAGCCTGATCCGAGCCGAACGCACCCACCGCCAGGCGCGCTCGATCAGCTACCGGATCACCGGCGCCAAGTTCCCGGTGCTCAAGGATCTCGACAAATTCAGCTTCAAGGGCACCCCGATCGACGAGGGTTTGGTGCGCGAGCTCGCCACCGGCAGCTTCCTCGATGCCAAACGCAACGGAATCTTTGTCGGCGGAACCGGTACCGGAAAGACTCATCTGTGCATCGCCGTCGCCTCGGCCGTCATTCGGGCCAGAGCGCGAGGTCGGTTCTACAACCTCGTCGATCTGGTCAATCAGCTGGAGCAGGAAAAGGCCGCAGGCCGCAGTGGCTATCTGGTCGAGAAACTGCTGCGCTACGACCTGCTCATCCTCGACTTATGTGCAGCGCGCAGTGATGTGGAGCTGGAAGGCGTCAACTCCAGCCGACGAAGGTTTGAGGGCCGCCAACTCCACATAACTCGGTTACGGAATCATAGCCGCTTCAGCCAGTCGA
>NZ_JAKGBZ010000015.1 GCF_021556475.1 Acidiphilium iwatense | reverse complement strand
GAAGCATGATCCTTGCCATGCTCCAGCACCATCCGCACCGCGCGTTCGCGGACCTCAGGTGAATATCTGTTCGATGTCTTCCGCTTTTCCATTGCTCCATCCTACTCAAGAGTTGGAGCCTCCAGGATTCCCGGCGCGGTTCACGAGTGCCGCCATTCGTCCTTTCGAACAACACCACACCAAGCTGGCGCTCGATCTCGTGCAGCCGGCGGCTCAAGGTCGATTGGCGTATGTTTAGAGCTTCCGCCGCCTGTCGCAGACTGCGGTGTTGTGACGTTACGACTGCCAAACGCAAATCACGAAGCTCTATATCCACGCCATTCACATCGTCGGCCTGCATACCCACCGACGCCTCCTATAAACTTTGCCTCCCCGCCCTAGTCGCCTCCATCTGACGATATACGTTGCGCTTGGTTTCGATTTCCCCCGGCGCGTCAGGCCGGCAATGGATCGGTGCCGCGATCGAGCAAGGCCAGATAGTCCGAATAGGCGTAAATCCGGCCGCGTTGCCGTCCCGTGGTCTCGCGCACGACGTTGATCTTGGCGAGGTTTTCCAGCGCCGTGCTGGCGGTCGGGAAAGAGACGGCGAGTTTCTCGGAGACAGTTTGGATGGTGACGATCGGGCTGGCTTGCATCAATTCGTGGACTCGGAGCGCGGATGGGGCCGCGCGGCCGAGGCCGGCGATCTGCTGTCGGTGAGCCTCGAACATGGCGATCAGATCGCGTGCGGTCGCGGAGGCTTGTTCAGCGGTCTCCGCGACGCCGGTCAGGAAGAACTCCATCCAGGTCTCCCACGTCCCAGCCTGGCGGACCTCCTGCAGGAGCCGGTAATAGTCGTCGCGCCGGGATTTCAGGAACAGGCTGAGATAGAGGATCGGCTCGCGCAGCACCTCCGCCTCGCACAGGATCAGCGTGATGAGCAGCCGGCCCAGGCGCCCGTTGCCGTCGAGAAAAGGGTGGATCGTCTCGAACTGGACGTGGGCCAGGCCCGCCCGGATGAGCGGGGGCAGCGCCGCATCCTCGCTGTGCAGGAAGCGCTCGAGCGCATCGAGGCATTCGTCCAGCCGGTTCGGCGGCGGCGGCACGAACAGCGCGTTGCCGGGCCGGGTTCCGCCGATCCAGTTCTGCGAGCGGCGGAACTCGCCCGGTTGCTTCGCGGCGCCTCGTTCCGACTTGAGCAGGATCGCGTGCATTTCGCGGATCAGCCGGAGCGAGAGGGGAAATCCGCCCCGCATCCGGGAGACGCCATGCTCGATCGCCGCAACGTAGTTCGAGACCTCGGTCACGTCGTCGAGTTCGACCGTCGGCGCTTCATGATTTTCGAACAGCAGCAGATCCGACAGCGAGGATTGCGTCCCCTCGATCTGAGAGGACAGCAGGGCTTCCTTGCGGACGTACATGTAGAGGAACAAAGGCGTCGAGGGCAGGATCGTCGTCACGCCATCGAGGCGCCCGACCGCGGCAATGGCGCGTTCGTAGACCTGCATGAACCGTCCGAGTTCGAGCGGCGGATTCGGCGGCAGCGGGGCAGGCACATAGGCGCGCACGCGCTCGCCTCCCGCGCTCGTTTCGACATAGGTCCCGAGCCTTTGATTCTCTCCGTTCGTCACACGCGATCCTTTAATTAGCTTTGCCGCTATTAAAGCATATCGCCATATATCTTAATAGCGAGCGGGGCTAATTCAAGGCTGCCGGCATGACGCTGCGCCCACAGGCGCAGGCGGTTAGGAGCACGACAGGGTGAGGATGCCCGCCCAAACACGCTGGAACCGCCCCGCGTTTTCCCTCAACTGCTTACATAGTGCTTACATTTTTTCAGACCAAGAAATGTAAGCGCCGAAAGCGAAGGGCCGCCTTGCGGCGGCCCTGTCATAACGCTCTAATTTTCCTAAGGAAAACTTGGAGCGGGCGAAGGGATTCGAACCCTCGACCCCAACCTTGGCAAGGTTTTCCAGTCCTTTCTCTGGACCACGCTTCGCGACGCGTATTTGCGATAAGATGCGCTTAAACAAGCGATTATCTATCATAGTCATCGCCGCATTCACGCTGGAACCCCCCTCGATTTGATACGAACTGATTGGATTCAGCTCCGATTGGAGGTATGATAGCGATGTTCTAATCAGATTTCCAGCAGGGGGTTGATATGGCTGCGGAAAAGATCACTAAACGCCTCGTTGACGCCCTCAAAGCTCCCAAACCTTCGACGGATGGGGTCAAGGTTCGGGAGACTTTCGTATGGGACAAGGAGCTGCGCGGCTTCGGCGTCCAGGTCATGCCCTCGGGCCTGAAGAGCTTCGTCATTCAATATCGCACGGCTGAAGGCAGGTTGCGTCGTTCGGTCATCGGCCGGTTCGGCCTGATGACCGTCGAAGATGCCCGTGACCTCGCCCACGAAAAGTTGGTAGCGGTGTCCAAGGGCGTCGATCCGGTCGCCGCCGAAGCGGAGGCCACCGGGCGCACCACCGTCGCCGAACTCTGCGATTGGTATCTCACCGAAGCCGAGGCCGGTCGTATCCTCGGTCGCCGTCGGCGTCCCATCAAAGCCTCAACCCTCACGATGGACCGCAGCCGGATCGAGTCGCATATCAAGCCGTTGCTTGGTCGCCGTCAGGTCGGCGCCCTCAAACTCGGTGACATCGAAGCCGCTCAGGCCGATATCGCCACTGGAAAGACCGCGAAGGCCCGCAAAGGCAGCCGCGGCGGCGCTACGACCGGCGGCGAAGGCGTCGCGGCCCGCACGCTCTCGACCCTACACGCGATTTTCGAGCATGCGGTGCGCGTCGGCAAAATTCCGGACAACCCCGCTAGAGGAGTCCGCAAGCTCGCCAGCACGCCACGCGATCGGCGTCTCAGCCGTACTGAGATCGAACGCCTCGGCAAGACTATGCGCGAGCTTGCCGCGGAAGGGGAGCACCCGACAGGCCTTGCAGCCATCCGCTTGTTGCTGCTGACCGGCTTCCGCCGCCTGGAGGGCTTGGGTGTGGAGCGTCCGTGGCTCGACGAGGAAGAGGGCGCTGTGCGTTTTCCCGACACCAAGAGCGGTGCGCAGATCCGCGTTATCGGCCAGGCGGCCGTCAATCTTTTGCTCGAGCAGCCCAGGACCGAGTCGAAATTCTTTTTTCCCGCCGACTGGGGCGACGGCCATTTCATCGGCGTCGTCCGCGTGCTGGACCGCATTTGTGAACGCGCCAAGCTCACCGACGTCACGCCGCACACGCTGCGCCACACCTTCGCAAGCCTCGCGGGTGATCTTGGCTTTTCCGAACTAACGATTGCCGCGCTTCTAGGGCACGCGTCCCGAGGCGTCACTCAGCGCTACGTCCATATGGACGAAGCCCTGAAAATGGCGGCGGATCGCGTCGCCCAGGAAATGGCCGATATCCTAGACGGCAAGGAGACAATCCAGCATCTGCGCCGTCGCGGAGCCCCGCATGCGCAGGAAAGGCAGGAAGCGGGGCAGCAAGCAATGCTGGCGACGCCGTGAAGGGCGAGCTGGGCCAAACACGCGAATGTCCCGCGACGACCTGCGTGTCGGCCTCTCACCTCTTCCGATCCGGATGCGGGACCTTCTATGCGGGCTGCTCAAGCGCTCTCTGCGCAAGCGGGATGCGTTCGTGAGCGCCTTCGACGACATAGAGCGGACAGATATCGAGCCGGCAAGCCATCTGATCAGCCGCGCCGACTATCTGAATGCGTCCGCGCGGCCGGAAGCCGCGCGGGTCCGAATATTCGTGGATCAACTCCTCGATCAATATCCGGCCGCCAAGCGAGACGATTTGGTCCGCCGCATCCGATCGCGCGATGACAGTCACCATCGCAGTGCGTGCTTTGAACTGCTGCTTCACGGGCTACTGGTGGCTCGTGATTTTACAGTTGTTGAAGTCGAGCCCCCACTGCCCGGTGGCAGGTCTCCCGACTTCCTCGTGGCTGCGCCGGACGGCCGAGAATTCTTTCTTGAGGCCACCGTCGCCGAGGGTGAAATCGGCGCCGACCCGGGAGCCGACCGCAGGATGCGTGATGTCCTGCAAGCCATCGATCAGGTCGAGTCGCCCGATTTCTTTCTGAATTTGCACCATCGCGGCGCGCCGGCTCAGCCCGTCCGCTGTAGGCATCTGCGGACCCAAGTACAGCGGTTCGTCAACGGCCTCGACTATGAGAGTGCCGTTGCCGACTTCGCGGAGCAGCGTCCAGGACAGGTATTCAATTTCGAGGAACACGGTCTGACCCTGCGGATCACTGTAGTGCCGAAGCACCTCAGACAAGCCAGCGGCCGGGCAATTGGTGGCCGAATCCTGCCCGGCGGAGTGGTCCAACCGCACCTGCCGATCAAAGCGGCCGTCGAGAGTAAGGCTAGCCGTTATGGCCAGCTCGACCGCCCTTACATCATCGCCGTCTGCGCCCTCGAGACATTCGCCAACGCCGACTCCGCAATTGACGCCCTTTTCGGCACGGAGGCCGTGATCGTGACGGAAAATGGCGACCACCGCCTAGTGCGGAACTGTGACGGCGCCTGGAGGGGGTCAAAGGGACCCATCCATACTCGCGTCAGCGCGGTTCTATCGGCGGAGCGCCTCACGCCTTGGGATGTCGGGCAAAGACAGATGCGGCTGATCCACAATCCGTGGGCGGCGCGACCACTTTCGAATCTGCCCTTGGGTGTCGAGGTTTGCGAAGTGGTCGAGGATCGGTTGAAGAAGGTCCCAGGACTGAGCCTTGCCGAGATATTCGGATTGTCTTCACATTGGCCCGAATAGCGCCGGCCCCAACACAGCTTCTGAGCACGCAGAAGAAGCAATGATCGTCGGATAATGTTGCGGATCGAGAACCAGAGGAGGCATGACACCGACGATGAAGGCGGACGACCTCAAGAACCTCTCGCGAATGCCCGTTTCGCTGCTTCGGGTAACGGCTGACGAATGGAGCGCGATTGCCGAGACGCGTCGCCAGGGCGCGCGTTTCTCCCTCCATTTCCCACATGGAATGGCGCGCGCCGGCCAGCGTAATGGGCTCGTTCTGATCTCGACGGCCAATCTCGATCCTGCACTCCGCCTCGGCCTAATCACTTCGATCGCGGCGACATCCACCCTCGACTCGCGCGTCGTATTCGATCTTGTCAGCCCGGCTGCGCCGGGGTCGCTGGCGCGTCTGCTCCAAAGCGTGACGGCGCCAGGCCTGCGGGCACCGCGGGACCGACTGGCCAGCGGGGCAACGCAATTCGAACGCGTCTCGCCGAAGCTCGGCACCGCGCTTATTGCCGCAATAGCCGAAGATCCGCAGAACACTCCGCCGCTCACTCGGATTCTCGCCCATCTGCGCCGTCCGTCCCGGTACAACAACGCCCGCGGCCTGCAACAGGACGCGGTCGCACTGGCGATCAAGGCTTTCGGCGGAAACGATGGCGCATCATCGATTGCCCTTACCGGTGACGACACCGCGATCGCGACCGTGCGCGTGTTGGAGGACGCCGCAATCGAGCATGACGCCCGCTGGATGCCCGGCTGGCGACTCGCCGACAGTGACTTAACCGGCCGTGCCACCTTCGCGAGGCGAGATGAACGGTTGGATGTGTTCACCGCGAACAAACGGCCGCTCGAAGAGCTTTTCGGCGTCGACTTGATCTATCTAAACAACGCTCGCGGGGCCTTGGTGATGGTCCAATACAAGATGTTGGAATCCGAGGGGCCAGCGCGGCGGTCCATGGCGAGCAAGCTGTCCGAAGATGACGAGGCGGACGAACAGCGGTGGATCGTCCGCATCAACGACCAGTTCACCGACGAGCTGTCGCGCATGCGCCGCTTCGACCGTGATCTGGCGCCTAATGGCCCCTACCGACTGAATAGCGGCGCGTTCTTCTTCAAGCTCGTGCGCCGCAACGCCGCGACGACGTCCGCAGGCATTTTGTTGAGCCTCGGGCACCTCGACCATCTGATGGGCGGTGGCGAGCTGAGTGGCCCCGCCGGCGGCCTGCGGATATGCTACCAGAGCCTGGACGGACACTATCTTCGCAGCGACGGATTCGTGGAGCTTGTTCGCTCAGGCTACATCGGGACACGAGGGGCGACGACGGACCATATGCAGGCGCTTATCGAGGCGTCCCTTCGCGGCGGGAAGGCCGTGGTTGCCGCAATCCGAACGGCCCTAGGACCCGTCGCATAGGCGCCACAGAACACGCTTGGGCCATTCAAGATCGGGGGCGTTTATGACCTTCGTTCCGTTTCAGGACGCCGACGGCATCTGTGACCGCTTTCTCGCTCTCCTGAGCAGGCACAATATCCAACCTCCGGCCGGTTCGTCATTCGAAGACGAGCTATTATCCCTGACACAACTTCTCGAAGTGACGAAGAATCCGGGCCTCGTCCAAGGAACACAGCAAGTCATGCTGCTTCGTGCCGCAGCCGGGGTTCATGACTTCGCGGCCAAGGTGCTTTCGGCGGAGCCTCTTACCGAATTCGCGGGCTTCCTTCCGCACTTGCGTCTGGTCGCTCAGACGAAATTTGCGGCTGCCTCGCTCAGCCAAAACATGTCGAGCGCCTATAACGATGATACGGCTCGCAAGATGGCCGAACTCTATATGGGCTGCCTTGCAGCGCACGTTGGGACGCAAGTCGAATTGGATTCGCCGACGGCGGCCAAGGGCGACAATCCCGATGTGATCCTCACCGCGACGCCTACCGTGGACGGCGTAGATCAGCCGGCCGAAAAGTGGGCTTTAGCAATTAAGACAATCGGCACGAGCCAAGGCCAAACAATCTTCGAGCGGATCAAAGAAGGCGCTAAACAAATCGACGACCAGGAATGTTCCGCTCATAAGGGTATGGTCGTGATCAACGCGAAGAACGCGCTCGATCATCAAGCGCTTTGGAACGGGCCGTTCTCCGATCTTCAGGCTGCGATGGACGCACTCGGCAATCAGCTAGACTCGCTCGCGGACAATGCTAATATCGACCGGCCACAGTCTGAATGGGATGAAATCTTCTCGGGCAAGGTCAAGCGGCCGGTGCTCTTCCTCGGCCAAAGCCTGGTCCATCTGCGGACGCAGGCCGGTGTGCGGACGCCGACGGCCTTGAAAATGCTCAGGGCCTATGGCGCCAATAGCGCACTTGATCCAGCCGCGCACGGGCTGGCCCACCGCCTGAACCACTTCATGCAGACTATCTTGCTCGGTATCCCCGGCGGTGCCGGGCGTCAGCCATGCTGATCTTCCTCCGCAAGCCGGCCACTCCGGAAGCCAACGCCTTCCAATCCAGGCTCCTCAGAGAACCGGAGACGCGGCGCTCGCACCGGGGTCTTTTCTTGCTGGGTCGGCAGCCGGCGGCTGAAGGTGGAACAACCAAAGAGGAAGCTTACTGTTCTTGAAGTCCCAATTCGTGAGCGGCGCGAACCACTCAGGCGCAGCCTCTCCGTGGAGCTGGATCACCTGATCCCCCTCGATGGTCTGCGCCGCGTAGAAGCGGCTGAAAATACGACTGGCCGAGCCGATGCCATCGAATCCCTGGTCGGAGGGCTCCTCCGGCTTCGCGATAAACTCGACGCCGGCAAACTGGCCGTCGTTCACCACCACGAAGGGACCGTCGGCCGGCCACTCGCCATAAAGTAAAAGCACTTCTGCCAGTTTGCGGTCCTTGACATCGGTTAATTCGATCTCCCCGCTGAAAAGCTTCGCGGAGCCGATGATGAATTGCGCCATTCCCTCGGGGCTCAGTGATCGCGGCATATCAGCTGCGGCGCCGAGCACCAGCCGCAACGGCGGCCTGGTCATGATTGTGACTTCGCCGAGCCTTCCCAATTCGTTCGCAACAACGGCCTCCTGCATGGTGGTGCGGAGTTCGCCCCTCGGGCGGCGAAACCGATCCGGCGAGACCACCGTCCAGATGTTCCAGAGCGACCAGAATATCGCCAGCTTCAGCGGCGCCCCAACCGTATCCGCGTAGGATTGGAGTGAGGCCAAGTAAGCGGCAGACATCCGCGTCTCCTGCTTGAATGGCTCCTTGCAGCGGACATTTTTGACCTCGATCAACCACTGCTCCCCGTCCTGCAGGACCACGCGGAAATCTGGCGCGCGGCAGGTGTCCGCAGCATGTACGCGGCCAACATCCTCCGTCTTCAGCAGCCGGAACTTGCCAAGGCTCAATACTGTCGCCTCGAAAAGGCGCTCTGTTCGCGAGCCGTGAATGAGGGGTGGGTCTGACAACGCCGCCTTCAATCTCGGCTCCGCATCCCCGATGAACTGCGTTACGAGCGAGGGGTCGTTCATTGCGATCCCTTTCTCCCGGGCAAATGCCGCGACCGAGGCCAGGAGTTCGAACGCCTTCGTCTTGCGCCCTTCGGGGGCAGGGCTGTCGCTCATGCAACACTCCCCGGCACTCGCTCGCGATGGCGGGCAAGCCGCCGGCGATGCTCGTCAGTCAGCGAAATCGGTGAATTCCAGCGGAGCTCGCCGCGCGCCCGCTCGCTGAGACTCGGCGAGAACTCGGGCCTGCCCTGGTCGTCGAAGGTCACCAGCGCGCGGTCGAATGCGGCATCCCACAACGCCGAGAGGAGGAGCCCGTTATGCACGTCGAGCCTTTCCGCGTCGGTCTCGCATTCCGCCCAGGGGATGATGTGAGAGGCACGAAGTAGGGCTACGTCGGTGATGCCGGTCAGCGGACAGCGGCCCTGCCAGTAGTCCATCAGACGGGCCCGGAAAATGTCCTGGCCGATCCGCTGTACGACAAGACGTTCAGCCTCGGTGGTCCGTGGCAGATTGGCGACGCGGGTTTCGAATTCGCGCAGCGGCGCGTCAGGGAGGCTGATGCCAAGCGTGTAGACTCGATCGAGCGCAGCGTAGAGTTCGCGCAGCGTCGCAAAGGCGTAACGGGCTTTGCCGGGGCCTTGCGCATCCGCTGAGGGCGGCTCGAGTTCAGCGACTACGCCAGCATGGTCCACAGCGAGAAACCATCGCCCGTTGGCGCCCTCGGCGGCCAGATAGATAACGCCGTGTGCCGTAGTGGACGCGAATGCTCGCCATCCTGCTTCCTCGCCCAGAACACGACGAAAGCCGTTCTGCGAGGCGGCCTTCTCGCATTCCTCGCGGACCACAAAGGACTGGGGCGTTTCAATCATCGCCCACCTATAGATCGCGCGCCATCAGACGTTCCGGCCCAGGCGCTCCCTTCAGGGTCAGTCTCAGCCAAGGATCGCAGCGGAGGTCATCGGGGGGACGGGTGGTGGTCGTCACGATGTACTGAAAAGCCGTTGTTCCTGTCATCTCCTCAAGTTCGCGCATCAGGCGGAACAGCTCGTCATAGATGCTCAGGCCGAGATCGGCCTCACGGGGGCTGTCGTGGACGAGGAATGCGGGGAGGCGCGTCGCGCCCTCAATGCTCAAACAGAGGCAGGCGAGGTCGAAAGCCAATACCTTCAGGGACTCGATGGCGGCTGTACGGCGATCGCCATCGACATCGACAGTCAATTGCAGCCTATCGCCGCTCAGCGCCACGGCTCCCTTCGCATTCTCGTTGACCAGGCGACGAATGATGGCTGAGAATTTCTCCGTTATTCGACCGAAGGTCAGGCCCTGCTTGTCGCGGAAGGCCGCAAGCCGCTCCCGTTCCTTGGTCAATCTGTCCTCAAGGTTGCGCAACCGCTTTCGCACCTCATCTCGCTCGGTGGATAGCTCGGAAAAGCGCTCGACCCCTTCCTTGAGTCGTGTCGCGGCCTGCCAGGCCGACGCACGCGTGTCGCGCACGTCTTCGATGGCTTGAACGCGCTTCTCCGCCTGCTCGACCCGCTGGCGCGCGAGAGCGGCGGCAGGCTGAAGGGCCTTCAGCCTAGCTTCCAAACCATCGATCTTTTGGTTCTGATCGCCGATCTCCTGACGCTTCGCGGCGAGCCTGGCTCTGCATTCCGTCTCATTGTGCAGCTTGTGGGACAAACCGCATTTCTCCGCGAGCGCCTTGTCAATCGGCACCTCACAGATCGGGCACACCTGACTGGCCGCATTCTCCGCCGCCGCTGACAGACTCGGAATTTCGCTGGAGAGCAGAGCCAGGACGTGCTTCTCCGCCGGTATCTGGGCCTCCAGGCGGATGCGCTCTTCGTCGGTGCGCCGCAGTTCTTCGCGGGCTTCCTGCAATCCCTTTCGGGCTTGCCCAAGTTCCGCGGTGTCGCCTGTCGGAAGCTGAGCGGCCGCTGCGAGCCGCTCATCGGTAGCCTTGCGAAACAGCTCGAGAAGCAAGGGCATCTCCGGCACGGTTTGTCCGGCAAAGCCAAGTTGATCAATCAATCGATCGTGGCGTCTGCCGCGATCCCAATCGAGGTACGACGCTTCCCGCTCCGCCGTGGCGACTTCGGTTCGCAGCGCTTCCTCCCCCCGCCGCGTTTGCTGTTCCTCTTCGGTGATCGCCAGAAGGAATGCCCGAAGCGCTTCACGCCGAGGCCCGGTCTCACGTCCGCTCGCCGGAAGCGGCGCATCGGAGCCGGATGCTGGCGAACGCCAGTCGAGAACGTCGTCGAAGCGGCATTCCTGATCGCGGGTAAGCCAGGCGAGGGCGATCGGCCATGCTTTTTGGTCCGGCTGAAGGCGAGCCAGTGCCGCAACGCCAGGCGTCACGATGGCATGTTCGATGGCCTCGACCAGCGGATCGATGCTTGTCGTCGCGCCATCGCCAGCGGCGATCTCATCAAGGTTGCCGTCGGCGATCGCCACATGCCGGCGCCGGATGCCCAGTGGCCGCACGACAGCCCAGCACACGTTGTCAAGCATCACCTCCGCGCCGACGATGCCATTGGGAAAGGCGAGCGCGATGCGTTCCCGTTGGGTTTCGTCGGCGAAACGCTGCTCGCCGAGGCAGTAGCGCAGCAGGCGGCAAAAAAGGGTCTTGCCGCTTCCGTGACCTATGGCGCGCACGCCGCCAGCGCTGATGTCATCGAAGCCGTCTGGGGACCAGACGATGTTGAGTCCCCGGCGAAGGTCGACGTCGCGGATCTTCTGCCCGCCTGGCGCTTCCCAAATCGCCAGACGGCGCACCCAGAGGCGTGGCCCATTCAGGCCTGCCGGGACGGTTAGGCTGAGCTTCGGGGGAGCGAATATCTCATGCTGCTGAGGCATGCGCGATCCAATCCCGAACCTCGTCCGGCATTGAGGTGACGGTCGCATTCAGGTCGAGCGCAGCCAGTGCTTCCAGCACGAATCCTGCCCGGCCGTCCGGCCAACCGGCGGTGTCGAAGGCATCAAGGCCAGGCCCTGGCGCCCATGTTCCCACCGATAGGGTTTCAATCAGTCGCCCATTGCCGCGATGGTTGGAGACGGCGGTGCCCCAGCCTTGATTGGTGCGCGCTGCGAAGCCGACCACATTGCCAGTGCGCGGCTGTGATTCCTGCCCGACCAGGCGTCGCCACTCCCTTGCCCGTGCTTCCGGGAGCAATGGCGTCAGAAGGTGCGGTTCCAGCATCATTGCCGCCGCGAGACGGACGGTACGACTCGGAGTCGGACCGTTGATCGACTTGAGGATCGCGGTCAGCGCAGCACCTGCGTCGTTCGGCTGCTGCGCTGCGCGCATCCAAGCACCATCGGGCAGAGTGACGAGGGCGGGTTTTTGAATGGTTGGTGCTGTACCCGCGATCTGGCTTGCACTGAGTCCGAGATTTGCGAACGTCGCATCGGCCTCCATCCGATCCCATGCGTCTAGAACCAACTGGCGGGTAAGGTATTCGCCTCGCTCACGAACTTCCCTCTCCTTAAGCACGCGAAAGGTTTCCGAGGGATAGCCGGGACCTTTTGCATCGGCTGGGTCGAGGATGTAGCGCAGTTCGTCGCGAGTTAGGCCGTAGGCGCGGGCATAGAAGGCGTCGAGATCCGCGCGAAGACTAGCGCGCCGCTCCTCGTTCCAGACGAATGGCGCGCCGTCGTAACCTAAATCGCGGGCAAAGGGCGCGAGGCTGCGAGAGGTGTAGGTGAGTTCCAGCACCCGAGATGTGACAAAGCGAAGGCGTTCGCTGGTATAGAAGGCGGGCGAAAGAACCGGGAACTGTCTCAGAAAGAAATATGCTAAATTAGTCCCACCGACTTTCTGTCGTGCAACAAAGTCCAAAACTAACGAATTTAGGTTTCCCAGTAGCGCCACCTGTTCAGCAACGCTTCTTTCGGTAAAAAATAGCGGCAATTTGTGATTCACCGCCACTGTTGGGATTGCAGACGCTATGACGGTTCGTTCATTCGTGGCATTCGTTATATCGCGCCAACCTGTAAGCCAACCGCGCGTATAAGCTCTTGTACGGAGGCGCGCTTTGACCTCGTGCATCGGAACCCAATACCGCGGGGTAATTTCGAACGAAACGTCTTGCATTCGGTCCATTGGAGGCGACGGAATCTCCCGATAGTCAGCGTCCCCTCGTTCCTTGGCCAACGCGAAATCACCACGCCGGTGATCGAACTGATGAATCATCTTGCCTTCATAGAGCGGTACGAGCTGACGCGAGTCATCCTCCGCGGTGCCAGCGCCTTTGGGTAACCAGTCCGCCCCGTGACGGGCAAAGCCTTGCTTTTCTAGCTCCGGTGCTGTGCGGAAGAGACCACTGTCGTTTGACATGTGGAACATGGTCATGAAGCTTGCACCCCATGGATTACCCGGTTCTCCTCCGCTCTCGTCAATGAAAACCGGGACGTTACGGTAGATTTTAGCAGTCAACTCTGCGTCGGAACGAGACCGGAATACTGGCGCCGTCCGTGTATTTGGATTGATGGCGGCGATCTGCTCAAGAGAGAGGGTGAATGTGCGCTCAGACTCAGCCAATTGCGCTGGGTCGGTTAGAAAAAATGCAAATCGCGCGGCGTTCTCTCGATGCCCGAGTGTGAGTAGGCAGAACTTCACACGGAAATACACCCCTGGAAATATCCGCTCCCGATTCTCGAAATCAAATAGTCCGGCAAGCCGCTTTTCTGACACTAAATTGGCGAAGAACGGCGCTGTGGTAGCGTCGGTGGCTACGCCGGTTGGAACAATCACACCAGCACGACCAAACTCTCCTCCAAGCTTCGAGAAAAGCTCGGCGAAAAGCGCATAGGTGTTAACGTCACCAGTCCCAGTAAGTGGAAATCGTCCAGAATCGGCGCTTGGAACACGAACAAACGTCGAGTTCGCTTCTGAAAGGCGCTTTTCAGCTTCGAACTCCTCGAATAGGGCACGCTTTGCCGTGCCTGGCTCGGCATCGCACAGTGCCTTGATGAGTCGGTCACGTACCGCTTTGTTGGGCGCTGTAGCGATCTCTGCGTCTCGTGAGGCAAAGAACTCTTTTTCCTGAAGTTTAATTCGCTCCCATGGTGGATTCCCCAATACAACGTCGAAGCCGCCGCGCTGCACGACATTCGGGAATTCCAGCGGCCAGTGGAAGGCGCGAGCGCGGCGTACGGTTTGGTCGCACGCGCCCAACATTGGGCCATTCGGCTCGACGCCACGCAGCCACTCCCAGATGGTGCCCGACGTTGGCACCATCTCAGCGCCCCGGCGCGGCATCCCGTCCGGCCCCGCGTAGGGCCCGCCTTTCGTCTTTGGCGTCAGGAATGCCGCAACGTAGAGGTCACATGCCGTCTCAAGCTGCCAGGCGGAAGCCCCCTGTGCCGTTAAGGCCCGTAGGCGTTGCGCTTTAGCCTCGATTTGCTCGACCGTGTTCTCGGGCATGGCGCGCAGGGCTTCGAAATCACGCAGCAGGTCGCGGGCACTGTTGAAGCCGAACCCCTCTGCAACACGGCCTTTCTCCGCCTGCTCACGCCTGTTTTTCTGTGCGTAGTATTTCGTTACATCCTTGTCGTCGCCGGTCAGCGGCTTGTAGGCGACGTCGGGGATGCCTTCCTCCAGCACCTTCAGGTCGAACACACCAAGCAGCGCGTCGCCGCAACGAATCTGCGCATCAAAGAAGCCGAGCGGCAAGCCGGGGTCCACCGTCTCGATCCACAGCGCGACCTTGGTCAGTTCCACCGCCATTGGATTGCGGTCTACGCCGTGGACGCAATTGCGGGCCACATCGCGGAGCGCGTGGCGGAAGTCGGCGAGCGACGGCGTGCCCTCGGTGCGGATACGCGCCACCCGCGTTGCTATCCGGCGGGCCGCGGCCAAAAGGAAATGGCCGGAGCCGCAAGCGGGATCGATGACACTCAGCTTTAGCAGCGCGGCGGCGGGGTCGGTCGCCGCCTCGCTCTTGTCGAGGACAGGATCAAGCGCGGTGTCGAGCAGCGCCTGCACCAGGCTATCCGGGGTGTAGTAGGAGCCCGTGGTCTTGCGCTGGTTGCCCTTCTGCTCGGCCGTCTCCGAGGCAAAGCGCAACGTCTTGCCATCGTCACCGAGTTGCGGTTGCAGCTCCAGGAGCGATTCATAGACCGAGCCGAGTTCCTCGGTCTCCATCGCCCGCCAGTTGACCGGGACCAGACTGGCATTGTCGGAGAGCCATGAAAGCCGGTAGAGCGCCTCCATGAAAGCGCGGTTGCGCAGACGCGCCGTTGCCAGATGTGGCAGCATATCGGCAGCGAACAACCCGCCCAGCGCCGGCAAACCCAGAGCTGGCTGGCCGTGGGCCAGGGAGCGAAAGACGATCTTGATGGCCTCGAAGCGGTCGTGGTGCTTGTCCCAAGACGCCGCGCGGACGCATTGCGCGCGCAGCTCCGCGAGGCTGTAGCCTTCGACGTAGAGCCTACGCGCTTCCGGTTTGGCGATGTCCGGGTGGAGCAGGTTCCGGTCTTCGGCCACCATCAGGAAGATCAGGCGATAGACGAGGCGCAGAAGCTCGTTGAACCATTCGGTCAGGTTGACCTCACCGGAGCGCAGCCGGGCCGCGAGGTCGGGATTGGCTTCCAGGAAACCTGAACCGAGAACTTTCAGCGCCACTTCGACCTGGCTGGCCAGCCGGTCGCGCGCCGCCTCGCCCTCTCGCGCTCCGGCGTCGCGCCAGCGCTCCAGCACACAATCCGTCGCTGGCGTGCCAGCGGCGCCGAAACGGGTCCGATGGATCAGCGACCAAAGGACCGCGAAGGAGGCCGCGTCCTCGTTGGTGAAGATCGCTGTAAGGTCAGCTTCGATATAGGCGGGGCGCGTCAATGACGCGTTGTCCCGCATCAGGCGGATGACCGCACCGTTTGTCACCAAGCCCCAAAGTGCGACATCGCTGTCGTTGAGATAATCCTGAAGCGCGAAGGCTGGCGACCGCGAACGATCCGTCGAGAGCGTCGGGCTGCGCCGGTCGAGCTTCTCTTCGGCCGGCGGCACGACAACGACAGGCACGCGTCCGCCGGCCAGGAACGCGACAGCGCCATCCGCCGGGGCGAGATCGTCGAAGCCGAAGGTTTCGGCCAGGAAGGCGCGCGCGAATCGCCGCGTCGCCTCGGCCGATGGGTTGTGCAGCTTTGCGAAAGCATCGAAGTGGGACTGGCCAACACGGAAGGCAGTCGAAATTTCCTCACGGATCGTCAGCCCCTTGCGGATACGGTAGTCCGCTTCGGTCTGCTCGGGCGCCTGCCGGCGATCGATGCCGGCGATCATGGCTGGCGCGATCAGGTTTCCCTCGAGCGTGAGCGAGGGCCAGGCCGACATATCGGTGACGGGCTTGCGCGCCATAGCTCAGGCCTCCCCTGGCATCAGCGCAAACAAGCCGATCACGTCCGGCGGCTGCATAGCCTCCACGGTGACGCGCGATGCAGAGCCGGAAGCAGCGCGGAGGCGGGCGTGATCCGCCATCAGTTCTTGCGCGCGCGAGCGGACGAAGCTCGCGATCGGTCCTGCGAGCAAGATTGGCAAGTCCTCTTTCGCCTTGGCGATAAACCTGTCACGCGCGACGGGCGCGAGATCGGCTGTCGCCGGGGCGTTGAGCAGGTCTCGGGCAGCCTCGCTGGCTGCCACAATGCGATCGCCCTGGATCGCCACGAGGGCAGCTTCTTCCGCCAGCAGCAATCGCTCCTTGCGAGCGTGAACGGTCAGCTTGAAGCGCACACGCAGCAGAGCGACGCGGGTCAGCTGCTGGACGGCCGCGCTCGGCCATGCGCCCACCCGGCCGATACCAAGCCCGGACAGGGACTCCGGATCGAGCGACGCCTCGACAAGCGCCTCGGCGAGCGTGGCGGTCAGCGGATGCGTCCTTGTCAGTAGGGCCGTGCCGGACGGCGCGGGTTCGGCTGTCGCCAGGCGCACGGATCCAGCTAGATCCAACCCAGCCAGTCGGTCTCGCAAACCAGCATCCAGTGCCCCGAGATGGGCAAGGAGGACCGTTTTGCGCACTTCGAGTGGAACGCCGAAGCGCGCCATGGCGCGTTCGACAAACACCCGGGCGTCCGCCGGAGAGCCGAGAAGCGCCCGGACCTTCTCCCATTCCGGCGCGACTTCCTGCGGCTTCATCGCATTCTGCGCGAACCGGGCACGGGACCGCTTTTCATTTTCCTCAGCGTCGCGCCAGCGTGCCTCCATCGCGCTCGTGCCGTCGTCGAGGCGCAGATCGAGTGTCATCTGGCGGGGCACGCCCCGGCGCAGCATCATCGACGCCATCAAAGCGTCGGTCACCGGGCCGCGTTCATCGGGCAGTGGAACGGTCACGCCCGTCGCTTTGCGGATCTCCTCCGCCTTGCGGAGGATCACATCCAGGACGGCGCCGTCGATCGCGCTGTCGGGCGAGAACATCATGATCGACCGGACCACTTCCGCCGGTTGGCCGAAGCGATCGACGCGTCCTTCGCGCTGCTGATGTCGGGTCGGGTTCCACGACAGATCGTAGTGGACGACGGCGTCGAGGAGCTGCTGCAGATTGATCCCTTCGGACAGGCAGTCCGTGGCGACGAGAAGGCGCTGCACTTGCTTGTCGTCGTCCGCCGGCGCCATGTCGGCGACACGGTCACGCCGTTCGTCTGGGGTCAGCACCCCCGTCACGGACTCGATGGTCAGCTTCGGGAACGCCCTGCGCAGCCCATCTCGGACATGCTCGGCCGTTGCGAGGTATCGGCAGAAAACGACGGGATTGGCGCCCTTCTTAATCAGCGGTGTCAGCGCATCCACCAAAGCGGCGAGTTTCGGATCGGGCTCCGCCGCCAAGGCCTCGGCGCGGCGCATCAAGGCGAGCAGTTCCGGATCGGCGTCGAAGGCAGTGCCGGGCTCAAGATCGACGGCGTCCTCGTCGTCGCCGTCTTCGTCATAGATCTGCGGTTCGAGGCGATCGGTCTCGTTGGCGATACGGTTCCGTAGGGCGCTAAGACCGGCGGCCGGCGAAGAACCGACACAACGCATCAGCGCCAATGTTCCCCAGAATGCCAGGCGCCGTTCCCGTTGCCCGCCTGCCGCGCGCGATACGATGCCGAAACAGTAATCCAGGACTGCTTCCTGGAATTCGAGATGCGCCCTCGACAGCCGGTACGGAAACTCGGTCGTCTCATGCTTCGGGAACGCGCGACTTTCGTGCCATTCGCCGGAGACGAGGTCGATACGGCGACGCTGCACGAAATGCCGCGCTAGGCGCTCGCGATACCGGGCATCCTCGAAACTCATGGACGCAAACGAAGGCTCGATCAGCGAAAGCAGCCGTGCGAACGCTTCTTCGTCACCCGAATGCGGCGTCGCTGTCAGAAGAACCATCCGCCGATCCGGATCACGCGCCAGTCCGGACAGAAGCTCGAAGCGCTGTTGTCGGCCCTGATGCGTGCCGACACAAGCGTGCGCCTCGTCGACAATGACGAAATCCGGACAGGCGCGCGCAAAGCCTTCTCGACGCTTTTCCGCCTTGATGTAATCGAGGCTGACGACAGTGTATGGGTAGGCGTTGAAGAGAGTCTGGGCGAGCGGCAGGCCTCTTTCCAACCTGCTTGCGGTGCCGGACGTGACTGCAACGGCATCGATCCCGAACCGGGACTTCAGCTCCCCCACCCATTGCTCGACAAGATGCGGCGGGCAGAGCACGGAGAAGGCATCGACCTCGCCTCGATCCATCAGCTCGCGCAGGATCAGGCCGGCCTCGATCGTCTTGCCGATGCCGACGTCGTCCGCAATGAGCAGGCGCGGGACCGACAGGCGAAGAGCCATCAGCAAGGGCACGAGTTGATAGGTCCGGGGTTCGAAGGCGAGTTGTGCGGCGGACCGGAAGGGGCCCGCACCGCGGCGCAATGTCAGACGCATCGCATCCGCGAGCAGTGCCGCTTTCGCCTGAACTGTTGTGGTGGCGTCGGTCGGCAGATCGAAACGGGCAGGCTCGACCGGGAGAATCTCAAGCGTCGGGTCGAGGATCACCGTATCGCTCTCGCTGCCCGAGAGCGGGCGGAGCGCCAGAATGCCGTCCTGAGGCGAAGGCAACGCGACCCATTCGCGCCCACGGGCGCGGACCAGATCTCCAGGGGCAAAGTTCACCGTCATCGGGACGTCCCCCCGAAGATCGAGATCATTGCGTCGGGCACGCCTGCGGCAGCCGTTCCCGGCAACTCGAACAGCGTCCAGCCCTTTGATTCAGCTTCCTGTCGCGTTGCCTCGGTTAGTGGAGAGACGCAGGCGGCGATGAAGTGACTGCGCCAGGCGAAGCTCATCTCCTGCTCGGAAAAGCAGACAGGCGAGCTATCAGGGGGCGGAAGCCCGGCGTCCTTGAAGGCATTCGCCCATCCTCCACGCTCGGCCGAATCACCCGGCGCTGCCGCAGGCACAACCTGTCCGCGCGCCAGATCGACGAGCATCTGTTTCGCTTCTTCGCTTGTCCGGTCGATCAGCTCGTGATCCGGCTGGTTGAAGTAGGAGAGCAAGCACCGATAGCACCCACGCACGCAGGCCTCTCCATCGTGGCTGGCGAGCAGCTTGGCGTCGCCAGCCACGATTGCTTCATCGACCTTCTCGAAATGCATCAGGCTCAGCGCTTCACGGGCCACCTTACCGAGCGCCTGCGGCTCCTCGATCAGGCGACTCAAAACGCCGGCGCCGCCCTCCGTAGCTTCATAGGCCAGGACGGCGCGCCGGTTGTCGCGGGCGGGCAGCGGCTCGCCGAGGACCTCGCCCTCCTCGAGCTGGAAGACGACCTCAATGCCTCTCATCAAGGCGTGCTGAACGGTGACGATCGTCTCGGGCGCATAGGCCGTTGGCTTGTTGAAACGGAAGAGCAGCGCGTTCTTGTGATCCCGGACGATGGGAACGATGCGAACCGGCCTCACGACGTCTGGCGGCACGTCGACATCGGGATCTTCGTCGTCCGATTTCGCCCAATAACCACTGCGCGGATCGATATAGAAGCCGAAGACCGTCTGGTTGGCCCGTCGCTTTAGCCCTTTGTTGATCCGGCTGATCTCGGCGCTATTGGCGTATTGCAGATTGAGGATCGACGCATCTTCGCAGCGGAAATCGGCCTCGGTAATCTGCACTCGGCCGTCGCGCTTCGGCCAGGAAAACACTGTCTGAATATCGAAGCCTTGGCGGACGCGCTCTTCGTCATTCGCCGTGATCCGCTCGGCCGGCGCGGCCTCGACGTTGTCGATCCTGAGCGTCCGCTGCACGGGCGTCTCACCGGCCATCGGGCTGTTGCAGGCGTGGCAGCGCTCAACCTCGCCGTCGTGGCACGCGCCACAGTTCGAGCAGATGAAAATGTCCCTGGTAGCGAGTTCCGACCCGTCACCGGTTCGCACTTCCGGCGGCAGCTTCGCTTTCATGACCCGGTAAGCGCGGCCTTCGTGATAGATCAGGCTACGCGGACCGAACTCCGAAATTGCCAGGAAACGCGCGCGCTGGAGGAAGGAGCCGGTTTTCCCCTCGCCGGGAATGAAGGCGTAGAGCGGCAATCGGGGGAAATTGTAGCCCGGCAGGAAGCCTTCGGTCGCGAGATAGCGGTAGGAGTAGAAATCCGAGCCGTTCGAGGCCTTGCCCTGTTCGAGAATGGCGATCTGGTCGCTCGCCTGCATCTGCGAGGCCTTGATGCGGCGACGGTCCGCAGCCGAGAGGCCTGTGATCTCGGAGCGCGCATTGGCCTCGATCAGCTGTGTTCGGGCGGAGTTGTAAAGCTCTCGCCATCGATCGAAGGCGCGATCGAAATCCTGCGGCGCACGCTGGGCGACCGAGGAAACAAAGTCATCCGGTTCACTCATCCAGACCGGCTTGCGGCCATCCACCGAAGCAAGAATCTGATCGAGAACGCGCTTCATCGGCGCGCGCGACGCAGTCGACAGTTCAGGTCGGTCAACCACCTCGCCGATCTCCGCCTTCAGCGGGTATCCCGTCTGCGTCAGGTCGAGGATTTCCGGGATGTCCGGAGACAGGGCGAGCTTCGCCTCGGCAAGCCAGACGGCGTGTAGGTGCGAACGGACGAGCTCTTCATTGGTGATGTCGAGGGCAGGAGGGCGAACGACGCCGGCCACCATCTCGTCGCGCCGTTCAAAGAAGTACTGGTCGTGAGGCGATTGGGCCGCGCAATAGGTCACGATGACGGCGGCCTGTCCGGAGCGACCCGCACGGCCGGCGCGTTGCGCGTAGTTGGCCGGCGTCGGCGGCACATTTCGCAGATAGACGGCGTTGAGCGCCGAAATATCGACGCCGAGTTCCATGGTCGGCGAACAGAACAGGGCGGGCAGAAACTGCTCCGACTCCCCTGCCGCCCTAAGGTCAGCGGCGCTTCTCGCAAGGTTCTCCCGGTCCTCCTTCTCATGTCGGAAGCGCCACTCGCGCCATTCGCGTTGTCTCTGGGACACCTGAGCCGTGTGTTCACGGCCTTCGAGACCCCAAAAGCTGCTCTGACCAGCTTTTAGATCGGCGGCGATTTCGTTGTAGAGATCGTGAAAGTAGCGGTTGCCCTGCGCTGCGCCGCTCCGAATGGCTTCACCGGGCACGACACGGACAGCTGATGGCGACAGGCGCCACCCTTGCAGATCCTTCTCCAGATCGACGCGCGAGACCAATCCCTCCCGCGCCAGGAGGTCCATCAGGCCGGTCATGACCGTCAGGTAGTCATTCTTCCCGAGCTTGATCCCGATGACGCTCTTGCGATTGATGAGGCGTCCGATACGGGAATTATGGCCGGCGCGGACGATCGTCTGTTCCTCCCGCAGGCCTACCTGATCCTTGCCCGGGGCCTGCAGGAACAGGGTCGTTCGGCTTCGGGGCGTCTCCTTGATATCGATGGTCCACGGGGCGCGCAGCAGGTTACGGGACTTCTGTGCGACGCCTTCGAGAACGGTCGGGTCGAGCGCTTCCGTCCCGACGGCCAGGCCGTCGAGCATCGCGCCGAGGAGTTTCTTCAGCATCACCTTTCGCGCGGGCGCATCGAGTGCCCCGAATTCCGGCCGGATGGCGGTCAGGCGCTCGGTATCTTCCACGATGTCGTCGAGGCCGATGAACTCGACATCTATGAGCCTGAGAACGGAGAGGCTCGGATTGGTGTAGCGCCATCCCCTGCGCAGGTCCGTCCAAAGCCGATGTGCGAGGACCTTTTGAAGGGAGCGTTGAGCGTCCTCGCGGATCACGGCTCCTGCCTCGGGGTCCAGCATCCAGTGGATGCGCGCATCCCGGTTGGCGGCAGTGAAGCCGAGCGCCCTCACGATCCGCAGACCGAACTCGTCCTCGGTCAAGCCATCGTCGCCTGCGTCCAGGACGGCCCGCAGGATCGCTCCGCGCAGGAGGCTGACGAACAGAAAATCGTTGAAGTGCCCCGCCTGAAGGGCGGCGTCCTGACGATTGTCCGTAAAGCCGAGCAGCTTGCGCTTGTCCGTGGGAACGCCGCTGTTGCGCCTGTTCATCCATTCGAGAGCTGTCGCCACGAGAAGCGTCGTGGCCGAGCTTCGGCCCTCGCCCGACAGGCCCGCCAGCTTTGTGCGCTCGCGCATGCTGGGATGCGGTTGGTCGAGACAGCACGGGCAGAAGCCGAATTTGCCAGGTATGAACCAGAAGTTCTTCCCCGATGAGCCGTAGCGCCCGTCCGGGGCGACCGCGACCATCTGAGGCGCTCGCCGTTTCCGATTCGCGCGGAGCCGTTCGACGCCATTGCGCTCCTCTCGCCAATCCTCGGGATAGGATTCGATCTCGCTCGTGAAGGCGTAATCGGGGTCTCCGTCGCCCGTGGGGGTAAGATAGCCCGCAGCGTCTCCCTCCTGATCATCGAGCGGCGCGTCATCGATGTTCCTTGGCAGGAACAGGGCGCCTTCAGCGTCCTCAGTCTTGGCGACGACATGAACCTCATGTCCGCATTCCCGACAGAAACGGGTTGGATAGAGGCGATGGCCGGGCGCGCTGGGGTCTTCGAGCTGACCTTCGAACAGAACATTTCTGGGCTTCTCGGTCAGCGTGGTGAAAACCTCGCCGGCGCCGGAGATAAACTGATGGAGCTTGAACGCCAGAAATGCACCTGTCCCCAAACCACCCCGTTCTGTTTCCGGGAGGCTGATGCGGGTCAGAAAAGTCTCAAGACTGCTTCGGCAGGTTTCGAACTCTACGCCGCTGTCCTTTGACAGCAGCGCTACGGCCTTTCCAAAATCAATCGGCTTCTTGCGCTTGAGTTCCTGCGCGTCCTCCAGCCCGATCGCCAGTTCGGCCCACACCGCCAGGGGGTGTTCTTTCAGAACCTCGTCTGTCAGATCATCTGGAATTGCAGATGTCAGCACAGATGCGAGCTTCGGCCGCGCATCCTCGAGTTTCAACCGATCATCCGTCGCCCGTCGAAGCGACTCGTCGATGACCGATTCCGGCCCGATGGACGTGCCGAAAAGGCGGGACGCAACGTCCGCCACGGCCTGCGCGCGGTTTGCATCTGATCCTTCGCTCGCCATGGTGGCCGAGGTTCCGATGCAGATTGGCGCCTTGTCCGGCGTGCAGCGGTTGCGAAGGCGACGAACGAGGATCGCGACATCGGCGCCCTGCCGACCGCGATAGGTGTGCAACTCGTCGAGGACGATAAAGTCCAGTCCGCTAGCGTTCTCTATGACCTTGGTGTCGAGGCTGTCCTGCCGCGTCAGAAGCAGCTCAGCCATCATGAAGTTGGTCAGCAGAATGTCAGGCGGGTCGTCCGCAATCCGCTGCCGGTCCTCCTGGCTTTCCTGGCCCGTGTAGCGGCGTACGATCGGCTTTATCTCATTGGGCAGGCCGGACTGGGAGATGAACCTTTCGATCTCCTTGATCTGGCTGTTGGCCAGTGCGTTCATCGGATAAACAATGATCGCGCTGGTTCTGCGTGGCCTCCCAGCCTTCCGTGCGCGGACAATTGCATCGACGACCGGCACAAAGAAGCAGAGCGACTTGCCCGACCCAGTTCCGGTGGTGACCACGTAGCTCTGGCCTGCCCGAGCCTTCGCGATCGACTGCGCCTGGTGGCGGTGAAATTGTACGGGCGTGGCTCCAAACCGGAATATTCTTCCGGTCGCTTCGTCCAGATCGCCGGAGGCGACGAGAGCGTCGACGGTCGGCCCTTTGAGATATTGAGGGTTTAGGGACAGAAGCGAGTCCGGCCAGAAACGCCCCGCATCGTACTGGCGGTTTATCTCGGCCTTTAAGTCATCAGAACGAACAGTGCTGAACGACCGTGAGAAGCGGGCATAAGAATCGATGAGGCGGTGGTCAAATTCGAACGCTTTCATTGCCGGCCTCGCTCCCCAATGTTTTTTATTATGCCATAATTGCTATCTTGACTGACCTCAGCGGTTGGCTGCCGTGAATGATCAGAGCCCTTACATGGGGAGCGTCGCCCCTCGTCGGACGGCGCTGCAAACCGGGCTCTTAACGCTCCTTCGTCCGGCTTCATGGCGCTTACCCCCACAAACACGATAGCGGTGCCGCAGCTAGGCGGTCGCCGAACGGCACGACATCTGTACTGTCATAGAGCACGACACCGAAGGCGAAGCGGTCTCCACAGGCCTCCGCCAGGGCGCGCAGGCCGGCGAAGTCGCCGGCCTTGACGGTGGCGCTCGCCTTCACCTCGATGCCGGCGATCATCCCGTCATCACGCTCCAGCAAGACGTCTACCTCGCGCATGTCCCGATCCCGAAAATGATGAGGCGTCAGCCGCAGGTCTGAGGCCGTCAGCAGCTTCAGCACCTCGGAGAACACAAAGCTCTCCAGCAGCGCGCCGAATGTCCCGCGATCCGCGCGGACCCTGTCGGAGGTGAGCCCGCGCGCGGCCGCCAGCACGCCGGAATCGAGGAAATGCAGCTTGGGTGTCTTGACGATCCGCTTCAGCGCATTGGTGAACCAGGGCTGTACCGTCGCGATCAGGAACACCTGCTCGAGCAGGCCCACATAGCGCTGCCCTGTCTTGTGACTGACGTTGATGGCGCCGCCAAATTGCGAATAGTTGACCAACTGACCGGAATGCTCCGCCAGCAGCCGCACGAATTTCGGAAGTTCGGTCAGTTTCTCGACGTCGGCGATGTCCCGCAGATCACGGGTCAGAATCGACGTGAGATAGGAGCGTGCCCAGTCCTGCCGGCGCCGCTCATTGTCACGACTGATCGCTTCGGGGAAGCCCCCGAGCAGCACGAGCTGGACGAGATCATCGCCGACGATCGCGTTCCGTTGGCTTTGTAACTTCCCGTCGAAGAGGCGCTCTAGAAAAGTCGGCGTTTGGCCCTCGACCTCGGCCTTCGCCAGCGGCAACATCTGGATGGTCTCCATCCGGCCAGCGAGGCTGTCGGCGATCCGCGGCAAGGTCAGCACATTCGCCGAGCCCGTGAGCAGAAAACGACCCGGCCGATAGTCCTCATCGACCGTCTTCTTGATCGCGAGCAGCAGGTCGGGCGCGCGCTGGATTTCGTCGATGATGGCCATATCCAGGCCCCGGATGAAGCCGACGGGATCGGACTGGGCAGCCTCTAGGACGGTCTGGTCGTCAAGCGTGATATAGCTTCGTCCAGCTTCTCCCATTTTACGAACGAGTGTGGTCTTGCCGGCCCGTCGCGGCCCGACCACCAGGACCACTGGCGTATCCGAAAGGGCTTCCTTCGCCCGCCGCTCCACAAACCGCTCGAACATGCCATCCCCGCGTCCCGGACGATTGGAACCGTAGATGTCGGCTAATTGGAAGTCAATGGTCCGCTGATTGGAAGTTTTAGGATCGCCATCTAGGAGCCGGAAGGGGAAAGCCTTCCCCCTGGCCGGCGCCATGGTCGCCGGCGCACCCCCTTCTGCGGGGAGAACCCCGCAACGCCCCCGTTTAGAGTGAGAGTGCGGACCGGGTTTGCCGTGACGGGTTGAGGGCTGGAGGGGAGGCCTCCGGCGCCCGTCGCGGAGACCCGCGATGTCCAAGCACCACCACGAAGCCGGCCCCGGCCGCGCCAGCCTGTACGACGAAATCACCACCAAGATCATCAGCGAGTTGGAGGCTGGGCGGCTGCCCTGGGTCCAGCCCTGGGGTACGGCCGCGGCGAAGGCGCCGCTCGCCATGCCGAAGAATGCCGCCACGGGGCGCGGCTATTCCGGCATCAACGTGCTCATTCTCTGGGGCGCTGTCGTCCAGCATGGTTATCTCTGCCAGAGCTGGCTGACCTTCCGCCAAGCGCT
Organism: Acidiphilium iwatense; assembly: GCF_021556475.1. Taxonomy (GTDB): domain Bacteria; phylum Pseudomonadota; class Alphaproteobacteria; order Acetobacterales; family Acetobacteraceae; genus Acidiphilium; species Acidiphilium iwatense. Next base: position 57,958 of record NZ_JAKGBZ010000015.1, on the reverse strand, counting down.
GGCGCTCGGTGGCCATGTACGGCGTGGCGAACACGGCACCACTGTCGTCTATGCCGACCGCTTCATCCCCGACGACGAGAAGCGACGCGCTGGCGAGACCGGCGAGGATGCACAGGCCATTCCGTTCCTGAAGCGCTTCACGGTCTTCAACGCTTCGCAGTGCGAGGGGCTTCCCGACAAGGTCGCGGTCGCCGCTCCACCGTCCGAGCCGGGCCTGATCGAGCCCAAGGTGGCGGCGCTTATCAAGGCGAGCGGCATCGACTTTCGCATCGGAGGTGATCGCGCCTTCTACGTGCCCGCGCAGGACTTCGTGCAGGTGCCGCCGCCCCAAGCGTTCTTCGAGCCGATCAATTGGCATCGAACCGCCCTTCACGAATGTGGGCACGCCAGCGGGGCGCCGCATCGCCTGAACCGCGACCTATCAGGCTCTTTCGGCTCGAAGAAGTACGCCTTCGAGGAGTTGGTCGCGGAAATCTCGGCGGCGTTCTGCTGCGCGGCCCTCGGCATCGTGCCGACCGTGCGGCACGCCGACTACATCGGCTCCTGGGCCGAGGTTCTGCGTGAAGACAACCGCGCCATTGTCCGTGCCGCATCTCAGGCGAGCAAGTCAGCGGACTTCCTGCTCGGCTTCGCACCGGCAATCGACCAGCTCGTCGCCGCAGCCTCCCGCGACGATGTTGAAGACGTGGCGGCGGCGGCGTGACGCCGGGTCGTTTCCGTAAATCCGCGCAGGCGCAGTCCCGCTTCTCCTGCTTTCCGGCTTTACGACCGGAACAGAGATCCTATGGGGATGAGCGCAGCGCGGCCATACCGGGCTACGCGGGGGGTTCATCTCTGGAAGGATTCAACATGTTTGCCGAGAAGGAAGTCGCTGCCCCAGCTCCGTCCATCAATACCGATCCGATCTTCGTCGCGATCGAGATGAGCCGGTCGAAGTGGGTCGTGGGTACTCACATTCCCACGTCGAGCAAGGTGGGCATTCATACCGTCGAATGGGGCGACGCGGCCGCCTTGCTGGCTCTCGTCGAGCGGCTTCGATCTCGTGCCGCCGACGTCGTCGGCATCGCGGACGTGCCGGTCCTGTGCTGTTACGAAGCCGGGTACGAAGGCTTCTGGCTTTACCGCCGGCTCGCCGCCGCCGGGCTCCGTGTCTTGGTGATCGACCCTTCCAGCCTGCTGGTCAACCGACGCGCCAAGCGCGCGAAGACGGATCGGATCGACGCGAAGGCGATGATCCGTGCGCTGATGGCCTACAACAGGGGCGAGGACCAGGTGCTCAGCGCCGTCAACGTTCCTAGTGTGGAGCAGGAGGACCACCGTCGGCTCGTACGGGAACGACAGAGCTTGGTTTACGACTGCACCGCGCATACCAACCGCATTCGGGGACTCCTGCTGACACAAGGGATCGTTGGCTTCGACCCGCGCGCCAGCGGCGCTGAGCGGCAGCTCGACGAACTTGTCACCGGTGATGGTCGCTCGCTCGGACCGCGGCTGAAAGACGAGATGCGACGCGAGATCGGCCGCCTTCGTGTTGTCCTCGAGCAGCTGAAGGACGTGAGTGCGGAGCGCGACGCCATCGCTCTCGGGAAGACGATCGAGACCCCGCACCGCGATCAGGGCTCGGCCGATGCCGATGCTGCGATGATCGCGTCGCTCGCCCGGATCAAAGGCGTCGGCCCGAACGACGCATCGGTGCTCGTGCGCGAGGCCTTCTGGCGCAAGTTCAACAACCGACGTGAGCTTGCCGCATGGAGCGGACTGGCGCCGATGCCCTGGGCGAGCGGAACAGTCAGCTGGGACCAGGGCATCGCAAAGACCGGTCCCGCCATCTTCCGCTCGCACATGCTGCAGATCGCCTGGCGCTGGCTTCATCATCAGCCGCAAAGCAGGCTGTCCCAGTGGTTCAACGAGCGGACGAACGGCGCGGCCGGTCGAGTCCGGCGGGTCATGATCGTGGCGCTCGCACGCAAGCTCCTCGTTGCGCTCTGGCGTTATGCGACGGCCGGCCTTGTGCCGACCGGCGCCATCATCGCCTGAGTTCTCCAGATCCCCTGCCCGACAGGGGAGAACCGGGAGGATGTGTGACCGGCCCTCTGACTGGCTGAAAAACGCCGTCATTAGAGATGGGTCCCATCCCCTGGAGCGTCGAGCCCGCAGCAAACGGGATTATGGTCGCGAGGCCTGCCGACCGCAGGAACTCGAACCGGATAAAAGGTGAGTTGGCCAGACGCCAGCTTTGTGCAGGACGCTCTGCCCCGGTCGGTTGCCAACGCCATCACGCCGGCTTCGCCGGCGCCGATCGTGCGCGCCTTGGATACAGGCGGGGGCCGTTCAGCCGTCGTCCTTCCCCGGAAACGCGGTTCTTGACCCACCCCATAAAAGGTAGAGGGGGAAGAGATAGCCGCGTTCTTTCGTTCGATTCGATACGAGAGAGTCGTCAGTGATATTTTCGGTGGCGAACGCATGTTGCCAATCGTCTGAAGTCACTTGTCGGCATGTTAGTAGGCCGACATTATCTTGCAACATATGCCGCATGACGTCATGCCGGGGATAACAATGAAAGCCGCGGGAACGGCCGGTATAATAGGTCCAACGTGTATCAAATGGCCGATACAACACCGGCTTGGCACAGGCTGATTCTGGTCCTGAAGCAATCACGTCACGCTGTGCCCATCCCACCCGCCAGTCCCGCACATCCTTGCCGAGGTGATAATGCTCCCGTGCATTTTCTACGTCCCGCTCAGAAAAATCCCGCACCACGCGCATGACATCCTCGCGGGAGAATTGGATTGCAAGATCATCCCGCGCGGTTACGATACCGACGCTGTTGACCGGGAAGATGTCGCCGACGGCAATGAAGCGCCGATATTCTACTTCCAACACGGCATCGCCGGTCTCGAACAAATAGAACGGCGTGGCCGGCTTCACCTCGCGCCAATCGACGGCGGCAAAACTGGTGCGGGCGCAGGTTTCGTACTTGGCAAGGCGCGGGCCAAAAATATCGGCACGGAAAACCTTCCGATCTTTCGGATCGCGCGTCTTGACGAACAGGGAAACGGCAACGCCCTGCTCGATATCGAAAACGTTTTCGTCCTTGCCGCCGTCCGGCGCGTGTTCCTTCTTCTTGGCGTTGCCGTGCAGGTCGAGCAGGTAAATCCGGTCGAAGCTCGCCATCAGGGATTGGCGCATCCCGCGAAAGGTCGGGTTGTCGAGAAACGAATGGTTGGTGATGATGCCGACAATGCCTTCCGGCACCGCGTCGATTTTCATCTGGGCGAAGCGGATGAACTTCACATAATCATCGTTCAGCCATTTCGGGTTTTTCTCGCCGAGCGGTTTGCCATCGACGATTTTATAGGCGTCGATCGCCCTGGTGATCCAATTTCCCTTGTTGCGGGAATGACCCGAATAAGGCGGGTTGCCGGTGATCACCAGGATGGGTTGGTCTTTGACCGATTGCGCGGCTTCGGCTTCGGCGCTGAGCGCAGGGAGTAGAAAATTGGGTTGCGGGCGATCGGTTCGAGGGTGTTGGTGAGGTAGATGCGCAGGCGCTCGGCGCCCTGGAGTCCGATGCCTTTGTCCTTCAGATATTGCGAGAGTTTCAGATGCGCGATGGTGTAGGGCGCGATCAGATATTCAAAGCCGAACACGTTGCGCAGCACATGCTCGCGCACCAGCAGCGCGCGCTTGGCCTCGCTATCGCCAATCGTCTCGAACATCCGCTCCAGCGCTTCGAGCAGGAACGTGCCGGTGCCGGTCGCGAAATCGAGCAGCGTGACCCGCCGGTGATCGGCCAGCCCGTCGGCGATGCCAAATTCCGAGCGCAGCAGATCATCGACGGCGCGGATGATGAAATTCACCACCGGCGGCGGCGTGTAATAAACGCCGCGCGATTTGCGCAGTTTCGCGTCGTACTTCGCCAGGAAATCCTCGTAGAAATAGACGAACGGGTCGCGCTCGAACAGCCGGTGTTCTTCCTCCGACCCCGCGCGCACCGTCCGGCGGATCGCCTTCCGGTTCGAGAAGCTGAGATCGGCGCGGATCGCGGCGAGGTCGAGTCCGTTCATGATCGACAGGATTTCCTCGACCAGCCAGCGGATCGGCGCGTAATCCGGCGCGCGGAGTTCGCCGATGAAGTCGATCAGTTCGCGGATCAGCGGGAACGCGCCGGGGACGAATTGCCGCGCATTGTCCAGCGTGATCGTCTCCTCGGTATTCAACCGCGCCAGAAACAATCCGTAGGCGAGCATCTGCGCGAAGGCGTCGGCGAATTCGCCGAGTTCGAGTTCGTGAAACACCTGGGCCCGGAAAGCGTTATACAGGCCGAACAGGCGGCCTTGCTGGTTGTGGGCGGCCTGGTGTGCGAGGGCTTCGGTCAGGCCGTCGCGCAGCAGGTGCGAGCGGGCGGCCAGCGCCGCGGCGAGATCCTGCGCACGGGCGATGCCGGTGGGGGCGGCCGAGAAAAATCCCCGCAACAGCCGGGCGACGCTGGCGGCGCGATCGGGGTTGAGCTTGTGCTTGCGGCTCTCAAGATCGTCCGGGTAGGCGAGGGTTTCGCGCTCGATGCCGTGCGGGCCGATCCAGATGACATGCAGATAGTCGGTGAGCAGGATGTTATCGGAGAGAAAACGATATTTTTTGATTTGCGCGGATTTCAGGACGGCGTCGAGATTTTCGCCGATGGTTTTGACCTCGACATAGCCGAGCACGGCGCCGCGCGCGGTGATTTTGAAGTCGGGCGAGCCTTTGTCGTCCTGGCGCTTGGGTTCGTGCTGAACGGTGACGCCGGATGGCGCGAACGATGTCAGCAGGGTTTCCAGGGCGGCGCGATCGGTATGCTCGGTCTTCTGGTCAAGCGGGATGCGGCGCAGCGCATCCAGATAGGTTTGAAAACCGTGGTCGATCGCCGTCATCATTCCCCCTGTCGTTAGCGTTCAGGAATGTTGCACGAAAATCCTGGGGAGCCAAACAGGCGGCAGAGAGCGCCGATGAATGTTCAAGCGGCGCTTCGTCACCCCGATGGGACGAGATGGCTATCGATCCGCCTGCCTTCGCCGATCAATTCCCTGATCGAGAGGCCGGCCAGCACAACGCCTTTGCTCGCCTCCCGCAGCCTATCGGCCACGCGCCGCGCCTTCGCGCGATCGAATCCGGCCTCGGCGGCCACCAGCCGGGCAACCGGCTTGCCGCGCCGGGTAATCAGGATTTCGCCGCCGTTTTCGACTTCATCGAGCAGGGACGTCAGCCGGTTTTTCGCCTCGAAAACACCTACGCTGTGCATGACCGCTTCTCATGGCTAGCTATCTGGCTAGATTAGCGAATCCCATACAATCGCGCAATGTTCGAACGCTCTTTCCCATCCCCGCCTGCCGCGCCTAAAACCCAACCATGTCAGAACCCCTCCCGCGCCAGCACGCCGGCCTTCGCCACCTTCGCCAGATCGTCGCCGGGGTCAGCGACGGCGTGATCCTGATCGCGACCGACCAGACCATCATCTGGGCCAACGACCGCGCCCTCGCGCTGCACGGCGTCGAAACCGTCGAGGACTTGGGCGTCACCGTCTCGGAGTATCGCGAGCGTTTCGAGTTGCGCTATCGCAACAACCATCGCCTCGCCGAGGGGCAGTACCCGATGGAGCGCGTGCTGGCCGGCGAGGTGTTCGACGAGGTCGTGGTCGAGGTCGCGGCCGCCGACGCCAGCGATACGACCTGGACCCATCGCATCCGCAGCCTCGTTCTGGTCGATGACGACGGATTGCCCGATCTCCTTGTCCTGGTCATCGACGACGAAACCGAGCGCTACAACGCCGAGGATCGCTTCGAGCGCGCCTTCAGCGCCAATCCCGCGCCCGCGCTCATTCTGTGCCTGGACGATCTGCGCCATGTCCGGGCCAATCGGGGTTTTCTCGAAATGACCGGCTATCGCGAGGAGGACGTCATCGGCCGCTCGATCTACGAAATCGACGTTCTGGAGGGCTCGGCGCGCCGCGAACTCGCGATCGAACGGCTCCAGGAGGGCCGCACCATCCCGCAAATGGAAGCGTTCCTGCAACTCCCCACCGGCGGCGAAAAATGCGTCGTCGTGGCCGGCCAGCCGATCGAGATCGGCGAAGCACGCTGCATGTTGTTCACCTTCGCCGATCTCGATGGCCGCAGGCAGGCCGAGGCGGCGCTCGCCCAGAGCGAGGAACGCTTCGAAATCGCCTTCCGCCTCGCCCCGGTTCCCACCGCGATCGCGCTGCGCAAGGGGTGCCGGTTTCTTCTGGTCAACGATGCCTTCACCCGCGAAACCGGCTACGAACAGCAGGATGTCGTCGATCGCGACGCCGCCGAATTGCCGCTCTGGGCCGATTCCGGCGCGGGCGCCGAACTGGAGCGGCTGCTGCGCAAGGATGGCCGCGTCCGCGGCCTTGACCTGCGCCTGCGCACCAAATCCGGCGATACGCTCGACTGCCTGGTCTCCGCCGAGGCGGTGGAAATTCGCGACCAGTCCTGCGTTCTTCTGGTCGCGCAGAATATTTCCGATCGCAACCGTACCCAGGTCGAGGTCGCCCATGCGATCGAGGCGGTGATGAAGGACACCACCTGGTTTACCGGCGCCGTGCTGGAAAAACTGGTTCGCCTGCGCCGCCCCGAGACCGCAAGCCCGGCCAAAACCGCCGGCCTCGCCGAATTGCCGCCCCGTGCGCGCGAGATTCTGGGGCTGGTCTGCCAGGGGCAGGACGACGCGGCGATCGCGACCCAGCTCAGCCTGTCGCGCAACACAGTGCGCAACCACGTCGCCAGCCTGTATCGCAAGACCGGGGTTTCCAGCCGGGCGAAACTGATCATCTGGGCGCGCGAGCGCGGCGTGACCGGCGCCGATTAGTTTTCACGGCTCATGCTCACTGGTATGGCCGCACCAGCCTGAAAATATATAGCGCGTGCAATTTCGCAGCAATTTTACCAGTATCGCTCCAGGTTACACCCCGACACAGGAGCGAAAAATGGACAAGGATCGGATCAAGGGCAGCGCCAAACAGGTGAAGGGTTCCGTCAAGGAAGCCGTCGGCAAAGTCACCGGCGACACCAGGACGCAGACCGAAGGCGCAGCCGAGAAAGCCGCCGGGAAGGCACAGAGCACCGTCGGCGGCGTGAAGGACAGCGTGCGCGAAAAGCTCGGAAAGTAAGCCTTCGGCGCTATTCGGGATTTTCCAAAATGCAACCAGTTCGCTCAGCGGATCGGGATGCCGCCACGCCGGGCGGCTTCATGGTCTGGACGGCAATCCTGCTGATCTTCTCTCTATTGCCTGGCAAACCGATCGCGAGGGTCGCCGCCACCACGGCCAATGGCGTCTCGACCATTCAATGGTCTCCGGTCGGGCGCGCGGAGATGGATCGCTCGAACCGCGCAAAGCCGCGGCGGCAATCCGGCGACCATGAGTTCCACCCCGGCGGAAGGCGGCAATGACCGAGTTTATGCAAATTCAATCACCAGCGGAGCCGAATGACGCAGCGCCGCCGGCGAGCCCGCCCGATCGCGCGACCCTGTCGGCGCGGCGCCTGGGCGAGTTGGCGCGTTTGATCCGCAAACGCATCGTTGAGGGTCGATTTGCGCCCGACGAGCGTGACCGGTTCGACGACCTCGTCACGGCGGAACTGGATGCGGGACGGGCCGCTTCGGCGATCCCAATTTAGGTCCGGTCTGGTGCCTTTGTTTCGCGTGAAACAAAGGACAGTTATTATTGTTAATTATACGTTAGTTCGGTTTCGCCCGCCCGTAGCGCCCGACGATCGAGGCTGACGCAAGCGAATCATGGGCGAGAGCGGCTGCGAGCGCCGCGTGGGAACGCAGCGCGGCAGCGGGAAGTTTCGTGACGCGCAGCGCATAGACGGTGAGATGGTAGTGGTGCGGTGCGTCGCCAACCGGCGGGCAGGGGCCGCCATAATGGGCGAACCCCCAGTCCGTCTTGCCCGGCTTGGCGCCGTTCGGCAGAGCCCCGCCGGCGGTGAGATGGGTTGCCGAGGCGGGGATATCCGCGACGATCCAGTGCCAGAACCCCTTGCCCGCGCGGGCATCGGAATCGAACAGCGTCACCGCGAAGCCGCGCGTTCCCGCCGGCGCGCCCGACCACGCCACCGCCGGGCTGACATTCCGGCCGGCGCAGCCATGCTGGTCGAACACCTGCGCCAGCGGAATGGTCCCGCCATTGGCGAAGGATGCCGAGGAGATGGTGAAATTGCCGGCCTGGGCGATGCCGGTGGTGGCCAGCAGAACAGCGGCGAGCAGGCGTTTCATGGCATTTCCTCAGCGTTTCGAGCCGCGCCGCAGCAGCCATAGTGGCAGCGGCAGAGCAGCGGCAAGAAAAATCCACAGCAGCGGAAACGTGGCGTCCAGCCCGCGATCCTCCAGATCGACCCAGAGCCGGATCGGCATGCCTTGCGGAAAATAAGCGAAGATCAGCACGATGCCGAGTTCGCCCACCCCGCGTACCCAGGCGAGGGCGAGTGCCGCGCCCAGTCCGTCGCGCGCCATCGGCAGGGTGATGTGGCGAAAGATCTTTTGCCGCGAAACGCCCAGGGTAAGGGCGGATTCGGCGAATTCCGGCGGGATATCGGCGAAGGCGGTCCGCGCCGCGACCACATAGGTCGGCATACCGGCATAAATGCCGGCGATCAGGAAGGCGGCGGGATTGTTGGTGATGATCAGGCCGAATTTCCCGATCAGCGCGCCGACCGGCCCGATCGGGCCGTAGAACGCCGCCAGAAGAATGCCCAGCGCGAGCGGCGGGGTGAGCAGAGGCAGCAGCAGGAACACCTGCGCGGCATGGCGCGACCTGCTCTTCGCCGTGGCGAGCCAGAGCGCCAGCGGCGTGCCGAGCAGGGCGATGACCGCGAGGGTCGCGAGACCGTAGAGCACCGAAGTGGCGATCGCCGAAGCATCGCTGCGGGTCAGATCGAACCGCGCCCAGTCGGTCAGCAGCGCCAGCCCGACGAATGGCGCGGCCAGAAGGGCGAGAACGAATGCGCCGGTGATCGCCTTGGTCAGATGGCGCCGCCTTGCGGAGGATTGTAGCCGTAGCGCGCGAACAAATCCTGACCCGCCTTGCTTTGCATGAGTGCGATGAAGGCGCGGCCGGCATCCGGGTTCGGCGCGTCCTTCGGCACGCAGGCATAGAAGACCAGAGGCTCGGTGTGCAAGACCTTGGTTTTGCCTTTCAGGTCGAGCGTGACCGCCGCCTTGGAATACCATGGCTCGACCATGGCGGGATCGCTGAGATTGATTTCCTTCGGCAGCGGGATGAACGGCAGTTTCAGCGATTTCACCGCGCTTTCGTAACCCGATGTCGCGTCGAGTTCGCCGGCGTCGAGCCGGGCGAGCAGCGAGGGTTCGGTAAAAATCTGGCGCGGGTTGATCGGCGCGCCAAGCACGCGTTTGGCCAGGCCGGGCTGATGGTAGAATTTCTCGGCGAGATCGAAGGTGAACAGGATGTTGCGGCCCTGCGGGTCGGTGCGCGGATCGGTGCGGCCGAAGCGCAGGCCCTTGCTCTCCAGCACGTCATACCACTTGGTTTTGCCCGAAGCCGCCGCTTCGAGCTGCGGCGCGAAGCGCGATTTCGGGCTGTAGGCGATGACCATGGCGGTGCTCGCAACCGGCACGGCGTGGCCGACCAGACCGGCCTTCTGCAGCACGCGGATCGGCCCTGGCGTGATCGAGACGAACACGTCGGCATGCATGGTCTTGCCGGCGATCAGGCGGGCGAGCGCGAAGGCGCCCTGGCCGATGCCGCGATAGGTGATGTGCGTCTGTTTTTCGAATTCCGGTCCGAGGCCCCGGTTCATCAGCACGCCCATCGATCCGGCATAGGCCACCGTGATCGTGCCTGATGCCGCCTTGGCCAGCGCGGGGAGGGCGAGCGCCGCGCCCGCGCCGATTCCGAAGGTCCGCCGATTGATTGCCATGAAGTCCTCCATCGTTTCGGCCGTAGCGATATGGCTAATTGGCTATATCGTCAATCGCGCGATTTCGTGATTGTGTTGCGTCATGGTGAAGGTCCGGCATCCCGAGACGGCGGGGCTGCGCATCCGCGTGGTGCTCGGCGACGGGCTGATCATCGGGCCGGGTCGGGCCGATCTGCTCGAAGGCATTCGCGAGACCGGCTCGATCGCGGCGGCGGGGCGGCGCATGGGCATGAGCTACAAGCGCGCCTGGCAGTTGGCTGAAACACTGAACGCGACGTTTCGCGGCCCGGTGATCCTGGCCGTGAAAGGCGGGGTCGCGGGCGGCGGCGCGCAGCTCACGCCGCTCGGCGATGCGGTGCTCGACGCGTATCGGAACCTGCAGACCGCCTCGGCCGAGGCCGGCGCCGGAGCGCTTGCGGCGCTGACCGGGGCGGTGGCGGCTTCCGGTGCGAAATAACCCTAACAATCTGCCTGAAGATCGGCGCGGCACATCTTTTCAGCGGGGTGATGCAAGCCTAAGTTTGTTCTCAAAGGAGATCGTGTCTTCCGCCCTCCCGAGCGACCCGAACAGAACCGCACGCAAGGCGCCCAGTTCTGGGTGCTGGCGGGATTCGTCGCGCTCACGCTGCTGGTCGCGCTGGTTGGGGGGATGGCGGCGGCGCCTTCGGTCAGACCCTGGTACGCGGTGCTGCCGCATCCGCCGGCCTCGCCGCCGGACTGGCTGTTCGCCCCGGTCTGGACCGTGCTCTATATCGTCATGGCGGTTGCCGCCTGGCGGGTCTGGCTGCGCGGCGACCTGCTGATCGACAACCGGCGCGCGCTGGTTCTGTGGGGGTGGCAGCTCGGGGCCAATGCGGTCTGGGCGCCGGTGTTTTTCGGCCTGCACCGGCCGGGCATCGCCCTGATCGCGATGATTGCGATGAATATACTGGTCGCTCTGACCATCGCCGCGTTCCGCCGGATCGACCGGATGGCGGCGTGGCTTCTGGTGCCCTATCTGGCCTGGGGGATTTTCGCGACCTATCTGAATGCCGGGTTCTGGTGGCTGAACCGATGATGGGCTAAAAAGCACGATCCGCAATACAGGATTGCCGCCGCCATGACCGTTTCCAAGCCTGCCCTTGCCGCCGCCGTCGCCTTGCTGTCGGCATTCGCCCTGACCGGGACGGCCGCGGCGCAGATGCCGACGCCCGGTGCGCCGATGGCGGGCCCGGCGATTCATCCGCAGCCGCGCGAGGAACAGGTTCCGCCGCCCGCGCTGCCGGGAGCTGCCAATTCGGGCGATGTTTCGGCCGGCCCGATCGCGACCGCCGGGGAGGACCCGACCAAGCTGCTGTTTTCCGCGATCAATCACGGCAATTATACCGAAGCCCGCGCGGCGGTGAGCCGCGGCGCCAATCTCGACGCGCGCAACGCGCTGGGCGAGACGCCGATCGAGATGTCGGTCGAGCTGAATCGCAACGACATCACCTTCATGCTGCTGTCGGTGCGCCAGGAAGAAGGCCCCGGCAGCGGCGGCAATGCGGCGCCGCTGCCGGTGGCGGTGCGGCCTTCGGCCCGGACCCCGGTTTTCCAGGCGGCGCGGAGCCGGCCGCGACCGGCGCATAGCCAGCCGGTGCGGGCGCCGGCGAGCCCCGATCAGCCGGGCGTGCCCAACCCGGCGGCGGGATTTCTTGGCTTCGGCGGGCATTCCTGACCGGGGGTCAGTGTTTCCGCCGCGCGGCGGCGCGGCATTCATTCCAAATATTGAAATATGTTGCTATCGAACGATCGGGACGCGATAGTCGGCGGCGCGGCCTGATTCGCTTGCGCCGCTCAAAAAATATTTGGAGGAGTTATGCCCGTTACCAATCCCGCCCCGCTCGGGCTGTTCGGCTTCGCCACCACCACCTGGCTGCTCAGCATGATCAATGCCGGGCTGTTTCCCGGAACCTCGGTGCCGATGGTTCTCGCCATGGCGATCGCGTTCGGCGGCACCGCACAATTCGCCGCCGGCCTGATGGAGGTTCGCAACGGCAACACGTTCGGCTTCGTCGCGTTCTGCTCCTATGGCGCATTCTGGTGGAGTTTCGCGCTGTTCGTCGAGCTGTTCGCGAAGGGCGTGCCCGGCGATTTCGTCGGCTGGTATCTGTTCGTCTGGGGCGTGTTCACCTTCGCGATGTGGATCGCGAGTTTCGCGCTGAACCGGGCAGTGTTCCTGATTTTTCTGGCGCTGTGGATCACCTTCGTGCTGCTCGCCTTCGGGATCTGGCTGGGCGCGCCGGCGCTGACCCATGCCGGGGGCTATACCGGGCTGCTCACCGCCTTGTTCGCGGCTTATCTGGCTGCGGCCGATGTGATCAACGCGACCCATGGCAGGACGATCCTGCCGGTCGGGGCGAAAGCGGCCTGAGCAACCGGCCGGCCGGCGGTGACGTCATCCGCCGCCGGCCGGCTGTGCCGGCGCGCGGAACCATGCTCGCGCCACGTTGTCCGAGATGCCGGAGTGAAACGGCACAAGACCCGCGAACCGTTCTGCGCGTTTCGCGTTGAGCATGCCAAATTGCGGATATCTCGTGTCCTACGGGTCAGCGGCTTGTCTGCATTCGCCGGCCACACCGCCATTGGGTACACACCCTAACGAAGACTTTGTCCTTAATACCTTGCGTCATGACTTGTCTCAGCGCCGGTATTGCGCGTCACTCACCTTTTCCATCCAGTCGACGGGCGAGCCGTTAAGTTTCTCCTGAATGGCGATATGACTCATGGCGGTGGTGGGCGTAGCGCCGTGCCAATGCTTTTCACCGGGCGGAAACCAAACCACATCACCCGGCCGGATTTCCTCGACCGGCCCGCCATCGCGCTGAACCCAGCCGCAGCCGGACGTGACGATCAGGGTCTGACCGAGTGGATGGGTGTGCCATGCCGTGCGCGCGCCGGGCTCGAAGGTAACCAGGGCGCCAGCAACGCGGGCCGGATCGGGTGGGCTGAACAGCGGGTCGATCCGAACCGTTCCGGTGAACCAGTCTGCCGGTCCCTTGCCAGAAGGCTGCGAGCCGCTTCGTCTTACTTCCATGCGAGTTCTCCTCTGCGCATCCGGGCGTTCTACCGATGCATGATGGTCAATCAGGTTCGGCGGTAATTTAGCATGTCGCTAGTGTGGAGATTCTGAAATTCCTATTCGTTTGCGGCGGCAATTTTAGGAATTTGAGAATCAAAGGCCACACCGCTATTGGGGACACACCCTAAGATTGAGACGGCGCAAATGCCGATGAACGGATTGGGCGCGGGGCGGGTCAGAGGATCAGCAGGATCAGGACGACCACGAGAACGAGGCCGAGGCCGCCGCCATACCAGATACCGTGCGGGCCGATGAACAACCCGCCATGCAGGCCGAAGCCGCCACCAAGCACCAACAGGATCAGCAGGACGATCAGCAGAAGCCGCATCGGGCGCTCCGTTCACGTTTTGTAGAGGTCAGATGAGGTGTCGGAGCCGGGTTTCCAAGGGCTGGGCCGGTTGCGCGGCAACGCCCCGGCATGTCGGTCCGGCCGAAACCGGGCGCGCCATTGGCGCGGCCGGCCGGTTGGGCTATGCAGAAGGCTCGGGACCGCGGCCATTGTCGGGTGGCTCGGCCATACCGATGTGCCGAGATACGTATCCCGCTGAGGAAGGATTTGGATCATGGGTGGTTTGAGCATCTGGCATTGGCTGATCGTGCTCGCGGTCGTGCTGATCCTGTTCGGCACCGGGCGCGTCGGCAATCTGATGGGCGAACTCGGCAAGGGGATGAAATCGTTCAGGAACAACCTTGCCGACGATCAGCCCAAGGATGCGTCGATGCTGGAACAGCACGTGCAGGCGCCGGCGGCGCAGGCCGGCTCGACAACGACGACCGAGCGGAACCGGGGCTGAGCCGTGGGTTTCGATTCGCCGGTTCATTGGCTCATCGTCATCCTGGTGGTGGCGCTGCTGTTCGGCGGCTCGCGCGTCGGCAATCTGATGGGCGAGCTCGGCAAGGGCATCAAGGCGTTCAAGCAGAATCTGGGCGACGATTCGGCCAAGCCGGCGCAACCGGCAGCACCGCCGCAGGTGCAGAATCGGGTTGCCGAGGGCACAATACCGCCCGATGCCGCGAAAAGCGCGCCCGAGACGGTGCGCACCGACGATTCTCCGCGATCCTGAGCCGCGCGGGCGGCACGAGGCGATGGCGGAGGCCGCGCGCGATCTTGTCGCGGTCGGCGCGCGGATGGACCGGCTGGGCTGGGTGCCCGGATCGTCCGGCAATCTTTCCGCGAGGCTCGGCGATACCGCCATCGCGATCACCCGCAGCGGAGTTCACAAGGGCAGGCTGACCGAGGCGGATATCATCGAAGTCGGGCTGGACGGCGTGGCGCTTCGCGCGGGCGACAAGCCGAGCGCGGAGACGAAGCTGCATTGCCAGCTCTATGCGCGGTTTCCCGAAACCGGCGCGGTGCTGCACGGGCATTCGGTTGCCGCGACGGTGCTGTCGATGGCGGTGCCGGGCGATGCGCTGGTGCTGGAAGGCTACGAGATCCTGAAGGCGTTTCGCGGCATCGTCACCCATGACACGCGGGTCGCGCTGCCGGTTTTCGACAACGATCAGGACATGGCGCGGCTCGCCGATGTGATCGCGCCGGCGCTTGATGCGGAGCCGATCGGCTATATTCTGCGCGGCCATGGCGTGTATGCCTGGGGGCCGGACGTGGAGCGCTGCTTCTGGCGCCTGGAGGCGCTGGAATTCCTGCTCCGCTGCGAACTCGAACGGAGGCGGATACGATGAGCGGCCTGAGAATTTTCGACGAGAACGCGCCAGGCGCGCCGATGCTCGATACCGGGGATCCAGCCGCGATCGCGCGCGAACTCGGCGCGATCGGCGTGCGGTTCGAGCGCTGGGACAGCCCGGTGACGCTCGATGACGATGCCGAGCCGGAGGCGATTCTGGCGGCCTACCAGCCTTATCTCGACCGGCTGATGGGCGAGACCGGGGCGGGTTCGGCGGACGTGATCAAGATGACGCCGGATCATCCGCAGGCCGGGGCGCTGCGCGAGAAATTCCTGAACGAGCACATCCACACCGAGGACGAAATTCGGTTTTTCGTGCGCGGATCGGGGCATTTCGTGCTGCATACCAGCGGACGGGTCTATGACGCGCTGTGCACGCAGGGCGATCTGATTTCGGTGCCGGCGAATATCCGCCACTGGTTCGATGCGGGGGCGAAGCCGGATTTCATCGCACTGCGGGTCTTCACCGATCAGTCCGGCTGGGTCGCGCATTTCACCGGGGATGCGATCAGCGCGCAATTTCCGGTCGCCTGAACCGATCATGTCCGGCGAGACCGTGCCGCCATCCGTGGTGCTGCTCGATATCGAGGGCACGGTGTCGCCGATCAGCTTCGTCCATGACGTGCTGTTTCCCTATGCGCGAGCAAGGCTGGGCGCGTTCATCGCTTCCCATAGCGGCGAGCCCGACATCGCGGCGGCGCTGGCGGAACTCGACGACATGACGCCCGGCGCGCAGCCGGTGCAGACGCTGCACGCGCTGATGGACCGGGACGCCAAGGTCGGGCCGCTGAAGCTGATCCAGGGGCGGATCTGGGCGGAGGGTTTCGCCGCCGGCGCGCTGAGCGGCCGGTTCTATCCCGAGGTCGCGCCGGTGCTGCTTGCGTGGCACGCGGCGGGGCTGGCGCTCGCGGTCTATTCCTCCGGCTCGGAGGAGGCGCAGCGCCTGCTGTTCGGCCATACCGAAGCGGGCGATCTGACGCCGCTGTTCGTCGGGTTTTTCGACACGCGGATCGGCGGCAAGCGCGAGGCGGCGAGCTATGCCGCGATCGCGCGTGCGCTGGGACGGCAGCCGGCGGCGATTCTGTTCCTGTCGGATGCCGAGGCGGAGCTTGCCGCCGCCGCCAAGGCCGGGCTCATGGTCTGCCAGCTCGTACGGGCGGAAGACGGCACCGCGCCTTCGGCGGCGCATCCTCACGCGCCCGATCTCGCGTCGGTCGCGGCGCGGTTTGGCCTGCCTCAGCCCTCATAACGGAGTTCTCGATGACCCTGCTGGAACGGTGGGCCGCGCGCGTCCCGGCCCCGCTCAAATCCGGCCCGTGGCGCGCCTTCGGCCTCGGACTGCTCGCCGCTTTGGCGCTGCCGCCGTTCTTTCTGCTGCCGCTGCTGTGGATCGTGGTGCCGGGCCTGCTGCGCCTGCTGGCGCGCGCGGGGGGCTGGCGGCGGGCGATCTGGCTCGGCTGGTGTTTCGGGTTCGGCTTCAACCTGCTCGGGCTGTTCTGGGTGACCGAGCCGATGCTGATCATGGCACGGCAATTCTGGTGGGCGGTGCCGTTCGCCGCGCCGGGGCTCGCGGCGGCGGTGGCGTGCTACATGATGCTGCCCGCGGCCGCGAGCTACTGGATCAGGCCGGTGACGGCCTTGTCCCGCCTTGCGATGATTTTCCTGTTCGCCGGCGCGCTGGCGATGGCGAATCTGGCGCAGCAATTCCTGTTCACCGGGTTTCCGTGGAATTACTGGGGCGCGGATTGGGCGCTGCCGGGCATCGCGGGTGTGGTGATGATGCAGCCGGCTTCGGTCGGCGGCATTTATCTGCTGACCTTGCTGACCGCGATCGTTGCCGGGCTGCCACTGCTCGGCCCGCGCGGTTGGGCGGCGGCGGGTGCCGTGCTGGCGGTCTGGGCGGGATTCGGCGTGTGGCGCACCGATGCCGGCCCGGCGCCGGACCACAATCTGACCGTCGCGATGATCCAGCCGGATTTCGCGGTGCCGGGCAGTTTCACGCGACCGGCACTGATCGCGCGCTGGCACCGCGATCTCGCGATGACGCAGCAGGCGCTGCAGGCCGCCGGGGCAGGACCGAAAGTGGTGGTCTGGCCGGAGACCGCGAGCCCGGCCTTGCTGCAGACCGATGCATCGGCGCGCGGCGCGATCGCGAGTGTCGCCGGCAATACCCCGGTGCTGGCGGGGTCGTTCCGCTATGCGCGCGATGGGCGGCCGCGCAATTCTCTGGTCGCGGTCGAGGGCGCGGGGCCGGCGGCGGCGTGGTACGACAAATGGAAGCTGGTGCCGTTCGGCGAGTACACGCCGAAATGGATCCCGCTCAAGATCACGCCGGGCGGCGGTTTTTCGCCCGGTCCGGGGCCGCGGACGCTCCATGTGAAGGGGATTCCGCCGGTCGGGCCGCTGATCTGCTACGAATCGATCTTTTCCGGCGAAATCGTCGATAAAAGCGACCGGCCGGCGTGGCTGCTGAACATCAGCGACAATGCCTGGTTCGGCGACACCACCGGCCCGCGCCAGGATTTCGCGACCACGCGGCTGCGCGCGGTGGAGGAGGGGCTGCCGCTGGTGATCGACACCAATTCCGGCATTTCGGCGGTGATCGGGCCGCACGGGCGGGTCGTGGCGAAATTAGGACTCGATCGGCGCGGGGTTTTGGCGCATAGACTTCCGGTTGCATTGCCGGTAACCCCTTATGGGCGGTTCGGGCTGACGATGGCCGGGATTCTCAGCCTCTATTGCGTTGTTTTGGGGCTGATTTTTTTGATCGTCTCGGTCACGTTGCGCACTGAAAGGCGCTAAGCAGCTCGTCTTAAAAATTGTTCACTCTTGTAGAAAATTTAAAATTTTGCTATCGCTGGTGGTAAGATGAGTGCTATACCAAATATCTGCGGTAGAAAGATTATGAAATGATAATTTTGTTTTTCGACAGTATCATTGTGTTTGATGACAGAATTATGACATATGACACCAAATGAATGTGATGAATTGTCTCGCCGATTTTCAGGAGATGTTGACCCCAGGCGCGGGGGAGCCGGGGGGTCGTTGCTGAATCGTTCTGGAAACCAATGTGTCGGGCGGTGACGAACGATCCGCCGGAGCGCCGGAGGCGTCGATGATCGCAAATGAGATGATGGATCGCACGGATCGGGACGGCAGGCCGAGCCCGATCGATGTTCATGTTGGCTCGCGCATCCGGCTGCGCCGCACTCTGCTCGGGATGTCGCAGGAGAAACTGGGCGACGCGCTGGGGCTGACGTTTCAGCAGGTGCAGAAATACGAGCGCGGGGTGAACCGGGTGGGAGCCTCGCGCCTGTTCGACATTTCGCGGGTGCTGGACGTGCCGATCAGCTTCTTCTTCGACGACATGCCCGAAGGGATGAACGAAACGCCGATGTCCGGCCCGCGTGGGCGCAGCCATGGTTTTGCCGAGGCGCAGGAGCCGTTCGGCGTCGGGCTCGACGATCAGTTGACCAAGCGCGAAACCCTCGAACTGGTGCGCGCCTATTACCGGATCAGCGAGCCGACGGTGCGCAAGCGGATGTTCGAGCTGATCAAATCCCTGGCGCCGGCGGACCCGTTTCCCACCGAATGATGGCCGATCGGGCGCCTGGCCTTCGCGCGGCGCTTGTGAAGTCGCGGCGCTGTTGGCTAAACGTGGAAGGATGAAAGCAACGCCCGGATCGCCGCTTGTCATCGCACCCAGCCTGCTCGCCGCCGATTTCGGCCGGCTTGCCGACGAGGTCGCCGCGGTGGAACGATCCGGCGCGGACTGGCTGCATCTCGACGTGATGGACGGGCATTTCGTGCCGAATATCAGCTTCGGCGCGCTGGTTCTGAGGGCGCTGCGCAAGCGGAGCAATCTGCCGTTCGACGTGCATCTGATGATCGCGCCGGCCGACCCGTATCTCGCCGAGTTCGCGGAGGCCGGAGCGGATCACATCACCGTCCATGCCGAGGCCGGGCCGCATCTGCACCGTTCGCTGCAGACGATTCGCGGGCTGGGCAAGCGGGCCGGGGTTGCGCTCAACCCGGCGACCCCGGCGGATGCGGTCGCGCATGTGCTCGATCTGGTCGACATCATCAATGTCATGACGGTCAATCCGGGATTCGGCGGCCAGCGCTTTCTCGACAGCCAGTTGCCGAAAATCGCCGAACTGCGCCGCATGGCGACGGCGAGCGGGCGGGAGATTCGCATCGAGGTCGATGGCGGGATCGACAAGGCGACCGCGCCGGCGGCGATCGAAGCCGGGGCGGACGTGCTGATCGCCGGCAGCTCGATTTTCGGCAAGCCGGATTACGCCGTGGCGATCGCGGCGCTGAAGCCGGGATCGTGACCGAGCGCGGCCCGGTAATGCGCGGCGCGCGGCAATGGATGGCGAAACTCGCTTCCCTGCGCGGCGCCAGCGTGCCGGATGCGCCCTCGCTGCCGGTGCGCGACCCCTGGCCCGGCGAGCCGGCGCGTGGCGCGCGAATCATCAAGGGCGAGATCGAATATCTCGGCGTGGTCAGGCCGCTGCGGCCGGGCGGGTTCACCTCCGGCGACGCGTCGGCGCCGATGCTCGCTCATATCCACGAATTTTCCTGGCTGCGCGATTTGCGGGCCCTGGGCACCGATGCCGCGCGGAGCCGGGCGCGGGCGCTGATCGAAGACTGGATCGATACCGAGGCGCTGCCGTCCCTGGCCGCCAGCCCGCCGGTGACCGGCGCGCGGCTCGCCGCGTGGCTCGGCCATTACGATTTCTTCGCCGCTTCCGCCGATGACGATTTCCGTCAGATGCTGATGGCGAAACTGGTCGCCGATGCGCGCCTTCTTGCCGCTTCGCTGCCCGCCGAGGTGCGCGACGGCAGGGCGTTTACCGCGATCAAGGGATTGATCGCCGCCTCGGTCGCGCTACCCGAACACGCGGCGTTCCTGCCGCGCGCGCTGCGCTTTCTGGCGCCCGAGATCGAGCGCCAGATCCTGCCGGACGGCGCGCATGTCGAGCGCAGCCCGGCGGCGCATCTCGCCGCCTTGCAGGATCTGACCGAAATCCGCGCGCTGCTTCAGGTCGCGCGCGCCGAACAGCCTGCGCAGCTGCCGGGGGCGATCGAGCGCATGGCGGTCGCGCTGCGCGCGCTGCGCCATGGCGATGGCGGGCTCGCGCTGTTCAACGGCACGCGCGAGGACTGGCCCAATCTGATCGACCTCGTGCTGAGCCAGGCGGGACGGACCGGGCGCAGCACCGCGTCGCTCGCCTATCCCGGTTTTCACCGGCTGGCCGCCGGCAAAAGCGTCGCGATCGTCGATGCCGGCCCGCCGCCCGCCGCCGGGCTCGACCGCAACGCCCATGCCGGCACGCTGTCCTTCGAGTTTTCCGCCGGGCGGGAACGGCTGATCGTCAATTGCGGTGCGGCGCCGGCTTCCGCCACCGATTGGCGCGACGCGCTGCGCGCCACCGCTGCCCACTCGACCATGGTGATCGCCGATGTTTCCTCGGCCGAGATCAGGCCTGACGGCCTCGGCCGCCGGCCGGTCGCGGTCGAGCTGCAGCGCCAGGAGGCCAATGGCGCACACTGGCTGGAAGCCAGCCACGACGGCTGGAAGAAACTGTTTGGCGCGGTCCATCGCCGCCGCCTGTACCTCGCCGAAAGCGGCGAGGATTTGCGCGGCGAGGACAGTATCGAGGCTGACGAACCGCAGCCCTTCACGCTGCGTTTCCATCTGCACCCCAACGTCACCGCCAGCCTGCAGCAGGACGGCGAGGCCGCGCTGCTGCGCCTGCCCTCCGGCCAGGGATGGCGGCTGCGTGCCGGCGGTGCGGTGCTCAGCGTGGAGGAGAGCATCTATTTCGGCGGCACCGAACCGCGCCGCGCCGAACAGATCGTGCTCACCGGCCAGCCAGACGGACCGCAACAGGTCAAATGGGCGATCACCAAGATGGGCTGAGGATAGGTTGAGGCCAGCGACAAACTGGCACCATGATTTGTGATTGTCTGGCCGGACATCCCGCCGATAAACAATGATTTCATCTGAACGAAACCGGAGACATCGCTCTCCGGTTCACCGGCTGAGGGATCATGAGATGTCAAGCTCCGACCTGTCGCTCCAGCATCATTGGATGCCGTTTACCAACAATCGCGACTTCAAGGCCGACCCGAAAATGGTCTACGGCGCCGAAGGAATCTGGCTGACCGGCGCGGACGGGCGGAAGATTCTCGACGGCAGCTCCGGCCTGTTCACCACCCCCGCCGGCCACGGGCGCAAGCGCATCGCCGACGCGGTGCATCGGCAGATGATCGAACTCGATTACATTTCGAGCTTCACCCGCGGCCATGAGCCCTCGTTCCGGCTGGCCGACCGGCTTGCCGCGATGCTGCCGCCGGGGATCGACCGGATCTTCTTCGTCAATTCGGGGTCGGAATCGGTCGATACCGCGATGAAGATCTGTCTTGCCTACCACGCGGCGCGGGGCGACGGCGACCGCAAGATGTTCGTCTCGCGGGAGCGCGCGTATCACGGCATGAACTTCGGTGGCCTGTCGCTCGCGGGCATGGTGCGCAACCGTCTCGGCTTCGGCACGGGGCTGCCGGGCATCGTCCATATGCGCCACACCGGGCTGCCGGAACATCGGTTCGTGTTGGGCGAGCCCGCCCAGGGCGCCGAGCTTGCCGACGATCTGCAGCGCATGGTCGATACCTATGGCGCCGACAGCATCGCGGCCTGCGTGGTCGAGCCGATCGCCGGATCGACCGGCGTTCTGGTGCCGCCGCGCGGCTATCTCCAGAGGCTGCGCGCGATCTGCGACCGGCATGGTATTCTGCTCGTCTTCGACGAAGTCATCTGCGGCTTCGGCCGCACCGGCAAGGCGTTCGGCGCGCAGAGCTTCGGCGTGACGCCCGATATCATCACCATGGCCAAGGCGCTCACCAACGGGGCGCTGCCGATGGGAGCGGTCGCGGTGCGGCAGAATATCCAGGACACGATCATGGCGGCGGCGCCGGAAAACGCGATCGAGTTCATGCACGGCTATACCGCTTCCGCGCATCCGGCCGCGTGCGCCGCGGCGCTGGCGGCCCTCGACATCTACGAGGAAGAGAATCTGTTCGAGCGGGCGGCGCAGATGTCGGCCTATTTTCTCGACACGGTCGCCGGGCTGCGCGATCTGCCTTCTGTCACCGATATCCGTGGGTATGGAATGCTCGCCGGGATCGATCTCGCGGCAGGCACCGGGCCGGGCGCGGGTGGCTATATGATGCAAAAGCGCTTGTTCGATGCCGGGCTTCATGTGAAGATCACCGGAGATACGATCATTCTCGCGCCGCCGTTCACGGTTAATGGCGGCGAGATCGATCAGATGCGCGATATTCTGCATGATGTTCTTGCGGCCGAACAGCGCGCCGCGGCGTAGGATGAGCGTTTGGCCGGGTTTCGGGAGATGATTTCAGAAGAATAGAACAATCCGAAAAAACCCCGGCACGAGAATCGATAAATGAGTGGCCTGCTTATCCCTGAAGTTCATGCAGGGAACTTCAGGAGCAGGACACGAGGAGGAAGGGTGCGTTGCAGGAAGAGATAATCGTTCAGGAAAACACGGCGCCGGCCGACGCATTGCCCGAGGCTCCGGCTCCGGCACTCGGAGCTGATCGCCCCCCGCCGGTTGCGCAGTTCCCCCTGCGGTGGCGGCACGTGTCCCGGTTCGCGACGGCGACGGCGTTGTGCGTGGCCCTTGTCCTGTGGGAACTTGTTTCGGTTCTGCATATTTTCCCACCGGTCGCCCTGCCGTCGCCGGTCGCGGTCTGGCACGCGCTCGTGCTGCTGCTGGTGCAGGGCTATGGCGGCCATTCTCTGCTCGACGACATCTGGATCAGTTCGGTGCGCATCGCGATCGGCTTTATCGGGGCGATCGTGCTCGGCGTGCCGACCGGACTGCTGATGGCGCGGAGCGATCTGATCTTTCGAATCATCGATCCGTTCCTGCAATTCGTTCGCCCGGTGCCGCCGCTCGCCTATATTCCGCTTCTGGTGGTCTGGTTCGGCATCGGCGAACTGCCGAAGATTCTCCTGATTCTGATCGGCACGGTTCCGGTCATCATCATCGGCACGATCTCGGGCGTCAGGGGCACGCCGTCGTTGCGGCTTTCCGTCGCGCGCACGCTCGGCGCCTCGGAAAGCCAGATCTTTCGCTATGTGATTCTGCCTTCCGCCTTGCCCGAGATTTTCACCGCCATGCGCGTCGGTATCGGCGTTGCCTGGACCTGCCTGGTCGCCGCCGAGCTGATCGCGGCGGATCAGGGGCTCGGGTGGCTCGTGCAATATGCCGGACAGGCATTGCAGGTTTCGATCGTCATCGTCGGGATCATCGTCATCGGCGTCATCGGCTATGCGATGGAACTGCTGATCCGGGTTTTCGAGCGCCGCGCCGTTCCGTGGCGTGGTCACGCGTAACAATAGGAGATCATCATGACGGCATCGCGTAAAATTCTCCTTGCAAGCCTGACGGCGGCGACAATGATCGGCGGGTTGGGAGCCGCCTATGCGGCGAAACCGCGCGTGGTCATCGGTTATGAGAATAACGGCGCCGATCCCTACATGGTGACCCAGTCGCTCGGCCTGTTCCAGAAGACGATTCCGGCAAACGTGACATTGAAATTCTTCGCGTCCGGCCCGGCGGCGATGAGCGCCCTGGCGTCGAACAGCCTGCAATTCATGTGCGGGCTCGGCGTGCCGCCGTTCGTCGCGGGAATTTCGCAGGGCCTGCCGCTCGCCATCGTGTTCAATCAGGAGCGCTATACGACGGCGGCGGGAATCGTCGTGCGGCCGGGAAAGGGGATCAAGACTGTCGCCGATCTGAAGGGCAGGAAGATCGCGATCGCCGAGGGCTCGCAATCCTCGTTCGAACTGGCGACGTTTCTGGCCGAAGCCGGTGTGCCGTTCGGCAGCGTGCGCCAGCTCAACATGTCGCCGCCGGAAATGCGCGTCGCCTGGACCACCAAAAGCATCGATGCCGCGATCGTCTGGGACCCGGTTTTCGACGCGCTGCGCGGGCTCGGCGGGCGCGTGCTCAAGACCGATGCCGAGTTGCCGCCCGATGCCTCATCCTACAATATCTGCATCGCCGACACCAAATGGGTTGCGGCACATCCGAAGCTGGCCACCGATTTCGTTCGCGCGCTCGATCAGGGCGTGACCTATACGAAGCAGCATCCCAAGAAGGCGCTGGCGATCATGGCGAAAGCCGCGGGCGTTACCCTGCCGGTCGCGAAATCCGAGCTGGCGGGATATCAGATTTTCTCCGCCAAGGATCAGACGACCCAGAATGTGCTCGGCTCCGGCAGCAATGTTGCTAATTCGGCCACGACCAAGACGCTTGAGAATACCGCCAAGGTCCTGCTGAAGATCGGCCGGATCACGTCTCTGCCGAAAAACCCGGCCGAAGCGGTCGAGCCGCGCTTCGCCGCGGCGGCGCAGTAGGGGCGGCGCCGATGCCAATTCTGGTTGATCGCGTCTGCAAGGATTTCGGCCCGTTGCGCGTGCTCGACGATGTGTCGCTGACGATCGAGGATGCCACCTTCGTGACCATTCTCGGCTCTTCGGGATGCGGCAAATCGACGCTGCTGAACATGCTGGCGGGATTGACGCCGCCCAGTGCCGGCCGGCTGACGCTGGACGGTTCGAATGTCACCAGGCCGGGGCCGGATCGCGTGGTGGTGTTTCAGCAGGCGGGGCTCTATCCGTGGCTGTCGCTGCGCGACAATATCGCCTTCGGCCTGCGCATGAAGTCCGCGCGATCGATCGATTGGGCGCGGGTCGATGAGCTGATCGAGGTCATGGGCCTGAAAGGATTCGAGAACCATCGCACCTACGAACTTTCGGGGGGAATGCAGCAGCGCGTCGCCATCGCGCGCGCGCTGGTGATGCGGCCACGGGTTTTGCTGATGGACGAACCGTTCGGCGCGCTCGATGCCCAGACCCGGCATACCATGCAGCAATTCCTGCTCGGGCTGTGGGAGCGGATTCGCGCGACCGTGGTGTTCATCACGCACGACATCGACGAAGCCATCCTGCTCGGCGACCGGCTGATCGTGATGAGCGCGCGGCCGGGCAGGGTGGCCCTGGAACGGGTTGTGCCGCTGGCGCGCCCGCGCCATTGGGACATGACGCTCGACCCGGAATTTCTCGATCTCAAGCGGCAGGCGATGGCGATTCTCGCGGCGTAAAGCCAACCGGCCTGGACAATGACCCATCCCCCCCCGTCATTGCGAGCCGGCGCAGCCGGCGTGGCGGAGCGTCGAAGGTTCCGGCAATCCAAGGGATTGCTGGAACGACGCGGAGGTAATCCATTTTGTTGCAGTGCTGTGCATGGAAAAATCGATTGCTTCCCCCTCGCGTCACGCGAATGCACGCCTTCGCGTGACGCTCGGTGTCGCAATGACGAGTTAGCGTCAGTCGTGAGTCGTAGGCTACGGCGGTTGGTATAAGCCGTGGTCTATGCCAATCGCTTGATGAACTGGGCGAAGATGCCGCCCTGAGACGATACGCCCAGTTTCCGGTAGAGATTGCGCTTGTGGATTTTTACCGTTTCCGGGGAAATTCCCATCTGGCCGGCAATGCTTTTTGCCGAATGCCCGCCGAGAATGAGCAGGGTGGTCTGAACCTCCCGGTCGGTCAGCGGCGGCCTGGCTTTCTCGCGCAGCCAATCCTCCAGGCGGACGAGCTGGTCGGGATCGTTCTGCAATCTTGAGGATTTCAGCGCGCCGTTGCCGTCGGCGTATGTGGCCTGGCGCATCAGCGGCAGCAGCCATGGCGTGTAGAGGCACAGCGCGCCGATTTCGGCATCGGTAAATCGCGCCTGGCCGCCGAGGGAGAGCGACAAAACGCCGAGATCGGGCAAGGGAAGCAGAAACTGGATCTCGTCGGCGACGACATTATGGACGAAATAATGGCGAAAATACTCGGTCTCCCGGAAATGTTCCGGCGCGACATCGTCGATTCGGAACAATCCGGGCGTGAACCGGGTCAGGGAAAACTGATAGAACGGGTCGAGGACATAGAGGCTGTTCACGTACTCGATGAATAGCGTATCCTCGGTCTCGTCCGCGCCGCCTTCGTAAAGCACGATCGGCGGGTAGCCGCCGCGGAAGATCACGGCAACCCAGGAATCGAACGGGACCAGCTTGCGCAGGAAGGTCGCGAGGGACGGCCAGAACTGGCCGGAGTCGAGACGCTCCACGAGATGTCCCAGGCGTTGGTGAAACGCCAAATCCGTCACCGGCAGCATCATCGATTATACCCTCCAATAGGTATAAGGGCGATCGCGCGATACCTCTTTTTGGGAATATCATTGCGCATCGTCAAAGTGCCAAGCTTGCTGGAAGTAATGACAAAAGCGAGGACTGAAAAGAAGGCATGTCAAGTTTATTATCTCCCGCCCCGTGCCGGCGCGCACGGGACATCGGTTTGCCGCTGCCGGGCACACCCGGACGGTTGAATGCCATTACCGACATTCCCGGCGTTTCCGTCGGCTTCACCACGCTGATCAACGACGATGCCGGTATCAGGACCGGCGTGACCGCGATCTTGCCGCGCCAGCGCGACGCGCTTTTGCATCCGGTCTGGGCCGGGACTTTCGCCATGAACGGCAACGGGGAACTGACCGGCTGCCATTGGATCAAGGAGGCCGGGTGGTTCACCGGGCCGATCACCATCACCAATACGTTTTCGCTCGGCATCGCGCACCATGCCACGCTGCGCTGGCTCGTGCGGCATTTTCCCGAGAAAGTCGGCAATACCCATTGGCCGCTGCCGGTCGTCGGCGAGACCTTCGACGGATGGCTGAACGATATCGCCGGGCTTCATCTGCGCGAGGAGCATGTGCTCCGGGCGATCGATACGGCGGCATCCGGGCCGGTGGCGGAAGGCAATGTCGGCGGCGGCACCGGAATGATCGCGTACGAGTTCAAGGCGGGTACCGGCACGGCGTCGCGGGTCGTGACGACCAGGGCAGGGACCTACCGGCTCGGCGTGCTGGTGCAGGCGAATCACGGATTGCGGCCCTGGCTCAACGTTTGTGGCGTGCCGGTCGGGGAGATGCTGCCGGAGAACAGTTTCTGGTCCGCCGAACGCGGCTCCATCATCGTCGCGATCGCGACGGATGCGCCGCTGCTGCCGACGCAGCTCCAGCGTCTGGCGCGACGCGCCTCATTGGGGATCGGCCGCGGCGGCACGCCGTCCGGCAACAATTCCGGCGATATATTCATCGCCTTTTCGACGGCGAACGATCCCGGCGAAGTGCCGGAGCCGGCGCTGCTGCGGTTCGATGCGATCGCCAATGACGATCTGGACGGGCTTTTCATCGCGACGGTCGAGAGCGTCGATGAAGCGATTCTCAATGCGCTGCTCGCCGCCGAAACCATGACTGGAAAAGACGGGCGCGTGGTGCACGCGATCGATCCCGATCGATTGGCTTCGTGTGTCTTGATGCAGCGCGGTCCGACGGCCGGGGCGCATTGAAACGAACCGTTAGAACGGACGACAGATAAAAGACTAAAAGACTATCCAACGGGAGGTAAAAATGGCTTTGATCGAAGACGCGATCGACAAGGATGCACCCGCATGGGTGCCTGCTGGAAACCTGAAGCGCGGCATGAAGGTTCTGGGGGTGCTGTTCATCACCCTGTCTTCGGTGACCCCGGCATCCTCTGTCTTCATCATCGTGCCGGGCATCATGCAGACGAGCGGTTCCGGCGCGTTTCTGAGCATGGTTCTCGCCGCGATTGTCGGGGTTTTCATGGCTCTTGTTTACGCCGAGCTGTCTTCGGCGTTTCCGTTGACGGGCGGCGAGTATGCGATCGTCGGACGGGTGGTCGGCCCGTTCGCCGGCTTCATCGTTCTGGGTATCCTGCTCGTCGGCAGCATTTTGATTCCGGCGGTTCTGGCGCTCGGCGTCAGCACCTATCTGAGCGTTCTGTTTCCCCATCTGTCGGTGGTCTGGACCGCCGTTGCCACCATTGTTTCGACCACAATCATCGCGATTCTGAATATCCGCACCAACGCGGTGATTACCGGACTGTTCCTGCTGCTGGAAATATTGGCGCTGATCGTTCTGGTCGTGCTGGGATTCCTGCATGTCAGCCGGCCGCTCGCCAGCCTCATCACGCATCCTGTGCTGTTGAGCCATGGGCATCTGATCGCAGCGCCGCTCGCCAGCATCGGCATGGCAACCTCGATCGCGATCTTCGCTTATAACGGCTACGGGTCCGCGGTGTATTTCGGCGAGGAAACCCACGATGCGCCACGGCACATCGCCCGTGCGATCCTCTGGGCGCTCGTCATCACCGTTCTCGCGGAGCTGGTGCCGCTGACCGCGGTTCTTCTGGGTGCGCCCGACCTCAAGGCGCTGCTTGGCTCATCGAACATGTTCGGGGATTTCATCGTCAGCAGGGGCGGCAGCGAGATCAATACCATCATCAGCCTTGGCGTTGCCCTGGCGATTTTCAACGCGGTCATCGCCACCACGCTGCAATCCGCGCGTATCCTGTTCAGCACCGGCCGCGATTCGGTGTGGGCGCCGGCCATCGACCGCGCCCTGAGCAAAATCCACCTGAAATTCCATTCGCCCTGGATCGCGACGCTGATCTGCGGCGGTTTTTCGGTGGCGGCGTGCTTCGTGAACGAGAACGTCCTGTTCGTCGTCACCGGCACCGGGATCATCTTCGTCTATGGATCGCTCTGCATCGCGGCGATCCTCGGACGGATGCGCGGCAGCACGGCGCACGCCCATTATAAAATGCCGTTCTTCCCGCTCGCTCCCGTCGCGGCGCTGCTGGTGCTGGGCTACGTGATCTATGCCAATTATCTCGACCCGGTGATCGGGCGGCCGAGCCTGCTGACCACGATCGGCATCGCGGTCGCCGCCGGAATCTATTACCTGGCCGTGCTGCGCCGCCGCGGCGCTTGGACGCTGCGGGGGCCCGAATAAATATGGGGCTGACGTAGATAGATGAGACAGCCGCTCTGAACAGGGCGGCTGTCGGCATGCTCGATCATGGACGCACGGGCGCTTCGCCGCGGCGGGGCTCGAAGAATGCGATTTTCAGAATCGAGGGTCTGCGGCGCGATGGGTGTGCCAGCCCCCGGTAACCGGCGCCGTTTCGGTTTGCTTCGCCGCCATAATCGTCATATCGATTAATTTTCTTGTCGAAAGCGATTATTTTGATGTCGAATGCCTTCATGTTCTAAACTCGGATAGCTTCGTCATGATCGCGTCGGCCAGCACACCTGAAGGCGGGCGAGACGACGCCGGCTTCCCCGTGGTCGGCATCGGGGCGTCGGCCGGCGGCCTGGATGCGTGCCGCAAACTGCTCGACGCACTGCCCGCCGGTCACGGCATGGCGTTGATTCTGGTCCAGCATCTCGACCCCACCCATGAGAGCATGCTGGTCGAGCTCCTGGCCAGCCATACCGCGATGCAGGTGCGTCAGGCGACCGACGGCATGGCGGTCGAACCAGACAAGCTTTACGTGATTCCGCCCGGCGCTTATCTGACGGTCGGTGGCGGCGTGGTGCATCTGTCACGCCCGCAGGCGCGCCATGGGGCACGGTTGCCGTTCGACCATCTGCTGCAATCGATGGCGGATGCATACGGCGCCCGCGCGGTATGCGTCATCCTGTCGGGAACCGGCAGCGATGGCTGCGCCGGGGCCAAGCAAATACGGATGAAGGGTGGGCGGGTCATCGCGCAGGCCCCCGAGGAAGCCGCCTATGACGGCATGCCGCGAAGCGCCATCACCGCCGGCGTGGTCGATCAGGTGCTCGCGGTGGCGAAAATTCCCGCGGCGCTGGCCCGGCTGCGCACCCATCCCGTCCCGCCAAGCGAGCCGGAAGGTGAGTCGGCCCCGAAGGCACAGCCGCACGCCGCGCCGGCGCCCTGGCTTGCCGACATCATCGGACTTCTGCGCAGCAGGACGGCGCATGATTTTACCCTCTACAAGCCGGGCACGCTGCAGCGCAGGATCGAGCGGCGGATGGCCCTGGCGGCGATCAAGCCCGCCGACAGCGGGCGCTACCTCCAGCGATTGCAGACCGACAAGACCGAACTCGATCTGCTGGCCCGCGACTTGCTGATCAACGTCACCAGTTTTTTCCGCGACCCCGCCGTTTTCGCGCCTCGATCTGATATCGTGCCGCAACCTGCTGATCTATCTGCGCCCGGAAGCACAGGCGAAGGTGATTTCGATGTTCCATTTCGGGCTGCGCGAAGGCGGGGTCCTTCTGCTCGGCCGTTCGGAAACGATCAACGGCGCCGACCAGCGGTTCGAGGTGATTTCGAAGCCGGAGCGGCTGTATCGGCATGTCGGGCGCAGGCGGCCGGGCGAGATCGATTTTTCGATCGGCTTCGGCCCTGGCGCACGCGCGCTGACCCAGCCGGGCCACGGACATGGACAGGCACAGGAACGCTCGCCGACCCGCCAGGCCGGCTTCGCCGAATTGTGCCGGCGCCTGGTGCTGGAAACCCACGCACCCGCGGCGGTGCTGATCAACCAAAAGAATGAAACCCTGTATTCGCTGGGCCCGATCGACCGCTATCTGCGGATCGCACCCGGCCATCCCTCCCATGATCTGCTGGCGATGACGGGGCAGGGCATGCGCACCAAGCTACGCTCGGCAATCCACCGGGCGATGGAACACAATGCCCGCATCGTCATCGCCGGAGGCAGTTTCGCGGCGAACGGCAGCAAGGTGGCGTTCGACATCGATGTGCAGCCGGTGCCGAACGAGGGTGAGCCACTATTTCTGGTCTGCTTCGTCGAGGCGCCGGCGCGGGCACGCGAGAAAACCGCGCCCCCCGGATCGTCCGCCGATCCGCGCGTCGCCGAGTTGGAACATGAACTGGCCGCGACCCAGGCCGAGCTTCGCGGCGCGATCCGCAATCTGGAACTCGCCTCGCAGGACCAGAAGGCCATCCACGAAGAGGCGTTGTCCGCCAACGAGGAATTCCAGTCCACCAATGAGGAATTGCTGACCTCGAAGGAGGAGTTGCAGTCGCTCAACGAGGAACTGACCGCGCTCAACGGCCAGTTGCAGGAAACCCTGGAACGCCAGCGCATCATTTCGGACGATCTGCAGAACGTGCTCTACAGCACGGACATCGCGACCCTGTTTCTCGATCGCGATCTGAACATCCGCTTCTTCACCCCTGCCACGAAGGCGCTGTTCAACGTGATCCCAGGCGATATCGGGCGCAAGCTGGCCGATCTGCGATCGCTCACCAACGACAATACCCTTCTGGGCGACGCGACTTCCGTGCTGGACAGCCTGACGCCGATCGAGCGCGAGATCGAGGCGCGGCAAGGCGCGTGGTTCAACCGCCGGATATTGCCGTATCGCACCCATGATGGCGGGGTGGGGGGCGTGGTGATCACCTTCACCGATATTACCGAGCGCCGGCATGTGGCGGATGCGCTGGCGGCGGCCAAGCACCAAGCCGAACTCGCCAATCGCGCGAAGTCGCGATTTCTCGCCGCCGCCAGCCATGATCTGCGCCAGCCGCTGCAGACCCTGGTTCTGATCCAGGGCATGCTGGAGAAACAGGGGCAGGGCGACATTCCGCGGGACCTTACCACAAAGCTGGGCCAGACCCTGGACGCGATGCTGAGCATGTTGAACACCCTGCTCGATATCAACCAGATCGAGGCGGGCGCCGTGCATGCCGACCTGGTCGATTTCCCGATCGGCGGTCTGCTCGGACGGCTGGACGACGAGTTCGCCTATCTGGCGAAGGCGCAAGGGCTGACTCTGCGCGTGGTGCCGTGCGGTCTTTCGATCCGAAGCGATCCGCATCTGCTTGAACAGATGGTCCGCAACCTGCTGTCGAACGCGCTGAAATATACCAGGCACGGTAAAATCCTGCTCGGGTGCCGCCGGCACGGCGGAACGCTGCGTATCGAGATCTGGGACGCGGGTATCGGCATTCCCGAAGCCGAACTCTCGGCGATTTTCCAGGAATACCACCAGATCGACAATGCGGCGCGGGAATACAGCCGGGGTCTCGGCCTTGGTTTGTCGATCGTGCAGCGGCTGGCGGACCTGCTGGGACATCGGGTACAGGTGCGGTCCCGCCCCGGCAAAGGCTCGGTCTTCGCCATCGAGGTCGCATTGCCGCCGTACGAGACGCTACCGCAACACGCGCGCCGGCAGAAAGCGGGAGATATCGCCGCATCGGACAGCCACACCGGCACGATCCTGATCGTCGAGGACGATCCCAAGATTCGCTCCCTGCTCGACCTGTTTCTCACCGAGGCTGGACACCGTACGGCGGCCGCGCGAGACGGCGCTGCCGCCCTCGCCCTGGTGGCGCGCGAACGGCTCCAGCCGGACCTCATCCTCACCGACTACAACCTGCCCGGCAACGTCAACGGCTTGCAGCTTGCGGCCACGCTGCGGCAGCGGCTGCGCCGCCCGGTGCCGGCAATTCTCCTGACCGGCGATATCTCGACCGACGCCCTGCGCAACATTGCCGGCGAGGACTGCGTGGCGCTCCACAAGCCGGTGCGACTGACCGCACTGACCAGCGCCATCCAGCGTCTGCTCGCCGCGCCGCGGCCGGCACCACAATCGCCACCCGTGGCGGCCGGTGCCGGATCAGCCCCACCCATCTGTATCGTGGACGATAACCCCGGCGTCCGTGAGGCACTTCGCGCGGCTCTCGAACGCGAGGGCAGGACCGTCAAAACCTATGCCAGTTGCGAAGCGTTCCTCGATGCCTACCATTCGGGCGGTGCCGTCTGCCTTCTGCTGGACGCCTACCTGCCCGGCATGAGCGGGCTCGATCTGCTGGCGCACCTTCACGAGGCGGGGTATCGGCTGCCGGTCATCATGATGACCGGCAGCAGCGACGTGCCGACGGCGGTTCGGGCGATGAAGGCGGGGGCGCTGGATTTCATCGAAAAACCGATCGGAAGCGGCGACCTGCTCGCCAGCATCGACCACGCGCTCGAACAGATGAGCAACGCGACCAAACGTTCCGCCTGGCGGGAGGACGCGGCGCGGCGCATCGCCGGCCTGACGGCGCGGTAGCGCGAGATCATGGAGATGATCCTCGCCGGGTATCCGAACAAAAACATCGCTGCCGATCTCGGCATCAGCCAGCGCACGGTCGAGGCCCATCGCGCCGCGATCATGGACAAGACGGGCGCGGCGTCGCTCCCGGCGCTGGCAAGGCTGGCGCTCGCCGCCACGTGGACCGGAGACGACACGCCGTTCGCCGAACCCGGGACGGGCAGGCCGTGATGGCCCACTTGCGGGTCAGTTTTTTTGATATGATACCAGCCGGCCTGAATTTTAACCCGTAGCTGAGCCTGGATCGTCATTGCGACGGCGAGCTTGCGAGGCGGAAGCAATCCATTTGTTCAATGCCGTGCTGTGGAAAAATGGATTACCTCCGCTGTCTTTCCATCGGCGTCAGCCGATGGAAAGACATGTGTGGACGGCGCCGTTTTGGCAAGAGCTTTCTTTCGGGATGACATTTGGTCGGGTGCAGCCATGTGTTCGGCCTTGAATGAAGCGGCTCTCATGGCCGCGTCAGTCTGAGCCGCATGGATACGGCCGCCGCTGGTCAACACGTAGGCGACAGGTCCAGTCCGCAGAATCGCGTCGACCGCACTGACGCCGCTGCCTCTGCCCAACCGCGCATCGACGATCATCAGGTCCGGCCGGCAGCGGGCCGCGGCGGCAACGGCGCCTTCTTCGGAGCCTTCGACCGCGCAGACCTCGTGACCCATATCGGTCAGCATCATCGCAAGTAGCGACGTGATCATCGCATCGTCATCGACGATCATAATTCGCAGCGCGTTCATTTCGCTCACGCTCGAGTCTCCAAGTTCTGGACGGGCGCTACTTTGGGCCGCGCCGATGAGACGGACGGTTTTGGATCAAACACGGGATCATAGAAGGCGTGCGTCGAGCGGCATAGACTCGGAAAATACCTTGCCTGCTCAGCAGGTCGAGAAGACCCCTATTAACCGCAACGGTGTCCGGGGCTCGGATAGGTAATTTTCGAGCATATTTTGCTCGAAGGACACTCGCGCCTGTTCTTCGACGCGGTCATGAGCGTCGGGCAGCCCGCGACGGCGGCGTGAGAAGAACAACGTGAACGAAGCGCCGAACGCCCAGCGTCATTCCGGTATCGGGCGGTGCAGGGCGACGCCGGGATCTATTACGTTGCCGTGCTGCGGCGCCGGGGCGCATGGACGCTTCGGGGCCGGAGTAAAATCCCGGCCTAGTAGAGAGAACGGGAGACGCAATCTCCCATGGCGCGATCCTTGCGAATTCCCCCCCCCCCTTGACTCCGTACTATGGTACGGATGCCATAGTGGGCACGAGGTGGTGAGATGAGAGCAGATTTGACCATTGGGATGGCCGCGCGGGCGGCGGGTGTCGGCGTCGAGACGATCCGCTTCTATGAGCGGCAGCATCTGGTCCGACAGCCGCCGAAGCCGGACGGTTCGGGCGCGCGGCGCTATTCCGCCGATACGGTCGGGCGCATCCGGTTCATCAAGGAAGCCCAGGAGCTCGGCTTCTCGCTGCGCGAGATCCACGAACTGCTGGCCCTGCGGGCCGATCCCGCTACCGACTGCTCGGAAGTCCGGGAGCAGGCTGTAGCGAAACGTGCTGACGTGCGGCGGAAGATCCAGCGGCTCCAGGATATCGGCGCCGCGCTGGAGCGGCTGATTGCGGCCTGCCCCGGCCAAGGCGCCTTACAGGCGTGCTCGATCATGGACGCCCTGACGCCTCGCTCCGGCGGGTGCGCCGAGAATGGGAGGCGCCAGCACACCAACCCGAGAAAATCGTCCTGCACAAAGCATAAAAAAGAGAACACGCGATGAAGAACACGATTTTCAGGATCGAGGGTCTGCGCTGCGACGGGTGCGCCAGCACCATCAAGGTATTGCTGGACAAGGAGCCGGGCGTGAAGGCGGTTTCGGTCTCGTTCGCAAGCGGCGAGGCTCGCGTTTTGTATGATCCAGGAATCGTCACGGAAGATCGTCTCGCAGCGACCATCGAACGCCCAGGCTACCGGGTCACGGCCCGACAATGACGCCGAATGTCGCTGTCACGACCGTTCTGCTGCCGATCGGGCTCGGTCTGCTGGGTTTCGTCGAACCCTGCACGCTGGGCACTACGCTGGTGTTCGTCGGATTTCTCGAAAGCAAGAGTGCCCGACGCAAGCTGGTCGAGACGATCGGGTTTGCCCTGACCCGCGCCGTGACGATCGGCCTGTTCGGCATGCTCGCGGCGTTCCTGGGAAGTCTGTTCCTCGGTGTGCAAAAAGATGTCTGGATCGCCCTGGGCAGCCTTTATGCCATTCTCGGCCTACTTGTTCTTACCGGCCAGACAGGACGTCTGATGGTCGCGCTCGGTCCCAGCCTCGCCCGTCTGTCGAACCTGCGTGGATCGCTCGGCCTGGGCGTGCTGTTCGGCTTTAACATTCCTTCCTGCGCGGCGCCTCTTGTCCTTGCCCTGCTTGGCACGGTCGCGGCGGGTGGTGCGGACGGCAGGCCGCTCGCCGTGGGATTTCTTTCGCTCGCGCTGTTCGGCCTGGTGCTGTCGCTGCCGCTCGTCGTCGCGGTGCTGTTCGCGCCGGCGCGCCGGGCGATCGATTGGCTGGGCGGCCTGTCGCGCCGCATGCCGATCATCACGGGACTGGTCCTGATTGCCGTTGGCCTCTGGTCGATCTGGTTCGGATTGTTCGTCTCGATCCGCCACCCGATGCCCGGAATGGGAATGCCGGGAATGAGAGGATAGAAAATGTCAGAAACAATTTCTACTGAAGCGTTCTGGACCGAAGAACCGTCAAACCGGCCCGACCGGCGCAAGATCCGCGCCCGGATCGGTGGCTTGCACTGCTCGCTCTGCACCGGAACCATCGAGAAGGCGCTCGGGCGCCAGCCGGGTGTCGATAAGGTGTCGGTCAGCCTCACCCATGAGCAGGCTCTCGTCGAATACGATCCGGGTGTCGCGCGCCCTGACCAACTGCTCCAGATATTGCGCGAGATCGGCTATACCGTCTCCGACCCGCGCAAGCTGCGCCCCTTCGAGGACGAGGAGCGCGACCTGGTCCGCGAGGGGCGGCGCTTTCTCACCGCGACGGCGTTCAGCCTGCTGGCGATCGCGTTGATCGCGAACCCGGCCAACGGTTCGGCCGCGATCACGCTCAGCGTCGCCGTGTTCGCGAGTCTGCTTGGTTTGGTCTTCCTCGTATTGCGCGCGCGTGGCCTCGCCCCGGCGATTCTCGGCACCGCGGTGCGGGCCGGTGCGGTGGTCGCGCTGCTCCTCGCGCGGCAGCTTGGTTGGGTTGTCGGAGCAACGCCCTGGATTGTCGCCGCGCTGGCCCTGGTCCTGGTCTTCGGCATCGGTCAGCACATCCTGGTGATGGCGTATCAGGCACTGCGGCGCGGCATCCTCAACCAGCATGTGCTGCTCGAAATCGGTGCTTTTGCGGGCATGGCCGGCGGCATCATCGGACTCGTGCTGAAGCAGCCGGGTTACCCGACCGCGCCGTTCTTCGCCGTCTCGGTGATGGTCATGACCTATCACATCTTCTCGGAGTGGCTGTCGCTCATCGTCAAGACGCGCAGCTCGCAGGCAGTGAAGAAGCTGCTCGACCTGCAGCCGGAGACGGCCCGCATCCTGCGGGGTGAGATCGAAATCGAGGTGCCGCTCGCGGAGGTGAAAGTTGGCGATCTGGTGCGGGTTCGCCCCGGCGAGCGCGTGCCCGTGGACGGCGTTGTCGTGAGCGGTCGCTCCGGTGTTGACCAATCCCTCGTGACCGGGGAACCAATCCCGGTCGAGAAAGCGGAAGGCGCCGCCGTCATCGGCGGCTCGATCAACGGCACCGGCACGCTGCTGGTGCAGGTCACGGCGGTCGGCGAGGCCAGCTTCCTGAACAAGGTCATCCGCGAGGTCGAGGATTCGCGGGCACTCAAGCCGGGTCTGCTGCACCTGGTTGACCGCGTGTTGCGCGTCTATACCCCGACGGTGCTGCTCGTCGCGATGACGGCCTTCGTGGGCTGGCTCATCGGCTCCTGGCTCGGCACTGGGCACATCGATGTGGAGCGGGCGGTATTCGCCGGCTTGAGCGTGCTGGTCATGGGCTATCCGTGCGCCGTCGGCATCTCCGCGCCGCTCTCCATCGTGCGCGGCGCCGGCGAGGCCGCCGAACAGGGCATCCTGATGCGCACCGGCGAGGCATTCCAAGGCTTCCGCCTGGTCCGCAAGATCGTCCTCGACAAGACTGGTACCCTCACCGAGGGCCGTCCTGTCCTGCACGAGGTCGAGACACTCGATGGGATCGGGGCGGACGAGCTTCTCGCTTTTACCGCCGCTGCCGAGGCGTCCTCGGAACATCCGCTCGCGCAGGCGGTGGTCAAGGCGGCGTTCGAGCGCGGCGCCGTCCCGCCCGAGGTTGACTCCTTCGATGCGATGCCCGGCAAGGGCGTGGTCGCGCGCATTGAAGGATACGACGTGCTGGTTGGCAATCCGCGCTTTCTGACGGAGCGCGGCGTTGACCTGACAGCGCTGGCCGAGCGTATCCGTTCGCTTGAAGAGGCCGGGCGGACGGTGATCGCGGTGGCGCGCAACGGGCGTGCTCTCGGCTGCCTGGCTTTGGGCGACACCATCCGGTCCGAGGCTAGCGGGGCGATCCAGGCGCTGCGCAAGGCGGGAATGGTGCCGATCATGGTCACCGGCGACAATGCGCGCGCGGCTCGCCGCGTCGCCAGCGATCTCGGCATTGACGAGGTGCATGCGGGAATACTGCCCGACGGCAAGGCGGAAATCGTGCGCCGCCTGCAGGCCGACCGGAGCAGGGTTGCGATGGTGGGCGACGGCATCAACGATGCGCCGGCACTGATGCAGGCGGATGTCGGGATCGCGATGGGCGGCGGCACCGACATCGCCATCGAGTCCGCCGACATCATCCTCCTCTCCAATCGGATCGACGCGCTTCCGGTCGCCCGGATGATCAGCCGGAACAGCTACCGCAAGATGCTGCAGAACATCTCCCTGGCCTTTCTGTTCA
Source organism: Acidiphilium iwatense (assembly GCF_021556475.1). Classification (GTDB taxonomy): domain Bacteria; phylum Pseudomonadota; class Alphaproteobacteria; order Acetobacterales; family Acetobacteraceae; genus Acidiphilium; species Acidiphilium iwatense. The sequence goes on along the minus strand of NZ_JAKGBZ010000015.1, from coordinate 20,172 downwards.
ACGGGATCGGCATCCCGGTCGCGGCGACCGGGCTGATCTACCCGGTCTGGGCAATGGTCGCGATGGCGGTCAGCGTCACGGCGATTTTCCTCAACTCGCTCTGGGGACGGCCGCGCCTGTTCTTCAACGCGGTCATGAGCGTCGGACATCCCGTGGAGACGGCGGCGCTGCGAGCGGAGGCGGCAGCGTGAACGCCCAGCGTCATTCCGGGATCGGGCGATGCCCAGCAGTTCCGCCTGCGTCGGCACCTGATCCAGAACGAGGAAACCGACGATTGCCGCGGTTGCCGGCAGCAACGAAAGCAGCAGCGCGAAGCTCGCGCGGGGCAGACGCCGCATGGCGAGCTGGTCGCAGACATAGGGGATCACCGAGGAGGATACGCCCACCCCGAACGCCGCGAGCAGAAGCTCCGGGTGGTCGAACGCGGGCAGGGCGGCGCGGATGCCGATCGGCAGCGCGGCCAGCGATGCGATCAGCATGGAAGCCGCCAGCCGGTCTATCCCGGACGCGCCCGCCCGGCTCGACGCGATGCGGTGGCCGAGCAGGATGTAGAGCACGAACAGCGCGCAATTGGCGAAGGCGAAGACATATCCGAGCATCTCGCCGGCAAGGCGAATTTCGGTGAGCACATGGACGCCGGCGATCGCCAGGACGAGGGCGGCAAGGTTGCGCCGGGTGCGCGCGCCCGCGGCGGCGACGGCGATGGGGCCGAGGAACTCGATGGCGCCGACGGTGGCGAGCGGCAGACGCGCGATGGCCTCGTAGAAAACCATGTTCATGACCGCCAGAACCACGCCGAGCGCCACGACAATACCCTGGTCCCGCCGCGGCAGTGCGGCGAGGAACCGCCAGGGTCGCAGCCAGAGTGCGAACACCAGGCCGGCGCTTGCGATGCGCAGCCACGCGACACCGGAGGGCGCGATGCGTGCGAACAGGAGCACGGCGAAGGACGGACCGAGATAGTGGAAGACCGCGCTGGCCAGGAACCAGGCATACGGGGGCAACTGGTCGGCGAGCGCGGGTGCGCGGCTCTCCACCGGAGCATGAACGTTGGTCGCCATGCCGGTATGATCGCATGTCTATCCAGCTCTATGAATATCGAATGGAAGGTAGTATTATGGTTTTGAATTCAGGTTAAAAAGAGAAAATGCCAATTGGCCTTCAATCGGAATTACTGCGCGATCGGCGGAATGTCGAGCTGCTGAGCCTGCTGCGCGACGATCCGCGCATGGGCACGGCCGAGCTGGCCCGGCGGGTGGGGATGTCCGCGCCGGCGGTGCGCGAGCGGGTGATGCGGCTGGAGGAGGCCGGAATCATCGTCGGCTACCGGCTGGAGCTGAACCCGGCCGCGCTCGGGTATCCCGTGTGCGCCTATGTGCGGGTGCGCCCGGCGCCGGGCCAATTGCCGAAGGTGGCCGAGCTCGCGCGCAGGCTGCCGCAGGTGGTGGAGTGCCATCGGGTGACCGGCGACGATTGCTTCGTGCTCAAGATCCATCTGCCGGCGCTCGACCGGCTCGACGAGGTGCTGGATCAGTTCCTCGCCCATGGGCAGACCACGACATCCATCGTGCAGTCGACGCCCGTGCCGTTGCGCGGGCTGCCGCTGCCTGACTAACCTAAGCCGCGCGCACCAGGCCGGTGGCGCAATCCTCTAGGATCATGGCCGACGCCTTTTCGCCGATCATGATCGCCGGTGCATTGGTATTGCCGGATACCAGGGTCGGCATGATCGACGCATCGGCGACCCGCAGCCCGTCGATCCCGATCACCCGCAAGCGCGGATCGACCACAGCGAGCGGATCGATCCCCATCCTGCAGGTGCCGGCGGGGTGATAGATCGTCGTCGCGGTCTGTTGCGCATTGGCGAGGAAGTCTGCGTCGGTCCGCACGTCGGGACCGGGCACCAGTTCGGCCTTGACGAAATCGCGCAGCGGCGCGGTTTCGCAAAGCCGGCGCGAGAGGCGCATGCCGGCGACGATCACCTGCCGGTCCTTGGGCGTTGAGAGATAATTCGGGTGGATCACGGGCGGGCGAGACGGATCGGGCGATACGGTTTCGATCCGGCCGCGACTCTCGGGCCGGAGCTGGCAGACCGAGGCGGTGAACGCCGGATAGCGGTGCAGACCCTTGCCCGGCTCGTCGCTGGACAGCGGCTGGATGTGGAACTGGATATCCGGTGTATCCAGCGCGGGTTCGGAGCGCGCGAAGATCGCGACCTGGCTGGCGCCCATGGTCATCGGGCCGCGCCGGAACAGGATGTAGTCGAGGCCGATTTTCAGCTTGAGGAACGGATTGTTGACCTCGTTGTTGAGGGTCGGCCTGGTGCAGGCGTAAACCGCGCGCGCCTGCAGATGGTCCTGGAGATTTTCGCCGACGCCTTGCAGATCATGCACGATCTCGATTCCGGCGCGGGCGAGGCGCGCACCCGGCCCGATGCCGGAGAGCGCCAGAAGATGGGGAGAATGGACCGCGCCGGCGGCGAGAATGACTTCGCCGTGCGCAGACGCCTGGTGCAGCGTGCCGCCCGCCTCGAAGAGGACGCCTTTGGCGCGCCGTTTTTCGATCAGCACGCGATGCACCAGCGCGCCGGTCACGATGGCGAGGTTAGGGCGATTCCGCACAGGTCTGAGATAGGCGACGGCGGCGCTGCAGCGCCGCCCGTTGCGGGCGGTTAGCTGAAAATAACCGGCACCTTCCTGCGTCGCGCCGTTGAAATCGTCGTTGCGCGGAATGCCGAGTGCCGCCGCCGCTTCGATATAGGCATCGCAGATGTCGCGCCGGACCCGCATGTCCGACACCGCGAGCGGGCCGCCCGTACCATGAAACGCATCGGCGCCGCGTTCCTGATCTTCTGCGTGTTTGAAATAGGGCAGCACATCGTCGAACGCCCAGCCGGCGCAGCCGAGCTGGCGCCACTGGTCGTAATCGGCGGGCTGGCCGCGAATATAGAGCAGCCCGTTGATCGCGCTCGATCCGCCGAGCACGCGGCCGCGCGGCCAGGCGAGACTGCGCCCCGCCAAGCCCGGATCGGGTTCGGTGCGCAGGCACCAGTCGGTGCGCGGATTATGCATCGTCTTGAAATAGCCGACGGGAATATGAATCCATGGATAGGTGTCCGGCGGGCCGGCTTCGAGCAACAGAACCTTGTTGCGCGCATCCGCCGACAGCCGGTTGGCCAGCGCGCAGCCCGCCGAACCGGCCCCCACCACGATGTAATCGAACGAGACGTTGGCGAAATCAGCCATCATCAATTGGACTCCAGCCCCTGAGTTGCCGCCTGCATGATCGGAGACGCCGCTTCATGCGCCGCCGCGGTTTCCGGGATGCGCATCGCGGTAACCGAAACGAAGCTGATCAGGCCGACCGCGACCATATACCATGCGATATACCAGGGTCTGCCGTGATCGGCGGCGAGCAGAAGCGTCGCGACGATCGGCGTCAACCCGCTCGCGAAAATACCGGAGAATTGGTATGCGAAGGAGACGCCGGTGTAGCGCACCCTGGTTTCGAACTGGCTTGCGAACAGCGATGATTCCGGGCCGTAGACCATCGGGTAGGCGAGCGACAGCGGCACGATGATCGACACCCAGACCAGGATCGGATGGACGGCGCCGTAGGTCTGCATGACCGCGAAGGCGCCGACCGACGTTAGTGCGACGATCAGGGCGCCGGTGCCGAACATGCGCTTCAGGCCGATCCGGTCGGCCAAGGCACCGAAGATCAGGATGAAGGGGATCATTACCGCCGAAGCGATGATGACGCCGCCCAGGGTAAACCCGCGCGAGAGATGCAGCGTTCCGACCGCATAGGAGATGATGAAGACGCCGAACATGTTGAAGCAGGCACCTTCGATATAGCGTGCGCCGAGGGTGAGCAGAATGGCGCGCGGATAGAAGCGGAACATGTCGAATAACGGCACGCGGGATTCCGTTTTGGTCGCCTGCACCGCCAGGAATTCCGGCGTCTCCATGATTTTCAGCCGGATGAACAGGCCGACGGCGACGAGAAGGGCACTCAACAGAAATGCGATGCGCCAACCCCACAGCATGAATTGCCCATCGGGCAATTGCGTGAGAATCGCCACAACCGCCGCACTCGACATCAGCCCTGCCGGCACGCCGATTTGCGGGTAGGCGCCGAAATAGCCGCGGCGGCCGGCCGGGGCGTGCTCGATGGCGAGAACCACGGCACCACCCCATTCGCCGCCGATGCCGATGCCCTGGATGATTCTCAGCAGCAGCAGCAAAATCGGCGCCGCGACGCCGAGCGTTGCATAGCCCGGCAAAAGGCCGATCAGGAAGGTCGAAATTCCCATGATCAGCAGAGTCAGGATCAGCACCGTCTTGCGGCCGATCCGGTCGCCGAAATGGCCGAAAATAATGCCGCCCACCGGGCGGGCGACGAAGCCGATCGCGAAGGTGGTGTAGGATAGCAGAGTGCCGAGCAGCGGGCTGAAGCCTGGGAAGAACACGCGATTGAGCACGAGGGTCGCCAATACGCCGTAGAGGAAGAAATCATACCATTCGATGGTGGTGCCGATCGCGCTGGCCAGCGCGATCCGCCGAAGCCGCGTTTCCTCGTGGGCTATGGCCGAATCCTGCGTCATGATGTTCCTCCTGAGTTCGGTTTTGCTCTTGGCTCGGTCGGCCGCCGACTTTGACAAAGATTTCTGATAAAATTTGTCTCGACCAGCGGAATCGAGTTGACAGCTATCGGAGTTCGTATCATTATTCAAGATGGAAATGACCAATGAATGGAAAATTGCCGAAAGTGATCAGCCCCATCAAGCCTGACGAGACACAGCGCAAGCCGAAGCCGGCCGAAGCGGCCGTTCCGGCGCGTGCGATGCTGGAGGACGATCAGGTCGAATCTTCCGAAAAACTCGGGGTTTTTCAGCGGTCCTTCGCGGTGCTGGAATATGTCGTGCGCGCGGGGCGGCCGGTGACGCCGGCCGATATCGCCGAACATCTCGATCTTCCGAAACCCACGGTCTACCGCATGATCGAGCAGTTCGAGGCTCAGGGCCTTCTGCATCGGCGGTTCAGTTCCAAAGGCATCGCGATCGGGCCGCGCCTTGCCGATTTCGCGTTCGATATCCTGAGGAGTTCGGTGCAATATGGCCCCCGTCGCCTGATTCTGAATGCGCTGGTCAGTGAGATTGGCGAGACCTGCAATATCGGCACGCTCGAGGGGAGCGAGATCGTCTATTTCGATCGCGTCGAAGCGACGCATTGGCCGCTTCGCCTGCATTTCCACATCGGCTCGCGCGTGCCGCTCTATTGCACGGCGATCGGCAAATTGTTTCTCGCCTTCCTGCCCGAACGCCAACGCGCATCGATGCTTTCGCGGCTCGATCTGCAACCCGTCACGCCCCACACGATCACGACGCTTTCGGGACTTGAAGCGGAAATCGACAGCATCCGCCGGGAAGGATTGTCGGTCGATCGCGAGGAATATCTGCTCGGCGTGGTCTGTCTTGCGGCGCCGATCTTCAACGCCCGACGGGAAATCACCGCGGGCATCGCCATTCAGGCGCCCGCCGCCCGGATGCCGAGCACGGATGCCTATCGCCATCGCGGTGCGTTGCTGGTTGCGGCGCGGGCGCTAGGGGAAAGTTTCACCTTCGATTGACCATGGCTTTATCGATGCCGGACCAGTGGATGGGCGGCACTAACGGAGACACCAAATGACGGAAATGACGTCAAGCGAGGCTTTTGTTGAAACCCTGGTTGCTCAGGGGGTCAAAAATGTATTCGGCATTGTCGGGTCGGCCTTCATGGACGCACTCGACTTGTTTCCCGCGGCTGGAATTCGCTTCCTGCCGACGGTTCATGAACAAGGTGCCGCGCACATGGCCGATGGCTATGCGCGAATCAGCGGCAAGCATGGCGTGTGCATCGGGCAGAACGGGCCGGGCATCACCAATTTCGTGACCGGCATCGCCGCCGCCTACTGGGCGCATAGCCCGGTGGTCGCGATCACGCCGGAATCGGGAACACTGTCGATGGGGCTTGGCGGTTTTCAGGAAACCGATCAGCTTCCGGTGTTCTCGAAAATCACCAAATACCAGGGCCATGTGAATCATCCGCGCCGCATGGCGGAAATCACCGCGCGCTGCTTCGATCGCGCGATGCTGGATCTTGGGCCGACCCAGCTCAACATCCCACGCGATTATTTTTATGCCAATCACGACTACGACATTCCCGAGCCGATCAGGATCGAGCGCGGCGCGGGCGGCCGGGCGAGCCTGACGCAGGCAGCCGAGTTGCTGGCGCAGGCGAAATTCCCGGTTATCGTCGCGGGCGGTGGTGTGATCGCGGCGGATGGTGCCGAAGCGTGCATCGCACTTGCCGAACTGCTCGGTGCGCCGGTGGTGACGAGCTACCTGCATAACGACAGCTTCCCGGCGAGCCATCCGCTCTGGGCCGGTTCGCTGGGCTATCAGGGCTCGAAAGCCGGGATGAAGCTGATCGCCCGCGCCGATGTCGTGCTGGCGCTCGGCACCCGCCTCGGGCCGTTCGGCACGTTGCCGCAACACGGTCTCGACTACTGGCCGCGCAACGCGAAGATCATCCAGATCGACGCCGATCCGAAAATGCTCGGCCTGGTCAAGAAAATCTCGGTCGGGCTGTGCGGTGATGCCGGTGAGGTCACGGAAGCGCTGACCGAGGCGCTTGGCAATCGGTCTCTGGCCGGCAGTAAGTCGCGTGAGCAGCGGCTCGCGACGATTCGTGACGAGAAGGCGGCCTGGGAGGATGAACTGACGCGCTGGACCCAGGAGACCGACGATTTCAGCCGCGATGTCGGCAGCGATGGTTCGCGGATGCATCCACGCCAGATGCTGCGCGAACTCGAACATGCGATGCCGAAGGATGCAATGGTGTCCACCGATATCGGCAATATCTGCTCGGTCTCGAACAGCTATCTGCGCTTCGATCGTCCGCGCAGCATGCTCGCGGCGATGAGCTTCGGCAATTGCGGCTATGCGTTCCCGGTTGCTATTGGCGCCAAGGCGGCCGCACCGGAGCGCCCGGCGATCGCCTATGCCGGGGATGGCGCGTGGACCATGAGCTTCGGCGAAATTCTCACCGCCTTGCGGGAAAACCTGCCAGTGACCGCTGTGGTTTTCAACAATGGTCAATGGGGTGCCGAGAAGAAGAACCAGGTCGATTTCTATGCGTGCCGCTTCGTCGGCACCGATCTGAAGAACCCGAGCTTCGCCGCGATCGCGCGCGCGATGGGTGCCGAGGGTCAGGTGATCGACCGGGTTTCCGATGTCGGCGGTGCGCTGGAAGCGGCCTGCCGGGCGCAGCGCGACGGCAAGACGACGATCCTGGAAATGATGGTCACGCAGGAGCTTGGCGATCCGTTCCGTCGTGATGCGCTGTCGAAGCCGAAGCGGATGCTTGAGAAATACTCCGAATACACGGTGGCCTGACCGAGCGGCGGGGCATACGGAGCATGGATTCGCATTCGACAGAACCGTTCTCCACGCCAACCGGCGATGCCCCGCCGGTTCCCCTTGCGGGCGGATATCTCTGTTCGCCGGCGCTTCTGCTGCACGCCAAAACGCTGGGGCCTGCCCCGATGGCGATTGCCGCCGCCCATGCCGAGCACGTGCTGCAAAGCGTCGCCTGGGCGGCAGCGTTCGATCTGATCGAGCCGATCCTGGTCGGCGATGCCGGCTGGCTTACCACGGCGATGCCGCGCCACGGGCTTTCCCTTGCCAATTGCCGCATCGTGCCGGCCGCGGACGAGGCCGAGGCCGCCCGCATCGCGGTTGCCCTGGTCGCTGAAGGCACCGCCCAAATCCTGATGAAGGGGCATTTGCATACCGACGCGTTGATGCGCGCGGTTCTCGATCCGGTGACGGGATTGCGGCGTGGCGACCGGCTCTCTCATGTGTTCGCCATGCGCTGGCCAGGCAGGGCGCGCGATTTGCTGATTACCGACGCGGCGCTCAACGTTGCACCCGATCGCAAAACGACCGTGCAGATCGTCCGCCATGCGATTCGCGTCGCCCGCGCCCTTGGCATCGCGCATCCGCGCATTGCGATGCTGTCCGCGAGCGAGGTGATCAACCCGGCAATGCCGTCCTCCGTGGCGGCCGGTGATTTCGTCGCCAGCTTCCGCGACGAGGCGGAGGCTTCGGGGTGCAGCATTGCCGGGCCGCTTGCGCTCGATGTCGCTCTGTCGGCGGCATCCGCTTCGCTCAAGGGACTGGAGCACGACGCGGTTGCCGGGCGGGCGGATATTCTGGTCGTGCCAAATATCGAGACCGGCAACGCGCTGTTCAAGGCGCTGGTTCATTTGCTGAATGCAACGGCCGCGGGACTCGTTCTGGGTGCGACCGTGCCGATCGTTCTAACCTCGCGGGCCGATCCGGTGGAGGCGAAACTCGCCTCGATCGCGCTGGCCCGCATCGTTACCGCCATGCCACCCGCGCCTGCCTGACGCGAATTCAACGACCGGGGAAACGCAAGGAATGGATCAAGTTGCAGCGAATATCGAAACAGACGGCGTGACGGGGCTCGTCGAACACTTGGTCGCCAATGCACGCCGTGCGATGGCGGCGATCGCCGGCGCCGATCAGGATCGCACCGACGAGTTCGTCATCGCCGTTGCCTGGTCGCTCTATCGGCCGGATCGGGCCGAAACCTTGGCCAAGTTGGCGGTACGCGATACCGGGATCGGCAACGTTGCCGACAAGATCATCAAGAACCAGCGCAAGACGTTCGGCACGCTGCGCGACCTGCTGCGGGCGAAATCGGTCGGCATGATCGAGGAGGACAAGACGCTCGGCATCGTCAAGTTCGCCAAGCCGATCGGTGTCGTCGCCGCGGTGACTCCATCGACCAATCCATCCGCGACGGCGGTGAACAAGGCGATGATGGCGATCAAAGGCCGCAACGCGATCATCATCGCGCCATCGCCGACCGGGCTGGTGACGACGACGGAGACGGTCGCCGCCATGCGTGCCGAACTGGCACGGATCGGTGCTCCGCCCGACCTGGTTCAGGTGCTGCCGGCGCCGGCCTCCAAACAGATGACCCAGACCCTGATGGAGGCGGCCGACCTCGTGGTCGTCACCGGCTCTCAGGACAATGTCCGGCGTGCCTATCGCAGCGGCACGCCGGCGATCGGCGTCGGTGCGGGCAATGTTCCGGTCATTGTCGATGAGACCGCCGATCTTGACGATGCGGCCCGCAAGATCACCGCTTCGAAGACATTCGATAATTCCACGTCCTGTTCGTCGGAAAATGCCCTGATCATCGTGGACGCGGTTTATGACCAGGCCCTGGCGGCGCTTCGTCGCGCAGGGGGGTATTTGTGTACGACGAAGGAAGCTGCCCGGATTCAATCGATTTTGTGGCGGAACGGCAAACTCAATCGCTCGTTGATCGCGCGCGATGCCGAAATTCTCGCACGCGAATTCGACCTTCCCGAGGAAGCGCGGCAGGCCCGGTTTTTCATGGTCGAGGAAACCGGATGGGGACCGGAGCATCCGTTTTCCGGCGAGAAACTATCGCTCGTCCTCGCGGTTTATCGGGCGAGTGATATCGGGCAGGCGATGAGCACCGTCCGCCGTATCCTCGACTATCAGGGACGCGGGCATTCCTGCGGCATTCACACCAAGGACTTGAAACGGGCAACGCGGCTTGCCGAATCTCTTGATGTGGTAAGGGTTCTGGTCAATTTCGGGCATACTTTCGGTAATGGCGGCGGGTTCGACAGCGGGCTGAATTTCACCCTCAGCATGGGGTGCGGATCGTGGCAGAAGAATTCGATCAGCGAGAATCTGAACTATCGCCATTTTCTGAATATCACCCATCTGGTTACGCCGATTGCCGAGGACAGACCGTCCGAGGCCGATCTGTTCGGCAAATATTGGGCACGGTACGGGCGATGAGGTTCCAATCATGAATCTCCTCGAACATGATGCGAAAACCCTCATTCTCGGTCCCGCTGGAATTAAGCTGCTCGATAGCGTGTTGTGCCGGGATGCGGATGAAGCGGCGATTGCGGTGGAGCGACTCGGGCCGAGCGTGATCAAGGCCCAGGTGCCAACAGGCAAGCGCGGCAAGGCAGGCGGCATTCGCGTGGCGGAGTCGCCCGCACAGGCCAGAGAGGTTGCGCAGTCGATCCTCGGCATGGCGATTTCCGGCCACCGCGTGGGGGCGGTGCTGGTCGAGACCTGTGCACCCATTGCGCGCGAGTTCTATGCCGCAATTCTGCATGCGCCGCGCGAACGGGCATCGCTCGTTCTGTTCGCGGCCGAGGGCGGCATGGATATCGAGGAACTTGCCGCGACGCGGCCGGACGCGATCAGGCGCCATCTGGTCACGTCTCCCGATCGGTTCGATACCGCCGATGCAACCGCCATGCTCGACGGCCTGGAACTCGGCGACGCCGCTCCTGCGATCGCCGATATTCTGGTCAGGCTGTATCGGCGTTATCGCGAGACGGATGCGGAACTGATCGAGATCAATCCTCTGGCTCAGTTGAATGACGGGAAGCTGGTGGCGCTCGATTGTAAATTCACCCTCGACGATGCCGCTGCGTTCCGGCAGACATCGCTTGCCGCGGTGGCGCAAGCGGACCCGGCAACATCTTTGGAAACCGAAGGCGCGGCGCTCGGGCTCAAATACATCGAACTTGATGGATCGGTCGGCATTCTGGCCAACGGCGCCGGCCTGACCATGACCACCATGGATGTCGTGCGGCATTATGGCGGCAGACCGGCGAATTTTCTGGAAATCGGCGGCGACGCCTACACGAAAGCCGAACCGGCGCTTGCGCTGTTGCTGAAAAACCCGCGCGTTCGGGCGCTCGTCGTCAATTTCTGCGGTGCCTTCGCGCGGACCGATGTTATGGCGCGCGGCGTCGCCGAAGCCTGGAACCGGCTCAAGCCGGACGTGCCGGTGTTTTTCTCGGTTCACGGCACCGGCGAAGACGAAGCCGTTGCCCTGGTCCGGCGGGAGCTGGGGGTCGATCCTTTCGATTTCATGGAAGATGCCGTGTGCGCGGCAATCGAGGCGGCACAATGACGATGTTTCCCATCATTCGCCGAACCGACCGGATTTTGGTTCAGGGCCTGACCGGAAGCCAGGGCAGTTTCTGGACCGAGCGGATGCTGGAAACGGGCACGCAAATCGTCGCGGGCGTCAGCCCGAAGCGCGCCGGCGAAACCCATCTCGGCCTGCCGATCTTTGCCTCGGCGCGAGCCGCACTCGCGGGGATGCCGGTCGATATCGCGGTGATGTTCATTCCACCCGCCGCCGTGCGTGACGCGGCGCTCGACGCGATCGAAGCGGGTGTGCGCGGACTTGTCGTTCTCACCGAGCATGTGCCGACGCACGACATGCTGACGATTTTTGCGCGCGCGGCAGCAGCCGATTGCCGCATCGTCGGGCCGAACACCGCCGGCCTGGTGACGCCCGGAGAAGCTTTTGTCGGCATCATGCCTGGCCACAACACGAATGTTTTCCAGCCGGGCCGGATCGGCGTGATCTCAAGAAGTGGCAGTCTCGGCACGCTGATCTGCCTCAATCTGACGCGTGCGGGATTCGGTCAGTCGAGCTTCATCGGCATCGGCGGCGACCCGATGATCGGCACGACGACCGAGGATGCATTGCGCGCCCTCGACCAAGATCCCCGCACCGATGCCGTCGTTCTGGTCGGCGAGATCGGCGGATCGATGGAGGAAACCGCCGCGACCTATGCGGCTACGATGACGAAGCCGGTCGTCTCGTTCATCGCCGGTCGCGCCGCGCCGGAAGGCAAACGCATGGGCCATGCCGGCGCGATCGTCGCGGGCAATGCCGGAAGCTATGCCGGCAAGCGCGCCGCCCTGGAGGCAGCCGGCGTCACCGTTGTCGATACGCCACGGGTTATCGCCGACGCTTTGTCCGCTCGGCTGCCGATATACGCTCACGATACCGCGTAGCGCGTAACTCGCGGCTCTCAGCCGGGGTTTTGAGGAGGGAACGACAATGACCATAAACGTCGCAGACAAAATCGCCGCTCAGGAAACGATCGCATCGCGCCTCGAACGGTTGCCGGTCACCTGGCTGACCTGGCGCATCGTGATCGTCGCCGGGCTCGCCTGGTTTACCGAGGCGCTCAGCATCGGCTCGCTCGGCGTATCGCTTCCGGCGCTGCGCGCGACATTGCATCTGACTCCGGGCGATGTCGGCGCCCTGGTCGCCTTCCAGACATTCGGTGTGGTGATCGGCCTGATCCCCGCGGGCCGCCTCGCCGACAGGTTCGGACGCAAGCGAATCCTGATCGGGGGGATCATCTGGTATAGTCTGTTTACCTTCCTTTGCGGATTGGCGCCCAGCTACGACGTTCTTCTCGGCGTCCGGTTTCTTGCCGGATTGGGCATGGGTGCGATTTTTCCCCTGCCATATGCGATCGTCGGTGAATTTGTCCGCAAAAACCATCGCACCATGTTCAACGGCTTCATGGATGCCTGCCTTTCGGTAGGTTATTTCGTGGCGCCTCTGCTTGGTTTCGTCGTGTTTCCCCATTTCAGCCCGACGGTGTCCTGGCGGATATTTTTCATGATCGCGGCAAGCCCGATCATCTATGCCTGGTTCGTCTATTGGCTGTTGCCGGAAAGCCCGCGCTGGCTCGCGCGCAAGGGGCGCATGGCGGAAGCCGAGACGATCGTGGCGACGATGGAGGCCGAAGCGATAAGGCTGACCGGCAAACAATTACCTGCCCCGGTGGCGCAAACCGGCATGACTTTGCCGGCAGGCCGCGCGGCCGGTTTTGCGCAATTGTTCGGTCCGCGCCTGATCGGACGCACGATTGCCCGCTGCGTTTCGGCCACCGGCGTGTTTTTCATGTTTTATGTCGTGATGAGCTACATGCCGACGATTTTCGTCGCCCACGGCTACAAGTTCGCGACTTCTCTCATTTTCACGGCGATCATTACCGGCGCGGCGATTCCGGGCAAGCTGGCGAATGGCTGGGTTGCCGAACGGCTGGGCCGGCGCGCTGCCTATGTGATTTTCATGGGCGCCGCCGGGACCGGGGCTTTGCTGTTCGGCATCCCCGGTTCAATCATCGGAACGGTGTTTTATGCCTGCGTCATGTCGTTCTTTGGCACGGGTGCCTTTCCGGCACTCAAAATGTCCCTGGCCGAGCAGTATCCGATCGAATTGCGGGCAACCGGGGCCGCGACTGTCGAGGCGGTATCGCGGTTTTTCGGTGGCGTGGTGGGTGTTTACGCATTGCCCGTGCTGCTGCATCGCTATGGTCTGGCGACCAGTTTCATCATCATTGCCGTTGTCGCGTTCATCGGCGTGGCCGTCGAATTGACCTCGACGGTGGAGACGCGTGGCAAGACTCTGGAAGAGCTGGAACATAACGTCGTTGCTTCGTCGGCCGGTGCTGGTGTCGCGAATAATCCGCGCAACGTGGTTTGAGGAGCGCAGATGGCACCTATTTTGCTTGATCGCGATATGCGGGCAAGTCGGGAGAACCATCCTATGCATTCGAGGAAGCGATCGCCGCCGATCGACGATGGCTCTCCCAGGCCCAAACCCCGGCAGATACTCTGGCACCCGCTATTCGCGCTCGACCCACGCGATGATGCTTCGCTCCAGCTGCAGATCCGGCGTTCGCTGGTGACCGCGATCCTGGACAAACATTTGCGCGCGGCGACGCGATTGCCGTCCAGCCGCGCATTGTCCAGACATCTCGGTGTCGCGCGCAACACAGTCACGCTGGCCTACCGGCAACTGGTCGACGAGGGGTTCATCGTCGCCCATGCGCGGAGCGGTTATGTCGTATCCAGCGATGTTGCCGACCGAATAATCGCCAAGGCATCGTTGCGGCAAGACAATACCGCCGCTTCTTCCGTCCGGCCAAATTGGTCGACGAAGCTGAGCGGTCATTTTATCGATCAGCGTAATATTCAGAAGCCGCCCGACTGGTATACCTATCCGTATCCGTTCATCTATGGCCAATCCGATCCCGCGTTGTTTCCAACGGCGGACTGGCGCGAATGCAGCCGGAACGCGCTGGCAGTACTGGCGATCCGCGACTGGTCCGCCGACATGATCGACGGCGATGACGCGATGCTGATCGAACAACTCCAGCAGCGCATCCTGCCAAGGCGGGGTATTTTTGTCGCGGCCGATCAGATCATGATTACGATCGGTGCGCAGCATGCGCTCTATATGCTCGCCGAGCTGCTGGTCCGGCCCGGAAAGATCGTCGGCATCGAAAATCCGGGCTACCCGGATGCGCGCAATATTTTCACGATGCGCGGTGCGGCTCTTCGCGCATTGCCTTTGACGCGGGACGGGATCGCCATCGATGAGAGTCTGGCCGATTGCGGGCTGGTGTATCTCACGCCAAGCCATCAATGCCCGACATCGTCGACCTTGCCCCTCGCCACGCGCGAGGCTCTGCTCGATCATGCCGAACGCCACGACATGATCATCATTGAAGACGATTATGAGAGCGAATTGAAATTCGACGGCTCTCCGACGCCGGCCTTGAAAAGCCTCGATCGGTCGGATCGGGTCGTCTATGTGGGCAGTCTGTCGAAGAGCCTGGCTCCCGGCTTGCGAATCGGCTATGTCGTCGGTGCGCCCGAATTGATCACCGAATGCCGCGCGCTGCGCCGGCTCATGGTCCGGCATCCGCCCGCGAATAATCAGCGTGCCGCCGCTCTGTTTCTCGCCCTTGGACATCACGACGCGCTGATCCGCAGGCTGACAGCCGTGCTGGCGGAGCGCGCGGCGGTTCTTGCGGCGGCACTTGCCAGACACGTGCCCGAATTGCGCTTTCAACAGCCGCGAGGCGGCTCGAGTCTGTGGATCGAGGGACCGGAGGGACTGGATACGCGGCGGCTCGCCGAGGCGGCACGGCGGGCAGGCGTTCTGATCGAGCCGGGCGATGTTTTCTTCGATACGCCGCCCGCACCGTGCCCGTTCTTCCGGCTCGGCTATTCCTCAATCGCGGCAAACCAGATCGATACGGGAATCCGCAAGCTGGCCGCCCTGCTCCATGCGTAGCGCGTTGACAAGAAACTAACGAGAAGTTTGTAGATCGGCGGTTTGCAATGCATCGGTCAGCAGGCGGTCCAGCGCGCTCGCATCGGCGCGATCGCGATGGCCGATTGCGACGATCCGGCTGCCGGCGGGTGCCGCCCGATCATGAAGCGTCGTCATGCTCCATCGGCCTGGGGTGAATTGCAGGCTTTGCGGCGCAACCTCGCCGGCGAGAGTGACGATCCCCTTCAACCGGAGAATCCAGGGCGGCATCGCCGCCATCGCGGCGTGCAAACGCCCTGCGTCGAAAGGCACGTCTGTGACGAAGCGCAGACCGACGAAGCGATCCGCGGCGGCCGGGGCCGGTGCGCGCACGGCGCGGAATCGGGATGGGTTGTGGTCAGCGCTGAGCAATTCAGGATCGATCGCACCGTGTTCGCTAATAGCGAAGCGCTTTCCCAGCCAGGTTTCTCGCATCCACGCGATAAGATCTCCTTGTGCGGGCACCAGATCCATCTTGTTCAGAATCAGCAGGTCGGCTGATTCGATCTGGCTGAGCGCGAGATCGCCGATATAGCGGTCGGCGAGCTGGGTTTGAATTCGCGACCCGTCCACCACCACCAGCGTCATCGGCGGAGCGAACTCAGGGGCCGCGCAAATCAGCTCGGCGATCCGCCAGGGTTCGGCGACGCCGCTCGCCTCGATCAGCAGATGGTCGGGGCGAATGGGTTGCGCGAGCATGTCGATCAGTGCGCGCGACAGGCTGTCGCCGATGCCGCAGCAGAGGCAGCCATTGGTCAGCCGGATCGCATCGCCGTCGCGCGATGCGATCAGATCGGCATCGATGTTGATGGCGCCGAAATCATTGACGAGCACGCCGATCCTCCGGCGCGGATCGTGCCGCAGGATATGGTTGACCAGCGTGGTCTTGCCGGCGCCAAGAAATCCGCCGATCAACGTGACGCCGATGGGCGGCATCGCAGTCATCCGGTGGCGGGGGCAGAGTGGTATCGGCCGCCGATTATGGTGCCTGCGACCCGCACCTCCTTCAGGGGCAGCGAATCGTCCGTCGGGTCGTCTTCCAGCACCGCGAAATCCGCCTGCTTGCCGGTCTGGATGCTGCCGATGTCATGATCGAGCTTCAACGTATAGGCAGCGCCGAGGGTGATCGCAGCGAGTGCCTGCTGACGGCTGATGCGGTTGTTCGCTCCGAGAACGCGCCCGGACGCGGTGCGGCGCTCCATCGCGCACCACGCCGTGAAGAGCGGGGCGAGCGGCGTGATCGGCGCATCGGAATGGATCGCGGCGGCAACGCCGGCGGCGAGGGCGGTGCCAACCGCATCCATCGCCTCCGCCCGGTCCGGCCCCATGGTTTCCGTGTAGTGCGCGTCGCCCCAGTAATAGATGTGGTTGGAAAACAGATTGGCGCAGACGCCGAGTTCGGCCATTTTGCGAAATTGCGCGGCGTCTGCCATCTGACAGTGCTGGATGGTGTGCCGATGGCCGAAGCGCGGCGCTTCCGCGAGAACCCGCTCCAGCGCTTCAAGCGTGACCTCGGAGGCCTCGTCGCCATTGGCGTGGGTGTGGACCTGAAATCCAGCCCGATGGAAAGCCGAAAGATAGGAATACAGCATGTCCGGGGTGAGATTCCACAAACCGTTCGGTCGTCCGTTGAAATAATGCGGCCATTTCAGCCGGGCGGTAAAGCCCTGGATCGATCCATCGGTCATCAGCTTCACCAGACCGAAGCGCAGCCGCTCGGTATTATGCGTGCGCAGCTCGGCAAGCCTCTGCACCGCTTGTTCCGGCGCAAGCCCGGAGGGATTATAGGCGGGCACCAGGCGAACGGGAAACGCGGGGTCTGCTGTCGCCGTGCGATAGGCATCGACGGTTTCATCAGGAAGCTCGTTATAGAGATCGGTGACCGTGGTCACGCCCGCGCGCACCGCCGAGGCGGCGAAGCGGTCGAGCGCGCCGGGCATGGTCGCGGCCCGCCAGAACTCCGTCCCGGCGACCCGGAGCGCCATGAATTTGGCGGCCATTTCCTGCAACTCTCCGGTAGGCTGCCCGGCGGCGTCGCGCAGAACGCCGTGGACCTGGGTATCCGGCCCGATACCGGCGCGCGCCATCAACCCGGAGTTGACGTTCAGCACATGGAAGCTCGCATGCATCACCAGGATCGGCCGGTCCGGCGAGACTGCATCAAGGTCGGCGGCATTCATCCGCCGCGCGCCGAGAAAAATCGGGTCGAAGCCCCAGGCCAGCAGTGGTTTTCCCGGAGGGAGCCCTCGCTCCGCCGCGCGCAACCGTTCGATCACGCCGCCGATGTCGCGCAATCCGGGCCAGGTTTTGCCGGCGGGGTCGACCCGGTCGTAATAACCGACATAGGGATAAGCCCAGACCCCGCCCTCCATGACATGGCAATGGCCTTCGACGAGGCCGGGCATCAGCACCTTATCGGCGAAACGTTCATCCACCGGCGCATCGCCATAGCGGCGTACCCGGTCGAGATCGCCGACCGAGAGAATCCGGCCGTCGCGGATGGCGGCATGGGTTGCAACGGGATTGGCAGGGTCCATCGTGACGATGCGCCGCGCGCGCAGGATGATCGTTTCGGTCTTCGGGTTCATTGCGGCATCCGTTCAGCGACGGGGATCAGGTCGGTTCGGCGGCGCGCTGGAATACTTCCCAGGACGACAATGGCGATATTCAGAAGCAGGCAGGCGAAACCGAGATTCCAGCCATCGAGCGAGACGTTCATGAGATAGAGACCGATCGCGAGCGCGTCCGCGACGATGATTCCCGCCATCACGGCGCGCGCATCGACGCGGCGGAAAAAGATGATCGCCAGAATGCCGGGCAGGAACTGAGTGATCCCGAAATACGCCGTGTTGATCAAGGTCAGCATCAAGGACGGTGTCGCCAGGGTGAACAGGATCGAAAGGGCGAGATAGACGACGATCACGATCTGAGCACCGGAGCGCTGGCGTTGCTCCGACAGATGAGGCAGTAAATTCCGCGACACCAGAGGCCCGATCGCGAGGCTGAGGCCGGCCAGCACGACGAGGCCGGACAGCGATGCGCCGGCCGCGACCAGACCGAGCAGCCAGCCGGGCAGCAAATTGACCGCCGCCGCCATGAACGCATCGTTCGGGGACGCCAGCTTGAAGTGCTGATCGAGCGCATAATAGGCGGCGACGACGAGAAACGGATACATCAGCATGTAGAGCGGCATGAAGATCTGAGTCCGCCGGATCGTCTGTTCGTTCCGCGCGGTAAAGATATTCGGGATGGCGAAGGGAAACATGTAGAATCCAAGCGCCTGAAACACGATCGTGCTGATCGCGAAGCGTTCTCCGGTTGGGGTCATGTGGTTATGTACATGCGTGCTGGCCGCCTGGAAAACATGCGCGAGCCCGGTCGCCGACGCGGCGGCCACGCCGGTGACGATCAGGGCGAGAACGAGGAGCGTGTCCTTGACGATGGATACCATGGCGGGTGCACGGATACCCGAAGCGGCGATATAGGCGAAGGCCAGCCCTGCCGCGATCAGAGAAAGGACGAGCGGGTCGAAATGCCAGCCCAGCCCGTTCAGCGCGACGATCAATCCGGTGAATTGCAGCTCTCCCCAGGGAATCAGGAAGATGATCGCGGTGATCGTGACCGTCAGTTCAAGCGCGCGGCTGTTGAAGTGACCTTTGAACAGGTCGGGTAACGTCACGGCATCATAGACCTGCCCGGCGCGCCAGATCCACGGGTTGAGAAAATAGCCGACCGGGTAGGCCAGCAGAATATAACCAAGAAACCAGATTCCGTAGGTCGGGCCATTGGCGTAGATTCCGCCGGGAAAGCCGATCATCGTGCCGATGCTGTAGATTTCGCCGGCGGCCAGAAAGAACAGGAGATAGCTGCCGAATTGCCGGGATGCGATGAAATACTCGTGCAGGTCGCGGACATTGTGGCCGCGTTTGGCGGCGAACGCGACGATGAGGGAAAACAGGATCAGGAGGCCGAAGACCGCGGTTGCCATCGAGTATCTCCCTCACGAATTTTCGTTGCGGTGCTGGTCGAAGCTAAACCAGCAGATGGCAAGGCAGACCGATGTCAGCACGAACCAGGCGAACAACCATAAATAGAGAAACGGGATGTTCCAGATCGTGAACTGAACGAGATTGATGACGGGAAGCAGGACAACGATCGCCGTGAACGGGATTCCCAGACCAATGATGACTCTGAGCATGGATCAACCTCCTTGCAGATTTTAGGGTGCGTCCGGTGTTCCCTGGTTATTGGAGGCAGGCTTGTCCCGCTGTGCCTCGGTGTCGATTCGGATAGAGAGCCGTTATTATTTTAGAAGCACTGAAAGCGATGCGATAGGCCCACATCCGCCAGACGATGGAGCCAGCCTTGCCGCTTCGGTCGCGACCGAAACTGGACCCATTGAAGTCTGTTGAGTGGCCTTGCGGGCAGCGGCTAGATGAACAAGGTCCATAGGTTTCATATACCTCTGGAATAATCAATTGCAGTGAGAAGTCCAATGCATGTAGGCGTATCTCGGGAGATCAAGAACCATGAGTATCGTGTTGGGCTGACGCCTGCGTCGGTACGGGAGTTGCGGGCGCATGGGCATTCGGTTTTGGTGGAGAGCGGTGCGGGCGAGGGGATCGGGATGGACGATGCGGCCTATGTGAAGGCTGGGGCGGAGATTGCGCCGGATGCGGAGGCTGTGTTTGCGCGTGCCGAGATGATCGTGAAGGTGAAGGAGCCGCAGCCGGTGGAGTGCAAGCGTCTGCGGCCGGGGCAGATTCTGTTCACCTATCTGCATCTGGCGCCCGATCCTGAGCAGGCGCGGCTGCTGATGGCGTCGGGCGCGGTGGCGATCGCCTATGAGACGGTGACCGACGAGCGCGGGCGGCTGCCGCTGCTGGCGCCGATGAGCGAGGTTGCGGGCCGGATGGCGGTGCAGGTGGGTGCGGTGTCGCTGCAGAAGGCGCAGGGCGGGTTTGGCGTGTTGCTGGCTGGGGTTCCTGGGGTTCCGCCGGCGCGGGTGGCGATCCTGGGCGGCGGGGTGGTGGGGACCAACGCGGCGCGGATCGCGATGGGGATGGGTGCGGACGTGACGATCCTGGACAAGTCGATCGCCCGTCTGGCGCAGCTGGAT
>NZ_JAKGBZ010000149.1 GCF_021556475.1 Acidiphilium iwatense | reverse complement strand
GATTGAACAAAACCGCTCTGCGGTAGTGATTTCCGGCTGATTTTGCGGCGCCGTTGATGGCGCACTTCACGCGACGGTCTCCTGTCTGAGAAGTTTGGGTTGCCATCCCAACCTCAGCAGACAGGAGCCTCAGATGACTGATATCAGCCCTCTACGCCGTCGTATGACCGAGGACATGACGGTCCGCAATTTATCACCGGCGACCCAACGATCTTATATCAGCGCGGTTTCCAAGTTCAGTCGCTTTTTTGGCCGTTCACCGGATCGGCTGGATTTGGAAGATGTTCGGACGTTTCAGGTGCACCTGGTTGCCAAAGGGATCTCATGGCCCGGATTGAACCAGAACGTCTGCGCGCTGCGATTTTTCTACGGCGTCACGTTGCGGCGTGACGAGATACCGGAGCGGATTGCCTATGCTCGGCAACCCCGGAAGTTACCGGAGGTCCTGAGTGCCGACGAGGTGGTGCGGTTTTTGGAAGCGGTGCCGAGCCTGCGAACCCGCGTTGCGCTGACCACTGCATATGCCGCTGGGCTGCGCGCGTCCGAGGCGGTGTCTCTCAAGGTCGCTAATATCGACAGTGGCCGGATGGTGATCCGGGTCCAGCAGGGCAAAGGCGGCAAGGACCGCTATGTCATGCTGTCGGCGCAACTGCTTGGCATTCTGCGCACCTACTGGCGGCTTGCGCGTCCCAAGGATTGGTTGTTTCCCGGACGCAACCCGGACAACCCGATTGAAGTGAACGTTTTGCATGCCGCCTGTCGTTCCGCATGCGCGGCCTCCGGCTTAACCAAGCGCGTCACCGTGCACACGCTGCGTCATTCATTTGCCACGCACCTCCTGGAAAGCGGCACCGATATCCGGATCATCCAGGTTCTTCTGGGGCACAGCAATTTATCCAGCACGGCGCGCTATACCCATGTCTCGAGTGGTCTGATCCGGCAGACCGATAGCCCGCTTGACCGGCTGACGATTGAGATCGTGCCGCCGCCTTGACCGGCGGCGATCATGCCGGCGAATCTGGAGGTTGCGGACGTCTTGCGCCGCCATGGCGACGCCTATCGGCGCGCCCATGCCGGCCACCTGAACTGCATCGAGCGACGGGTTATGAGTGCCATCGAACTGTGCCGCACCGCGGCGCTTGGTGGCCATACCG
>NZ_JAKGBZ010000148.1 GCF_021556475.1 Acidiphilium iwatense | reverse complement strand
GAACATGTTGCGGCGAAAGTTATGTTGCGGATCTGCGGTTGGGCTTTGTGCCGCAGGCGATCGACGGCTTCCACGCAACATAATGTCAGGACGTGGCGGGGGGTTTGGTGATGCCCCGAGACGCCTCCGAGCTGTCGCGCCGCCTCGCCCGTGATGCCGAGGCGGTCTGCCGCCACTACCTGTCCAACGGGCGGCGGCAGGGCCGCTACTGGACGGTGGGCGACGTTCGCAACGCACCCGGCCGGTCGATGTTCGTCCGGCTCAGCGGACCGGACGCCGGCCCCGGCGCCGCCGGTCACTGGACTGATGCCGCCTCGGCCGAACATGGCGATCTTCTCGACGTGATCCGCGAGAGCTGCGGCCTCATCGACTTTCGCGACGTCGCCGAGGAGGCGCGGCGCTTTCTGAGCCTGCCGCGGCCCGAACCTCGCCAGGCGTTGGCGTGCATTCGCACACCCGTCCTGGCCGGGTCGCCGGAAGCGGCACGGCGGCTGATCGCCATGTCGCGACCGATCCGCTGGACGCCCGTCGAGACCTATCTGCGTGCTCGCGGCATCGAGGCCGTCCACGATGCCGGCGCTCTGCGCTACCACCCGCGCTGCTACTATCGTCCGGACGACGGTTCGCCGGCCCAGGGGCGGCCGGCGATGATCGCCGCCGTTACCGATCTCGACGGCGAGATCACCGGTGCGCACCGCACCTGGCTTGCGCCGGACGGCTCTGGCAAGGCAGCGGTCGGCACGCCGCGACGGGCCATGGGCAGCCTTCTCGGTCATGCCGTTCGCTTTGGCGCGGCCGGGGACGTCCTCGCTGCCGGCGAGGGCATCGAGACGAT
Organism: Acidiphilium iwatense; assembly: GCF_021556475.1. Taxonomy (GTDB): domain Bacteria; phylum Pseudomonadota; class Alphaproteobacteria; order Acetobacterales; family Acetobacteraceae; genus Acidiphilium; species Acidiphilium iwatense. Next base: position 342 of record NZ_JAKGBZ010000148.1, on the reverse strand, counting down.
GCTGTCGCTGCGCCTGGCGCTACCGGCCATGCCGGTGGCCACCGCGCTGTCGGCCAACCACCTTGCCGCCCTTCTGCTGCCGCCGACATTGCGCCGGCTCTACATCGCCCGCGATGCCGATGCCGCGGGCGACATGGCGCTCGCAGCCTTGACCGAACGCGCGGCCGCGTCGGGCATCGAGGCGCTGGCCCTGTCTCCGAGGCTGGGCGACTTCAACGAGGACCTGCAAGCCTTCGGCCCCGCCGCGCTGCGGGCGGCACTGCGCATTCAGCTCGCACCGCAGGATGCCGTGCGATTCGTCACCGAAGCGTCGGCCAGAACGGGGTAAGGCGAAGATCGCCT
>NZ_JAKGBZ010000147.1 GCF_021556475.1 Acidiphilium iwatense | reverse complement strand
ATCAAAACAGAAAACCCGCTTCCAGAATACCCGCGAACATGCCGGATTTGTTCCCGCTCGTGCCGTAGCCGAAGCCGGGCAGATAGCTCGAGAGATGGGCGTAAGCGAGGGTCGTGCGCACGAAAAGTTGCTTGTATTGCCAGGTCGGCGTCACCTGAAACCCGAGCAGCGAAGCGCCGGGCCCGATCGCGCCGGGGCCGGTCGCGCCGTATCCCATCCAGTTGCCGAATGCGATGGCGTTGCCGATATTCTGCTTGTCGGTATTGGTGCTCACATAGCTCACCTGGCTGCCCAGAGACCACAGCTTGTTGAACTGGTAGTCGGTGGACACCGCGAAGGCGATGTTGCTGTAGGTCTTGACGTTGCCGACCCGCGCGCTCTTCGGCAGCCACTGATACTGGACATAGGGAATGATATTGAGCTTGCCGAACGTGGCATTGAACCCGCCGCCGATCATGTTGCTGTTGACCTCGGGGAACCCATTGGTCGAGTTCGTGAAATCGGTCGTCCCGAGAGTATCCGAGCCGTAGAGATAGATATAATCGGACGAGTTCAGATTATAGGTCAGCGCGGCCTGAACGTTGTTGAAGCGCTTCGAGAAATAGCCGTCGTCGAACTGAACGGTCAGCGTCGCCGGCCCGTGGGTCAGGGTCGCCTGGATCCCCCGCTCGGAGGTGATTTCGATATTGGCGAGCTGGGACAGGAAGAAATTGGCATTGTTCCAGTCCTGCCCGGATTCCAGCCCTTCGACCGTGGGGATGATGCCCGCGGAAATCGAGAAATTCGGGCTCGGCGCCAGCGTCACATATCCCTGCAGCACTGGCGTGCCCAGGAAGTTGTAGGGGTTCTGCGGCGACCCGGTCGGATATCCGAAGGCTTTCGAGCCGAGAATCGGAAACGTATATTCGCCGGCCTCGAAGGTGAACTGCACCAGCCCCGAGGTTTTTTGAATATTGATCAGGGCATTGGCGAGGCCGGCGGAGACGTTCTGCGGATTCTGGTTGAACAGATTGCCGGTGCTGTTGGTATAGGCGGCGCCGTAGCCGTCGACCGCGGCGGTGATGCTGTATTGGCCGAGCGATCCAAGATTGTATTTGATCGGCACCGGCCCGTTCATGGCGAATACCGGTCCGGTTGCAAGGGCTGCAAGCACCAGACCGGAACACGCCGTCGTTGCTATTTTCATAA
>NZ_JAKGBZ010000146.1 GCF_021556475.1 Acidiphilium iwatense | reverse complement strand
GTATCTGCTCATCCTGGTCCGTCGGCCAGTTGAATCGATTGTGAATTGACGTGACCACGGCGGATACGATTCGACGGGAGGCGTGAGCGAGCTTCCTGACCTGTCCCTTCTATCGCATGCTGAGAAAGACGCGCTGATCCGCGCGCTGTGGGACGCGTTGCAAGCGTCCGAACGCAGGAACGCGGAACTGGCAATCCGGCTTTCGGCTGCGGAACGCCGGATTGCGGAGTTGGAGGCGCGGCTGAACGAGCCGCCGAAGCGGCCGGACAATTCGAGCCTGCCGCCATCGCGCGGGCAGAAGCCAAACCGGCCCGAGAAAGGTCCGCGCAAGGGGCCCCGCAAAGGCAGTCTCGGCCGTGAGGGCGGCGGTCGCTTGCTTGCCGAGAACCCCGACCAGACGGTGATCGCGAAGGCGGCGCATTGCCAGCACTGCCGTGCCGCGCTGACTGACGCGGATCAGCGCCTCGCGCAGCGCTACGACAGGATCGACCTGCCGCCGATCAAGCCGATCGTCACCCGCGTCGAACGCTATGCCGGCCATTGTCCGTGCTGTGGGGCGACCACGCTGGCAGCCGTCCCGGAAGGCATGGAAGCCGGCACGCCATTCAGCCTCAACCTCGTGGCGCTCGCGATCTACCTGCGCGTCATCCATGCGGTCAGCTACCGGCGGCTGTCGCGCCTGTTCACCGAGCTGTTCGGCCTGGCGATCAGCGAAGGCGCGCTGGATGCCGCATTCCGCCGCGCCAAGCCGGGCTTCGATGCCGATGTCGGCGCCATCCTCGCCCGACTGCGCCGCGCGCGGGTCGTCTGCTCCGACGAAACCTCGGTGCGGATCAACGGCCGGACCCATTGGAACTGGGCGGAGCCTGCCAAGGTTCCGCCGATGCGCAGCATCGGTGGAAGGCTGGCGGAGGGATTTCAGAACGACGAAGTCGTCATCCATGTGATCCGGCCAAGCCGGGGCGCCAACGTCGTCGCCGAGGTAATGGACGGCCATCGCCCCGCTATCTGGGTCTCCGATCTCTATGGCGCCCAGCGCGGTCATGCCGATGACTGGCAGATTCGCCTCGCCCACCAACTCCGCGACTGCAAATTCGCGATCGAAGCTGGCGATATGATTTTCGCGCCGCGGATGAAGGCCCTGCTGCTCCGCGCCGTCGTGCTGGCAAGGCGGCATCGCGCCCTGGCCGAAGCCACAAGACGGGCCTGGCG
>NZ_JAKGBZ010000145.1 GCF_021556475.1 Acidiphilium iwatense | reverse complement strand
ATCGTCACAATCCATTCCATGGATACACCCTCCTATGTTGACGGTTCGGCATCCTACCGCAGTTCGGCCGCAGCGAACGCCAGCGGTTGGGTGGGGGCGTTCCACACCATCAGAATTGGACGCAAAAAAGGGGTCACGGTTGGACGCGATTTGACAACATGGATACAATATAGTATTCAGCAAATGCTTGGTTATACTATTAATTGGATTTTGTTAATGTTTATGTTTTCTTTAATAGCCGTTTATCTCCGTATTCTGGGAGTCACTATTTCGTCAAAACTTGCGATCGCGCTATTTGCTTTCGAAACTGCGGTGCTGTTGGTAGCATCACTCGCAATGATAGCCACACACCTTCGTTTTATTTCTATACAACCGTTTAGTTTTATAAAATTATTTGGAAATTTTAGCGATCTTGGGCTGGCATTTCCTTTGGCAGTATATCCATTTCTGGGTTCGAGTAATGCAGCTGCCATGGCTGAAGAGGCGAAGAGGCCTCATTCTACTATTAGGATAGCGGTTTTTTCGGCTACAATATTTGCCTTGTTATTATATGTTTTCTGTGTTTATGCTACAATCATTGGGTCTGGATTTAATAAAAAACTACTTACTCATGGAAACTACCCATTGATATCTGTCGCCGATCACGCATTGGGAAATTTTTCGTTTATTCTTCTTATTGCCGGGATTACAAGTACAATATCTCTGACTATTGTCATCATGAATGCGATATCTCGAGTAATTTACAATCTTTCAAAAGAAGGTGTTTTACCGATCAGTCTATCAAATGTTCATAGCCAGATGGGAACGCCGTATATTTCACTTTATTTTGTTTTTAGCAGTTCAATTATTGTCGCCCTTGTGCTTGGATCTATTTTTGGTCCAACTAATGCATTTAATTGGACGGGAACCCTTGGGACGATTCCATTGATTGTAGTATTTCTAATAGTTAACGCGGCTCTTCCATTTTATTTTTACAAAAATCATCGTGCAGATTTTTCGATAATATTCCACTTATTATTTCCGTTGTTCGGTAGTATAGTGTATTTAGTTCCACTGTACGCGTCTGTGGAACCCGGGCAACCAACTCCTAAGAGTCTGACTCGGAACTCATGTGTAACGAGCGAGTCGGCGGGTGAGGAGCATGACGGATGCGGCGTAGAGGAAGGCGGTAGCGGAATGGATTGTACCCTCGAAATCCTTTGCCAGACGCCGG
>NZ_JAKGBZ010000144.1 GCF_021556475.1 Acidiphilium iwatense | reverse complement strand
AGTGCGTCATCCCGAACTTCTCGGCCATCGCCTTGCGCCCGTTGTTCAGATCGACGCCCACGATCATGTTCGCCCCGGCCAGCCGCGCCCCCTGGATCACGTTCAGCCCGATCCCGCCCAGCCCGAACACCACCACATTGTCGCCCGGCTGCACCTTCGCCGTGTTGATCACCGCACCAATCCCGGTGGTCACCCCGCAGCCGATGTAGCAGATCTTGTCGAACGGCGCGTCTTTACGGACTTTCGCCACCGCGATCTCCGGCAGAACCGTGAAATTCGCAAACGTCGAGCAGCCCATATAGTGCATCACCGGATCGCCCGCGCAGGAAAACCGGCTGGTCCCGTCCGGCATCACCCCCTTGCCCTGGGTCGCCCGGATCGCGGTGCATAGATTGGTCTTGCGCGACAGGCACGATTTGCACTGCCGGCATTCCGGCGTGTAGAGCGGGATCACGTGATCGCCCTTGGCGACGCTGGTCACTCCAGGCCCGACATCGACCACGATGCCCGCCCCTTCATGCCCCAATATCGCCGGAAACAACCCCTCCGGGTCCGCGCCCGACAGCGTGTATTCGTCGGTATGGCAAATCCCGGTCGCCTTCACCTCGACCAGAACCTCCCCCGCCTTCGGACCCTCCAGCTTCACCGTGCCAAGCTCCAGCGTCTTGCCCGCCTGCCACGCGATCGCCGCGCGAACTTCCATGATCCCAGCCCTTCCCGCTACGCCCGCAGCACGCCAGACGCCTTCGCCGCATGCGTCGCGATCGCATCCATCAGCGGCGGCGACAGGCAGTCATACGGCTCCAGCCCCAGGTCGCGCAGCCGCGCCCGGATCGCCCCCATCTCCGCAGGATCGGTCCCCCCCTCGATCACCGAGGACACGAACGCGGCAAATTCCGGCGCCGACCAGCCCTGCTCGCTCGACAATTCGGTGTGGATGAAATCCAGCCCGTAAAACGGGTGGTTCTTGTTCTCGATCCGCCCGAACATGTGCACCCCGCACTCGCGGCAGGCATGGCGCTGGATCGTGGCATTGTGGTCGACGATGTGCAGCTTGTTGCCGTTCTCCACCACATGCACCGACTCGCGCGGCACCACCGCCACCACCGAAAACCGCGCCCCAGAAGGCTTCCAGCACTTGGTGCACCCGCACGCATGGTTGTGCGCAACCTGCGCGTCAACCCGAACCTCAACCCGATGGCTCGGACAGTGACACCGCAGCGTCCCACCC
>NZ_JAKGBZ010000143.1 GCF_021556475.1 Acidiphilium iwatense | reverse complement strand
TACCCTCCGTCATTGATTTTGCGGCGGACCTTCGATTCGATGACTCCGCAACGACGGAGATGGTTCGTGACCGCGAAACAAAGTGCCGTAAAGAAGTATGTGGTGAAGCTCAGCCTCGAAGAGCGCGAGCGGCTCGACACAATGATCCGGGTTGGAAAGCACCCGGGTTGGAAGCTGCTGAAAGCGCGCATCCTGTTGAAGGCCGACGCCTCCGAGGCCGGCCAAGGCTGGAGTGACAGCCAGATCGCCGCCGCCCTGGACACCAGCGTCGACACCGTCGCCAGGACCCGTCAGGTCCTGGTGGAGGAGGGTTTCGAGGCGGCCCTGACCCGCAAGCACTCGCCGCGCTCGGCTAGGCGGCGCATTTTCGACGGCGCGGCGGAAGCCAAGTTGATCGCACTGGCTTGTTCCTCGCCGCCAAAGGGGCGCGCACGGTGGACACTGAAGCTGCTGGAAACGGCGGTGGTGGAACTGGAGATCGTTGAGCGTGCCAGCGACAACACGATCGGGCGGACGCTAAAAAAAACATTCTCAAGCCGCATCTGCAGAAGCAATGGGTAATCCCACCGGATGCCAACGCCGCGTTCGTCGCCGGCATGGAAGATGTGCTGGAAGTCTACCAGCGGCCGCACGACCCGGCATGCCCCGTGGTGTGCGTGGACGAGACCTCGAAGCAACTGGTCGCGGAGACGCGCGTGCCGATCAGGGCGAAACCCGGCCGTATCGCGCGGCATGACTACGAGTACGAACGCAACGGCACGGCCAACCTATTCATGATGTTCGCCCCGCTCGAAGGCTGGCGGCACGTCAAGGTCACCGATCGCCACACCGCCATCGACTACGCCCACATGCTCAAGGATTTGAGCGACAGCCATTTTCCTCAGGCCAGAAAGATCGTGCTCGTGCAGGACAACCTCAACATCCACAAACCGGCGTCACTCTATGAGGCGTTTCCCCCTTCCGAAGCCCGCCGGCTCGTCGAGCGCTTCGAATGGCACTACACCCCGAAGCACGGCAGCTGGCTGGACATGGCGGAATCCGAACTCAGCGTTCTCTCGGGGCAATGCCTCGATCGCCGCATCCCCGACAAGCAAATGCTGATCGAGGAGGTCGCCGCATGGGAGCGCACCCGCAATAGGGATCACGTCAAGGCCAACTGGCACTTCACCACCGCAAACGCCCGCATCAAACTGAAGCGGCTATACCCCGCACTATGAGCGACTCGGGGTACTA
>NZ_JAKGBZ010000142.1 GCF_021556475.1 Acidiphilium iwatense | reverse complement strand
CCATACAGGTTGCGCGAGATCAGCGTCGCCGCCGTCATCGTGATCATCGAGCCCGGCACCATCGCGGTCAGCACCCCGGCCGCCCCCACGATGCCGACCACCCAGGGCGGCATTTCCGCCACCACCAGCTTGAACAGCGCGAGATTGCTCGCCGCCCCCTTCAGCCCCGGCACTTTCAGCACCGCCGCGAAGCCGATGAAATACACGAACAACAGGATGAGCTGATATCCCGGCAGCATGATCGCGTTCTTGCGGAACACCCGCGCCTCCCGCGCCGTGTAGCAGGAGGCCAGCGAATGCGGCCACATGAAGAAGCCCAGCGCGGTCAGCAGCACGGTGGAGACAAACCACCACACGCTCTGCCCCTTGGCCGGGAACAGCAGGAAGCCCGGCTTCGCCTTCGCGATGTCGGTGAACATCGCGCCGATCCCGCCATAGAGATGGACCGGCAGATAGATCCCCAGAAACAGCACCACCGCCAGGATCATGATGTCCTTGGCGATCGCGGTCCACGCCGAGCCGCGCACCCCCGAGACGATGACATAGATCGTCACCACGATCGCGCCGATCCAGATCGCGATATCCTTGTCGATCGCGCCATAGCCCGCCGCGACCACGATGATCCCCAACCCGGTCAGTTGCAGCACCAGATACGGGATGAGGGCGACGATATCGACCAGCGACACCACGATGCCGAGCGCGCGGCTGTCGTATTTATGGGCGAAGAAATCCGGCTGCGTCACCAGATGATGCTGCTTCGCATAGGCCCAGACCGGCGGCAGCATGAAATAGGCGATGACGTAGGCGAGCGCCGCATAGGCCAGAATGTAATAGGCCGGCCCGCCCAGCCCGTAGGCGAAGCCCGAGGCGCCGAGAAAGGTGAAGGTGGTATAGATCTCGCCCGCGAGCAGCAGGAACACCAGAAGCGCGCCAAAGCCGCGATTGCCCACGGTCCATTGCTCAAGCCCCATCTCATGGCCCGAGCGCGCCCACAGGCCGAGCAGCAGCGCGAAGACGGTCGCCAGCGCGAGAATGATCAGCGGCACCGTCATGGCCGGTCTCCCCCATCCCGATTCGCCGGATCGAGCGCATAGACGACCGCCATGATCCCCGCCGTCAGCACGATCCACACCGCGATCCAGCCAAGCGGAAACGGCATCCCCAAAATAAACGGATGCAGCCGGTTATGCACCACAGGCCCGATCAAAAGCCCAATAAACGGAATCACCGCCAGCCATTG
>NZ_JAKGBZ010000141.1 GCF_021556475.1 Acidiphilium iwatense | reverse complement strand
GTGGTCGAGGTGGTGGGTGGATTTGATTTGCGGGCGATGACCGGCCGCTATCGTGGCTCGGGTCAGGCATCCTACCACCCTCAAATCCTGCTTGGCATTATCATCTACGGTTATGCCACCGGGGTTTTTTCGAGCCGCAAGCTGGAACGAGCGAGCTATGACTCGGTGGCGTTTCGGGTGATCGCCGCCAACGAGCATCCCGATCACGACACAATTGCGGCGTTCCGACGGCGCTTTCTCAAGCAGATTGAGGGGCTGTTCGTTCAGGTTCTGGTCCTGGCTCGCGAGATGGGAGTTTTGAAACTCGGCACTGTGGCGCTGGATGGAACGAAGATCCACGCCAACGCCAGCCGGCATAGTGCGCTGTCGTATGAGCACGCGGGCAAGATCGAGGTGCAGTTAAAGGCCGAGGTGGCCGACCTCATGGCAAAAGCTGAGGCGGCCGATCGGGCCGATGTGGCGGACGGCATGTCGATCCCCGATGAACTCGCCCGGCGCGAGCAGCGTTTGGCAGCGATTGCCCGCGCAAAGGCCACGATCGAGGCGCGGGCGAAGGCACGTCATGCGCGCGAGCAGGCCGGATACGAAGCCAGGCAGGCGGCACGCGAAGCCAAGACCGCGGCAAGCGGCAAGAAGCCCAGAGGCGGGCCGCCTGCGCCGCCCGTCGCAGGACCACTTCCGACCGACCAGGTCAATTTAACCGATGAAGCGTCCCGCATCATGCCGATGGCGGGGGGCGGGTTCGATCAGTGTTACAACGCACAGGCGGTGGTGGCGGCCGACAGTCTGCTGGTCATTGCGGGGGAAGTCGTGCAGGCACCCAACGACAAGCAACAGCTCGAACCCATGCTGAACAAGATTGCTGAATTGCCCGACGTATTGGGCAAGGTTGACGATTTACTCGCCGATAACGGCTACTTCAGCGAAGGCAATGTGAACGCCTGTGCTGCTGCGGAGATCGGTCCGGTCATCGCGATGGGCCGCGAGGCGCATCATCCCTCGCTTTCCGAACGGTTTGCGCAGTCGCCACCCCCGCCGGAAAACCCAGATCCGCTTGAGGCAATGGACCCTCGCCTCAAGACGCCCGAAGGTAAAAAACTGTATGCCTTGCGCAAGCAAATACCAGAGCCGGTGTTCGGCATCATCAAATCGGTACTCGGCTTCCGTCAGTTTCTGCTTCGTGGGTTGGACAACGTGCGCGGCGAGTGGAGCCTTGTGACCATGGCCTGGAACATCAAGCGGATGTTCGTCCTGGCGGC
>NZ_JAKGBZ010000140.1 GCF_021556475.1 Acidiphilium iwatense | reverse complement strand
GTCCGGGCCTTGCCATCGCGATCGAGCTTCAGCCCAGCGCGCTCAAGCAGATTATTGAACAGTTTGATGTGATTGCCAGGGAACACAAGGTCCGTCGGCTTCGGATATTCCGGCCCGGATAGGACAGGCACATCCCCACCAACCCTGCGCCGGCGCTGCCGTTCCCGGCGAGATTCCGCCTGCACCGGCTTGGCCCGCGCGAGTAAGCGCTGATACACCCGCACTGCCCCCGGCATGCTCTTGCAATGCCCGACACCGCGCTTGCCGCGCACCTCGATCTCGAGAATCTCCTGCTTGCTGCCATCATCCTGGGCAATGACGACATCTCGGTGCTGCAGATTAAACGCCTCATCCGGCCGCAGCCCGGTATTGGCCATGAACAGCACAAAATCGTAGACCTGCTCGGCATTCCATTTGTAATGGGCGCGTACCTGTTCCCTGGCATAAGCCCGCGCCGCCTCGTAGAGCTGCTTGTATTCATCCGGGCTGAACCAGGGCCGGTGCACGATCTTGCCCTGCGTCCTATAGGGCGGTGTCAGGTCGGGCAGATGCTCCAGCCAGCCATGGCGGATGGCGGTTTTGAGCACCATGCGCAGTGTGACCACCTCATCATGCAGCGTGCTGCGCGCCGGCGGCTTGGCCTTGGGTTTATGCTGGCCCCTTGAGTGCGGGTTCGGTTCGGCATAGCTCGTCATGCGATGCACCCGGTATTCCTGGACCTTGCCGGGGGTCACCTTGTCGAGCGGCAGGCTCCCGAAGAACGGCAGCAGATGCACCCGCAGCCGGATCGCGTGGCTCTCCGTCCATTTCTCGGAGCGCTCGCCCTCGGTGATCACGCCGTATTCCTTCAGGAACTGTTCGGCGGCTTTTTTGAAGGTCGGGCGGTCATTCAGCACGCCAGCCCGCTGCTGGCCATGCAGCTTGAAGTACCAGCTCTCGGCCGCCTTGGCGGCCAGATCCTGAATTTCTTGTTTGGTGCTGTATTGGCGCTGCTTGCCACCGACAGAAGCGCGCGCCTGCCAGAACCGGCTATTGCCGCGCTGATAAATCTGAATTTTTCCACCCAGCAGCTCGACGGTCGGCATGAGACCTCCTTGGCGCGCACCGTGCGACGGTTGAGGATCAAAGGCAGATCGTGACCATAGCCTATCAGGTTAGGGAATTCGAGTTAAATTACCCTAAGACTGCCCTAGTGCACCGGACAACAAAAAGCCGCCTTGCGGCGGCTTCAATGCATTGATTTGGTTTGATAAACTTGGTTGCGGGGGCACGATTTGAACGTGCGACCTTCAGGTTATGAG
>NZ_JAKGBZ010000014.1 GCF_021556475.1 Acidiphilium iwatense | reverse complement strand
CGAGGCTGAGCTTCACCACATACTTCTTTACGGCACTTTGTTTCGCGGTCACGAACCATCTCCGTCGTTGCGGAGTCATCGAATCGAAGGTCCGCCGCAAAATCAATGACGGAGGGTACTAGTTACCACATGACGCGTGGGATACCATGCAACAGGATGAGTCGGGGTGCAACAGCAAAACGCCAAAAACCGGCGGGAATCAGCCGGTTTTCATACGTTAAAATATCTGTAAATTCAGGGGGGTGGCGGATGGGGTGGGATTCGAACCCACGATGCGCGTAAACGCATGGCGGTTTTCAAGACCGCTGCCTTAAACCACTCGGCCACCCATCCGTCGTTCGGCTTTTTAGAGTGCTTTGAGGCTGGTCGTAAACCGCCTTCGTGCCTAATTGGAGTGGTTCAGATCAGAGGGATTTCGATGGATTATGTCAATCTCGGCAGCACCGGCCTCAAAGTGTCGCGCATCTGCCTGGGCTGCATGACCTACGGCACGTCGGCCTGGCGGGACTGGGTTCTGGATGAGGCGGACGCCAAGCCGTTCATCCGCCGCGCCTGGGAAGCCGGGATCAATTTCTTCGACACCGCCGACATGTATTCCAAGGGCGCGAGCGAGATCGTGCTCGGCCGCGCGCTGCGCGAGATGGCGGTGCCGCGCGAGCAGGTGGTCGTCGCGACCAAGGTATTCAACCCGATGGGCGAGACACCCAACGAACGCGGATTGTCGCGCAAGCACATCATGCACGCGATCGACGCGAGTCTGAAGCGGCTGGAGCTGGATTATGTCGATCTCTACCAGATCCACCGCTTCGACAAATCCACCCCGATTGAGGAGACGCTGGAGGCGCTCGACGCCGTGGTGCGCGCCGGCAAGGCGCTGCATATCGGCGCCTCGTCGATGGATGCGTGGCGCTTCGCGAAAATGCTCAACGCGTCGGACCGGCGCGGCCTCGCGCGCTTCGCGACCATGCAGAACCACTACAATCTGGTCTATCGCGAGGAGGAGCGCGAAATGATCCCGTTCTGCCGCGACGAGGGGATTGGGCTGATCCCCTGGAGCCCGCTCGCGCGCGGCTTCCTCGCCGGCAATCGCAGCAAGACGGACAAAGGCGAAACGACGCGAGCCAAAAGCGATGAATTCGCCCACACGCTCTATTACGACGAGGGCGATTTCGCGGTGGTCGACCGGGTGAGCGAGATCGCGACGGCGCGCGGCGTGTCCAACGCGCAGGTCGCGCTCGCCTGGGTTCTGGCGCAGCCCGGCGTGACCGCGCCGATCATCGGCGCGTCCAAGCCGCATCACCTGGACGACGCGATCGCCGCGCTCGGCGTGAAACTGACCGATGCGGAAATCGCCCGGCTTGCGGAGCCCTACCGGCCGCATCCGGTGCTCGGGCACTGAAGCTGGAGCGTCGAGGGGTGGGACCCCAATCACCCCATCGACCTCCGAATCGGGACACTGGACACGGCGCTGCCGGCGCGCTATCTTGTTATCCCTGTTCAACACTCAACCAAGGGGGCATTGATGGATATCGCAATTAAAATGTCCCTTGGCGGATACCTCACCGCGCGACCATTGAGCGCCCGTTAGGTCGTCCAGCCTCGCGCCCCGCCGGGCGCGGTCCAATTCCCTGGGTTTTCCTGGCTGCTTTTCAGAGGTGATTCCGCGTTCGCGGGATCGTGTTGAACGATGCCTTCGATCGATAAAAATATGGATTCGCCGTTTCGGGCGGTATTCGGCTTCGTTGCGCACCGCTGGGCGCGTCAGCGCTGGTTGTTCGTTGCGACCGCGCTCGCCATGGTGCTTGCGACTCTGACCGACGTGTTCATGCCGCTCTATGCCGGCGATCTGGTCAATGCGGTGGCGGTGCGCAGTGCCGTCTCGCTGCGTGCGGCACTCGGGGCTCTGGCGACGATCGCGCTGCTGGCGGCGGCGCAGACGGTGCTGCGTTACCTGGCGTTTCGCGCGGTGGTCGCCCTGACGCTCGCGATGATGAGCGCGATGGCCAGCGAAGCGTTCTTCCGGGTGCAGCGCTTCGCGTCCGACTGGCACGGCAATAATTTCGCCGGTGCGATCGTGCGCAAGATCACCCGTGGCATCTGGGCGGTCGACCTGCTGAACGACACGATCCTGATCGCCCTGCTGCCGGCGCTCGCGGTGCTTGTCGGCACCTCGGCGGTGCTCGGACTGCACTGGCCGAGCATGGGCGGGCTGATCGCGATTGGCGCGGTATTCTATATCGGCGTCACCGCGATCCTGTCGCTGCGCTATGTGTCGCCGGCGGCGCAACTGTCGAATCGCTACGATACCGCGATGGGTGCCGCTTTGGCCGACGCGATTTCGTGCAATGCGGTGGTCAAGGGCTTCGCCGCCGAATCGCGCGAGGATGCGACGCTCGCACGGGTGATCGGCAAATGGCGGCGCCGCACACGGCGATCCTGGATGCGCGGCACCAATGTCGGTACCGGGCAGAGTGCCGGGCTGATGGTGCTGCGCTGCGCGATCATCGGGCTGGCGCTGTATCTCTGGTGGATGCGGCGCGCGAGTCCGGGTGACGTGGCGACGGTGATCACCGCGTATCTGATCGTGCTCGGCTATTTGCGCGATATCGGCTACCACATCGCCAATCTGCAGCGCTCGGTCAACGAGATGGAAGATATGGTCCGGCTGGAAGCGCAGCACTTCGGCATCGCCGACCGGCCGGGGGCGATCGACGCGCATATATTGCGCGGCGAGATCGTGTTCGACCGCGTGGGGTTCCGCTATGGCGACCATGTCGCGCCGCTGTTCCGCGATTTGTCGGTGGTGATCGCATCGGGCGAGCGGGTCGGGCTGGTTGGGCATTCGGGATCGGGCAAGACGACGTTCGTCAAGCTGATCCAGCGCCTGCACGATGTGACAGACGGACGAATCCTGATCGACGGGCAGGATATCGCGATGCTGACCCAGGCGAGTTTGCGCGCCGAAATCGCGATCGTCGCGCAGGAGCCGATTTTGTTCCATCGTTCGCTCGCGGAGAACATCGCCTATGGCAGGCCGGATGCGACGGCAGCGGAAATCGAGAACGCGGCGATGCTGGCGAATGCCCATGATTTCATCGTGGGTTTGCCGAACGGCTATCGCACGCTGGTCGGCGAGCGCGGGGTGAAACTGTCGGGCGGCGAGCGGCAGCGCGTGGCGATCGCGCGGGCGTTCCTGGCCGATGCGCCGATCCTGATTCTCGACGAAGCGACCGCGAGCCTCGATTCGGAATCCGAGGCGCTGATCCAGCAGGCGGTCGAGCGGCTGATGACCGGGCGCACGGTGATCGTGGTCGCTCACCGGCTCTCGACTGTGCGCGCGCTGGACCGCATCCTGGTTTTCGATCATGGATCGGTCGTGGAAGAGGGAACCCACGAGGCGCTGACGGCGCGGCAGGGCGGGATTTACCGCCGGCTGTTCGAGCGTCAGGCGTTGGGGCTGATGACGGAACAATGAGGGAAACATCGATGACATTCGACGACATCACCGCAGCGAAACCGAGCCGCGACAGTCTGCGGGCGGCGTATGACGACTTGCACGCAATGCTCGACCGGGGCGCGGTGCGCGAGGCGCTGGCGGCGTGGGACGCGCTGCGGCGCGTGACCGGAACCTGGTCCTCGCTGGTCTATCTGCGCTTTTCGCAGGATACCGCGAATGCGGACTACAAGGCCGAGCGCGAATATGCCGATGAATTGGGTCCGGTGATCACCGAGCACGATACCAGGATCAAGAACCGGCTGCTCTCGCTCGATGCCGCGCCGATTGAGGCGCAATACGGCCGGCACGCGCTGGATATCTGGCGCAACGACGTGACGACGTTCGATCCGGCGATCGCGAAGGATCTCGAGGACGAAGCCAAGCTCGATGCGCGCTATACCGAATTGCTCGCTTCGGCGAAGATCGAGTTCGACGGCAAGACACTCAATCTCGCCGGGCTGACGCCCTATGTGGAGAGTCTGGATCGCGACACAAGGCATCGCGCCGCCGCTGCGCGCTGGGCGTTTTTTGCCGAACACGGTGCGGAACTCGACGAGATTTACGACAGGCTCGTGAAGCTGCGCCACAAGATGGCGACGACGCTGGGCGATGCGAATTTCATCGCACTCGGCTACCGGCGCATGGGGCGGCTCGATTACGGGCCGGAGGGCGTCGCGACCTATCGGCGCGAGGTGCTGGCGCATGTGGTGCCGCTGGTGGCGAAACTGGTCGAGCGGCGCAGGCAGGATAACGGGCTGGATACGCTCTATGCCTGGGACGAGGCGCTGGTCGATCCGAAGGGCAATCCGAAGCCGGATGGCGATCATGATGCGTTGGTGACCAAGGCTAATGAGATGTTCGAGGCGATGGATGCGCGCCTCGCCGGGTTCTATCGCCAGATGAACGAAGGCGGGTTCATGGATTTGAAGAACCGGCCGACCAAGGCGGGCGGCGGGTTCTGCACCTCGTTTCCGGCGTTCGGGATGCCGTATATTTTTGCCAATTTCAACGGCACGCATCACGATGTCGATGTGTTCACCCATGAAATGGGCCACGCCTTTCAGAACTATCAGAGCCGCGCGCAGCCTTCGATGGATTATCTCTGGCCGACCTCGGAATCGGCGGAAATCCATTCGATGAGCCTGGAATTCCTCGCCTATCCGCATATCGAGCCGATGTTCGGCGAGCAGACCGAACGTTACCGGCGGATGCACCTGATCGGTGCGCTGGAATTCCTGCCCTATGGCGTCTGCGTCGATCATTTCCAGCACGAGGTCTATGCTGCTCCCGACGCGACACCCGCCGAGCGCCATGCGATGTGGCGCAAGCTGGAGCAGATATATCTGCCGTGGCGCAACTGGGGCGATCTCGCCTATCCGGCCAAGGGCGGACGCTGGCAGGGTCAGATGCACATCTACGGCGCGCCGTTCTACTATATCGACTACACGCTGGCGCAGTGCTGCGCGTTGCAGTTCTGGGTCAAATCGCAGAAGGATTACCGGGCGAGTTTCGACACCTATGTCGATTTGTGCGGGCTTGGCGGGTCGGCGCCGTTCGGCAAGCTGGTCGAAGCGGCGAAGCTGACATCGCCGTTCGAGCCGGGTGCGTTGCAAGCGGTGGTCAGGACCGCCGAAGCGACGCTCGCGGTGTGATGACGGCGCTGGATCATCCGGTCGAGCGGGTGCGCGCCGCACTGCGCTCAGCCGGTCTGGCCGATGCCATCAGCGAATTTCCCGAGGGCACCCGCACCGCTGCCGGTGCCGCGGCGGCGATCGGCTGCGGCGTGGCGGAAATCGCCAAGTCGATCGTGTTCCGGGCGGGCGAGGTGCCGGTGCTCGCCATCGCCTCGGGGGCGAACCGTGTATCCAAGGCGAAACTCGCTGGACTGGCAGGGGCAAAACTCGAACCGGCCGGGCCGGATTTCGTTCTGGCGGCGACCGGATTCGCCGCCGGCGGGGTTTCGCCGCTCGGCCATCGCGAGTCGGTGACGATATTCATCGACCGTGATTTGATGATGTTCCCGGTGATCTGGGCGGCGGCGGGATCGCCACATCACGTGTTTCCGATCGCGCCGGCGGCGCTGGCCGAGCTGACCGGCGGCGTGGTGGCCGATATAAGGCAGGAATAACGGCGCGTTAGATCCGCCGACGCAGCACGATGCGCACGCCGATATTGATCGCGAGAACCACCAGCATGACCAGAAGGGCGGCGGCGAAAGCGAGGGCGTGGGCGGATTTGTAGGGCTGGTTGATGAAGGTCCAGATCACGTAGGTGAGGTAGCCGATCGGCTCGTGGGTCAGCTTGCCGGTCCAGAGATAGTTCGACCAGCCGGCGGTCTGGATCAAAGGTGCGGTTTCGCCGACCGAGATGGCGAGGGCGAGCAGCGCTCCGGTGATCACGCCGGGGAGCCCGGCCGAGAGAACGATCTTGAAGGCGACGGTGCGATCCTTCGCCCCCAGCGCATAGGCGGCTTCGCGCATGGTGATCGGCACGCGCCGGAGCGAGAGTTCGGTGATCCGCGCGAGATAGGGCACGATCATGATCGCGAGCGTGATCGACCCGGCCAACGCCGAGAATTGCCAGCCGAGCCCGATCACCAGGGTGATGTAGGAGAAATAGCCGAGCACGATGGATGGCACGCCGGTCAGCGTATCGGACAGGAAGCGGATCACCGAGCCGAGCCGGTTCTGGCCGTATTCCGAGAGGTACATCCCGGCGCCGACGCCGATCGGCACCGCGAAGATCAGGGCGCCGAGCGAGAGCACGGCGGTGCCGACGATCGCGGCCAGCAGCCCACCCTTCACGCCGTTGCTCGACGTGGTGAACAGCTTGATCGAGAAGGCCGACGCGCCCTTGATCGCGATGGTGAGCACGAGATCGAGCAGAGGGACGGCGATCAGGAGAAAGGCGAAACCGCACAGAACCCAGCCGGCGGCACTGAGCGCCCGGCGGCGGGTTTCCAGCGCGGAGCGCTTTCCCTTGGTATCAAAGGTTGCGGACAAAGGTTGCTCCCCGCACCAGAACCCGCGCGGCGGCGTTGACCGCGAGGGTGATGACGAACAAGACGAGCGCGATTTCCGCCAGCGACTTCACCGCCATGTTGGTAGGGTCCTGCAAGGCGCTGTCGAGCTGCGAGAGAATGAACGACGCCATGGTGCTGATCGGGGTGAAAATGGTTCCCGGCAGGTAGTTCAAGGCCCCGCCGGAGACCATGAGGACCGCCATGGTCTCGCCCAGCGCGCGGCCCAACCCAAGCACCACGCCGCCGATCAGGGTGACGCGCACGGTGGGCAGCATCGTCTTGGTGACGACCTCGAACCGCGTGGCGCCGAGGGCGACCGCTGATTCGCGCAGTTCGCGCGGCACCTGAAGCAGCGCGTCGTATAATGTGGTGGCGATGATTGGGGTGATCATCAGCGCGAGCACGATCGAGGCGGTGAGCAGGCCGAAGCCGCTGCCGGTGCTGTTGTTGATGTTGAAAAACGGGATGAAGCCGAGAATCGCGGTGATGCCGGGGCCGATATCATGCGAGATCAGCGGGGCCAGGACATAGATGCCCCACAGGCCGAACACCACGCTCGGCACCACCGCGACCAGCTCGACCAGCATGGACAAGCCTGGGCGCAGCCGGGCGGGAACCGCTTCGGCGAGGAAAATCGCGGTGCCGACCGCGACCGGCAGGGCGAACAGGATCGCCAGGAACGAGGAAAACAGCGTGCCGACGATGAAGGCGAGAATGCCGTAATCGGCGCCGATCGGCACGTGGTAGCCGCGACTGACCACCGGATTGGCATACAGATTGCCGAGGCTCCAGTTGATCGTGCCGACGAAGCGCACACCGTTATAGAAGATAGCCTGCCAGGCATATTGAGCGAGAAACAGGACGATGAAGATCAGGGCCGCCGGGATGACCATCGCGATGGCGGCGAGGCAAAGGCGGAACGGGCCGGATCGTTTCATGCGCGCCCTTTAATCGAGAACGCCCCTCCGGCAAAGCCGGAAGGGCGCACGATGGTCAGTGGATCTTGGCGATCTGCGCGGCGGAGAGCTTGCTCACCGCCGGCGGCAGCGCCTTGAACTCGACCTGCTTGAGGAAATGCGGAGCGTTGCCCTTGGTGCTCGCCCAGGTGAGCAGGGCCTTCACTGCCTTCGCCGTCGCGGCGTTGTGCTGCTTCGCGTTCACGATCGCGTATTCGTAGTTGATGATCGGGTAGCTGTCCGCGCCGGGGGCGAAGACCAGGCTGATGCGCTCATCCTTCGGCGTCTTGCCGACGAGCTGGTCGGCGGCGGCGCTGATCGTTTTCGCGGTCGGCAGCACGAACTTGCCCGCCTTGTTCAGCAGCATCGCCTTGCCGAGCTTCGCCTGCTTCACCTGCTGATGGAACGATACGCCGATATAGGCGATGGAATAGGGGTTCTGCTTGAGCGCCTCGACCATGCCGGGATTGCCCTCGGCACCCAGCCCGCCCGGCACCGCCGGCCAGGAAACCGTGGTGCCGTAGCCGACCGAGCTGTTCCACGAGGGCGTGGAGAAGCTGAGATACTGGCTGAAAATGAAGGTGTCGCCCGAACCGTCGGTGCGGTGCACCGGGATGATCTTGTGGTCAGGCAACTTCAGGCCGGGGTTGAGCTTCTCGATCGCCAGGGCGTTCCACTTGCCGATCTTGCCATCATAGATGCCGGCGAGCACCGGGCCGGACAGCTTGAGATGCCTGTTGTTCAGGCCGGGCAGGTTGTAGTTGATCGCCTGGGCCGAGATCGCCAGCGGAATGTTCAGGATGTCGGGGTTCTGCTTGATCTGCGGGTCCGACATATAGGCGTCCGACGCGCCGACCTGCACGACGCCGGAAATCGCCTCGGCGATGCCGGTGCCCGAGCCGGTGCCCTGGGTGGTGACCCTGATGCCCGGATGCGCCTTCTCGAAATGCGGCACCCAGATGTTGAACAGCGGGTAGAGCAGGGTCGAGCCGGTCTCGACCAGGGTGACGTTCGCCGCCTGGGCGACGCCGGCCCCGAGCCCGGTGACCAGCAGCGCGGCAGCGCCGGCGCGCAGCAGAGTGGAGCGCCGCAGTTTGAAATCGGATCGCACGGTTGATCTCCCATGTCGGTTGCGATGATCGTCGGATAAACCTGCGGGGTCGTAACAACCCCTGCGGCGGCGTCTAAGCGATCCGTCATGACAAGGCGACGGGGTTTTGGTGAAGCTTTTATGACATTCAAGATTCCATCACGGTCTCGCGAGACGATGCGAGCCCGGCACGGATGCGGGATTCGATGAGATCGACCGGGGTTTCCAGCCCGCCATAGCGGATCGCGCGACGGGTGCGCTTGCCGGTTTCGCCTTTGAGGTGGAGCGTCAGGGAAGATTTCGTCGCGTGTGCGGCAGCGATCCCGCTCCAGGGATGGTGTTCGGATTCGCCCGGCCGGGACAGCAGCAGAATGCCCTCCTTCCCGATCACCGCGCGGGTGCGCACGGTCCGGTCGGCATGGCGCCGGCGCAGCGATTCGACCGAGCCGAACAAGGCGATGATACCGGCGATCGGCAGGAGCAGTGCCGCGATCGACAGGAACGGGCTCGGCACCGCGACGCGGACGAACAGGATCGGCCCGATGATGCCGAGGGAAGCGATCATCAGCGCGATCGGCAGCGGCGGCGAGGTGGGCGGCGGCCCGGCGCGGAGCGGCAGTTCGGAGGGAGCATCGACCATCGCGCAAACCTGCCAAGTTTGCCAAAGATTGTCGATTGCGACCGGGTGCCTGTAGCTTGGCGGCATGCCGGTCGAGTCGCAGCGTCTGACCCATGCCGAGATGTTCCGGGGGTTTTTCATCGCCGGACTGTCCGGGTTTGGCGGCGTGCTGCCGTTTGCCCGGCGAATCGTCGTCGAGCGCAGGAAATGGCTGACCGAGGCGGAATTCGCCGATCTGTTCAGCCTGTGCCAGTTCCTGCCGGGGCCGAACATCGTCAATTTCGCCGCCGCCTTCGGGGCGCGGCATCGCGGGATCTCCGGTGCTCTGACGGCGACGGTGGGGCTGCTCGCGGCACCGATCGTCATCGTGCTGATCCTGGGCACCCTCTATGAGCGGTTCGGCACGCTGCCGGTGGTGCATCACGGGCTGGGCGGGCTCGCCGCCGCGGCGTCCGGCCTGATTCTCGGCACCGCGCTCAAGATCGCCGGACCGTCACTGCGCCATCCGGCGACGCTCGGCATCGTCGTTTTCGCATTCGTCCTGTTCGCGGTGCTGCGCCTGCCCTTGCCGCTGGTGATCGCGATTGCGCTGCCGGTTTCGCTGGGCCTTGCCGTGTTCCGGGTGAAATGATCCTGTTGGCACTTGTTCTGCTGTTCGCCGAGATGTCGCTGCTCGCGATCGGCGGGGTTGCGAGCACCTTGCCGGCGATGGCGCGCGCGGTGGTGGCGCGGCACTGGCTGACCGCGCCGCAATTCGCCGCTTTGTTCGGTGTGGCGCAGTCGAGCCCTGGGCCGAACATGCTGATCGCGACGCTGATCGGGCTGCATGTCGCCGGAATTTCCGGCGCGCTGGCCGCTTCGGCGGCGATGATCGCGCCGTCGAGCACGCTGACGGTTCTGGTCTCCGGCCTGTGGGAGCGGTTTCGCGCTGCGCACTGGCGGCGAGTGGTGCAGGCGGCGATCACCCCGATCACCGGGGGCCTGCTTCTGGCGGCGGCGAGTTTCCTGATCCGTGCTGCCGATCACGACTGGCGCGCGGCGGCGATCACCTTGGTGGTCGCGCTGTTCACGCTGAAAAGCCGCGTCCATCCGCTGCTGCTGCTCGCCGGCGGCGCCCTGATCGGCGTTCTTGGCTATGCTTAAAATCAGCAAAACGTAGCGTCAGCTCGTTTTGCTGCCACCTCCGTGACCATTCCAGCAATCCTTCGGATTGCCGGAACCTTTGGTCACTCCGCCGCGAATGCGGCGCGCGCCTTATGGCGCGGAGCCAAGCGCGCGGATGCGCGCGCCCGGCGTCTGAGGGCCATCAAAGACTCTCGACGAGCATATCCAGCGCGTGATCGACCGTGGCCGCGCGGATGGCGGCGCGGTCGCCGGGGAAGACGCGGCATTCGGTGATCGTGGTTCGGCTCCGCGCGGCAAGACCGAACCAGACTGTGCCTACGGGCTTTTCCAACGAACCGCCGTCGGGTCCCGCGATTCCCGTCACCGCGATGGCGCGATCGGCGTGCGACCGGGCAAGCGCGCCTTCGGCCATGGCGGCGGCGACTTCGGCGCTGACCGCGCCATGGAACGCGATCAACAAGGGATCGACGCCGAGCAGCGCGGTTTTCGCGTCGTTGGCATAGGTGACGAAGCCGAAGCCGAAGACGGCGGAGGATCCCGCGATATCGGTGATCGCGGCGGCGATCATCCCGCCGGTGCAGCTCTCGGCGGTCGCGATGGTAAGGCCGCGCGCGATCGCGCGGTCGAGCAAGGTTTTCGCGCGAGGATTCACAGCCCCGTCCCCGGCCAGATCAGCCGCAGGATCAGGAGAATGATGGCGGCGAAGCCGCCGGCCAGCCAGTCATCGGCCATGATGCCGGGCGCGTCGGCGCGCGCATCCGCGAGACTGATCGGCCAAGGCTTGCGGATGTCGAACACGCGGAACAGCAGGAAGGCGAGCAGCACGCCCGAGCCGGTCAGATAGGGCAGGCCGAGCAGGGCGATCATCTGCCCGGCGATTTCGTCGATCACGATCCAGCCTGGATCGCGCGATCCCGCTCCGGTGCGCGGGATCGCGAGCAGGCCGACGACGCTGACGACGATCGCGCCCGCGATCAGCGGCCAGTGACCGCGATCGAGCAAAGCGCAGCCGATCAGCAGGCCGAGCAGCGATCCGGCGGTGCCCGGCGCGCGCGGCGCATAGCCGGTGCCGAGGCCGGAGGCGAGCACGGTGCTTATTTTCACTGCTTATGCAGCCATTTGCCGATCGGATCGCGCGCGGGCTTGCCGCTCAGGGCGCGATAGACCACGATGCCTTCGGTGACCCGCTCGACGTAGTTGCGGGTTTCGGCAAACGGGATTTCCTCGATCCAGGTGATCATGTTCGCCCCGCCGCCGCTCGCGGGCAGGCGCGGATCGCCATAGGACGCGAGCCATTTGGCGACATTGTGCGGCCCGGCATTATAGGCGGCGATCGCGAGCGGCAGGCAGTCGCCGAAACGGTTCATCAGCATCGCGAAATAGGCCGAGCCGAGCGCGATATTCTGCTCGGGATCGGCCATCAGCCCGGCTTCAGGGAGGCCAAGGCCGGATTGCATCGCGATCATCCGTGCGGTGCCGGGCATGAGCTGCATCAGCCCCTCCGCGCCGGACGGGCTCATCGCGCCCGGATCGAAGCTGCTTTCCTGGCGAATCAGCGAGAGCACGACATCCGGCCCCACTGCGACACCTGGCGGATCGACCGCAAGTCCGGGCGGGACCGGCCAGCCCAGTTGCACCAGCATGTCGCCCGCCATCCCGGCGAGGCGCGCGACCGCGACGGCGCTCGGCGTCTGGCCGAGCCCGTCGGCGAGGCGGGCATCGAGATACCGATCGTCCAAGGCGGGCGAGATTTCGGCCATGCGAAGCAGGAAGGCGCGGGCGCGGCGCGGTGCGCCCATTTCGGTCAGCAGCACGGCGGCTTGCGGCAATTCGCGCTCGGCGAAGCCGACTTCCTGCGCCATGGTCGGTTTCGGAATGCCGATGGCACGGATTCGGTTGCCGAGCGCGGCCGGCGTCTCACCCATCTGCAGAGCGGCGAGCTGGCCGTAGAATGTGTCGGGGAAGGCGCTCGCGCGGGCGAGATCGGCGGTCGCCGCCGGTCCGGTCTCGGTCTGGGCCAGCCAGTAGAAGGCGCGCGCCTTGGTGATGACGGCGGTGGAATCGCGGCTCAGGGCGAGAAACCAGGGTCGCGCGAGGGCAGGATCGTTGAGGAACCGGAGCGCGATGAAGCCGGCGAGGAAATCCCGGCTGGCTTTCTTCACGTTACTGTCCGGACGGGCGGCGGCGATCAGCGCATAGGCATCACGGGCATCGGCCGATTTCAGAAGATCGTGCGCGAGGGCTTCGCGCCTGGGCCAGAACAGCGCGCGGGCGAGGCCGTGCGCCTGCTGCTCGGCCGCAGCACCGTCGTTCTGCCAGAGCGCGAGTTTCGGCGCGGAATCGGGCGCGGCAGCGAGCTGTGCCAGGAACAGGAACGGCGCCGCCTGCTGATGCGGAGTCAGGGACGCGATCAGCGCATCGGCGTTCGCCGCCCCGCGCGCCAGGGCGAGCCAGGCCGCGCCGGTTGCCTGATCGGCAGGCGGCAGGAGCGGAAGCGTCGTGGTGGCGGCGACAACATTCCCGGCCAGAGCGAGGTGCTGGAATCGCGCCCAGTTCGCATGGGACGTCAGCATCGAACCATACTGGGCGAGGAAATTCGAAGCATCGGCTTGGTTGGCGTAGCCGTCGATCCAGGCGCGGCGGGCGAATTTCGGCGCTTTTGCCGGGTCGGTCGCGGCGAAAGCGGCAGCACAGCGCGCATCGGCGGCGGCGGTGACCGGCAGGCGCCGGGCACATTGCTCGCGCACAACGGCATCGTCCGGGTCGGCGGCGAGCGCCTCGCTCCAGCGCCGGGCAAGGATCGATTGTTCCGGCCAGTCCGGGTTGCGCGCCATGAAAATGCCGATTTCCACCTCGCTCGCCGCACCGGGATCGAGCAGGCGGAAATAGGTGACGAGCTTGCTCACCAGCTTGTCCGGCTGCGCGAGGGCGAGGCTTTGCGCGTCAGTCCAGTCGTTCGACCGCACGTCGTTCATGATCTGAACGAGGGCGGGATTCGGCGCCGGCGGGGCGGCCATGGCGGCAAGCGCGCGGGCCGCGCCGATCGCGGTCAGGCCGAAAGCGGCGGCGAGCCGTATCGCGAATCTCCTCATACCCCCGCAATAGCAGGCTTGCGGGCGCGCGCGTATCCCTTGTTCAGGATCGGCGCGGAGAATAGGTTACGCGCAATAGCGGAGATACAGATGGTTCATGGTTCACTGGTCGCGTTGATCACCCCGATGCGCGCGGATGGCGGCATCGACGAGGCAGCGCTGGAACGTTTCATCGAATGGCAGATCGCGGAAGGCACCAACGGTCTGGTCCCGGTCGGCACCACTGGCGAATCGCCGACGCTGACCCATGACGAGCACAAGCGCGTGGTGGAGTTGACCGTGACGGTCGCCCGCAAGCGCGTGCCGGTGATCGCCGGGGCCGGTTCCAATTCCACCGCCGAGGCGATCGGGCTCGCCCGCCATGCGCAGACGGTCGGTGCCGACGGCGTTCTGGTGGTCACCCCGTATTACAACAAGCCGACCCAGGACGGGCTGTTTTTGCATTACACGGCGATCGCCGATGCGATCGAGATTCCGGTCATCATCTACAACATCCCGTCCCGCTCGGTGATCGACATGAGCGTGGCGACCATGGCCAGGCTGGCGAAGCACCGCAACATCGTGGGCGTGAAGGATGCGACGGCGAATCTCACTCGCCCGCTGCACACGCGTGCCGCGTGCGGCGAACAATTCTGCCAGTTGTCCGGCGAGGACCACACCGCGCTGGCGTTTCTCGCGGCGGGCGGCCAGGGCTGCATTTCGGTCACCGCCAATGTCGCGCCAAGGCTATGCGCCGAAATGCACGCCTCCTGGCGGCGCGGCGATATCGGCGGGGCAATGGCGATCCAGCAGCGTCTGGTGCCGCTGCATGATGCGATGTTCGCCGAAACCAGTCCCGCACCGGTGAAATTCGCGGCATCGCTGCTCGGCTACGGTACCGATCATTGCCGTCTGCCGCTCGCCCCGCTGAGCGAAGCGGTGCGCGCGCAGGTACGCGCGGCGATGGCGAGCGCCGGATTGATCCCCTGATGGCGGAGCCCCGAAAACCCGGCCTGATCTCGCACGGGATTGCCGCGCAGAACCGCAAGGCGCGGTTCAACTATACGATCCTCAGCACCGTGGAGGCGGGGATCGTGTTGCGCGGCGCCGAAGTGAAATCGCTGCGCATGGGCCGGGCCACGCTGAGCGAAGCCTTCGCCGGCGAACGCGACGGCGAGATGTTCCTGTTCAACATGTATATCCCGGAATATCAGGGCGGCGTGCTGTCGCGCTTCGACACCAAGGGGCCGCGCAAGCTGCTGCTGAAGCGCAAGGAGATCAACACGCTGATGGGCGCGATCGCGCGCCAGGGCTCGACCGTCGTGCCGCTCGACGTGCATTTCAATCCGCGCGGCATGGCGAAGGTGACCCTGGGCATCGCCGAGGGGCGCAAGCTGCACGACAAGCGCGCGGCGATCGCCAAGCGCGACTGGGAGCGCGACAAGGCGCGGCTTTTGCGCAATCGCTGAACAGGAGACCGTGATGGACGAGACCGACAAGGACCGGATCAGCATCCTCGGCCAGATCAAGGAAAAACTGATCGGCCGCAAGCAGGACTGGGCGCGCGAGGGCAGGCTGCTGACGGGCGCCGCCGCGAACCCGGCGCAGCGCCTGCCGCCCGGCCAGCGCGAGGTGACGGACTGGCCGGTGCTCGATCTCGGCATTCAGCCCGAGGTGCCGCGCAGCGCCTGGCGCCTCGCCATCGACGGCGCAGTGGAGAACCCGGTCACGCTCGACTGGGACGCGCTGATGGCGCTGCCGCAGCAGGACAGCGTGTTGGACATGCATTGCGTGACGCAATGGTCGCGCTTCGACAATCACTGGCAGGGCGTGTCGATCCGCACGATCGTCGATCTGGTGCGGCCGAAGCCTACCGTCACCCATGTGCTGTTCGAATCCTACGACGATTACACGACCAATCTGAGGCTCGAACAATTCGCCGCCGAGGATTGCTTTCTGGTCCACACCTGGGAGGGCAAGCCGATTCCGCGCCAGCATGGCGGCCCGCTGCGGGTTCTGGTGCCGCGCTATTATCTGTGGAAATCGGCGAAATGGGTGCGGCGGATCAGCTTCGCCGAAGCCGACCGCCAGGGATTCTGGGAAACCAGGGGCTACAACAACAACGCCGATCCGTGGCTGGAGGAGCGGTATAGCTGAGCTGGGATCAGGAATTTCGTCAAATTATCATAGATGTTAGTCCTGCAGCCGGCAGACTTCAGCGCCGTGCCGCGATGAGCAGGAACATCGGCCGCTCGCGTTCCTCGGCCAATTCGGGCTGTGCCGCGATCTGTTCGTCGGTCGGCCCCCATTCCTCGACATGGGCGATCGTGAACCCGATACGGATCAGCAGATTGAGATAGGTGCCGATGGTGCGATGCTGTTTGATGATACCCCTGGCGAGCCAGTCCGTCGTGCGGGGGCCTTCGATCTGATAGGCATCGATGGGCCATGTCTTGCGGCCCTGTACATCGACTGACCAGCCAGGATGCGTCGGTGCCGTGTAGATCGGGTGCTCCGCCGAGAAGATCAGATGTGCCCCCGGCACGAGCGCGCGGTGTATCGTCGCTAACAGTCCCGACAGATTCTCGATATAATGCAAAGCGAGCGCGCTATAGGCGAGATCGAACGACGCATCGGGCAAATCGAGATGTTCGAGATCGGTCCTGGTGTAGGTGATCGCGGCATCCGATGTCGCGGCTTTGGCCCGCGCCAGCATCTTTTCCGACACGTCGATGCCGAGAACCCGTGCCGCTCCTTGTTGGCGCGCCCAGCGGCAGAACCAGCCGAAGCCGCAGCCGAAATCCACGACTTTGCGGCCACGGAGATCCGGGAGCAAAACCCGCAGCGCAGGCCATTCCGGTGCGCCGGCCAGCCCTTCGACCGAACGGTTCAGTCGGCTGTAGCCCTCGAAGAACGTAGGGTTATCATAGATGTTTTGTGTCATGGTCCGTCCGCCATTATCGAATCTTTAAGAATGATGTCCGATACTATTCATCTTGTGGAGCGGCACGAGCCATGAACCTTGCCCAATTCGACACCGTCTGCCAACGCTTTCCCGGTGCGGCGCTTGCGATTCAATGGGGCGGTAGCCGCGTCTACAAGGTGGGCGGCAAGATGTTCGCCTTGGGCAATCGTGACGCCGGCGTGCCGTATTACGTCTTCAAGACGACGCCGATCGCCTATGAAATGCTGCTGGACCAGGGACTCGCGACCCGCGCGCCCTATCTGCCGCGCGGCTTCTGGGTGAAAATCGGCGATCCCGATGCGCTGCCGGACGATGATCTCGCCGGCTATTTCGAGCAATCCTATCGGATCGTCGCGGGCAGCCTTCCCAAGCTCACGCGGAAAAGTCTGGGGCTGGGCTGACGGCACTTGTCAGGTGGTGTTTCAGGAACGCCACCACCGCCTCGAACATCGCGGGCGTCAGCCGCCTTGTGCTGGTGTTGTAGCGCGAGACATGGAAGCTGTCGGCAAGCACGATGTCGTTCGGCAGGCGATGGGTGGCGCCGTGAGCGAATTTGGCGAAACCCTGCTTCAGGCCATGGGCGCGCAGCACGGCCTGATGCGCGACGACGCCGAGGGCGAGGATCGCGCGCAGATTGTGCATTGCGGCGATTTCCGAGGCGAGGAACTGGTTGCAGGTAGCGATTTCGGCGGGCAGCGGCTTGTTCTCTGGCGGCACGCAGCGCACCGCGTTGACGATGCGGCAATCGCGGAGCGAAAGCCCGTCATCCGGGCGTTCCTCATAGCGCCCGATGGCGAAGCCGAATGCCAGCAGGGAGTCGTAGAGCAGTCGTCCCGCATAGTCGCCGGTGAATGGGCGGCCGGTGCGGTTGGCCCCGCGCAGGCCGGGAGCGAGGCCGACGATGAGCAGCCGTCCGTCCAGCTCGCCGAAGCAGCGCACCGGGGCATTGTGCCAATCGGGGAATTTCGCGCGGTTATCCGCCCGGAACCCGGCAAGACGCGGGCAGAGCGGGCAATCCCGCGGCGGCGTTTCCGGCGTTGGAGGCACGCCTATTCCTGATCGGCCTCGACGCGCTGGGCGCGCTGGCGCTGCTCGGTCTGGCGGCGGGTGAATTCGCCGGCGATATCCGACAGATCGACGAACTGGTCGGCCTGGCGGCGCAATTCGTCGGCGATCATCGGCGGCGTGGTCTTGATGGTCGAAACCACCGTCACCCGCACGCCCTTGCGCTGAGTGGCCTCCACCAGGCGGCGGAAATCGGAATCGCCGGAGAACAGGATCGCATGGTCGATATGCGGAGCCATTTCCAGCATGTCGATCGCCAGTTCGATATCCATGTTGCCTTTCACGCGGCGGCGCCCGGAGCCGTCGGTGAATTCCTTGGCGGGCTTGGTGACCAGCGTGTAGCCGTTATAGGCGAGCCAGTCGGTCAGCGGTTTTAGCGGCGAATATTCCTCGGTATCGAGCAGTGCGGAATAGTAATAGGCGCGGATCAGGTTGACCCCGCCGAAAAATTCCAGAAGCCGCCGGTAATCGACATCGAACCCGACCGCGCGGGACGCCGCGTAGAGATTGGCGCCGTCGATGAACAGCGCGGTTTTTTCATTGGGCAGAAGGCGCATGACCAAAACCTTTCGAATGCTTCTCGTCTTGAAATATTCAAATCGAATATAGACGAATGACATTCAGATTACGCGAAACCGTCACGAACGTATAGGGTGGACGTCATGATCCTGATCGCGATCGGCGCCAACCTGCCGGGGCCGGATGGGGCGAGCCCGCGCGATACCTGCATCCGCGCGCTCGAAGCGGTGCGGGCATTGCCGGGGCTCGAATTTCGCGCCGTCTCGCCCTGGTATCGCACGACGCCGGTGCCGCGCGATGCGAGCCAGCCCGATTTTTGCAACGGCGTGGCGCGGTTCGACGTGGCGCGGTTTGCCGGCGTTGCCGAACCCGAGGCGCTTCTGGCGGCGCTGCACCGGATCGAGGCGGAATTCGGCCGTGAGCGGTCGGTGCCGAATGCTGCCCGCACCCTCGACCTTGACCTGATCGACCTGAACGGCCTGGTGCGCGACGCGCCGCCGCCGATCCTGCCGCACCCGCGTGCGCATCTGCGCGCATTCGTGCTGCGCCCGCTGCTTGATGTCGCGCCCGATTGGGTGCATCCTCGCTCCGGCGCGGCGGGGATGTCGCTGCTGGACACGGTGCCGGGCGGTTCGGATGCTCCGATCGGCCGATGGTGATGGCTGCGTTGCCGGTGCAACCCGATTGGTTGCGCCGCAGCGGGGGTTACGCTATATTCCAATTTCGATTGTCGTACCGCGCGCAGCATTGGGCGCATAGTTTGGAGTTGGCCGGATGGCACGCGTCACCGTCGAAGACTGCATCGAGAAGATCCCCAACCGATTCGAGCTGGTTCTGCTCGCCGCCCAGCGCGCGCGCAACCTTGCCCGCGGCGCTTCGATCACCATCGATCGCGACAACGACAAGAACCCGGTCGTCGCCCTGCGCGAGATTGCCGACGAAACCATCGATTTCGGCGCGATCGAGCAGGATCTGGTCAAATCGCTCTCCCGCGTGCCCGATCCCGAGCCGGCGGACGAGGAAGTTCAGGACCTCATCCCGACCGACCAGAATATTTTCGGTCTGCAGGATGTCTCCGCCGAGGAGGAAGCAGCCGCGCTCGCCGCCGAGTCCGAGGAAATGACCTCCGAGGATATCGCCGCGGCGATCGAGGCGGAGCTCGGCGGTGGCCGCCCGCGCCGCTGATCAGGGCAGGCGGCCATGCCTGACCGGCGCGCGGGGATGCCGACGATCCATCCCTTGTTCGCGCCGGAGGGAAGTGCGGCCTCTATCGGGCACGAGGCGCTGGCGCCGCTGCTGACCCGGCTTGGCAGCTACGATCCGAAGATCGACCCCGCCGTCATCGACGACGCCTATAGCCTCGCCGCCGAGGCCCATGCCGCGCAGACGCGCGAGAACGGCGAGCCCTATATCACCCATCCGCTCGCGGTGGCCGACATCCTCGCCGATTACCGGCTGGACGGCGGCAGCATCGTCACCGCCCTGCTGCACGACGTGATCGAGGATACGCGGGTCACCCTGCCCGTGCTGCAATCGCGTTTCGGCGCCGAGATCGCCGGGCTGGTCGATGGCGTGACCAAGCTCACCCGCCTCGAACTGCAATCGGACCGGACCAAGCAGGCGGAGAATTTCCGCAAGCTGGTGCTGGCGATGAGCAAGGACATCCGCGTCCTGCTGGTGAAACTCGCGGACCGGCTGCACAATATGCGCACGATCCATTTCGTCCACGAGCCGGAGCGGCGCGCGCGCATCGCCCGCGAGACGATGGAGATCTATGCGCCGCTCGCCGAGCGGATCGGCATGGACCGGGTCAAGACCGAGCTGCAGAACCGCGCCTTCGCGGTGCTCGATCCGGAGGCCTATGAATCGATTCAGGCGCGGCTGAATTTTTTGCGCGGCCAGGGTGCCGACGTGATCGACGAGGTGCGCGGTGAGCTGTTGCGCATTCTCGCCGCCGCTGGTGTGGACATCGTCGATATATCCGGCCGGGAGAAGTCGATCTTTTCCATCTGGGAGAAGATGCAGCGGCGCAACGTGGCGTTCGAGCAGTTGTCCGACATCATGGCGTTCCGCATCGTCGTTCCGACCCGCGAGCAATGCTATGTCGCGCTGGGGGCGATCCATGCCGCATTTCCGGTCACCGCTGGGCGGTTCAAGGACTATATCTCGACGCCGAAGGCCAACGGCTATCAGTCGCTGCACACCGGTGTCACGCTGCGCCATCCGCGCAACCAGAAAATCGAGTTGCAGATCCGCACGCCGGAAATGCACGCGATCGCGGAAAACGGGGTCGCGGCGCACTGGCTGTACAAGCAGAACGATGCTTCGCCTTCCGATCTCAAGCAGTTCCGTTGGGTGCAGGATCTGCTGGAGATCCTGGAGAACTCCACCGCCGACGAATTTCTCGAGAACACCAAGCTGGAGCTGTATCAGGATCAGGTTTTCTGCTTCACCCCCAAGGGCCAGCTGATCCAGTTGCCGCGTGGGGCGACGGCGGTGGATTTCGCTTATGCGGTGCATTCGCAGATCGGCGATACCTGTGTGGGGGCGCGGATCAACGGACGGCTGATGCCGCTGCGCTACGAGCTGCAGAACGGCGATCAGGTGGAGATTCTGACCGCACGCGGCGGCACGCCGTCGCCGTCGTGGGAGCGGTTCGTCGTCACCGGCAAGGCGCGCGCGCGCATCCGCCGGTTCCTCGCCGGGCAGCTCCGGGTGCAGAACCGCGACCAGGGCAAGGCGACGCTTGCCCGCGCGTTCCGCCAGGAAGGCGTGGACGGATCGGAAAAAGTGCTGGACGCGGCTTTGAAGTCGCTGAAGCAGCCGAGCCTGGACGATCTCTATATCGCGGTCGGCACCGGCAATATCGGGGCGCGGGACGTGGTTCACGCCGCCTATCCCGAGCTGCGCGAGTCCCATGCGCCGCGCATGGTGCCGGGGATGCTGGCGCGGCCGGCGCGCAGCCCCGCGCGGCCGAACAGCCTGCCGATCACCGGGTTGATTTCGGGGATGGAAGTGCATTATGCTGGGTGCTGCCACCCGCTGCCGGGCGACAAGATCGTCGGCATCATCACCACCGGCAAAGGGGTGACGATCCATACCCGCGATTGCATGACGCTGGAAACCTTCGCCAATACGCCGGAGCGGTTCATCGATGTAGATTGGGACTATGCCCAGCTCGGCCAGGGCAAGGACGCCGGC
Organism: Acidiphilium iwatense; assembly: GCF_021556475.1. Taxonomy (GTDB): domain Bacteria; phylum Pseudomonadota; class Alphaproteobacteria; order Acetobacterales; family Acetobacteraceae; genus Acidiphilium; species Acidiphilium iwatense. The sequence continues at coordinate 77,487 of NZ_JAKGBZ010000014.1, read as the reverse complement.
AAGGATGGCGCGGGACGAGACCGGCCGTTCACCGGGCGGATCAGCGTGATCGCGTCGAACGCGCAGAGCACGCTGGCCAATCTGGCCAATGCGGTGGCCAAGCAGGACGGCGCCATCGCCAATCTGAAAATCGTCCATCGCCAGCAGGATTTTTTCGAATGCCTGATGGATATCGAGGTGCGGGATTTGCGGCATCTGTCGCAGGTGATCGCGGGGTTGCGCGCGGCCGGCGGGGTCGCCCAGGTCGATCGCGCCAGGACGTGATCGCCGTTTCATGATCGTCGGTATCGGCTCGGATCTGTGCGACATCAGGCGCATCGAGGCGACGCTCGCGAAGTTCGGCGAGCGGTTCACCGCGCGCATCTTTACCGAGACCGAGCGGTTTCGCGCGGAGCGCCGGGCGCATCAGCGTGCGTCGAGCTACGCCAAGCGGTTCGCGGCGAAGGAGGCGTGCGCGAAGGCTTTGGGTACCGGGTTCCGGCGCGGCGTGTTTTTCGCCGATCTCGGCGTGGTCAATCTGCCCTCCGGCCAGCCGACCATGGCGTTGACCGGCGAGGCGGCGCTGCATCTCGCGACGCTGGTTCCCGAAGGCCGCGTGCCGTTCATCCATGTGTCGCTGACCGACGAATATCCATATGCCTACGCGCATGTGATCATCGAGGCGCGGGAGAATATCTGACGCCATGTCATCAACTGGAACGGTGCCGGCGGTCTGCCGGCATTTCGGCATATGCGGCGGCTGCACCGAGCAGGACGTGCCGGAGCAGATCTATCATGCGGCGAAGCGGGAGCGGTTGATCGAGGCGTTGGCGCGGGCTGGATTTGCCGATGCGCCGGTCGCTGAGATGATCGCGATCCCGATGGGCACGCGAAGACGGGTCGATTTCGCGCTGCTGCGCCAGGGCGGGGCGGTCCGGCTCGGGTTGCACGCGGCGAAATCGCGCGACGTGGTCGATATCGCCGAATGCCCGCTCGCCCTGCCGGCGATCGCGGCGCTGATCGCACCTTTGCGTGAACTGGTCGCGAAACTCTCTGGGTTTCGCAAATCGGGCAGCGTTTTGATCAATGCGCTGGATCACGGGCTGGACGTGTCGCTGGCGCTGGATGGTGCCGCGAGTGCGGCGGATCGATCCTGGCTGATCGCCTTCGCGCGCGACCATGCGCTCCTGCGCATCAGCCTGGGCGACGAGCCGGTTCTGGTGCTGCGCGAACCCACGCTCGATCTCGGTGGGTTGACCGTCATTCCGCCGCCGGGCGGGTTTCTGCAGCCGACCGTCGCGGGCGAGGCGGCGATCCGCGCCGCCGTGGTGGCCGGGTTGCCGGGGAAACTCACCCGCAAATCATGGATCGTCGAACTTTATGCGGGGGTTGGAACGCTAACGGGCGCGCTTGCCGGCCATGCGCGGGTTCATGCGGTCGAAGGGAACAAGGCCGCCTGCGCCGCGCTCGAAGCCGGGGTGCGCCAGGACGGGCTTGCCGGGCGCATCACCGTCGAGGCGCGCGATCTGGCGCGCCGGCCGGTGACCGTGAAGGAGTTGGCGGGCGCGGCCTGCGTGGTGCTCGATCCGCCGTTCGACGGAGCGGGATCGCAGATCGGAGCCATCCTGGAGTCGAAGGTTCCGCGCGCGATCTATGTCAGTTGCAATCCTGACGTCCTGGCGCGCGAAGCGAAATTGCTCCGGCAGGCGGGGTATCGGGTGGTTGCTGCGGCGCCGATCGACCAGTTTCCCGCCTCCGCGCATCTGGAAAGCGTGGTTGTGTTCGGGAAATAAAATAGCCAGACGAATGGAGCGGTTGCCGCGAGCATCTCGTCGTCTGTTCACGGATGCGTGTGACGGGCTTGCATTCAACACGGACTATTCTAAAATAGACCGTGTTGAATGGTAGGAGCTCATGTATGGTTACCGTGATTTGGGACATGCGCGTGACGCCAGAGGCGGCAGACGAAGGCTTGGCGATCATCCGTAAGATCTGGATGGATATGCGCACCATGTTTGCCGGCTACGCCGGGCATCGCCTGTTCGAGGACATCGATCATTGCGGGCATTATGTCGTGGTCAGCGACTGGGTTAGCCGAGAGGAAGCCGATCGCGTGCGAGATTTGTACGCGGATGCGGAGCCGGTCCGGCAACTCGCACCATTGCTGGCCGAGGCTCGCATGCGGATAGTCCTCTCCGAACTTCCATGAGCCCACCCAAGCTGATCGGCAACACTCCAACCCTGACACTGACGATCGCGAACTCGGCGATTGCGCGCAAACCGGCAGGCTCACGCGAGAGGCGGCTGGACGATCCTTTTCGTGATATCGAGGCATTCATCAGATTTGCCTCCGTCTGGCTGGCCGCCGAGAAAGTGACCGTCTCACAGGGCGATCTGGCGCGAATGGTGTGCTGGCGTGATGCTTTGTTTGAAATTCTGACGGCTTTCATCAATGGAACGGCATCGTCAGCCGCGCTCGCGGTTGTCAATCAGGAGGCTGAACGTGCCCTGAGCATACGGCGCATCTCGGCGGAGTTGACGATCGAGACCGCTGTTTGCGATAGCTTTGTAGAATTACTTGTCGGCATGTGTCTCGATGAATTGGAGGCATGTGATCCGACACGCCTCAAGAGATGCTTGCGGCGCGAGTGCGGGTTGTTTTTCTATGACAAAACCCGCAACCGTAGCGCCCGTTGGCATGCCGAAGATCCGTGCGGATGGCGGAGCCGTGGTGAGAGACGGAATCAAGACCGGCCTGTGTGAAAAATGACAGGTGTGCGAAAAGTTTTGACTTGCGCGATGTCGTATCACTCGATGGTGTAGCCCAGGCGTTCGATGATCGGCGCAAGGATCGGCACGATGGGTTCGAGATGACCGCGATAGTTGCGATAGCGGTAGCGCGAGCGGTCGTAGAGTTTTTCAGTGACCTGGGCATAGCTCGCGGTGCGGGCGTAGCGCTGGTTCTTCTCGAATTGCAGGCAGGCCGGGTCGAATTCCTCGCCGATGAAATCGAGCAATCCCCGGATTTCGTGTTCCTGGTGATCGACCACGTCCTCGTAGCGCACCGCGCGGTAGCGGAGTGCAGGAATATTCTCGCGATAATGCGCGATCAGCCCGGCGGTGAGCGCGTAGTGTTTCGCGGCGGTCTCCAGTTCGGCGGCGCAGAAGAACCCGTGGGTCAGATGGTTGGAATAGACCGAGAGAACGACATCGAACGGGTGGCGCAGCAGGTGGATGATCGGCGCCTGCGGGAACATCAGATGGATCAGGCCGAGATGGGTTTCGTTCAGCGGCATCTTGTCGGTGAACCAGGTCGCACCGTCGCGCAGGATGCCGGCCTGACGGACGCGCGCGAGGTAATGGTCGCGCAGCAGGTCGAGCCCTTCGCGCTGGTCGCCCATCCAAAGCTCGGCAAGCGCGTCGGGATAGACCAGCGGGCTCGCGAACAGGCGCGGGATCAGTTGTGTCGAGTCGTTGATGGTGGGTAGTTCGTCGCCGGCGGCGATGCGCGGATGCACCGAGAGCGTCTGCTCGATCAGCGTGGTGCCCGAGCGGGGAAAGCCGACGATGAAAATCGGCTGCGGCATATCGGTGCGGATGGCGGCGCGCGGCAGGGTGGTCAGGCGCCGTTCGGTGAAGAAGGCGCGCAGCCGGTTCGCGAGATCGGCGGCCGCATCGTCCAGATAGCGGCGGGCGCCGAGTTCGATGGCGCGTTTCTTGCCAGCGTCGAAGGCGGCGAAAGCCTCGTCGTAGCGGCCGAGCCGGTCGAGCAGCCGGCCTTTTTCCGAAAGCTCGGCGGGACCGAGCGTGCCGCCCTGGCCGAGCGCGTCGAGTTTCGCCAGTGCCGCCTCGGTCTCGCCCTTGCGGGCGAGAATCGTCGCCCTGGTGAGCGACACGCCGGGATTGTTCGGGGCCAGCGCCTCGGCGCCGTCGATCAGTTTCAGCGCTCGGTCGAATTTACGGTCGGCTTCTTCGGTGCGCGCCCAGCCCAAAGTGGTTTGCAGCACGCCGGGATTGAGCTTGACCGATTTGACATAGAGCGTGCGGGCCTCCGCGATCCGGCCCTGGGTTTTCAGGTTCCAGGCGAGATTGGCGAGGGTGACCGCATCGTCGCGCTCCAGCAGGCGCAGCACTTCGCGGTAATGGTATTCGCCGATCAGCGGCCGGTTCGCCTCGGTCATCACCAGGCCCATCAGGTTGTGCGCCTGGGCGCTGCGCGGCGCGATGCGCACGGCGTTGCGGGCATGGATCTCGGCCTCGGCCAGCGCGCCGCGGGCGAGTAGCATCAGGGTAAGCTCGTTGGTCGGGATGAAGTTATTCGGGTTGATCGCGACCATGCGGCGCAGCAGCGTCTCGGCAGCGCCGAGCTTGCCTTGCTGGCGCAGCAGCCGGTGCAGGGCGAACAGAGCGTCCTCCCGCCCCGGCGCGAGTTCGAGCGCGGCGAGCAGAGCCTGTTCCGCCCTGGCCGCGTCGTTGTCGGCGAGCGCCGCTTCGGCCTGTTCGAGCAGGGGTTTGACCGGCGCCGTCGCATCCGGCGGGCTCAGCGTCGCGAGGTCGAGGCTGCAGCAGCGCTGACGCCGCAATCCCGAACCGCATGGGCAGGGCATCGTATCCACCGCGTTCAGTCGTTCGTGGGGTATTGCGCCATCAGCGCCTTCTGGCGTTGCCATATGCCGAACAGGCGCCAGGCGCCGTAGCGCGGGGTGCCGCGCTTGCGCATCGCGGCGCCGATCCGGAACGCGGTGCCGTAGTGGAAGAACTGGGTGCGGTAAGCTTCGACGATCGAGGTTTCCGGGTCCCAGATATGGGTCGCTTCCGATCCCGCGCCGTTGACCTCGATGATGCTGAAATCCTCGCCCCGGCGCAACGCGTTGGGCGATGCAAAGCGCAGATCGAACCGGCCGAAATGGAACTCGGGAATGTCGCGGGCGATCGCGTCGATCCGGTCGGTCAGCGCCTGGGTGATCAGATGCCGCCCGTCCTTGAAGGTCGAGCCCCGGCAATGATTGCCGACGAATACCAGCCGGGCCCGCTCGCCCTGCGCCGGGATACGCGCCGCCTGGGCGCCGAGCTTGGGCAGCAGCAGATGCGACACCGAGTTGAGCCGCGCATCGGCGGCGATCAGGTCACGAATGCGCGAGCGCCCGTCTCCCGTCACCATCGGGGCGTATTTCAGGGTGACCGAGGTGATCCGCCCGCGCGTCTCGTCCGGGTGGCGGATGTAGAAAATCCCGGCCTCACCCTCGTGCGGCACCAGCGCCTGCAACTGCAGGCGGGTGGCGCGGGGAAATTCGGCGAGGTAGCGGGCGAGATCGGCACTGGTTTCCACCAGTCGGACGCCGGCGCCGTTGCAGCTCATGTCCGGCTTGGCGACGACCGGATAGGCGAGGCCCGCTTCGGCCATCGCCGCCTCGGCCATCGCAAGATCGGCGTCGGTGGCGAGACCCTGGGTGGTGATGCCGATATAGGGCGCGATCCAGCGCCGCGCCTCGGCCCCGGCGAGATCGAGAATGTCGTTCTTCGATTCGCCGCAGATGCCACCGGCTTCGATCCGCGGGTTGGCCAGGGCGGGCAGGGTCAGGCTGCGATGGCGCAGCGCCTGGGCGATCCAGAACAGTGCGACCGGGGCGTAGAACACGGCGCCCGGCCAGAACTCGAAGAAGGAAACCGGCTTGGCCTGGGTACGGCGCGCGATGGCCGCCTGCAGTCGTGAAGCGAGCGAGATATCGCTCATGAACCGTCCTTTCCGATCCGTTCCGCCTGCCAGCGCGTGGCCATGCGTCCCACCACTACGAGAAGAACGACGAAAACCGCAAGTCCAACCCAGCGGTAGGGGCCGAGATAATGCAGCATCAGCGCGCCGAGCTTCAGGCAGAGGAAAAACAGCAGGCTGGTCCAGGCGAGAGTGGCCAGGATCGCGGCGGCGGCGAAGCCGAGGAACGGCGCCTTGAGGAAGCCGCAGGTGGTGTAGGTCGGCAGGCGCAGGCCGGGGACGAACCGGCTGACCAGAACCACCGGAATCAGCCGTTCCGCGACCCAGTCGCGCCCGATATCGCGACGCCGCGCCGGCACCATGCGCTGGGCCCACGGGTGCTCGACCGAGAGCCGGCCGAGCCCGTAGAGCCCGAGATCGCCCAGCACGATCCCGGCATAGAGCGAGCCGAGGGCCAGTGGCAGCGAGACCGCGCCGGCGGCGACCTGCATGGCGGCGAGGAGGGTCGCGGCATCCTCCAGCACGAAGGTGCCGAGAATGATCGTCGTTATCTCAAGGGGCGGACTACCGGCGGCAGAGCCCAGGAGCGTGCTGAATTCGGTTAACCACATGAATTGTTCACATAGGCGAAACCGTGGAATTTACCAATCCGCATCGTCCATGCGATAGCCGGGCGATGATCGGTCCGCTGTCCCATGGGTTCACGCCCGAACTTGTCCGTGTGCTGGCGATCGGGATTTTCCTGCTGACCTATCTCGGGGTCGCGATGGGCAGGCTGCCGCTCTTTCGGCTGGATCGCACCGGGGTGGCCTTCGTCGGCGGGGTGCTGATGGTCGCGTGCGGCGCGCTGACGATCCGGCAGGCGATCGGCGGGATCGATTTCAACACAATCGCGTTGCTGCTCGGCATGATGATCCTGGCCGCCGCCTTGCGCCGGGCGGGGTTTTTTTACCTGGTGACGAACTTTGCCCTGAAGCGCGCGGCGCATCCGCTCGCCCTGCTCGCTTCGGTGGTCGTGGTGTCGGGCGTGCTCTCGGCGGTGCTGGTGAACGACACGATCTGCGTGGTGCTGACTCCGCTGGTGCTCGACATCGTGATCGCCGCCGGTGCCGCGCCGATGCCTTATCTGATCGCGCTGGCGGCGTCGTCGAATATCGGCTCGGTCGCGACGATCACCGGCAATCCGCAGAATATCATCATCGGCAGCTTTTCGGGCATTTCCTATGCGCGGTTTTCCAGCGCCCTGGTGCCGGTGGCGCTGGCCGGGCTCGTGCTCGTCGTGGCGGTGGTGGCGCTGGTCTGGCGCGGCCGCCTGCGCGATGGCGCGGCGCAAGGCCAGGAACTCGCGGAAATGCCGGTGCATCCCAGGCTGATCGTCAAGGCTCTGGTATTGCTCGGGTTTTTCGTGGCGGCCTGCCTCGCCGGCATGGTCCCGGCCGAGGCGGCGCTGATCGCCGCGGCGCTGCTTCTGCTTACGCCGGGGCTGAAAAGCGAAACCCTGCTCGCCGGGGTGGACTGGTCGCTGCTGCTGATGTTCGCCGGGCTGTTCGTGGTGGTCGCGGGGTTGCAGCGCGAGGTGATCACACCCGCGCTGGTGCAGCGGATCGCGGCGCTGCATCCCGGCCGGCCGGCGGTTCTGGTGCCGGTGACGGCGGTGCTGTCCAACATCGTGAGCAACGTGCCGGCGGTGCTGGTGCTGAAACCCTTCATCGCGGCCCTGGCCGACCCGAAGCGCGCCTGGCTGATGGTGGCGATGGCCGCGACCTTCGCCGGCAATTTCACCCTGCTCGGCTCGGTCGCCAATCTGATCGTCGCGGAGCGCGCGCGGGCGCGCGGGATTCCGCTGACATTCAGCGATTTTCTGTGCGCGGGGATTCCGATCACGTTGATAAGCCTGGTTTTCGGTACGCTCTGGCTCATTTACGCCGGATAATTATCCCCATCACGGCCAAACCCCGGTCATCCACAGAATTCTATCGGTAAATGTTATTTTTATCAGTTGGTTATCGAAAATCATTTGCCTCACGGCTGAACGATTCTCGGCAATTTCCCACAATTTTATCCACAGACCCCGCGCTCATAGAACGCATCCTCCAGCGCGGCGAGAAGTGCTGCGCGATCGAGCCCGTCCGGCAGGGCCGGGAAGACGCGGATGCGAATCGTCCCAGGCCGCTTGCGGAATGCGTTGCGGCCCCAGCAGCGCCCGGAATCGGTCGCGACCGGAACGACCGGAAGATGCGCGGCGCGCGCCAGCGCCACGATTCCCGGCTGCAGGGCGACGCGCCGACCTGGAGCGACCCGCGTGCCTTCCGGGAAGATCACGATCTGCCGTCCCGCATCGCCGGCGCGCTTGACCTGCTCGGTCAGGCCGCGCAACGCTTTCGCTCCGCCCGTGCGGTCGAGGGCGATCTGGCCGGCGGGGACGAGCAAAGGCCCGAAAATCGGCAGTTTCGTCAGTTCTTGCTTCAGGATGTAGGTGGGTTTTTCAAGCAGGGTGAGCCAGACCAGCGTGTCGAACGCGGATTGATGCTGGGCGGCGAGGATCACCCCGCCCGGCGGCAGGAATTCCATGCCTTCGACGACGAAATCGATGCCGCAGAAGACGCGCAACGCGCCGAGCACCAGCCGCGCCCAGCCCTGGCCAAAGGGAAGTAACCGGGCGGGTGCGGTGAGACGCAGCACATGGCCCCACAGGCCACCGATCGCGCCAGTGCCGAATATGATCAGGTTGAAGATCCCTGAACCGATCAGAAACATCGGACAACCATCAGAGATGGGCTTCGATGTGGTGCGCGGCGAAGCCGCCGAGCCGAAACCGCACCAGCACGTATTTGGTGAACTCGGCGGCGAGCAGCTTCAGGGTGCGCCAGTCGTCGAGCCGTTCCAGCGCGGGCGGCCGCACCGGCTCGGGCAGCAGGGCGATGCCGGGCATTTGCCGGTGCAATTCGATCAGGGCGCGCGGCATGTGATAATCGGCGGTGACCACGATGAGCGACGTGATGCCGTGGCGCATCGCCCAGCGCGCCGCCTCGCGGGCGTTGCCGCGCGTGGTCGCCGCCCGGTGGCCGAGGCTGATGCGCGTGGCCTTGGCGGTCGCGTTGATGCCGTCGCGCGGGGTGAAATCGCCGAGATAGGTGCCGGTTCCCGCGCCGGAAATCAGCAGGCGCGGCGCGGCGCCGGCCATCAGCAGTTCGAGCCCGGCCTTCACCCGGTCCGCGCCGCCCGTCAGCACAACGATGCCCCCGGCATGGGGCATTGGAACAATGGGTCGTTCGGCGGCGATTTTCGCGAGGAACCAGCCGAACCCGATCAGCCAGAGCATGACGATCAGCAGAACCAGCCGGACGAGCCAGCGTACCCAGCGCCCGCGTCGGCGCAGGCGCAGCGGCTTGCGGCCCGATCCGCTCATGTGAGCTGCTTGAGCCAGCCACGCACGGTCGCCTGGGCGGCGACCCAGCCGATCAGCGCGGTGGCCACGGTGAACAGGACCGGCGAGGCCCAGAGTAGCGGCGGTAGCGCCGATGCCAGCGCCGATGCAGGATTCGTGTTAATGCTGGGGGCGCTGGCGACGAAGCTCGCGGAAAGACGGCCGAGCCAGACCAGCACCGGCAGCGCGACCAGCGCGCCGATCAGCCCGCCGGTCGCGGCGAGGCGCATGGCGCGCCGGGCGAACTGGTTGGCGATGTCCGAATCGAGTGCGCCAAGCCCGTGAATGATCTCGATCGCCTCGCGTCGCTGGGCGAGCCCCGCGCGCACCGCGACCGCGACCACCGAGGCGGCGACCAGCGCCACGATCACCAGGACGGCGGCGGCCGAGGCGCGCAGGCTATCGGTAAGCGCTTCCAGCCTTGCCGCCCAGCTCGCGCCCGATTCGACCAGGGTTCCCGGTGCGATACCGGCAAGTTTGGCGTCCAACGTAGCAGGATCGGGCGTGGCGGTGCGGCTATGGGCGACGATCACGGCAGGTAGGGCGATCGGCAGCGTGCCGTCCGATGCGGCGGCGCCGAGCCAGGGTTTCAGCAGGGTCGCGAGCGATTGCCGCGACAGGACATGCGCATCGGCGAGTCCGGGGGTCGCCTGCAACAGGGTCAGCACCGCGTCGGCCCGGCGCGGTCCGTTCGCCGCCACCGGCTGGCCGGGATTCGGCACCTCGATGGTGATCAGCCCCTGTGCGCCGCTCAGCCAATGGGTCGCGAGTGCCGAGGCGGCGATGCTGCCGGCGAGGGCGAGGGCCGCGAGAAAGCTCATGGCCGCCACCATGAACGGCAGCAGCCGGTCCGCCATCGCGGCGCGCAGGCCGATCCGGTCGGCCCGAGACGCGGCCCGCTTAGCCATGCCGGACCATCCGCCCCGCTTCGAGTTCCATCACCGGCGCGGGGTGGCGTGCGACCAGGCCGAGATTATGGGTCGCGACGATGACGGTGGTGCCCAGCCGGTTGAGCGAGGTGATCAGGTGCATCAGCCGTTCCGCCTGGTCGTCGTCGAGATTGCCGGTGGGCTCGTCGGCCAGAAGCAGCGAAGGCCGGGTGATCACCGCGCGCGCGATGGCGACGCGCTGCTGTTCGCCGCCGGACAATTCGTCGGGCCGGTGATCGAGCCGCCCGGCGAGCCCGACCCAGCGCAGCAACTCGGTCACATCGGCGCGGACATGGGCTTCCTTGCGGCGCGCCAGCCGCATCGGCAGGGCGACATTGTCGTAAGCGGTGAGATGCCGGAGCAGGCGGAAATCTTGGTAGACCACGCCGATCCGGCGGCGCAGCAGCGCGGTACCGCGCCGGTCGAGTTTGGCGGTGTCGGTGCCGAGCAGGTCGATGCGCCCGTTGGTGGGGTGGATCGCCAGATACATCAGCTTGAGCAGGCTGGTCTTGCCCGCGCCGGACGGGCCGGTGAGCCAGCGGAACCCGCCTTCGGGGATGTCGAAATCGATGTCGTCGAGCGCCGTGGCATCGGCGTGGCGCGATACGATCCCGCCGGCCTGCGCGGTGCGCCGGTAGTTCAGCCCGACATGCGAGAAGCGGATCATTGTTCTCCTCTGCCGCGATCCGGCGGGTCAGGGCAAGCGGTTGTCGGCATCTTTGCATCGCCCTGGAAATTTCCGCACGACGCGGCAATACTCCGAACCAATGCCCATCGCCACGCACAAGGATCGCCTCGGCCGCGTCCGGGAGCATATCGGTATCGTCGCCTGTTCCGCCGAAGGTGCTGCGCTTTGCTATCGGACCATCTGCGCGGCGGGTGCGCGGCTGCTCGGCGGCCATGCGCATCCCGAAATTTCGATGCATACGCACTCGCTTGCCGACTATGTCGCCTGTCTCGATCGCGGCGATTGGCAGGGCGTGGCGGAACTGATGCTCGCCTCCGCGGACAAGCTTGCGAAAGCCGGTGCCGATTTCCTGATCTGTCCCGACAATACGATCCACCAGGCGTTTCCTTACGTCGAGTCCCGATCGAAGCTGCCTTGGCTGCATATCGCCGAAATCGTGGCTGCTGAAGCCGCCGGGCGCGGATTCGAGCGGCTTGGCCTGACCGGAACGCGCTGGCTCGTCGAGAGCGCGGTCTATCCGGAAAAGCTCGCGGCGCGCGGGCTGGGATATGTTCGGCCCAGCCTTGCCGAACGCGAGGATATCAACCGTATCGTCATGGATGAACTGGTTTGCGGCGTCTTCACCACCGAAGCGATTGCTTGTTTTCAGCGTGTCATCGGACGGCTCAAAGATGCCGGCTGCGACGCGGTCGTACTCGGCTGCACCGAAATTCCGCTGATCGTGAACGACTCGAATTCTCCGCTGCCGACGCTCGATTCCACCCGCCTGCTCGCGCTTGCGGCGCTGCGCCGGGCGCTGCCGGGATAGACGGACTCTCGGCGATATCTCGGGCTCACGCTGGCCTCGGTTGCGCGGTGCGGGTGAAAATGTCATTCGACGGGCGATGCGGATGACCTGCCCGGATTGCGCTGCGCGCTACGAGATTCCGCCGGATCTGGCGGCGCGCCTGCCGGCGCGGCTGCGCTGCGCGCGCTGCGGCGCGGAATGGCATCAGGACGCGCCGGCGATCCAGCCGCCGGAACCAGCGGTTCCGGCCGAAACCGTGCCCGAAAACGCACCCGAACCTGCAGCCGAGCCGGCTGTCGGCCTCATGCCTGCCGGAGTCGTCGGCATCCCGCCATCTCCCGCCATCGGCACGCCGCCTGTCGCCGTCGCGGCGGTTCCGCCCGAACCGATATCGCCCGCCTCGCCGGTTTCGGCGCGGCGCATCGCCGTCGCTCCCGCGCCGGAGACGGTGCGACTGCTCTGGCTCGCCTCGATCGGCGTTCTCGTCGTTCTGATCGCGCTCGCGATTGGCTTTCGCGGTGCGATCATCCATGCTTGGCCGCCGAGCCTGCGGCTGTACCGCGCGCTCGGCCTCGCCCGCTGAACCGTATTCAGGATATGTCATGACCGAACGGGTCCATCATTCGCTTCTGGTCATCGACACCCATGTCGATATTCCCTGGCCGAACGGTGCCGATTTTCTTACCGACGGGCCGCGCTGCGTCGATTTGCCGAAGCTGAGACGCGGCGGGGTGGGGGCGGTGTGTTTCGCCGCCTATGTGCCGCAGGGCAAGCGCGATGCTTCGGGCGACGCGGAGGCGCGGGCGCGGGCGCTCGGCATGTTGGACACGATTGCGCACATGGGTGCCGAGGAGGGGACGGTGCTCGCGCGCGATGCCGACGCGATCGAGCAGGCGCATCTTGCGGGCAGGATCGCGGTGATTCCGGCGGTCGAGAACGGTACGGCGCTCGGGGGCGATCTCGCATCGCTGGACGATTTCGCGGCGCGCGGCGTGCGCTACATGACGCTGACCCATAACGGCCATAACGCGCTGGCCGATTCGGCGATTCCACGCCGCGACCTCGGCGATGCCGAGGCTGAGCATGGCGGGTTGTCGGCGCTCGGGCGCGCGGCGATCGGGCGGATGAACGATCTGGGCATTCTGGCCGATGTCAGCCACGCGGCGAAATCGACCATGATGCAGGCGGCAGTTCTGTCGCGCACACCGATCGTCGCCACCCATTCCTGCGCGCGCGCTTTGTGCGACCATCCGCGCAATCTCGATGACGAACAGTTAATTGCACTGCGCGACACCGGCGGGGTGATCCAGATCACCATGGTCTCGGCGTTTCTCAAGCCCGGCGCGAAACCATCCGATGTCGGCGTGTTCACCGTCGCCGACCACGTCGATTACGTTGCAGAGCGAATCGGCATCGACCATGTCGGCATCGGCACCGATTTCGACGGTGGCGGCGGCGTCGATGGCTATATGCATGCCGGCCAGACCCCGGCGCTGACCGCCGAACTGGTGAGCCGGGGTTACGACGGCGCGGCACTCGGCAAAATTTGGGGCGGCAATTTCCTGCGCGTGCTCCGTGCGGCCGAAGCCGCACGGAAATAGCGCTTTATTCGCCGAGTTTCGCCGCCACCAGCCGGGCGAAGCGGGCCGGATCGACCGGCGCCTCGCCATCCTGGATGCGCGCGAGATCGAGCAGCAGCGCGGCCCAGTCCGTCATGTCCTCGCCGGCCTCGGCGCGCGGAACGAGCGCTTCGATCAGCCGGTGGGACGGGTTGATGTCGAGCGCGGGTTTCGGCGCGAAGCTCGGCCGTCCGGCCCGGCGCATCAGCCGCTGCAGCGCGAGATCGGCCTGCGCGCCGCCCGCCGCGAGCGCCGCCGGGCTGTCGGTCAGGCGCGACGAGGCGCGCACCTCGGAGACCTGGTCGCCGAGCGCCGCTTGCAGGGATTTCGCCAGTACGGCGAGCGCGTCGGAGGTTTCGGCGGGAGAAAAAATATCCCGCGCGGCGCCGGCATGGACGAGTTTCTTGTCGGCATAGGTGGCCAGCCGCTCGGGCCAGAAAAAATCGATCTGATCGGCCAGCAGAAGCACCTCGAATCCCTTGGCGCGCAGCCCTTCGAGCTGCGGCGAGGTTTTCAGCCGTTCGGCATCCTCGCCGGTGAGGTAATAGATATCGGTCTGCTCGGGTTTCATCCGCGCGACATAGGCATCGAGCGAGGTCAGGGCGTCGTTGGCGGTCGAGCGGAACCGGGCGAGGGACGCGATGTCGGCGCGGTGATCGTTGTCGTCGTAAATGCCCTCCTTCAGCACCGCGCCGAACTGTTCGATGAACGGGCGATAGGCATCCTCGTCCTTGGCGCGGGTTTTCAGCTCGGTCAGCACGCGGTTGACCAGGGCTTTGCGGATGCGCGCGAGAATCGGGGTCGCCTGCAGCATTTCGCGCGAAACATTGAGCGGCAGATCCTCGGTATCGACCACGCCGGCGACGAAGCGCAGCCAGCCGGGCAGCAATCTGGCGTCGTCGGTGATGAACATGCGCCGCACGTGAAGGCGGACATGGCTTTCGCGGTCGTCCTCGGTGACGGCGAACGGCGCATGGCCGGGGATGAACAGCAGCGCCGAGAACTCAAGCGCGCCCTCGGCGGTCCAATGGATGGTCGCCCAGGGTTCGTCGAACATATGGCCGAGATGGCGGTAGAACTCGGCGTAATCGGCTTCGGAAATGTCGGATTTGCGCTTGCGCCAGAGCGCGGTGCCCTCGTTCGCGGCCAGGAACTTGCCGTCGCGTTCGAGCTGGATCGGCACGCTGATGTGGTCGGCCCATTTGCGCAGGATGGTCTCCAGCCGGACCGGCTCCAGATACTCGTCGGCGTCGGATTTGACGTGCAGGATCACGTCGGACCCGGCGGTCTCGCGCGTCGCGGGGCGGATCCGGTAGCCGCCGCGACCATCCGACACCCAGCGATGCGCCGCCTCGGCGCCGGCGCGGCGGGAAATCACCTCGACCTCATCCGCCACCATGAAGGCGGAGTAGAAACCCACGCCGAACTGGCCGATCAGGCTCGGTCGGTCGGCTTCCTTGGCCTGGCTCAGGGTTTCGGCGAAGGCGCGGGTGCCGGAGCGCGCGATGGTGCCGAGATGGCTGGCCAGATCCTCCGCCGTCATGCCGATGCCGTCATCGGTGATGGTGATGGTCCGCGCACCCTTGTCGATCGAAATACGGATCGCGGCGTCCTCGGGCAAAGCGAGGCTTTCGTCGGACAAAGCGAGGAACCGGCGCCGGTCGATCGCGTCGGCGGCGTTGGCGACCAGCTCGCGCAGGAAAATCTCGCGCTCGGAATAGAGCGAATGGACCACCAGATCGAGCAGGCGCCCGACCTCGGCATCGAAGGGGCGGGTGGTTTCGGGTTCGGTCGTCGTGCTCATTGCAATCCCCGTCGAGAGATGAAACGCAGGGGGCCAGATAGGCGAGCGATGGCGCTCTTGCAATCGGGAGCAAAAACGCCAAACTCGAATCATGTCTGGATTCGCTCCGCGCGTGAAAGCGGTGCTCGGCCCGACCAATACGGGCAAAACGCATCTCGCCATCGAGCGGCTGCTCGGCCATGCCTCCGGTATTATCGGGTTTCCGTTGCGGCTGCTGGCGCGCGAGAATTACGATCGCATGGTCGCGGTGAAGGGCGCGCGGCATGTCGCGCTGATCACTGGCGAGGAAAAGATCGTCCCGCCCGATGCGCGGTATTTCTCCTGCACGGTGGAGGCGATGCCGCTCGACCGGAAGGTCGAATTCCTTGCGGTCGACGAAATTCAGCTCTGCGCCGATCCCGATCGCGGCCATGTGTTCACCGACCGGCTGCTGCATGCGCGCGGCATGGTGGAAACCATGTTTCTCGGCGCGGAGACCATCCGCAAGCTGCTCAGGCGGCTGGTGCCCGAGGCCGAGATCGAAACCCGGCCGCGCCTGTCGCGACTGACCTATGCCGGGCCGGCGAAGCTGTCGCGCCTGCCGCCGCGCTCGGCGATCGTCGCGTTCTCGGCCGCCGAGGTCTATGCGATCGCCGAGGCGGTGCGCTCGCGGCGCGGCGGCTGCGCCGTGGTGATGGGCCGGCTTTCGCCGCGTACCCGCAACGCTCAGGTGGCGCTGTATCAGGACAAGGAGGTCGATTTCCTGGTCGCGACCGATGCGATCGGCATGGGCCTCAATATGGATGTCGATCATGTCGCCTTCGCCGGCCTGTCGAAGTTCGACGGCCACCGGCCGCGCCTGCTGGAAGCCGCCGAAATCGCGCAAATCGCCGGTCGCGCCGGGCGCGGCATGCGCGATGGCACGTTCGGCACCACCGGGCGCTGCCCGCTGCTGACTGATGAACTGATCAGCGCCGTCGAATCCCACGCCTTCGAGCCGCTGGAACAGCTGGCGTGGCGCAATTCCACGCTCGATTTCGCCTCGATCGACGCGCTGCTCGCCAGCCTGCTCGCCGCACCGGACCGCCCCGGCCTGGTACGCGGCAACGACGCGTCCGATTTGCTGATCCTCGCCGCCCTTGCCGGCGATGCCGCGATCCGCGACCGGGCGGGTTCGCCGCGCGCGGTACGGCTGTTGTGGGAGGCATGCCAGATCCCGGATTTCCGCAAGCTCGCGACCGATAATCACACCAGGCTCTGCGCCCGCGTGTTCCGGCATCTGCTGGATGACGGAGCGCTGCCGGAGGATTGGGTGGCCGCACAGATTGGCACGCTGGGCCGCATCGACGGCGATATCGACACGCTGATGCAGCGCCTCGCCGATGTGCGAATCTGGGCCTATATCGCGGCACGGGCGGACTGGGTGCGCAACGCGCTGGTCTGGCAGGGCCGGGCGCGCGAGGCGGAGGATCTGCTGTCGGACGCTCTGCACGAGAAGCTGATGGCGCGCTTCGTCGACCGGCGCGCCGCGAAACTCACCCGCAGGCTGGATGAAGCCGAAACCGCCGGCCTGCTGTCGGCGGTGACGCGGGCGGGCGACGTGGTGGTCGAGGGCCATCCGGTGGGCCGGATCGACGGGTTCAGATTCGAACCCGATGCAACGGTAGGGGGTGCCGATAAGCGCCTCGTGCTGCGCGCCGCGCGCCGTGCGCTGGGCGGCGAGATGCCGCGCCGGGTGGCCAGGCTGGACGCGGCACCGGACACCGCGTTTTCGCTCCGCGCGGACGGCACGATCGTCTGGCAGAATGCGGGGATCGCCCGGCTGCGCCAGGGCAGCGCGGTGCTCGCGCCGGCGATTGAGGTGATCGAGAGCGAATTTCTCGACGGCGCCTTGCGCGAGACGGTGCGCATGCGCTTCGCCCGGTTCATCGAGGCGAAGATCGCCCATGACCTGATGCCGCTGTTCGCAGCCTGCCGCGCCGCCGAGGCGGAGCCGGAACTGCGCGGGGTGATGCACCGGCTCGCCGAGCAGGCGGGCATCTTGCCGACCTCGCCGATCGATGCGGCGCTGCGGCCCAGATTGCGGCGGATGGGGGTGCGCGCCGGGGCTTTCGCGCTCTATTTGCCCGCCTTGCTCAAGCCGCGCCCGGCGGCCTTGCGCGCGACCCTGTGGGCGGCATGGCGCAAGCGGAATTTGCCCGCTCTGCCGGCGCCGGGTCTGGTATCGGTCGCGGCACCGGATTGGCCGGACGGGCTTGCGGCGTTTCTCGGCTGGCTGGTCTGCGGCACGCGCGCGATCCGGCTCGATATCGCCGAACGCATCGCAGGCGAATTGCGCCACGCCGCGCGGCGGCGGCCGGCACCGCTGCCGCCCAGCCTCGCCTCGCGGCTGGGGGTTGCGCAGGAGGATCTGACCGCAGTGCTGCGCGGCCTCGGTTTCCGGGTCATCCCCGAGGAAGCGCCGGCAGAGGGCGTGTTCGGGCCACCGATGCCGGCGCGGATCGCGATCGCGCCGGCGCGCCGACTCGCGGTCAAGGCGCCGGAAGCGCCGCCGGTTCCGGTGAATCCCGACCATCCTTTCGCGGCTCTGGCCGGGTTCCACCGTGCCGCTTCCTGACGGCGCGGACGAGGATGCCGCGTGGCAGCGGCTCGACAAATTCCTGTTCCATGCGCGATTCGTGAAAACCCGTGGTCTTGCCGGCCGGCTGATCGCGGCGGGGAGCGTGCGGATCAACCGACAGGTCACCGAAAAGCCGCATGCGCGGCTGCGGCAGGGCGACGTGCTGACGCTGGCGCTGCCGATGGGCGTGCGCGTCGTGCGGGTGCGCGCGATCGGGAAGCGGCGCGGCCCGTCGACCGAGGCGCGGCTGCTGTATGAGGAAATCGCGGAACAGCCGCCATGAGCGCGCTAATCTTGCACGTGCGGGCGCTTGGGGGCATATCGCGGCTCAAGAGAGTTCTGGGGTGTGTACCCAATGGCGATGTGGCCGCGACCGGAGGGATTTTGGCCGCTGGCCAGGAGAGAGGAGTGAAGTGATCTTGCCGATCATGAACGACGAACGACATAGCCGGCGGCCAAAAGCCCCCGATCCCTTCGGGCTGGGGCGCAAATCGCGGCTGAGGGCGTTGTCCGGCTTGGCCGATGCCCCACATCGGCCTGCGCCGTCCGCCTGCTCAGCCGCGATTTGCGCTCCCAGCGCGGCTCACGCCGCCATTGGGTACACACCCTAGTCTTAGGAGTGCGCGATGACCTACGTGGTCACCGAAAACTGCATCAAATGCAAGTACATGGATTGCGTGGAAGTCTGTCCGGTGGACTGCTTCTATGTCGGTGAGAACATGCTGGTGATTCACCCCGACGAATGCATCGATTGCGGCGTGTGCGAGCCGGAATGCCCGGCCGAGGCGATCGTGCCGGATTCGGACGACAAGGCAGTCGCGTGGCTGGAAAAGAACCGCGATTTCGCGTCGCTCTGGCCGAACATCACCCGCAAGGGCGCGCCGCCCGACGATGCGGATGCGTGGAAGGACAAGCCGGGCAAGGCCGAGCTGTTTTCCGCCGAACCGGGAGTCGCCTGAGAGCGGGGCGTCGAGTCGGGGCAGGCCGCGCCGTTTCCGAATCGACGATTTTCTGTTATCGTGACTGAGTTTCCTCGGGTCTTCGCCCGCAGCCGATCATCGCGGCGGCGGATACGACTCCTCTCGATGGGGTTCATCATGAAAAATGCCGGATCGCCGCGTCAAGCGATCGTCGCAGCCGCAAAACCGCAGCCTCGCAAACCCGCAGCCCCCGCCAAGACGGCGCCAGCGCCGGCGAGCGCCGCGAAATCCAAGGCCAAAACAGCAGGTGCGAAGCCGAAGCCCGCCGTCAAACCGAAACCCGTCGTCAAACCGGCCGCGCCGAAAAAAGCGGCTCCCAAGCCGAAAGCCGAAGTCAAGGCCAAGCAAGCGACGGTGAAGATCGCACCCAAGCCGGCGGCCACGAAATCGACGCAAAGACCGGCCAAACCTGCGGTCGTGGCGAAGCCGGCGCCGCCGGCCCAGCCCCGACCCCGACCAACGAAACAAGCGGATCCGGTCAAGCGGCCGGCCGCACCACAAAAAGGCTCCCCCACCGACATGACTGTTAGCGCACAAGCCGTTCTGAAGGACAAGCCTCTCAAGGATACCGGCAAAGACACCGGCGAACCCAGGCCGGTGGAGACGCCGCGCGCCGCGAAGGAAGCGGCTCCGGCGCAGGCCGTGCCTCCCACCGTGGCCGAACGCGACGCGATGCCGCCGCCCGGCCCGCGCCCGGTGCTGCCGCAGCGCGCCATCGCCAAGGCCGAGATATTCAAGGCGGGCGATCACGTGATCTACCCGACCCATGGCGTCGGCAAGGTCGAACGCATCGCGACCGAGGAAATCGCCGGGCAGAAGCTCGATCTGATCCACATCACCTTCGACGAGAACCGGATGACCCTGCGGGTGCCGGTAAACAAGGCGCGCACGGCGGGGCTGCGCAAGCTCTCCGGCCGCAAGCAGTTCGACGAGGTGCTCGCCGCGCTGAAGGGCAGGGCGCGGATCAAGCGCACCATGTGGTCGCGCCGGGCACAGGAATACGAGGCGAAAATCAATTCCGGCGACCCGATGGCGATCGCCGAGGTGGTGCGCGATCTGCACCGCAATGCCGGCCAGCCCGATCAGAGCTTTTCCGAGCGGCAGATTTTCGAGGCGGCGCTGGAACGGCTTGCCGCCGAATACGGCGCGCTGGAAGGACTCGACAAGCAGGCGGCGATCGACAAGCTGCTGGTGTTTCTCAAGGCCGAGTGAAAAGCGTTGGCGACGGCGGGATTGTCCGCATGGACAGTCTGCGCCGGACCGGCGATGATGGCGCATGCTGTTCGATCTCACCGCCCTGAAACCGCTCGATCAATACAAACTGCTGGCCTCGACCGTGGTGCCCCGGCCGATCGCCTGGGTCGTCACGCTCGACGCTGAGGGCAGGCTGAACGCCGCCCCTTTCTCGTTCTTCAATGTGTTTGGCTCCGGGCCGCCGATTTTGTGTATCGGCATCGGCGCGCGCCGGCCGGGCGACTGCAAGGATACCGGCGAGAATATCCGGCTGACCGGCGAATTCGTGGTAAACTTGGTCGCACATGACAATGCCGAGGCGATGAACGTCACCGCGATCGAATTCGGACCCGAGATCGACGAACTGGCCGAGGCGAAGCTGACCACGCTGCCTTCGGCGAAAATCAAGCCGCCGCGCATAGCGGAAAGCCCGGTCGCGATGGAATGCGTGCGCCATTCCATGATCGAATTCGGGCCGGACCGGGCCTTGGTGGTCGGTCGGGTGGTCGCCATGCATGTGCGCGACGATGCGGTGCTCGATGCCGAACGCTGCCATATCGACACGCCGAAGCTCGATCTGATCGGAAGAATGCACGGCGCCGGGTGGTATTCGCGCACCACCGAGCGGTTCGACATGCCGCGTATTCTGGTGGATGAGTGGCATTCGGTCGAATAGCGAGCCTGTGAGACCGGCCCCGCTCGCGCTGACCATGGGCGATCCCGCCGGCATCGGCGGGGAAATTATGGCCGGATCGTTCCCTATGTTTCACGTGAAACATAGGGTGAACATCGTGCCCTATTTTCTGGTCGGCGACCCGGACTGGGCGGAGGGCTTCGGCGTTCCGGTCGAAGTGATCGCCGATCCCGCCGAAACCGCCTTGGTGTTTCCGCGCGCGCTGCCGGTGCTGCCGGTGCGGCTTGCGGCGACGGCGATTCCCGGCAGCCCCGATCCGCGCAACGCTCCCGCGGTGATCCGGTCGATCGAAATCGCGGTGCGGCTGGCGATGGACGGGCTTGTTTCGGGCGTCGTTACCAATCCGATCGCCAAATCGGTGCTCTACGCCGCCGGTTTCGCCCATCCCGGTCATACCGAATTCCTCGGTGTGCTGACCGGGGCGGCGCATCCGGTCATGATGCTCGTCTCACCCGGCCTGCGCGTGGTGCCGGTGACGGTTCATGTGTCGCTCCGCCGCGCGATCGAGACGTTGACCACCGAGGCGATCATCACTGCCGGACGAATTACCCATGTCGCGCTGATTCGCGATTTCGGCATCGCCTCGCCGCGCCTCGCCGTCGCCGGGCTCAATCCCCATGCGAGCGAGGGCGGGGCGATGGGCGATGAGGAAGCGCGGATTATCGCTCCGGCGATCGCCGCGCTGCGGGCGGAGGGAATTGCCGCGTTCGGGCCGCTGCCGCCCGACACCATGTTCACCCAAGCCGCCCGCCATACTTATGACGCGGCGCTCTGCATGTATCATGACCAGGCTCTGATCCCGCTCAAGACCATCGACATGGAGAATGGCGTGAACGTCACCCTCGGATTGCCGATCATCCGCACCTCGCCCGATCACGGCACCGCCTTCGACATCGCGGGCAAGGGCATCGCCCGGCCGGCGAGCCTGATCGCGGCGCTACGCCTCGCATCCGCGATGGCTGCCAACGTGGCAGCGGGGGTCCTCCGATGACCGCGCTGCGGCTCGGGGTCAATCTCGATCACGTGGCGACCCTGCGCAACGCGCGCGGTGCCGACTATCCCGACCCGATCCGGGCGGCGCATCTGGCGATCGAGGCGGGGGCGGACGGCATCACGCTGCATCTGCGCGAGGATAGGCGGCATATCCGCGATGACGATATTCGTCGCGCCCGCGCCCTTCCGATACCGCTCAACATGGAAATGGCGGCGACCGATGAAATGGTCGGGATCGCCTGCGGACTCCGGCCGCACGCGTGCTGTCTGGTGCCGGAGCGGCGCGCCGAGATCACCACCGAGGGCGGGCTGGACGTGGCGGGGAACGCCGGTTCGCTCGGCCCGGCGATCGCCCGGCTGCGCGAGGCCGGGATTCGGGTGTCGCTGTTCGTCGATCCCGAACCACCCCAGCTCGAAGCGGCGGCGGCACTCGGCGCACCGGTCGTCGAGTTGCATACCGGCGCCTATGCGGAGCAAAAACCGGGCGAGCTTGAGCGGCTGGTCGAGGGGGCACGGCTGGGGGCATCGCTCGGGCTGGAGGTTCATGCCGGGCATGGGCTGAGTTTCACCAATGTTGGGCCGGTCGCCGCGATTCCCGAGCTGCGCGAACTCAATATCGGCCATTTCCTGGTGGGCGAGGCGGTGTTCATCGGGCTGGCGGAGTCGATCCGGCGGATGCGCGCGCTGATGGATGCCGCGCGCCGCCACATCGCATAACTTGCCATTAGCAGTGGCCGCCTTCAAAAGACCGGCGATGTATCTGGCCCGACGACCCTCGCGGCTCGACCGCTATATTTTCGGCCAGCTCGCGATCGGGCTGGTCGCGGCGACGCTCGGGCTGGTCGCGCTGATCTGGCTCACCCAATCGCTGCGGTTCATTCAGCTCATCATACAGCGCGGCCTGTCGCCGTTCGTGTTCATCCATCTCACCGGGCTGCTGCTGCCGAGCTTCTTCGCGGTGATCCTGCCGATCACCTGCTTTATCGTGACGTTGTTCGTCTATACGAGGCTCTCTTCCGATCGCGAGCTGACCGTGATGCGCGCCTCCGGCCTGTCGGACGCGGCGATCGCGCGGCCGGCGCTGGCGCTGGCGGGGGTGACCATGATCCTGTGCTGGGTGCTGAATATCTGGCTGGTGCCGACGAGTCTTTCGAGCTTTCGCAAGTTCGAGTTCGAGATCCGCAACAAGGTCGCCGCCTTTCTGCTGGAACCGGGCGTGTTCACCCCGATTCCCGGCCATATCACCGTCTATATCCAGCGGCGCGACGCGAATGACGTGCTGCATGGCATTCTGATCGAGGATTCCCGGCAGAAGGGCGTGCCGGCGACGATTCTCGCGCGTACCGGGCGGCTGGTCGCCGGGCCGGCGGGGCCGGAAGTTCTGCTGCGCGACGGGTCGCGCGAGCAGGTCGATGCCAAGACCGGGCGGCTCAATATTCTGAGCTTCAAGCGGAACCTGATCGATCTCGCGCAATCCAGCACGACCAAGTTGACCGCCGCGCCCAAGACCTCCGAAGCGACGATCTGGCAGCTGTTTCATCCGAACCCGGCACAAATTCCGCCGGCGACGCGCAAGAAATGGCACGCCGAGGCATGGCGTCGGCTGGCGACACCCTTCGCCGTGCTGTCCTATACGCTGATCGCGCTGCTGGCGGTGCTGCGCAGCCCGTTCCGCCGGCATGGCGGGACGATCGCACTGGCGGGAGCGACTTTCGGGATCACGTTTCTGGTGGCGCTCGGGATCGGGGTGGATAGCCTTGCGGCACGGCAGAACGGCCTGATCCCGCTGATTTTCGTGGTCTCGGCCGGCCCGGCGATCGCGGGCGCCGTCCTGCTGCTGCGCGCCGGCCGGCGCGCCCGGATCGTGCCGGCATGAAGAGGTTGCGCCCGCTGCTGCCGCCGCTGACTCTCTCGATTTATGTCGGCAGGCGATTCCTGCTCGCGGTGATCGGGATGCAGGCCGGGCTGACCGCGATCGGGTCGCTGTTTGATTTTCTCGACCTGCTGCGCCAGGCCTCCGACAAGCCGAAAGCGACTTTCGGCCGGGTGCTGGTGATGGAGATTCTGCGCATCCCCTGGCTCGGGATGCAGATTCTGCCTTTCGCCGTGCTGCTCGGCGGGATTTTCGCCTTCTGGCGGCTGACCCGGTCGTCCGAACTCGTGGTGGCGCGTGCCACCGGGGTCTCGGCGTGGCAGTTTCTCGCCATGCCGGTTCTCTGCGCCGCGCTGATCGGGGTTTTCACGACGGCGGCGATCAGCCCGGTTTCGGCGGTCATGTTCGCCCGCGCCGAAACGCTCTACTCGACATATCTGGAGATCGGCTCTGGTCCACTGTCGCTGCAGGGCGGCCAGCTCTGGCTGCGCCAGACCGATCCCGCCGCCGGGCCGGGCGGAATCGCGATTCTCCACGCCGACAACGTGCATCTCAAGGGCAAAATTCTCACCACCGGCCATATGACGGTGCTGCGTCTCGGCCCCCACACCACACTGCGCGACCGGATCGAGGCGGCGGGCGGCCAGCTTGAGCCGGGCGGCTGGACATTGGATCGTGTCGCCGTTCTGGCCCCGGATGCACCGCCCAAAACCCTTCCGGGCATGCATTTTCCCACCGACCTGACAGTGGGCCGGGTGCAGGAAAGTTTCGCGAGCCCGAGCGCATTGTCGTTCTGGGCGCTGCCGGGATTCATCCGCCTGCTCGAGCGCTCGGGATTTTCGCCGACCCGGCACGAACTTGCGTTTCAGAGTCTGCTCGCCCTGCCGCTGCTCTGCGCGACCATGGCGCTGGTGGCGGCCGGGTTCTCGATGCGCCCGGCGCGGCGCGGCGGCGTCGCGCAGATGCTCGGCGCCGGCATCGGCTGCGGCTTCGCGCTGTTCATGCTCTCGGAAGTCGCGGCGCAGTTCGGCAAATCGGGCGCGCTGCCGGTGATTCTCGCGGCCTGGGCGCCTGCCGCAGCCGGGCTGATGCTCGCGCTTGCGTTGCTGCTCCATCTGGAGGATGGCTGACCGATGCAGGGAGCTCAACGCTGGCGGCGGCTTGCCGGTCTCGGCCTCATGGCTTGCGCGATCGGCGCGGTGCCCACGGCTTCCCGCGCGCAGATGGCCGGGTTGATCGCCGGGCCGGAGCGGCCGATTTCGAAATCGAAGCCGGTCACTTTCCTGGCCGACCGGGTTTCCTACGACCACAAGACCGGAATCGTCACCGCGACCGGCGAGGTGCAGGCCTGGCAGAACGGCCATATCCTTTATGCCGACAAGGTGGTGATCGACCAGGCGCATAATACCGCGACGGCGATCGGCCATGTCGTGCTGATGGAGCCCTCCGGCCAGGTGACGTTCGCCAAGCGGGCGGATCTCTCGCAGGGCATGAAGAACGTGGTGATGCATGACGTCGCCACCATCCTCGCCCAGAACGGCCGGATGGTCGCCAACGGCGCGCGGCGCTACGGCGGCGTGATCAACGAATTGTCGAAGCCGGTCTATTCCACCTGCAATCTGTGCAAGCACGATCCGACCGCGGCGCCGTTATGGCAGATCAAGGCGCGGAGCGCCGTCGAGGATCTGCAGCACAAGGTGATCGAGTATCACGACGCCGAGTTGCAGATTTACGGCTTTCCGGTGTTCTACCTGCCCTATATCTCGCAGCCCGATCCGTCGGTGAAGCGCCAGAGCGGCCTGTTGATCCCGGCATTCGGCAGTTCGACCCATATCGGCGAGTTTTTCGCGATTCCATATTTCTGGGACATCGGCAAGAGCCAGGACGCGACGATCGTACCGATCCTCGCGACCAAGGCCGGCCCGGTGCTCGACGTGAAATATCGCCGGGCGCTCAATTTCGGCAAGCTGAACATCAACATCTCCGGTGGCCGCGACCGCTATGCCAATGCGGGGGGGTTCTCGGATGCGATCTTTGCGAACGGCACGTTCGACCTGAACGATACGTGGCGTGCCGGTTTCGCCTACAACCGGACCTCCACCGTCCAGTACCTCAACGATTTCCGCTATTTGCCGAACGCGGCGTTCCTCGCCTCCAACGCCTATCTCGAAGGATTCGGCCAGGGATCCTACGCGAAAATCGACGCGCAGACCTATCAGGGGCTGGTCGCGACGATTTCGCAGGACAAGCTGCCGATCGTCGCTCCCTATGCGCGCTACGCCTATTTCGGTGCGCCGGACGCGTGGGGCGGCCGATTCTCGATGGCGGCGAGCGCGTTCAATATTTTTCGCCATGACGGCACCGACAGCCGGCGGGTCGCCGTGGTTTCGAACTACGAACTGCCGTTCGACGGGCCGATGGGCACGCTGTTCGACGCGCGGGTGCGGCTGATCACCGCTGGATATTCCGCCAGCAAGCTGAACGAGCAGCCGAATTTTTCGAGCGAAACCAGCGCGACCACCGCGCGTGCGATTCCGATCGGGGCGGTATCGATGCGCTGGCCGATGGTGCGCTCGGCCGGGAGCTGGGGCGAGCAGATGATCGAGCCGCGCGTGCAACTGGTCGCCGCACCCAGCTACGGATTGCGCCAGACCCAGGTGATTCCGAACGAGGACAGTCTCGATCTTCAGTTCACCGACGCCAATCTGTTCAGCCTGCAGCGGTTCGGCGGGATCGATCGTTTCGCCGGCGGTTCGCGGGTCGATTACGCGCTGCAGGGGGCGTGGTATCTGCCGGGTGGCGCCTATGCGACCGGCATCGTCGGCCAGTCCTACGCGTTTCACAAAAGCCTGCTCTATCCGCCGGGCAGCGGACTGAACGACAACGTCTCGGACATCGTGGCGCGGGCGACGGTCGCGCCGGTATCCTGGTTCAGCCTGACCTATCGGACGCGGCTGTCGCACAAGGATCTCGGCGCGCGGCTGATCGATACCTACGCCACCTTCGGCAACAGCGCGCTGCGCTTTACCGGCGGCTATCTCTACAGCAACACCAACCCGTATTATCTGTTCACCCAGGCGGGCGAGCCGCCGCCGGCCTATTTCGTTCCGCGCCGCGAGTTCACCCTCGGCGCCTCGACCTCGCTGATCCCACATTGGACGTTTTCCGGTGCCACCCAGCGCAATCTCGCGACCGGGACATTCGACAATGCGGCTCTGTCGGCAACCTGGCAGAACGAGTGCACCGCGGTGAATATCAGCTTCTACCGGACCTTCACCTCGTTCAACTACGATCACGGCAATACCACGCTGCTGATCAACATCACCCTCAAGACACTCGGCAACTTCGGATTCAGCGCCATATGAAATTCTCGCTCGTTTGTTCGCTCGCGCTCGCCCTGGCTGCCGCGGCGGTCGGCCCGGTGCCAAATGCCCAGGCGCAGAGCGCCCAGATCGCCGCCGTGGTGAACGGCTCGGTCATCACCAACCAGGATGTCGATGCCCGCGCCCGGCTGTTCGCCCTGTCCGCCGGGCTGCCGCAGGACCCGGCGATCCTCGCGCGGCTGAAGCCGCAGATCACCAGCGAGCTGATCGATCAGACCCTGCAATTACAGGCGATCGAGAAACACAAGGTGGTGGTGCCGCAGGCGCGCATCGCCGCCGCGCTGGCGCGGATCAACAAGGCGAACGGATTGCCGGCCGGCGGGCTGGAGGCGAAATTGCGCGCGGCGGGGATTCCGTATTCCACCCTGGTCAATCAGTTCCGCATCGAACTCGGCTGGACTAGCGTTCTGAAGAAGCAGCTCGGTGAAGGCCTGCGGCCGACCCGCCAGGACATTCTGGCCGAACAGCGTGCGATGAAGCGCGAGATCGGCCAGACGCAATATCATATCGCGGAAATCTTCATTCCGATCGAACGGCCGTCGCAAGAAGCGAATGCCAAGCATTTCGCCGACACCGTGATCAAGCAGTTGCGCAACGGTGCGCCGTTCCCGGTGGTCGCGGCGCAGTTCAGTCAGAGCCAGAGCGCCTTGACCGGCGGCGATCGCGGCTGGGTCGAACCCGATCTGCTCGATCCGGCGGTGCGGTCGATCGTCGAGCGGATGCCGGCCGGGGCGATCAGCGATCCGGTACGGGTCGCCGGCGGCTACGAGATCGTGCAACTGCTCGGCACGCGCAAATTCGGCGAGCAGAGCGAGACGCTGCTCCATATCCGGCAGGCTTTCCTGCCGTTTCCGGCGCCATTCGAAGGCGGCCAGCCGACTGCCGGACAGCTTGCGGTGCTGAGCCATGCCAATGCGCTGCGCGGCACGCTGCACGATTGTTCCGCGGTGTCGGCGGCGAATGCGGCGGCGGGCAATGTGCGCAAGGCCGATCCCGGCCCGATCAATCTCGCCACCGTGCAGCCGGCGGCGTTCCAGAGCCTGCTCGGCGGTTTGCCGATCGGCCAGATCAGCCAGCCGCTGGTATCGCATCGCGGCGTCGCGCTGGTGATGGTGTGCAGCCGCGAGACCAGCAAGATGGGTCTGCCGAGCGTGCCGGAAATCGCCAATCTGCTGGTGCAGCGCCGGGTTTCGCTCGAGTCGCAGCAATTGATGGATGCGCTGCATCGTCAGGCGATCATTCAGCGCTATCCGGCCGGGTAGCGGCGATGGCCGAGGCGCGCGAGGCGCTGCGTGCCGTCATCGCCCGGCACGGGCTCGCCGCGCGCAAGTCGCTGGGCCAGCATTTTCTGCTCGACCCCAATCTGCTGGCACGGCTGGTGCGTGCGGCGGGTCCGCTCGCGGGGGTGAACGTGATCGAGGTCGGGCCCGGACCCGGCGGCCTGACCCGCGCCTTGCTTGACGGCGATGCGGCGAGCGTGACCGCGATCGAGATCGACCGGCGCGCGATCGCCGCAACATCGGAGCTTCTGGCGGCGCACCCGGCGCGGTTGCGGGTGATCGAGGGCGATGCGCTGGATATGGATCTGGCCGCTTTGGTGCCGGCACCGCGCGCGATCGTGGCGAACCTGCCCTATAACGCGGGCACGCCGATGCTGGTGAACTGGCTGCACCGGGCCGCGGAGTTCCGGTCGATGACGCTGATGTTCCAGCGCGAGGTGGCCGAGCGCATCGTGGCGATGCCGGGCTCGCCGCATTACGGGCGGCTCGCCGTGCTGGCCGCCTTGACCGTCGATCGGGCGATCGTGATGATCGTTCCGGCCTCCGCCTTCTCGCCACCGCCCAAGGTGGAATCCGCCGTGGTCGGGCTGGTGCCCCACGCGCGGCAATTGCCGGGCGATTTGCTGGACCGCGTCGGCCGGGTGACCGCGGCGGCGTTCGGCCAGCGACGCAAGATGCTTCGCGGATCGCTGCGCGGACTCGGCGGCACGGCGCTACTCGAGCGGGTTGGAATCGACCCCGTGCTTCGAGCCGAAACGCTGGCGCCGGAGGATTATGTCAGGCTGGCTGAAGCGTTGTAGGCGGGGTTATCGCAGCGTACGGTTCGGGGCGACGAGGCGGATCTTGTGGAGCGCCGGCGCCTCGGCGACCTCGGTTGTGCCGGAATTCCTATTATCGGCGTAGACCATGCCACCCGGTGTCTGGTCGTAGATGAAGCCATAGGTCGGGTAGGTCATGCCGAACCGGCCACCTCCGATCGAAACCTGGACCGCGGACCAGTTGTTGTTGCGCGAAACGTCGATCACCGGAACGTCGCGGCTCACGGTGTCGGGCACCCAGTTCGCCTGATCGACCAGGATTTCCCGGCTGTTGACGACTTTTTCCACCACGGCGACATGGCCGAGCGGGATGCGCGGACTGGAGCGGAAATTGAGCACCGAGCCCACGATGGGGCGGGAGCCGCGCGCGTAGCGCCCGGCGGCCTCGGCCCACCAGAGGAACGCATCGCCTTTGAGGTCGATATGCGACACGTCCCGCGCATAGGGCACGCACCAGAGATAGGCGGCGCGGTGGATATAGCGATGAATGAGAGCGGGATGGCGGTAATTCAGCCGTCTGACGAAGCGGCGCCGATAGACGGCATGACGGATCTCGGGGCGGCGGATGATTTTGCGGCGGGCGATCGGGTGATGGAGGACGACGTGGCGGATGATCGGCTTGTGAATGATCCGGCGTCGAACCGGGTGGCTGATCTTATGCGTCGGAGCCGCGTGGCTGGTCTGCGAAAATCCTAAAACAGCGGTAATGCAGCCGAGCACCTGTAAAACAGCCTGAATGCCCGTCCTGCCCTGTCGCATATCCTGTTCGTCCCCAGATGCTCAAGACCGCCTGCTTACGCAGTAAAACATAAATCAATCAAGCTACTATACCGGAACGTTCCGGTTTTTATTCAGCCAATGCCGCATCGCGTTCAACGCGACTCGACTTTGGCTTTGCCCCCTGTGTGCGTTGCTGTTACGGGCGCATTGCAGATTCTGCAACCCTCAAACCTGGCAAAAATGTCACGGGCCAGAAAATTTTTATTTCCAGCCCGCTTTGACATGCCGATTTAAGACGAATTTCCTAACTTTTTATTAATCGGGCCGATCGTTTTCGGAGGACGCGCTTATCGGCAGGCGGTGACCATGATTTCGACGAGATAACGTGGATCGGCGAGCTTCGCTTCGACGCAGGCTCGGGCGGGCGCGCCGTCCTCGGGCAGCCAGGCGGACCAGATTTCGTTCATCGCGGCGCGATCCCCGATCGATTTCAGCCAGATCTGGGCCTGGAGCAGGCGGGTCTTGTCGGTACCATGCTGTTCGAGCAGTGCGTCGATCTGGTCGAGCACGTCCCTGGTCTGGGCCTTGATGTCGCCGGCGGAATCGCCCGCGACCACGCCCTGGGTGAAAACGAAGCCGTGATATTCGACGACCTTGGCGAGAATTTTGTTGGGTTCGGTGCGGATGATGCGGCTCATGATGCGGCTCCCCTTCAGGTTCGGGCCTTGTATCGGCGGGGCCGGGCGGTGTGCAAGGCGCGACTGCGAAGCGGACTGGACAGGATGCTATATCGTCCATAATCTACAACTTTGACGCGATATTTTCAGCAAGGAACTGGCGCGATTGTGGGAGAGATTGCTGCGCGGCATCCGCAAGGTGCCGGAAGGGGATTTCCCGGAAGCGCCCGAGCGGCTTGCGGCGAAGGGCTTTGCCGAGCGGGCGAATTTCGATCCTCAGGCAAGTGCGCCATTTTCCAGCACGGGTCCGCAAGGCCATCGCGGGCGGATGCGCGAAAAGCTCATCGATCGTGGGCCGGACGCGCTGGCGGATTACGAATTGCTCGAAATGCTGCTGTTCCTCGCGTTCAAGAAGGGCGACACCAAGCCGCTCGCCAAGGCGCTGATCAACCAGTTCGGCTCCTATGCCGGGGTGCTGTCGGCGCCGCCGGACACGCTGTTCGCGTATCCGGGGGTCGGCATTCACAGCGTTGCGGCGATCAAGCTGGTGCAGGCTTCGGCGATCCGGCTCGCGCGGGCGGAGCTGGCCGACGCGCCGGTGCTGAACAACTGGGACAGACTGATCGACTATCTGACCATGGCGATGGCGCGCGAGAGCGTGGAGCAGTTCCGCGTGCTGTATCTCGACAATCGCAACCGGCTGATCGCCGACGAAATCGCCTCGCGCGGGACGGTGAACCATACCCAGGTCTATGTGCGGGAATTGGTGACGCGGGCAATGCAGACCCACGCGACCGCCTTGATCCTGGTGCATAACCACCCGAGCGGCGATCCATCGCCGTCGCACGACGATATCGAAATGACGCGCGAGGTGCAGCGGGCGATCGCCCTGCTGGACGTGACGCTGCACGACCACGTGATCATCGGCAAGGGGCGCTGGCTGAGTTTCCGGCGCGAGGGGCTGCTGCGGGGCGGTTCGGCGTGAGCATCGCGCGGGTGCAGACCTTCGCGTTCTCGGGGATCGAGGCGCTGCCGGTCGAGGTGCAGGTGCAGATCGCGCCGGGATTGCCGGTGTTTCTGGTGGTCGGGCTGGCCGACAAGGCGGTGGGCGAGGCGCGCGAGCGGGTGCGCGCGGCGCTGACCGCCATGGGGTTGTCGCTCCCCCCGAAGCGCATCCTGGTCAATCTCGCGCCGGCCGACGTGCTGAAGGAGGGCAGCCATTTCGATCTGCCGATCGCGCTCGGGGTGCTGACCGCGATGGATATTCTCCCGGCCGAGGAGATGGCGCGGTTCGCCGCGCTGGGTGAATTGTCGCTCGACGGGCGGCTGGCATCGGTTTCCGGCGTGCTGCCCGCGGCGATCGCGGCGGGTGCGCGCGATCTCGGGTTGATCTGCCCCGAGGCGCAAGGGGCGGAGGCGGGCTGGGCCGGTGAAATCGGCGTGCTGGCGCCGCCGGATCTGCTGTCGCTGATCAATCATTTCAAAGGAGAGGCGTTGCTGCCCACGCCGCCACGGGGCGTTATCGGGCCGGCGGGCGAGGAGCCGGATCTGGCGGATGTGCGCGGCATGGCATCGGCGCGGCGCGCGGTGGAAATCGCCGCGGCGGGCGGGCACAATCTGCTGATGATTGGCCCGCCGGGTGGCGGCAAATCGATGCTGGCGGCGCGGATACCCGGCCTGCTGCCGGATCTGACGCCGCGCGAGGCGCTGGAAGTCAGTATGGTGCATAGCGTCGCCGGGATGCTGGCCGATGGCAGGCTGGTGACGCGCCCGCCGTTCCGCGACCCGCATTTTTCCGCGAGTCCGGCGGCGATCGCGGGCGGCGGCAATCGGGCCAGGCCGGGCGAGATATCGCTGGCCCATCGGGGCGTGCTGTTCCTCGATGAATTTCCCGAGTTTCCGCGTGCCGCGCTGGAGGCGCTGCGCCAGCCGCTGGAGACCGGGCGCACCACGGTGGCGCGGGCGGCGGCACATGTGACCTATCCGGCGCGGTTTCAGTTGATCGCGGCGATGAATCCGTGCCGATGCGGCCATCTGTTCGATGCCGCGCGCGCCTGCGGCCGGGCACCGCGCTGTGGCGAGGAGTATCAGGGCAAGATCAGCGGACCGCTGCTGGACCGGATCGACCTCGTGGTCGAGATCA
This sequence comes from Acidiphilium iwatense, assembly GCF_021556475.1. GTDB lineage: Bacteria > Pseudomonadota > Alphaproteobacteria > Acetobacterales > Acetobacteraceae > Acidiphilium > Acidiphilium iwatense. The sequence continues at coordinate 45,148 of NZ_JAKGBZ010000014.1, read as the reverse complement.
GCCCGGTGACGCCGGCCGAACTGTTGCGCGCCCCGCCCGGCGAGGCGAGCATCGACGTGGCGGCGCGGGTACGCACGACGCGCGAGACACAGCGGCTGCGCTCCGGCGAGGGCGGACCCGCAACCAATGCCGAGGCGCCGGGCGACACGATCGACCTGATGGCGGAGGCCAAGGCTTTCGCCGAGCAGGCGGCGGAAAAACTGCGGCTGTCGGCGCGCGGCTTCACCCGGATTCTGCGGGTCGCGCGGACCATCGCCGACCTCGCGGGCACGGCATCGGTGCGCCGGGCCGATATCGCCGAGGCGCTGGCGTATCGGCATCGGGTTCCCGGTCGCAACCCGATGGCGCCGGTGGCGTTGCAGCGCGTTGGGGCGGGGTAGGTTGAGTTTGCTGACAACGCGCGTTGTGTGGTTGCGTACAGTAGCTTGTGGCCCGCGCCGGATGCCGCTGGTATCAGGCCACGAGCAGCGTCACTTTGCCCGAGCGGACATCGTAATATGCGGGCGCGATCGCCAGGCGCTTCGCCGCGATTGCCCCGGCAAGGACCGGGGAGGATTGGGCAAGAAGATGCGCCTGCAACTCGGCATTGATACGGATCGCCTTGTCGACGTCTCCGCCGGCGCGGTCCGCCGCCGGCCGGATGAAGGCATAGAGGCTTGAAATCTGCCCCGGCGCGGCCTTCCGCGCCATCGTCGCCGACACCGCCCCGCAATTGCCGTGACCGAGCACCACGATCACCCGCGTTCCCAGCACTGCAACGCCGTATTCAAGGCTCGCGATCATCTCCGGCGCCGCGATGTTGCCTGCGACCCGTGCGACGAAAACCTGACCAACGCCTTGATCGAAGACAAGCTCGACGGGCACCCGCGAATCCGCACAGGAAAGCACCGCGGCAAACGGCGCTTGCTTGGTTTCCGTCTCGCGCAGGGCCTTGGGCAGATTTTCCGAGCAGACGCCGAGCCGAGCGCCGACATAGCGCTGGTTCCCGGCCATAAGCGCCGCAAGCGCGGCTTCGGGCGTTTGAGGCACAGGCTCCGCGGCGGACGCCGATGGCATCATCGCAGCCTCCGTTGCGGCCGCACCGAGGGCGGCGAGGGTGCCGGCTCCCATTGGCATCGCAAGAAGGCGCCGGCGCGACACCTGGTGTCCATTCTCTACGTCGATTTCGGACCGCTCACGGCAGCGACAGGCCGGTTCATGGGTTAGCGGCAACCATGCGGCCCTGTCCGAATCAAGGTCGGTTTCGGGGTTTTTCTTCAATGATGGTGTCGTCACGGATCATTCCTCCGTTGGACCTGCTATCAATGAAGTCTAATCTACGCCTTAAGTTTGAGTAAAGGTCCACGCATTTTCATCCGCCCGCCCGCCCGCCCGCGCCGCGGCCGTTGCTTGGGCGAGTCGATACCCGGAAGCCCTTCGGACTTCCGGGTATTACTCCGCCGGTTATCAAAATCATTTCAAGCCGTCACGCGTGGATCAGGGTGCCGATGCCGCCTTCGGTGAACAATTCCAGCAGACAGGCATGGTGGACCCGGCCATCAACGATGGTCGCACCCTTCACGCCCTGGCGCACCGCGGCGAGGCAGGTTTCGACCTTCGGGATCATGCCGCCGGAGATCGTGCCGTCGGCGCGCATCGCGTCGATCTCGGCAACCGTGAGTTCGGGGATCAACTGGCCGTCGCGGTCCAGCACGCCCGGCACGTCGGTCAGCATCAGCAGGCGGTTCGCTCCCAAAGCCCCCGCGATCGCGCCGGCCACGGTATCGGCATTGATGTTGTAGGTGGCACCGTCCGCCCCCACGCCCACCGGGGCGATCACCGGGATCAGCCCGGCGCCGGTCAGCGCATGGATCACCCGGACATCGACATGCTCGGGCTCGCCGACATAACCGAGATCGAGCGCCTGTTCGATGGCACTTTGCGGGTCGCGCCTTGTGCGGGTGAGCTTGCGCGCGCGGATCAGCCCGCCATCCTTGCCGCAGATGCCGACCGCCAGCGCGCCGGCGCGGTTGATCAGCCCGGCGACCATTTTGTTGACCGTGCCGGCCAGGACCATTTCGACGACCTCGACCATCGCGGCGTCGGTGACGCGCAGGCCATCGACGAAGGTGGACTGGATCGCGAGGCGCTGGAGCATCGAATTGATCTGCGGGCCGCCGCCATGGACCACCACGGGGTTGATGCCGACCTGCTTGAGCAGCGCGATGTCGCGGCCGAATTCGTCGGCCAGGGTATCCTCGCCCATGGCGTGGCCGCCATATTTCACCACGATGGTCGCTCCGGCGTAGCGGCGCAGATAAGGCAGAGCGAGGGCGACGATGCGCGCCTGTTCCGCCGCGTCGGCGTGACGGTCCTGATCGGTCATGGGTCGGCGCACTCCGTCCGTGAAAACCTCGAGCCGCCGTCTATGGCCCCGCTACGCCGGGGTCAAGCGACCAGTGCGGCGATCGTGGCACGCAGCTCCGCGATCCCGGCGCCGGTTTCGCTCGATGTCACGATCACGTCGTTGAGCGCGGCCGGATGCTTGCGGGCAATCGCCTTTATCGTGTCGAGCTTGCGCGCCAGAGCCTCGGGTTTCATCTTGTCGGACTTGGTCAGCACGATCTGGAAGGCGACGGCGGCCTTGTCCAGAATGCCCATCACCGCGTGATCGGCGGGCTTGTCCTCGATCCGCGCGTCCATCAGCAGAAGCACCCGGCGCAGATTGGGCCGGCCGCGCAGATAGCGGAACATCAGCCCCTGCCAGTCGCGCTTCACCGCCTTGGGCGCTTCGGCATAGCCATAGCCGGGCATATCGACGATCGAGAGCCGGCCTTCGCCCACCTGGAAAAAATTGAGCTGCCGCGTCCGCCCCGGCGCCTGGGCGACGCGGGCGAGGGCAACCTGCCCGGTCAAGGCGTTGATAAGGGTCGATTTGCCGACATTCGACCGTCCGGCAAGCGCGATCTCGATTCCGGTCGCGTCGAGCAGCCCCTCCACCGTCTGCGCCGCATGGACGAACCGAGTGCCGCGCGCGAACAGGAGCCGACCGGCTTCGAGCAGTTCCGCCTCGTCCATCCCGGCGTCTCAGACCTTGGCGTCGGCGGGGTGGCGCGGATGATGCTGGAAATTGCGCATGATGAGCCATTGCTGGATCAGCGTGAGCGTGTTGTTGACGCAGTAGTACAGCACCAGCCCCGCCGAGAACCGGCCGAGCATGAAGGTGAAGATCACCGGCATGAACTGCATCATCTTGGCCTGGGTGGGATCGGGCGGCGGCGGGTTGAGCCGCTGCTGACCCCACATGGTCAGGCCCATGATGATCGGCAGCACGCCGAGATGCAGGAACGGCGAGATCGTGCCCGGATGGAATGGAATCAGCCCGAACAGGTTGAAGATGTTGGTCGGATCTTCCGCCGACAGGTCGTGAATCCACAGGATGAACGGGGCATGGCGCATGCCGATGGAAATGAAGATCACCTTATAGAGCGAGAAGAAGATCGGGATCTGCAGCAGCATCGGCAGGCAGCCGGCCGCCGGATTGACGCCCTCGGCCTTGTAGAGCGCCATGATCTCCTTCTGCTGCTGGACCTGATCGTCCTTGAACCGTTCGCGCAGCGCCTGCACCTTCGGCGTCACCGCGCGCATCTTGCCCATCGAGCGATAGGAGGTGCGCACCAGCGGGAACAGCACCACCTTGAGCAGCACGGTGAACACGATGATGGACACGCCGAAATTGCCGAACACTTTGGCGAAATAATCGAGGGCGAGGAAGATCGGCTTGGTCAGGAAAAAGAACCAGCCGAAATCGATCGCCTTCTCGAACAGCGGTATCCGGTATTTGTGCTGATACGCGTTCAGGATATGCAGCACTTTCGCGCCGGCGAAGACGTGCAGCGTGGTTTGCGCGGCCGCACCCGGCGCGGCATCGACCGGCTTCGCCGTCATGTAATCGACCTGATACGCGGCATCCTTCGGATGACCGGGGCGCGGCAGATAGCGATAGGCGCCGGTCATCTCGGTACCCTGGCTCGGGATCAGCGCGGTCAGCCAGTATTTGCCGGTGATGCCGGCCCAGCCGCCGATATCAGTGTCCTGGAACGCGGTTCCCGCCCGCCGCTTCGCGTTCGAGCGGACATCCACATAGCTCATCTCGTGCAGCGTGCCCTTGAACGTGCCGATCGGGCCTTTATGGAGGATGTAGGTGCCCTCGATGGACGGCAGATAGTCGCGGCGGATGCGCGACCAGGGGAATACCTCGATCTTGGCGCCGGTCTGGTTCACCACGCGCTGCTGCACGGTGAACATGTAGTCCGAATCGATGGCCATCAGCAGTTGGAAGGTCACGCCGGCGCCGTTGTCCCAGGACAAGGTGACGTCGTGACCGGGCGCCAGCACGCCGCCCGAGCTAGTCCACAAGGTTTTCGGCCCCGGCACGGCGAGGTTCGAGCCGGGTGCCGCATCCCAGCCGAATTGCACGTAATAGGGTTTCGTGCCCGACGAACGCGACAGCAGCCGCACCAGGGGCGAGGTTTTCGCGACGGTTTTGTGGTAATGCGTGAGGACCAGATCGTCGAGCCGGGCGCCGAGCAGGCTCATCGAGCCCTTGACCGAGGGCGCGTCGATCACAAGGCGCGGTGCCGCCGCCGTCTTGGCGCTGGCGGCCGCGCCGGCTTCGGCGGGAGCGCCCGGTGCCGCGCTGGGCGGTGCCGAAGTCTGGTTCGTGATCGCGTGAACCGCCGGGCGCGGCGGCGGCTTGGGCAGGAAATACCCGCCCAGGACCTGGAAGATCACCAGGATCGCAAGCGAGATCGAGATCGCGTAGAGCAGGCGTCGGTTATCCATTGCGGGTCATTTCGTCTCGGGACATGGTGGTCGCGGGCGGCACCGGGTCGTGACCGCCGTCGTTCCAGGGGTGACAGCGCAGAATCCGCCGCGCGGCGAGCGCCGCGCCGCGCACGGCGCCATGGGTGGCGAGCGCATCCATCGCGTAGGCGCTGCAGGACGGGTAAAACCGGCACTGACCGCCAAGAACCGGCGAAAGAGCCAGTTGATAGGCGCGCACGAAGCCGCGAAGCGTGCGGGCGGCGGGGGTCACGAGGATGCTCCCGTGCCGTGGTCTCCGGCGAAGGACTGGTCCAGCACCGCGCCGAATGCGCTGCACAGCGCGGCGAAATCGATGCCGGCGGTGTCCTTGCGCGCGATCAGAACGAGATCGGCGCCGGCAATCGCGCGGCCCGCCATCGCGCGTTCGGCGAGTTCGAGGCGGACCATCGCGCGGAGGCGGCGCCGGGCACGGTTGCGCTGCACCGCGTTGCCCACTTTGCGGCTCGCGGTGAAGCCGATGCGCGGGGTGGCGTCCGGTTCGGTCCGCAGCACCTGAATCACGAAGCCGGGGCGGGCGATCTTGCGCCCACGCGCGGCGGCGCGCAGGAAATCGGCGCGTTTCGGCAGGGCGTCATGCGTCGCGCGCGGCATGGGCGTGGGCCGGGTCGGTTCGGAGGCGTGGCACGTCCGCCAGCCGGTCAGGCCGACAGGCGCTTGCGGCCCTTCGCGCGGCGGTTGGCCAGAACCTTGCGGCCGCCGACGGTTTCCATCCGCGAGCGAAAACCATGGCGGCGCTTGCGGACGAGTTTGGAGGGTTGATAGGTGCGCTTCACGGTCTCTACTCCAAGGATTCTCGAGATAGTCGATCGGTTAATGCGGGCAGGCGAATGGACAAACGAAGACGAAGCCGCGATCCGGCAGGAGCGGCTTCATCAAGAGACGCCCTCATAGGCAGTGACGCGTGCCGCGTCAATGAAGCGCGGACCAAACACGGCTTGCTCAAACGCCCGCCGGCCGTGCAAACTGCCGTGATGGCGATAAAGCGTTTCGACCGGGACCGCACCGTGCTTGCCCTGCAGGGCGGCGGCGCGCATGGCGCCTTCGCCTGGGGCGTGCTGGATGCGCTGATCGAGGCCGGTTTCCGTTTCGACGCGGTCTGCGGCGTCTCGTCCGGCGCGCTTCTCGCGGCCATGGCGGTGCAGGGGCTGGTGTGCGGCGGAGCGGACGGGGCACGCACGGCGATGGCGCAATTCTGGGAGCGGGTGGGTGCGGCCAACGTGTTCGCGCCGCTCTCCGACCAGCTCGACCGCTGGGTGCCCGGTTTCGGGATCGGCCGCGACTTCGGCAATACCCTGGCGATGCAGGGCATGGCGGCGGCGCTCAACCTGTTCGGCGCGGCGCCGTTCAATCCGCTCGGGCAGAATCCGCTGCGGCCGATCCTGACCGATCTGCTCGACCGCGAAGCCTTGGCCGATCCGGCGGCACCGCGCCTGTTCGTCGCCGCGACGGCGGTGGAAACCGGACGGGCGCGGATTTTCACCAACCGGGAGATCACCGTGGAGGCGCTGCTTGCCTCGTCCTGCCTCCCGGCGGTCTTTCCCGCGGTGACGATCGACGGTGTGGCTTATTGGGATGGCGCCTATTCCGGAAATCCGCCGCTGGCGCCGCTGCTTGCGCTCGATCCCGACCTGCTCGTGCTGATCCGCGCGCAGAGCCGGACGCGCGCCGGGGTGCCGAGCCAGCCCGCGGACATCCTCAATCGGATACAGGAAATCGCCTTTCAGACCGCGATCGAGGCGGAATGCGCCTGCCTGCCGCCGGGGCTCGATTTCGTCGAATATACGGCCGATCAGGCACTTGTCGGGCTGGCGCCGGAATCGCGGTTCAATGCCGACCGTGCCTTTCTCGACCGGCTGTTCGCGGCGGGACGCGCCGCCGGCCAGACCGTGGAGACGGTCTGATCGCCCCGCTCCGCACGATGGGCCGGCTTCGCTACGGCCTCTCGGCGCGGCTGCTCTGGCTGACTGTGGCGGTGACCCTGATCGTCGAGGTGATGATCCTGTTGCCCAGCCTCGGACGGGAACGGACCGAGTGGCTGACCAACCGTATCACCGAGGCGCATCTTGCCGCGCTCACCGTCTCGACCGCGCCGCACGGCGTGGTCGATCTGTCCACCCGCAACGAATTGCTGCGCCTGTCGGGCACCGAGGCGATCCGGCTGATCGAGGACGGGCGGAGCATCATGGTGCTGCCGCCGCGCGGCACGGTGCGGCCGGGTGCCGCGATCGACATCGCGGATGAGACGCTGATCGGTTCGATGATGCGTGCGGTCGGGGTGCTTCTGGGGCTGGAGCCGCGCGACATCCTGGTTTCGGCGCCGAGCCCGCTGCAAAAAGGCGTGATCGTGCAGATCGTGGTCCGCAACGCCATGCTCGCGCGCCATCTGCGCCGCTATGCCGCGCATATCGCGGCATTGTCCCTGGCGATCGCGCTGCTGACCGGGCTGATGGTGTATCTGATGCTCGACCGGGTGCTTGTTTTGCCGATGCGCCGCCTGACCGACAGCATCGCGACCTTCCGGGCCGATCCCGAGCACGCCGCACCCCTGGCCGTGCCGTCCGAGAGACGGCACGGCGATGATGAGATCGCGCTGGCGGCGCGGGAACTCGCGGCGATGCAGACCGAGCTGCGCGCCGCCCTCTGGCGCAATGCGCGGCTCGCGGCACTCGGCACCGCCGTCGCCAAGATCAGCCACGATCTGCGCAACATCCTGTCCTCTGCCCTGCTGGTGGCCGACCGGCTCTCCGGCAGTACCGATCCGGCGACGCGGCGCGCGGCGGCGACCCTGCTCGGCGCGGTGGAGCGTGCGACCGAGCTGGTCACCAGGACGCTGACTTTCGCGCGGGAGGGACCGCCGGCGCTGCTGCGCGCGTCGTTCCCGCTCGCCGCGCTGGTGGAGGAACTGGCGGAGCAGATCCGCCCGCTGGCCGGCGGGCTCGCGGTGGAAAACGTTATTCCGGGCGATCTGGCGCCGAAGCTGGATCGCGCCCAAATCTACCGGGCGCTGTTCAATCTGATGCGCAACGCCGCCGAGGCGGGGGCGCAGCGGCTTTCGGTCCGGGCGCGCTGCGAGGCCGCTCTGCTGATCATCGACATCGAGGATGATGGACCCGGATTGCCGGAACAGGCGCGCGCCAATCTGTTCCGGCCGTTCACCGGCTCGGCGCGGCGCGGCGGTACCGGGCTCGGGCTTGCCATCGCGCGCGACCTGATCCGCGCCCATGGCGGCGAACTCGATCTGATCGGCACGGGGGCGACCGGCACGCTGTTTCGCATCACCGTGCCGAACGAGGGTAGCTGAGGCCTCTGGCTTGGTTGCCTGTTCTTGTCTATGCCGGCGCGATGAGAGAACTGGACGATTATCCGATTGCCGTGATCGACGACGATTACGGCGCCTCCACCGCCGGGGCGCGGGTCATCCGCGCCTTGGTTGCCGCCTTCGAGGCGCGCGGCCACCGGGTGCTCGCGGGCCTCGGTGTCGATGACGCGCGGGCGGGACGGGTGCTCTATACTGGCCTGTCCGCCGTGCTGGTTTCGATCGACGGTTTTGCCGATCGCGATGCGCTGATCGAGGCGTTGGACCGGATCGTTTCGCTGGCCTTGGCGCGGGCGCCGGACCTGCCGGTGTTTCTGTATGGCGAACGCCGCATGCCGGACGATCCGCCGGTCGAGCTGATGGAGCGGATCGACGGCTATCTCTATCTGCACGAGGACACGCCCGGTTTCATGGCGGGCTATGTGTCGAGCGCGATCCATCGCTATCTCGACGCGATGCTGCCGCCCTTCTTCAAGGCGCTGGCGCGCTATACCGATGCCGCGAAATATTCCTGGCACACGCCGGGCCATGGCGGCGGAGTCGCGTTCATGCGCTCGCCGGTCGGCCAGGCGTTCCATCGGTTTTTCGGCGAGACGGCCTTGCGCGCGGATTTGTCCGTTTCGGTGCCGGAACTTGGGTCGTTGCTCGATCATGCCGGTCCGGTGCGCGAGGCGGAGCGCGAGGCGGCGCAGAGTTTCGGCGCGGATTCGACCTTTTTCGTGACCAACGGCACGTCGAGCGCGAACAAGATCGTCTGGAGCGGGCTGGTGGGGGCGGGCGATACCGTCCTGGTCGATCGCAACTGCCACAAATCGATCGTCCATGCGCTGATCATGACCGGGGCGCGGCCGATCTATCTGCTGCCTAGCCGCAACGAGTACGGCATCATCGGCCCGATCCCGCGCCGGCAGTTCGATGTGGCGGCGCTGCGCGAGCGCGCCGGCGGGCGCATCCGGCTCGCCACCGTCACCAACTCGACCTATGACGGGCTGTGCGTCAACGCCGATGTGGTGAAAACCGCGTTGGCGCCGATCACCGATGCGATCCATTTCGACGAAGCGTGGCTTGCCCAGGCGCGGTTCCACGAATTCTACCGGAACTTCTTCGCGATGAGCGACGGCGCGGGGCCGGTGGAACCGCTGGTGTTCTCCACCCAGTCGACCCATAAGGTGCTCGCCGCGTTTTCCCAGGCGTCGATGGTGCATCTCAAGGAAGGCACCAAGCTCCGGCTCGACCCCGATCGGTTCAACGAAGCCTTCATGATGCATTCCAGCACCTCCCCCTGGTATGGCATCATCGCCTCGTGCGATGTCGCGGCCCGGATGATGCGCGGGGCCGCCGGCCGCACCCTGGTCGATGAAACCCTGCGCGAGGCTGCCGCGTTCCGCCGCAGCGTTGCATCGCTCGGCGAAGCGTTCGCGGCGCGCGGCGACTGGTGGTTCAAGCTGTGGGAACCGGACGGTGCCGGGCTCGATCAGGATGGCTGGACGCTGAAGCCGGGCGAGTCGTGGCACGGCTTCGAGGATATTACCGACGGTTTTACGCTCCTCGATCCGATGAAGGTGACGATCCTTTGTCCCGGTATCGACGCCGGGACCGGGATTCCGGCGCCGATCGTGGCAAAATTTCTCTGGTCGCGCGGCATCGTGGTGGAAAAGATCGGCACCTACCACTTCCTGATCCTGTTCACTCTCGGCGTCTCGCGTGGCAAATGGAGCAATCTGGTCACCGAGCTGCTCGCCTTCCGCGCCCATTACGAGGCTAACACGCCGCTTGCCGACGTGATGCCCGAACTGGTGCGCTCCTCACACGCCTATGAGCGGATGGGGCTGCGCGATCTCTGCGCCGCCCAGCATGTGGTGTATCGCGCGGGCAGGGTGCTCGCGATCCAGAACGCGATGTTTGCCGAACTCCCGGAACCGGCGATGACGCCGCAGCAGGCGCACGCCGCGCTTGCCGGCGGGCGCGTGGAGCAGGTGCCGCTCGATGCGCTCGAAGGCAGGGTGCTCGCGCGCATGGTGGTGCCCTATCCGCCGGGGATTCCGCTCATCGTGCCGGGCGAGCGCGTGTCATCGCCGCTGATCGTCGAGTATCTGCGCTTCGCCGCCGCCTGGGATCGCCAGTTTCCCGGCTTCGAGACCGATATCCATGGTGTGCGCAAGGACGAAAACGGCGACTATTTCCTCGATTGTGTAATGGATTGATCGCCCGCCAGATTTTCGAGGATCGGGCAGTCCGGCCGGTCGTCGCCATGGCAATGCGCGGCGAGGTGGCGCAGCGTCGCGCTCATTGCGCGCAGGGCGTCCGCCTTCGCCTCCAGCACCGCGATCTGCGACAGCGCGATCGCCTTCACCTCGGCGGATGGACGGTTGCGGTCGCGCCAGAGGGCGAGCAATGCGCCGATATCGGCGATCGAGAAGCCGAGTTCGCGGGCGCGATGGATGAAGCCAAGCTCGTGGATCAGCCGCGGATCGTAAAACCGGTAATTGTTCTCGGCCCTGATGGGCGGCGCGATCAGCCCGATCGACTCGTAATGGCGGATCATTTTCGCCGAAACGCCGCTGCGCGCGGCGGCTTCGCGAATGGTGACGACGGATTTCATGACGCTTGCCCTCGCCAGCGCCGCAACAGAAGTGCGTTGCCGAGCACCGAGACCGAGGAGGCGGCCATCGCGGCGCCCGAAACCATCGGGTTGAGCAGGCCGAACGCGGCGAGCGGAATCCCGATCACATTGTAGATGAACGCCCAGAACAGCCCCTGCCACAATGTGCGCCGTACCCGCCGCGCGAGCGCCAGCGCATCGGCGACCAAACGCGGATCGTCGCGCAGCAGAACGATCGGTGCGGCATCCAGCGCGGTATCGACGCCGCTGCCGATGGCGATGCCGAGATCGGCTTCGGCCAGGGCCGCCGCGTCGTTGATGCCGTCGCCGACCATGGCCACCACCCGCCCCCGATCGCGCAGTGCCTTGATTTCGGCGCGCTTGCGGATCGGATCGGCCTCCGCGATCACGTCATCGAGGCCGAGATCGCGGGCGAGCGCGCGGGCGGCGCCCTGGTTGTCGCCGGTCAGCAGCATCACCGTGCAGCCGAGCGCGCGCACCGCGACGACAGCGTCGCGCGCGTGCAGCCGCGCCGTGTCCGCGAAGACGAGGACGCCGAGCAAGGTGCCGTTCTCGCGCAGCAGGAACGAAAGCGTTGTGCCGTCGCGCTCGATTTTTGCCGTAAGTGCCGCCAGCGCGGCGGTGTCCGCTCCGGTTTCGGTAGCGAGTCGGGCATTGCCGAGGAGCAGAATCTCACCCTCGACCGTGCCGCGGACGCCGCGCCCGGCGATGACCGAGACCTGTTCGGCTGGTGCCGCATCGGGCAACGCGTCCCGCAACGCGCGGGCGAGCGGATGGGTTCCGGTCGCCGACAATGCCGATGCCAGCGCGCGGATCCAGGATTCGGCGATGCCTGGCATCGGTTGTACCGCGACGAGTTCCGGCTTGCCTTCGGTCAGCGTACCGGTCTTGTCGAACACCACGGTATCGACGCGATGCGCCGCCTCCAGCACCACCGCGTCGCGGATCAGGATGCCGTGCCTAGCCGCGACCCCGGTGCCGGTGACGATCGCCGCCGGGGTGGCGAGGCCCAGCGCACAGGGGCAGGCGATCACAAGCACGGACACGGCGGCGATCACCGCGGTCGAGGTCGCGGCACCCGCCAGCAGCCAGCCCGCGAGCGTGGCCAACGCGATCAGCAGAATGACCGGGACGAACCATGCGGCGATAGTGTCCGCCAGGCGCTGGATCGGCGGTTTCGACGCCTGCGCGTCCTCGATCAGCCGGGCCATCCGGTCGATCATCGACTGCCCCGGCTCGGCCACCACGGTCAGGCGCAGCGCGGTATCCTGTGCCAATGCGCCGGCCATGACCGTGGCGCCGGCTTCGCGCAGCACCGGCAGCGCCTCGCCGGTGATGTGCTGTTCGTCGAACAGCCCGGCACCGTCGTTGATCCGCGCATCGGCCGGCACCCGCTCGCCGGGCCGGACTTCGATGACATCGCCGGGAGAGAGTGCGGCGACGGCCAGGTCCGCGACGCCATCGCGGGTGACGCGATGCGCGATGTCCGGCCGGAGTGAGGCGAGGGCGCCAACCGAGCGGGCGGCGCTGCGCTTTGCCCGATGTTCCAGATATTTGCCGAGGCGGATCAGCGTGATCACCACGGCGGAGGCTTCGAAATAGAGCGGACCGCGCTGCGCCGCGAAATCGAAGACCGACAGCCCATAGGCCGCCGACGTGCCGATCGCCACCAGCACATCCATCGAGCCGGTGCCGGCGCGCAGGCTTTTCCAGCCGGCGACGTAGAAGCGCAGGCCGGGGCCGAACTGCACGATGCTGGCGAGCGCCAGCATCAGGCCGCCGGGCAGGGCGATGGCGCCGCCGCTCAGCATCGGCAGCAACAATGGAGCAGAGGCGAGGGCGGCGATGCCGAGCATGGCAGCGTCGCGCGAAATCTCTTTTGTCTCGGCCTGGGGTTCGGCGGCGGTGCGCGGCCGCGCGCCGTAGCCGGCCTTGGCCACCGCCGCGATCAGGGCAACGTCCGTCACGCCGGCGGCTGCCTCGATCCGCGCGGATTCGGTCGCGAGATTGACCGCGACCGAGGCGACGCCCTCGATCCGTTTCAGCGATTTCTCGACTCGTGCGACGCAACTCGCACAGGTCATGCCCTCGATGGCGAGGTCGTGGACCATTTTTGTGGCTGGGGGATGATAGTCGGTGGCGATATCGGCCATGGGATGGTCTCCTGTCCCACCCTTATATAAGTTTCCAATCATGGGAAGGTCAAGCTTGACCTTCCGATAATGGGAAGCCTTATGGTTCAGGCATAACCGGAATCACCATCAGGAGTGTGCCATGACACGTTTCAAAGTCCCGGATATGGAATGCAATGCCTGCGTCGCGTCCATTACGAAGGCGGTACAGAAGATCGATGCGAAAGCCGATGTCGCTGCCGATCTCGCGGGACGCGAAGTCGCCATCGCCTCGACCGCGACGCCGCAGATGCTACGCGCCGCGATCGAGGCGGCGGGATTTACCGTCGGTCGATCGCCAAAATATGAGTAGATCGTGATCGGCATGTACCGATCGCGATCTACTCGGTGGCCTGGTGCTGCTGGGCGACCACGAGATACACCGCCGGCAGCACGAACAAGGTGAACAGCGTGCCGATCGCGAGGCCGCTTGCGATCACCATGCCCATATTGTAGCGCGCGGCGGCGCCGGCCCCGGTCGCGATGATCAGCGGCGCCACGCCCAGCACCATCGCTGCCGTGGTCATCAGGATCGGGCGCAGCCGGATGCCCACCGCGTGTTCGATCGCCTGCCGCTTGGTCATGCCGGCCAACTGCGCCTCGTTTGCCACCTCGACGATCAGGATGCCGTGTTTGCTGATCAAGCCCATCAGGGTGACCAGGCCGACCTCGGTATAGATGTTCAGGCTCAGCCCGAAGCCGAGATAGATGAAGATCAAGGCGCCGGCGATCGACATCGGTACCGAGACCAGGATGATCAGCGGATCGCGGAACGAGTTGAACAGTGCCGCGAGAGCGAGGAAGATCACGATTACCGCGAAGCCGAAGGTTGCGAGAAACCCGCTGCGCTCCTGGATGAACTGGCGCATCGGGCCGCCGTAATCGATTTCGTAGCCCGAGGGGAGAGTTTGCTTCGCGATGGCGTCGAGCACCTTGACCGCTTCGCCCGTCGACACGCCCGGTGCCGCGACACCTTCGATCGTCGCCGAGTTCAACTGCTGAAAGTGATTGACCGATTCCGGGATCACCTGGTTGGTGATCTTGGCGACGGAGCCGAGAGGAATCGGCACGCCGTTGATCGAGGTGATCGGATAGTCGAGCAATTGCACGACGTTCAGCCGGTTGATCTGCGAAACCTGGGGAATGACCTTATAGGAACGATCGTCGAGGCTGAAGTAATTCACATAGAGTCCGCCGAGCGCCTGCGACAGGGCGGCGCCCACCTGGCTCATGGTCAGGCCGAGATTGGCGGCCTTTGCACGGTCGATCGCCACCGTTGATTGCGGCTGGTCGATTTTGAGGTCGCTCTGCAGGAAGATGAATTTTCCCGATTTCAATGCGGCGGCCAGGACTTTCTGCGCGACCCCGTTCAGCACACCGAACGAATTGGTGGTCTTCAGCACGAACTGCACGGGCATGCCCTGCGAACCGGGCAGCGATGGCGGCTGGAACGCGACCACCTGCTGGCCGGAGATTCCAGAGGCCACCTGATTCTGGATCGCCGTCTGCAACACCGTGGCGGATTTCGCGCGCTGGTCCCATGGCTTGAGCACCGCGCCACCGATCGACAAAGTGGGGGTTTCGAACTGGAATGTGTGCGCCACCGATTTGTGGCTCATCATTATCTGGTTGACTTCCTGGCCCCAGACCACTTTCTGCGCCAGGGTCGCGTTCGGGGCGGAGGTGGAGGACAGGATGACGACGCCTTGATCTTCCTGTGGCGCCAGTTCGCTTTTCGCACCCGAGGCGAGAAAGTAGATACTCGCCAGAATGATTGCACCGAAAGTCAGCGTCACCGGGATGGTCGCAAGGCTGCCGCGCAGCAATCGCATATAGAGCCGGTGAACCTCGTCGAACCGCCGGTCGATGAAATGCACCAGCCTGCCTTCCCAGGATCGGTCTTCGCGCGAAATATGGCGCAGCATCCGCGAGGACAGCATCGGCGACAACGTCAATGCGATGATCGCCGAAATCGTCACCGCCGAGACCAGGGTGAAGGCGAATTCGGTGAACAGCGCCCCGGTGAGGCCGCCCTGGAAGCCGATCGGCACATAGACGGCGGCAAGCACCACCGTCATCGCGATGATCGGGTTGGCGAGTTCGGCTGCCGCCGCCATCGCTGCCTGCATGCGTGGTTCGCCATTGTCGAGATGCCGGTTGACGTTTTCGACGATGATGATGGCGTCGTCCACCACCAGCCCGATCGCGAGTACCAGGGCCAGCAGCGTGAGCAGGTTGATGGTGAAGCCGAGCATCAGCATTGCCGCGAAGGTGCCGATCAGCGATAGCGGAATCGCGACCACCGGAATGATCACCGAGCGCGGCGTGCCGAGAAACGCGAAGACGACGACGACGACGATGAGCAGGGCCTCGATTAGCGCCGCGATCACGTCATGGATCGACGCATTCACGAAGCTTGCCGAATTATAGACGATCGAGCCGTCCAGGCCGGAGGGCAATTGCGCCTGGATCTGCGGAAACCGCTGCTCCACGCCGTGAACGACCGAGATCAGATTCGCCCCCGGTGCAACCTGGATGCCGATATAGACGCCAGGCTTGCCGTCGAACGCGACCTCGGCATCATAGGTATCCGAGCCGAGTGTCACATGCGCGACGTCGCCGAGGCGGACGATCGCGCCATTCGACTGTTTGATAATCAGGTTGCGGAACGCGGCTGCGCTGTGCAGGCTGGTCGAGGCGGTCAGCGAGGTCTGCGTCATCGTGCCTTTGGAATTGCCGAGCGCGCTGATGAAGTCGTTGCCGGCGAGCGCGTTATAGACATCGCTCGCGGACAGTCCGTAGGCGGCGAGCTTGGCCGGATCCATCCAGACGCGCATCGCGAAGTTCTGCGCGCCGAGAATTTCCGCGGTCTGCACGCCCTGCACCGATTGCAGTTGCGGCTGCACCACCCTGGTCAGATAGTCGGTGATCTGGTTGGGCGACAGCACCTTGCTCTTGAAACCGATATACATCGCATCGAGCTGCTGGCCGACCTGCAGCTTGAGCTGTGGCTGCTGGGTGCCGCTCGGCAACTGGTTCAGCACCGACTGGACTTGTGCCTGAATTTCGGTGAGCGCCTGGTCCGGGTTGTAGTTCAGCACGAGATAGATGGTGATCGTGCTGGTGCTGGCCTGGCTCGCCGAGGTCATGTAGTCGATGCCGTTGACCTGGGCGACGGCGTGCTCGATCGGCGTGGTGACGAACCCGGCCATGGTGTTCGGATCGGCGCCCGGATAGGTCGTGGTGATGGTGATGGTCGCGTTCTCGGTCTTCGGATATTCGAGAACCGGCAGCGCGCCGACGGCCTTCAATCCGAGCACGAGGATGACCGCGCTGACGACGATCGCCAGAACCGGCCGCCTGATGAACAGGGAGGTGAAATTCTTCATGGTGCGGTTCAGTGGTTCGGAACGGTCGGGGCAGGATTGTTCGGAGGCAGGGTCTTGTTGTTGATCGTGACCGGCGTGCCGTTGCGCAATTTCACCTGGCCGGCGACGACGACCTGATCGCCGGCCGCGATGCCCTTGGTGATCGCGACCTGATCGCCGCGCGTCTGCCCGAGGGTCACGAAAACCTGCTGTGCGTGAAGCGAGGGCTGGGCCTTGCCACTTTTGGCCTGGGCGCCGGGCTTGACCGGGTCGGCGGCGCTGCCCTTGTCGGGAACCGCCAGAAACACCGTGTCGCCATAAGGATTATAGGCGATCGCGGTCTGCGGCAGGGTGACGAGTTCCTCCGGCGCACCGACATCGATCGCGACACGGGCGAACATGCCCGGCCGCAGCTCTTCATGCGGATTGGTCAGGCTCGCGCGCACCTGGATCATCCGCGTCGTCGTGCTCACCGCCGAATCGATCGCGATGATCTTGCCGGGAAAGCCGGTGCCACCGAAGGCGTTGACGGTCACCTTTACCGGCATTCCAAGGCGAATTGTCCGCAGGGTGGATTGCGGCAGGTAGAAATCGATATCGATCGGGTTGAGTTCCTGCAGCGAGGCGATGGTGGTTCCGGCGGCGAGATATTGCCCGAGATCGACCTGACGGATACCGATGCGTCCCGAGAACGGCGCGCGGACATGTTTTTCCGCCATCAGTGCCAACTGGCTTTTCACCTGCGCTTCGGCACTGGCAAGGTTGGTCCGGTCGATATCGACGGTCTGCATGCTCACCGCCTGCGCGTGGAACTGAGCGAGATCGCGCTGATAGGTGGTGCGATCGAGCGCCGCCGTCGCCTGCAACTGGGCGAGCAGGGCCTTGTCGTTGTTCGGCCGCAGCGTGAGGAGCACCTGGCCTTGCTTGACGTCCTGGCCGGAGCGGAACCGGATCGTGTCGACGATGCCGCTCACCTCGGCGGACAGATTGGCCCCCTGCTCGGCGATCAGGCTGCCGGTCGCTTTCATTTCGGGCTGGAACGAGGTTTTCGCCGCCACCATGGTCGCGACCGTCTGCGGCGGGTTCTTCAGCGTGGCGAGGAACTTGCCGATCATGATGGTACGGAACGCGCCGAAGCCGAAGATCAGGAACAGCACGATGCCGACGAGAATCAGCATGACGACCATTCGCCTCACCGTCGAGGGGCGCTTCACCTTGATCCGGTCGGGACCGGCGCCGTTGCCGGGGTCATTCATCGCTTGTGCCGTCATGGCAAAACTCCACAGCAGGTTCGTACATCGTGCGCGATATCCTGGCGATTCCACCAGCCGCCGCCGAGCGCCTGGAACAGGGCGGCGGTGTCGGCGTAGCGCTGCGCACTCGCCTTGATCCGGGCGATCACGGCGGTCTGATAGGTTTGCTCGGCGGTCAGAACCGCGGTGTAGGGAACGCCGCCGAGGCGGTACTGACGTTCGATGACCGCGAGGCTGGCCTTGGCCGAGGCTTCCGCCGTGGTGTCGGCGGCGAGGGTCGACGCATCGTATTGCAAGGCGAGCAGCGTGTCAGACACGTTCTGGAACGCCAGTACCACGGTGTTCTGATAATTCGCCGCCGCTTCCCGCATCGTCGCGATTGCCGCGCGACGCTTATAAAGCAGCGTGCCGCCTTCGAAAAGCGGCTGGGTCACCCCCGCCGCGAGGTTCCACAAGAGCGTTTGCGGCGTGAACAGCGCCGCCGCCGACAGCGCTTCGTGCCCGACCCCGGCCGACAGCGTGATCTGCGGCAGCATGTTCGCGGTCGCCACCCCTACCAGGGCGGTTTCTTCATGCAGCGTCGCCGCTGCTTCGCGGATATCCGGCCGCTGGCGGACCAGGTCGGAGGGTAAGCTGACCGGCAGGTGCCGCGGCAAAACGATGTCGGCAAGATCGAGATCGGGCAGGTGGAACTGGTCCGGCATCACGCCTTCATAGGCGGCGAGCTGGTTGCGCTCCTGGGCGAGCTGGCTTTGCAGCGGCGGCAGCGTCGCGCGGGTCTGGGCGAGCTGGGCTTCCTGGGTCAGCGCATTCGCCGCCGGAATTCCGCCCAGTGCCACCTGACGGCGCAAGATGCGCAATTCGCGTTCCTCGGCGGCGATGATTTGATCGGTCGCCTCGATCTGCGCCTTCAGCGACGCATCGGTCACCGCGGCGGTGACGATATTCGCGGTCAGCGCGAGATAGGTCGCTTCCAGCGCGAAACGCTGATTCTGGGCCTGAGCGCGCAGGTTTTCGACCTGCCGGCGCACGCCGCCGAAAATATCCGGCGCATAGGAGACCGAAACGCTCGCATTCAGCAAGGAAAACGGCGAAGCCCCCGACGATGCCGCGCCGGCCGCTCCCGCCCCGCCACTGCCCGAAACCCCGAACGGGCTGCGCTCCCGCGTTGCATTGAAACTGCCGCTGAGCGACGGGAAGAACGAGCCTTCCTGCGCGCGCACCGTATCCTGCGCCGCGAGCAGCGCGTTCTGCGCCGCGAGCAGGCTCGGGTTGTTGGCAAGCGCCGTCTTGATCAATAAGTCGAGCGAAGGCGAGTGGAACAGAGACCACCATTCGCCGCCGATCTTTTTCCCGAGCACCAGGGTTTGCGAAGCACCGCCGACGCCGGGGGCGGATACCGTGCGTGCGGGCAGGCGCTGCTCCGTATAGGAGGAGACCTGCGGCGCCTTGGGGGGATGATAGTTGGGACCGACCGCACAGCCGCTCAGCAAGGCGGCGCAGGCAAGCCCCACCGGCCGGAAAGGCCGGAGCAGCCGTGACGTGTTATGGATCATCATCTCGCTTGATACTTTTCGCGCCTACGAACCCCGGCATGCTGATCGATGCTGCCGGCAGCAGCGCGCTGAAGCCTCCTCATGTGCCGGGTGGAAACTATCGAGTTTTCGTGATCCGCGTCAAGAGGCGATTTCTTCTTGAAATCCGGCAGGTTCTCTGCGATCTCATTTTTGGCATATGATTGTTCGGATATGGCTGATTCTGATTCGATTGTTCTTTCAGGCCGGTTGCGATGCAAGCCGGCGGCGTCGCGTCGAAATTCCCGCGAGGGCATGAACGACGCCGAGCTGCGGCGCTGCGTCTTGATCAAGGCTGCCGAGCGGGTTTTTCTCAGGCATGGCTACCATGCGGCGACGATGGACGATGTCGCCGGTGCCGCCGGGATGTCGAAGCGCACGCTCTATCAGCTCGTGCAGTCGAAGGAAGAGCTCTTCACGGCGCTTCTCGCGCGGCACAACGAACCCTTCGACTTCTCGATCCATACCGAAGGGCGGACGCCCGAGGATGTGCTGTTCGATGTGCTGGCCCGCTGGGCGCATCACGTGCTGAGTCCGTCGACGGTTTCGCTGCTCAGGCTGATCATGGCTGAATACATCCACGGCAGGACCCTGTCGCGCCTGCTCGACCGCGAGAGCGCCAAGCCATGCAAGGATGTTCTTCAGGGCTTTCTTGCCGGTTGTGCGGCGGCCGGCACGCTCGATGTCCGCGACCCGGAAGAGGCGGCCCAGATGCTCTACGGAATGGCGATCGGTAAAATCCATATGCAGATGCTGCTCGGCATCGGCAAGACGCCAAGCAGGGTTGAGCTCGAAGCGCGAATCCGGCGCGCGATCTGCCTGTTTCTGCGCGGAACCTTGCCGCGTCACGCCGGAGGTTGCGGCCGCTCAGCCATTCGCGAAACGCTTCCATAGGCTGGGATCGGGCGGCGGGAGATCGCCGGTCTCGGTGCGCGCGTTGCGATCGAGCCAGTTCTCCGCCGGGGCGAGCAGGTCAGCATAGAGCGCGCCGCAGAGTCCGCGCGCCGCATGGCCTTGCCATTGTTCCGGCAGGAATGCGCCGGGCAGGCGCGGATCGCGCAAAATGATGCGGCGATAGTCGTGAATCAGCAGCGTGCGCGCGATCAGTGCGTCGCGCGCATCCAATCGCCTCGTCTGCCGGGCGAGAGATTCGAACGCTTCGATGAACGATTGGTAGCGTTCGCCGAGCACCTCGAGCCGCCAGGCCTTGGCGGCGAGACGTTGCAGAGCCTCGGGCGTGGCGGTCGCGGTCAACGCGGTCACGCCTGCCGCGAGTGACGGCGGAAGCGGCCGTTCGGGTGCGAGCATGACGCCCTGCCATGCGACGAAGCCGAGCTTCGCGAGGCGGTCGCGCGCAGCCTCGCGCGCTTCGCCCGGCTCGGACAGAACGATGGTAAGCCGGTGAACACCCTGTCGGCGCGCCGGGCCGAAAATATGCCGTGCCGCCCGGATGAATTCGCCGCTGCGCGCGGGGCCGATCCGGTAGAAACTGGCGCGGCTCTGTCTTGTCGCGACCAGCCAGCCATCGGCGGCGAGGCGCGACACCGCCGTGCGCACCACACCTGAGCCGATCCCGATCGCCGCGCACAGTTCGATGATGGTCGACAGAGCGACCGCGCCGCCGCGCGGCAGGATGGCATCGCCGAACAGAGTGACGATCAGCGAGCCGGTATGTGAGGGCTGCTCTTGCAATCGGGCGAGGATGGCGGCGACATGAGCGTTCATGCGCCGATAACAGCGCAATCCATCGCCCCACGCCAGCCGCCATCGGAGACCGAAGATGATCGGAGCCCTGTCCCTGCTGCTCGTCTGCCAGTTGATTGGCACCATCGTCGCCCATGCGGCGGGCTGGCCGATTCCGGGCCCGGTGCTGGGGCTGGTCCTGCTTCTCGGGCTGCTGATCCGGCGCGGCGGGCCGCCGCCGCCGGTGCACGACACCGCGCAGGGGTTGCTGAAACAGCTCGGGTTGCTCTTCGTTCCGGCCGGCGTCGGCATCGTCAACGAGCTGCACGTGCTGCGCACCGACGCACTGGCGATCGCCGTCGCGATCCCGGTGTCCACCTTGCTGGCGCTTGGCGTCACCGGCACGGTGATGCAACTTCTGGCGCGCGGGGATCGCTGATGCACGCGTTCGCCGGAGGCGATCTCTATCATGTCTGGGTCTATCTGCAGAGCGGCCCGCAGCTCGGCCTGGTCGCGACGCTGCTGGTCTGGCAGGGGGCGACCTCGCTCGACCGGCGCACCGGCCATGCGGCGTGGTCCAACCCGATCATGGTTTCGATCGCGGTGCTGGCGGTGCTGCTGCTGATCACCGGCACCTCGTATCGCGCCTATTTCCGTGGCGGGCAGTATGTCCAGTTCCTGCTCGGTCCGGCCACGGTCGCGCTCGCGGTGCCGATGTATGCGAATTTCGTGACGATGCGGCGCAACCTGCTGCCGATTCTGGTCGCTCTGATCGCCGGATCGGTCACCGCCTCGGTGTCCGCCATGGTCATCACCCATTGGCTCGGCGCGCCGCGCGCGGTGGTGATCTCGATGGCGCCGAAATCCGTGACCACACCGATCGCGATGGGAATTTCCCAGGATCTGGGCGGGATTCCGTCGCTGACCGCGATTTTCGTGCTGCTGACCGGCGTGTTCGGCGGGCTGGTCTGTCTGCCGTTTTTCCGGCTGCTTCGGATCGGAGATCGTCGCGCTCAGGGTCTTGCCGGCGGCACCGGCGCGCATGGGCTGGCCACCGCGCGGCTGCTGCTGGAGAGCGAAACAGCGGGCGCGTTCGGCGCGCTGGCGATCGGGCTCAACGGGCTGATCACCGCGATCCTCGCACCTCTGTTGGTGAGATTTCTAGGGTTCTGAGCCGAAGCCGATATCCTCGATCCCCGGATGATCGGCGGGACGCGGCCCTGCCGGCCAGCGGAACCGCCGCTCCGCCTCGCGGATCGGCTTGTCGTTGATGCTCGCCTCGCGCCGCCGCATCAGTCCGTTCGCGTCGAACTCCCATTGCTCGTTGCCATAGGCGCGGAACCAGGTACCGCTGTCGTCGTGATATTCATACTGAAAGCGCACGGCGATACGGTTTTCGTGGAACGCCCAAAGGCTCTTGATCAAACGATAATCCAGCTCGCGCGCCCATTTGCGGGCGAGGAACTCGACGATCGCCGCGCGACCGGTGAAGAATTCGCACCGGTTGCGCCAGGCGCTGTCCTTGGTATAGGCGCCGGCGACGCGAACCGGGTCGCGGCTGTTCCAGGCATCCTCCGCGGCGCGGACTTTTTTCAGCGCCGCTTCGCGATCGAAGGGCGGGACGGGCGGTCGTGTTTCGGTCATACGGCGTGTCCTGCAAGTTTCTTGGTGAAGATCAAGGCATCGACCAATGTTCCATCGGGCAGGCCGCCGCCTTCCGGGATACGTCCGGCGCGTTGGTAATCTGCCCGATCGTAGAACGCCGGCGCTATGCCGTCATCGGATGTGAACAGATAGAGCCGCGTTTTGCCCCATTCGAAAGCGGCGCGTTCGGCGGCGGCGACCAAAGCGCCACCGATACCATGACGACGAAACCTTGAATGCACCATCAGCTTGCCGAGTTCGGCGATATGCGGCTCCGTCTCACGCTTTTCCGCGAAGATCGCGACACAGCCGGCGATCTCGCCTTCGACGGATGCGGTGAAAACCAGGGCCTGTCCATTCCGTTCCACGTCGGCAAGCTCGTCGAAAACGGTGCGGGCGCGAGCCAGTGCGAGCGGCGCGCGATACCCGAGCGAGCCACCATCCGCCACGCAGGCGATCAACAAATTCGCCAAAGCCTCCCGCCGGCCGGCGATGCCCGGCGCGGTCAGCCGCTCGATAAGGAATGCCGGGGCGTTCATCGAATGGCTCTGCAGAATTTTACGATCCGCGCGCAGGCCTCGGCGAGCGCCGCGTCGGCGGCGGCGGTGGACAGGCGGATATGGCCCGGCATCGCGAAGGCGGAGCCGGGCACGGTCGCGACCAGGGCTTCTTCCAGCAGCGCCTCGGCGACATCGTCGTCGGTCGCGAGATGCCGGCCGGTGGGCGTGGTCCGGCCGATCAGGCCGGCGATCGAGGGAAACGCATAGAACGCGCCTTCGGGTTTCGGGCAGTCGAGGCCGGGTGTCCCGCTCAGCGCCGCCAGCACCAGATCGCGCCGGCGCCGATAAATGTCGCGCCGCTCGGCCAGCAGATCCTGATTCCCGTCGAGCGCCGCCACGGCGGCGGCCTGGCTGATCGTCGAAACCCCGGCCGTCGCGGTGCCCTGCACCAGTGTCATCGCGGCCAGCCAGTCGGCCGGCCCGGTGCAGAAGCCGAGCCGCCAGCCGGTCATCGCGTAGGATTTTGACACCCCGCTCATGGTCAGCACCCGGTCCGCGAGGTCGGGTACCGCGGCGGCGAGGGTGCGGTAATCGCCGTCGAAGATCAGATGCTCGTAGATATCGTCGGAAATCACCACGATATCGGGATGCCGCCGCAGCACGCCGGCGATGGCGTCCAGCATCGCCGCATCGGCCACCGCACCGGAAGGATTGTTTGGATAATTCAGCAGCAACAGTTTGGTGCGCGGCGTGATCACCGCTTCCAGCGCCGTCGCGTCGAGTCGGAAGCCGGACGCGACGGGGCAGGGCACGAACACCGGCGCGCCGCCGGCGAATTCGACCACCTGGATATAGCCGGCCCAGCACGGCGCGGGGATCACCACCTCGTCGTCCGGCTCGACCACCGCCATCACCGCGTCGAAAATCGCCTGCTTGCCGCCATTGGTGATCAGCACGTTTTTCGGCCCGACCGGCAGCTTCTGGTCGCGGGTGAATTTGCGGGCGACCGCCTCGCGCAGGGTCTCGGTGCCGGCGATCGGCGGATAGCGGGTCTGGCCGTCCAGCGACGCGCGATACGCCGCCTCGATCACATGCGGCGGTGTCGGCAGATCCGGCTCGCCGATCGACAGCGAGATCACGTCCCGCCCGGCGGCACGCAGGGCGCGGGCACGGGCGGCCATGGCGAATGTGGCGGCGGGCTTGGTGCGGGCGATACGGGCGGTGAAGCGGGTCATGCGCGAGCAGGACCATAACGGGCGCGCTCGATCAAGCCGGATAGTCTAATGCCGGTCGATGAGAGCCGACAATTCGGCGATCGACTCGGCAATCGTGCGGCCGGCGGTGTCGAGCCTGATCGGCGGGCGGTCCCAGGGTTCGGTTTCGGCGGCTTGCCTGCCTACGCCTGCCCAGTCGGGTGCCGACAGACCGGGGATGTCGATGGACCTTGTTTCGACGCGGCGCCGGTGTTCCGCCTGATCGGAGCAGATCAATTCGATTTCGATCAACGATGCCGCCGCCGCCAATGCGGTCGCGCGGAAAGCCTTGCGGGTTATCATCAGCCGGTTGGTCGAATCGGCAACGACGATGCGGCCAAGGCGCAGATTGTCCAAAGCCAGCGCATAGGCCGCGACATAGCCGGCCGGTCCGACATCGCCCATGACGCCGTTCGCGTCGCGGATCGCCTGCTCGATCGTGTCGATCCGCAGATAGACCGCTTCCCGCTCGCGCGCGATCGCCTTCGCGAGAGTGCTTTTTCCGGTGCCGGGCAGTCCGGCAACCACGATGAGCATGACGGCTCAGATGACCATCGTGCCGCCATCGACCGCGAGGATCTGCCCGGTGATATGACCGGAGGCTGCGGAGCAGAACAGCAGCGCCGCACCCTTCAGGTCATCGTCATTGCCGAGCTTGCCAAGCGGCGTGTGATGCAGCACCTGCTTGTCGAACTGGCCGAGAATGCCCTTGGTCATTTTCGACGGAAAAAACCCCGGTGCGATCGCATTCACCGTGACGTTATGCGGCCCCCATTCGGCGGCCAGCGCGCGGGTCAGGTTCACTACCGCGCCTTTCGAGGCATTGTAGGGGATGGTTCCGGTGATGTCCGGGTGGTGGCCGCGCAGCCCGGCGATCGAGGCGATGTTCAGCACCTTGCCGGCCCGGCGCGGGAGCATCGAACGCCGGGCGATGTCCTGGGTCAGAAAGAACAGATTGTTAACATTCAGGTTCATCACCCGCGCCCAGGCCTCGGCGGTGACATCGGTTGCCGGGGCACCCCAGGTAGCACCCGCGTTGTTCACCAGAATATCGATCTCGCCGTGCAGCGTGAGCACCGCATCGGCCAGCGCCTTCGGGCCCTCGGGCCTGCCGAGATCGGCGACATGCGCGGTCGCCGCGATACCCAGCCCGGCGAGATGGCGCACCGCCTCGTCCAGCTCGTCCGCCTTGCGTGCGGAGATGGCGATTTTCGCGCCGTATTCGCCCAGCGCTTCGGCGATCTGCAGCCCCAGCCCGCGCGAGCCGCCGGTGATCAGGGCGCGCTTGCCGGTGAGATCGAACAGGGATTTCAACGCGGTCATGACGTCTCCTGTTGGGGGGCCACGCCTGGGTGAGCGGGATTGACGGGCGCGATACGCTCCTATCCAATGGAGGACAAGCCCCGGCCCGATACGGGGCGCAGAGGTGGAGGAATTTTCCATGAGCGCGCAGCCCTATTCGTTGCTGATCAAGCACATCCTGAAAATGCCGATCGCCCAGGCGAGCCGGCGCGAGATCGTCTATCGCGGCGACCGGCGCTTCACCTATCCGCAATTCGTCGAGCGGGTGAACCGGCTCGGCGGGGTGCTGGCCGGGCTCGGTGCCGCCATGGGCAGCAGGATTGCCGTGATGGACTGGGACAGCCACCGCTATCTCGAAGCCTATTTCGCGGTGCCGATGTCGGGTGCGGTGCTGATGATGGTGAATATTCGCCTCAGCCCTGACCAGATCGCTTATACGATCGACCATTCCGGGGCGGAAATCCTGTTCGTCAACAGCGATTTCCTGCCGGTGCTGAGCGCGATCCGCGACCGGTTGCCGCGACTGCGGGCGATCGTGCTGATGACTGACGAGGCATCGCCGCCGGACCTTCCCGAAGGCTTTGCCGGCGAATACGAGGCGCTGCTCGCGCAGGTGCCGGCGGAACACGATTTCCCCGATTTCGATGAGAATACCCAGGCGACCACCTTCTACACCACGGGCACCACCGGCCTGCCCAAGGGGGTGATGTTCAGCCACCGGCAGCTCGTTCTGCACACCATGGTGATCATGGCGACGATGGCGATGGCCGGGCTGAACGGGCGCATCTCCCGCGAAGACGTGTATATGCCGCTGACGCCGATGTTTCACGTTCATGCCTGGGGATTTCCCTATGCGGCGACGATGATGGGGATGCAGCAGGTCTATGTCGGGCGGTTCCTGCCGGACGTGGTTTGCCGGTTGCTGCGCACCGAGCGGGTCACCGTCTCGCATTGCGTGCCGACCATCATGCACATGATCCTGACCGCGCCGGCGGCGAAGGATATCGATCTCACCGGCTGGCGCGTGATCATCGGCGGCTCGGCGCTGCCGCGCGCGCTGTGCGAGGCGGGTCTTGCGCGCGGGCTCGACATCTACGCCGCCTACGGCATGTCGGAAACCTGCCCGATCCTGACCATGACGCAGTTGCGCGGCGATATTCTGGATGCGGCGGAAAATCGGAACGAGGCCGAGGTCGCGATTCGCATCTCCGCCGGCCTGCCGGCAACCCTGGTCGAATTGCGCGTGGTGGACGACGCGATGAACGACGTGCCGCGCGACGGGAAATCGGTGGGCGAGGTGGTGGCGCGCTCGCCCTTCCTCACGCCCGGTTATGCCGGCAACCCGGAGGCGTCGGACGCGCTCTGGCGCGGCGGCTGGCTGCACACGGGCGATATCGGCACGCTGGACGCGGACGGCTATCTGCGCATCGTCGATCGGGTGAAGGATGTCATCAAGACCGGCGGCGAATGGATTTCCTCGATCGGGATCGAAGACATCATCCTGACACATCCTGGCGTTGCCGAGGCCGCCGTGGTGGGCGTGCCCGACGAACGCTGGGGCGAGCGCCCGGTCGCCTTCGTGGTGCTCAAACAGAATGCCGCGCAAGATGAAGAGGCCATCCGGTCGCATGTCCGTGCCCGTGCCGATCTCGGCGAAATCTCCCGCTACGCGGTACCGGACCGGATCGTCATCGTCGAGGCGCTGGACAAGACCTCGGTCGGCAAGCTCGACAAGAAGACGATGCGCATCCGCGCGACCGAAACCTCACCGCACGCCGTCGCCTGATGCCGGAAAGCACATGATTCCAATGTGGTTCATGGTTTTGGAATTTCCACGAACACGACCGCGAATGCTGGGGAATTTCAGAACCGCTCCATCAAGCACAACCCTCCGATCCGTCCGCGAGGGTTGCGTTTTGTGCGCAAGGCGCCGAATCTCCAGCGCAGCCGGATTCCATAAAATGATATAGAAACGAAAGTGTCCAATATCCATGAAGCTGCATGAGGTCCGCGTCCATCCGTCGAAATCGCTGCTCGCGCGCGAGGATCAGCTTGCCTGGAAGATTGCCGGCGTTGCCGCCGACAAAGTGGCCGTGCCGCGCGATGTGACCGAGATGATCATCAATCGGATGATCGACAATGCCGCAGTGGCCATCGCCTCGGTGAATCGCAAGCCGGTGGTGGCGGCGCGCGACATGGCGCTGGGCCATGCGCGGCGCGGCGGAGCAACCGTGTTCGGCCTGCCGGCCCGCAAGACCGTGAGCCCCGAATGGGCGGCCTGGGCCAACGGCACGGCGGTGCGCGAGCTCGATTATCACGACACGTTTCTGGCCGCCGATTATTCCCATCCGGGCGACAATATTCCGCCGATTCTGGCGGTCGCGCAAAGCTTGGAACGCACCGGCCGCGACCTGATCCGTGGTATCGTCACCGGCTACGAAATCCAGATCGACCTGGTGCGCGCGATCTGCCTGCATGAATGGAAAAAGGACCATATCGCCCATCTCGCCCCGGCGCAGACCGCCGGAATCGGAGCCCTGCTCGGCCTCAAGCAGGATGTGATCTTTCAGGCGGTGCAGCAGGCGGTGCATGTCAGTTTCACGACCCGTCAGTCGCGCAAAGGCGAGATCAGCTCGTGGAAAGCGTTCGCGCCTGCCCATGCCGGCAAGCTCGCGATCGAGGCGGTGGACCGCGCGATGCGCGGCGAGGGCGCGCCGAGCCCGATCTATGAGGGCGAGGACAGCGTGATCGCCTGGATGCTGGGCGGCAAGGACGCTATCTATCACGTGCCGCTGCCCGAAAAGGGCGAGGCCAAGCGCGCGATTCTGGACAGCTATACCAAGGAGCACTCGGCGGAATATCAGAGCCAGGCGCTGATCGACCTTGCGTTCCGCATGCGCCAGCAGATCGAGGATTTCGAGGCGATCGAAAAAATCGTCATCCACACGTCGCATCATACCCATTACGTGATCGGAACCGGGGCGAACGACCCGCAGAAAATGGACCCCAAGGCGTCACGCGAAACGCTCGACCATTCGATCATGTATATCGTCGCGGTCGCGCTGCAGGACGGCGCCTGGCATCACGTCGGCAGCTACGCGCCGAAGCGCGCACAGCGGCCGGACACGGTACGGCTGTGGCACAAAATCGAGACGCGCGAGGACCCGGAATGGACGCGGCGCTATCACGCGACCGATCCGAACCAGAAGGCGTTCGGCGGACGCATCGAGATCACGTTCAAGGACGGCTCGACGCTGACCGACGAGTTGGCCGTCGCGAACGCGCATTCCCTGGGGGCGCGGCCGTTCGAACGCGCGGACTATATCCGCAAGTTCGAGACGCTGACCGACGGCATCATTTCCGCGCGTGAATCGGCGCGATTCATCGAAGCGGTGCAGGAATTGCCGCATTTGCCGGCCGGCGAGCTCGACCGGTTGAACGTCGCCCTGCCCAATGGCGCGCTGCTGGAAGGCAAGCCTGGAATTTTCTAGAAATAACACGATCGAAGGAAACGCAGCATGAGCGAAACGACGGCTCCGAAACCCAAGAAATCGGTTGCCCTCTCGGGGGTCGCGGCTGGCAACACCGCGTTATGCAGTGTCGGACGAACCGGCAACGATCTACATTATCGCGGCTATGACATTCTCGATGTCGCCGAAAGCTGCACCTTCGAGGAAATTGCCCATCTGCTGGTTCACGGCTTTCTGCCGAACGCGGCGGAACTCGCGGCGTATCAGGCCAAACTGCGCGTCTTGCGAGGAATTCCCGCCGCGGTGAAGCGGGTGCTCGAAGCGATTCCCGCTGCGGCGCATCCGATGGACGTGATGCGCACGGCTGCCTCAGCGCTCGGATGCGTCCTGCCCGAGGAGCACGACCACAATCCGGCGCGCGCGCGCGACATCGCCGACCGGCTGATGGCCTCGTTCGGCTCGATGCTGCTCTACTGGCATCATTTCAGTGCTAACGGCAAGCGCATCGATGTCGAAACCGACGATGCCTCGATCGGCGGCCATTTCCTGCATCTTCTGCATGGGCGCGAACCGGATGGCGATTGGGTGCGCGCGATGCACACCTCGCTTATTCTCTATGCCGAGCACGAATTCAACGCATCGACCTTTGCGGCTCGGGTCATCGCCGGCACCGGATCGGACATCTATTCCGCGATCACCGGCGGGATCGGCGCCTTGCGCGGGCCGAAGCATGGCGGAGCCAACGAATTCGCCTTCGAGGTGCAGAAACGCTACGCGACGCCCGACGAGGCCGAGGCGGATATCCGTCGGCGCATCGAAGCGCGCGAAGTGATCATCGGGTTCGGCCACCCGGTTTATACCATCGCCGATCCGCGCAACGTGGTGATCAAGCGGGTGGCGCGCGCATTGTCCGAGAAGGCTGGTGCGACGAAGATGTTTTCGATCGCCGAGCGGATCGAGAGCGTGATGCACGATACCAAGAAGATGTTCGCCAATCTCGATTGGTTCAGCGCGGTGTCCTATCACATGATGGGCGTGCCGACCGCGATGTTCACGCCTTTGTTCGTGATCGCGCGCACCTCGGGCTGGAGTGCCCATGTGATCGAACAGCGAATCGACAACAAGATCATTCGGCCGTCGGCGAATTACGTGGGGCCGGAAGATCTGAAATTCGTGCCGATCGGACAGCGAAGCTGAGGAGAGAGCGATGACCTATCTGCGCGCTCAGGACATTCCGATGCGGTCCGCCGGCGAGCGATTTCGAAGCCTGTTGGAACGACCAAGAATTCTACAAATTCCAGGTGCGCATAACGGGCTTGCCGCGCAGCAGGCGAAGCGCGCCGGATTCGATTCGTGCTATTTGTCGGGTGCTGCGATGACCGCATCGATGGGACTGCCGGACCTCGGCATCATCACCGTGGACGAGGTATGTTTCTTCATCCGTCAGGTCGCGCGCGCTTCGGGCCTGCCGGTGCTGGTCGATGGCGATACCGGCTATGGCGAGGCGCTCAACGTCATGCACATGGTGCGCAGCTTCGAGGATGCCGGTGCTGCCGCCGTGCATATCGAAGATCAGGTGCTGCCCAAGAAATGCGGCCATCTGAACGACAAGAAACTCGCCGATGCGCACGACATGGCGGCGAAGGTCGCGGCGGCTTCCCACGCGCGGCGGCATCTGTTCGTCATCGCCCGCACCGATGCTGCTGCGAGCGAGGGGATCGACGGTGCCGTGGCACGTGCGAAACTCTATGTCGAGGCTGGGGCGGACGCGATTTTTCCAGAAGCCCTGCACAATGCCGAAATGTTTCGTGAATTCGCGGCGCGGATGCCGGACATTCCGCTGCTCGCCAACATGACCGAATTCGGCAGGACGCCGTTTTTCACCGCGAGCGAATTCGAGGCTATGGGCTATCGCATGGTGATCTGGCCGGTCACCAGCCTGCGCGTCTCGGCCAAGGCGGTGGAAACGCTCTATGCGGCGATAAGGCGCGACGGTGGCGCGCAGAATTGCGTCGACGCGATGCAGACGCGCGCCGAACTTTACGACACGATCGATTATGCGGGATTCGAGGCGCTGGATGCAACGATCGTGAAAACCATCGTTCCCAAAGGTATGCCGCAAATCTGAACGGGCCGGCATCGGCCGGCAACCCATTTCGAGAGGAAGCACCAATGACCAAGGAACTGAGCCATTACGTTGGCGGCAAGCACATCGCCGGGCAGTCCGGCCGGTTTGCCGACGTGTTCGACCCGAACACGGGTTCGGTGCAGTCGCGCGTGCCGCTGGCATCGAAGGCCGAGGTCGAAGCCGCGATCGCGAACGCCGAGGTTGCGCAAGTCGAATGGGCTGCACAGAACCCACAGCGCCGCGCGCGGGTGATGATGGAGTTTTTGCGCCTCGTGCAGCGCGACATGGAACCGCTGGCGCGGCTGCTCTCGTCCGAGCACGGCAAGACCGTCGCGGATTCCAAGGGCGATATCCAGCGCGGCCTGGAAGTCGTCGAATTCGCTGTCGGCATCCCGCATCTTCTCAAGGGCGAGTATTCCGATCAGGCCGGGCGCGGCATCGATGTCTATTCCATGCGCCAGCCACTCGGCGTGGTCGCCGGTATCACGCCGTTCAACTTCCCGGCGATGATTCCGCTGTGGAAAGCAGCACCGGCGATCGCCTGCGGCAATGCCTTCATCCTCAAACCCTCCGAGCGCGACCCTTCGGTGCCACTGCGCCTCGCCGAACTTTTCCTCGAAGCCGGATTGCCGGCGGGCATTTTCAACGTCGTCAACGGCGACAAGGAAGCGGTCGATGCGCTGCTGACCGATCCCCGCGTCATGGCGATCGGATTCGTCGGGTCCAGCACCATCGCCGAATACATCTATTCGACGGCGGCGGCGCACGGCAAGCGCGTGCAGTGTTTCGGCGGCGCGAAGAACCACATGGTCGTCATGCCGGATGCGGATATGGACCAGGCGGCTGATGCGCTGACCGGCGCGGCCTACGGCTCGGCGGGGGAACGCTGCATGGCGATCTCGGTCGCCGTGCCGGTGGGTAAGGGCACGACCGAGGCGCTGTTGGACAAACTGATCCCGCGCATCCGTCAGTTGAAGGTCGGGCCTTCGAACGATCCCGATGCGGATTTCGGGCCGCTGATCACAAGCGCGGCGGCGGGGCGGGTGCGCGACTATATCGACCTCGGGGTAAAGGAGGGCGCATCGCTCGTGCTCGACGGCCGGGATTTCAAACTGCAAGGCTATGAAAGCGGATTTTTCATGGGCGGCTCGCTGTTCGACCATGTCACGCCGAACATGCGCATCTATAAGGAGGAAATTTTCGGCCCGGTGCTGTCGATCGTGCGTGCCCCGAATTATGAAGCGGCGCTCCATTTGCCGAGCGCGCATGAATACGGCAATGGAGTCGCGATCTTCACCCGCGACGGCGACGCCGCACGCGATTTCGCTCAGCGCGTGAAGGTCGGTATGGTCGGCGTGAATGTGCCGATCCCGGTGCCGATCGCCTATCACACGTTCGGCGGCTGGAAGCGCTCGGGTTTCGGCGATCTCAATCAGCACGGGCCGGATTCGATCCGCTTCTACACGCGGACCAAGACCGTCACCTCCCGTTGGCCTTCCGGCATCAAGGAAGGAGCGAGTTTCGTCATTCCGACGATGAGCTGAGGAACCTGCCATGGACGCGCAACCTGCTGACGCCGAGACGACGCAATTCGCCTTGACCGAGGCGCAGCGCGCCATTTCCGAGATGGCGCGCAATTTCGCCGATGAACGTCTGGCCCCGCACGCGCTGGATTGGGACGAGCGCAAGCACTTTCCCGTCGATGTCATCCGCGAGACGGCGACGCTCGGGATGGGCGGGATTTACGTGCGCGAGGCGAGCGGCGGCAGCGGATTGTCGCGGCTCGACGCGGCGCTGATTTTCGAGGCTCTGGCGACCGGCTGCCCCTCGATTTCGGCGTATATCTCGATCCATAACATGGTCGCCTGGATGATCGACCGGTTCGGCGACGCTGCACAGCGCGCGCGGTTTCTGCCGAAACTCTGCGCGATGGACTGGCTTGGCGCCTATTGCCTGACCGAGCCCGGTTCAGGATCGGACGCGGCGGCGCTGAAAACCCGCGCCGCACGCGATGGCGATGGCTACGTACTCGACGGCACCAAGCAATTCATTTCGGGCGCCGGTGCGTCGGATATCTATATCGTGATGGCGCGCACCGGCGGCGCCGGGCCGAAAGGAATTTCCACCTTCATCGTGCCGGCGGATACCGGGGGCGTTTCGTTCGGCACCATCGAACGCAAGATGGGCTGGAACGCGCAGCCGACAAGGCAGGTGATCCTGGAGGGCGCGCGCGTGCCGGCGGCGAATCGTCTCGGTGCCGAGGGCGACGGGTTCAGGATCGCGATGAGCGGGCTCGATGGCGGGCGACTCAATATCGGCGCCTGTTCGCTGGGCGGTGCCCAGAAAGCGCTGGAAGCGAGCATTGCCTATCTCGGCGAGCGCCAGGCGTTCGGCAAGCCGCTCAACGAGTTTCAGGCGTTGCAGTTCCGGCTTGCCGATATGGCGACGGGACTGGAAGCCGCGCGGGTGTTTCTCTGGCACGCGGCTGCTGCCTTGGATCGCTCGGCGCCGGATGCGACGCGCCTTTGCGCCATGGCCAAGCGGATCGCGACCGATACGGGGTTCGACGTCGCCAATCAGGCGCTGCAGCTTCACGGCGGCTATGGCTATCTCGCCGAATACGGCATCGAAAAAATCGTGCGGGATCTGAGGGTGCATCAGATTCTCGAAGGCACGAACGAAATCATGCGCCTGATCGTCGCGCGCGGCATGATCGGGCGGAATGCATGAACGGGGCTGATGTCGAGATCCGGGTCACGCGGGGGATCGGGCGGATCACGCTGAACCGGCCGCGCGCGCTGAACGCGCTGACTCATGCTATGGAAGTCGAGATCGATGCGGCACTCGTGCGCTGGGCCAGTGATCCCGAGGTCGGGCTCGTGCTGGTCGATGGTCGCGGCGAGCGGGGATTCTGCGCGGGCGGCGATATTCGTGATCTGTATGAGGCGGCGCGGGTCGGGAAGACGACGCTCGCTGCCGCATATTTCGCCGACGAATATCGGATGAACGCGCGAATCGCCAACTATCCCAAACCCTATGTCGCCTTCATGGACGGCATCGTGATGGGAGGCGGTGTCGGGATTTCCGCGCACGGGTCGCACCGGATCGTCACCGAGCAGACGATGCTCGCGATGCCGGAAGTCGGCATCGGCTTCATCCCGGATATCGGCGGGAGCTTTCTGCTCGGTCATATGCCGGGCGAGACGGGGTTGCACGTGGCGATCGCGGCCTATCGGATGAGCGGGGCCGACGCGATTTTCGGCGGAGTCGCCGATTACTATGTCGAGAGCACGCGACTGCCGGAACTTGCCGACGCGCTTGCCGGCGCTCACGGGCATGAGAAGGTCGCGGCCCGGATCAAGACATTCGCCTCATCGCCGCCAGTATCGGCACTCGACGCCGCGCAGAGCTGGATCGACGAATGTTATTCGAAACCGACCGCGGAAGAGATCGTCGCGGCACTGGCGTCGCACGAATCCGAGGCAGCGCGCGAAGCTGCCGTCGCGATCGGCCGTGTCTCGCCGGGTTCCGTGAAGATCACACTGCAACTTGTGCGAAAGGCGCGGCAGGATTTCCGGCTTGAACCGGCGCTCGACCGCGAATATCGCGTGGGTGTCAGACGGGCTGGGGATAACGACTTCATTGAAGGCGTGCGCGCGCAACTTGTCGATAAGGACCGCAATCCGCGCTGGTCGCCGGCGACTCTGGCGGATGTCGACGACGCTTCGATCGATGCCTATTTCGCGTCGCTCGGCGAGATGGAACTTGGGCTCACGCCAGTCAACGCATAACGGAGGATCGGATGGCACGCATCGGCTTCGTCGGCTTGGGCAATATGGGCGGCCCGATGGCCGCGAATCTGGTGAAGGCCGGCCATCGAGTGATCGGCTACGATATGGTCGCGGCGGCGCGGGAAGCGGCAGCGGCAAAAGGCGTCGCAATCGCGGTAAGTGCCGCCGATGCCGCGCGCGGCACCGAAGCGGTGATCACCATGCTGCCATCGGGGCAGATCGTGCGCGCGATCTACGAAGAGCCTGGGGGCATTCTGCAATCGACAGCACCTGGCACGCTGTTCGTCGAATGCTCGACCATCGATGTCGCTTCCGCGCGGGCGGCGCACGAACTGGCGCATGCGGCAGGCATGGACTCGGTGGACGCGCCGGTCTCCGGCGGTGTCGGCGGGGCGGTGGCGGCGACCCTCACCTTCATGGCCGGCGGAAGCCAGGCTGCATTCGCGCGCGCGCAGCCGATTCTTGCGGCGATGGGCAAGAAAATTGTGCATTGCGGTGATGCCGGCGCGGGGCAGGCGGCGAAAATCTGCAACAATATGATCCTCGGCATTTCGATGATCGCGGTGAGCGAAGCCTTCGCGCTCGCCGACCGGCTCGGCCTGTCGCGCCAGGCTTTGTTCGACGTGGCATCGACCGCTTCGGGCCAGTGCTGGTCGCTGACCTCCTATTGTCCGGTGCCCGGTCCGGTGCCGGTGAGTCCCGCGAATAACGGCTATAAACCTGGATTTGCCGCCGCCCTGATGCTCAAGGATTTGCGCCTGTCGCAGGAGGCGGCGCGGGAAACCGGCGCTGCGACCGAGCTTGGCGAACACGCGACGCGACTCTACGAGAAATTCGCCGCCTCCGGCCATGAGGGCGAGGATTTCTCGGCGATTTTCCGGGCGATCGCGGCGGGAGGCGTGCAATGACCGGCTTTGCGGAAGCGCGGGATTTTCTGCTCCGGCACCGCACCGATTACGCTGCCGCCTATGGCGGGTTTCGCTGGCCGGACGAGCCGGACTTCAACTGGGCGTTCGACTGGTTCGATAAATTCCTTGCGCACAGCCCGGAATTTCGTGACACCCAGGCGCTCTGGATCGTCGATGCCGTCGGCGAAGGCGAGACAAAACTGAGTTTCGCCGAGCTGTCTCGGCGCTCCAACCAGGCGGCGAATTTCCTGCGCGGCCTCGGCATCGGGCGCGGCAATCGCATCCTGCTCGCACTCGGCAATGTCGTGCCGCTTTGGGAAATCATGCTCGCGGCGATGAAACTCGGCGCCGTGGTGATGCCGGCGACCACGCTGCTGACCGAAGCGGAATTGGCCGACCGGATCGAACGTGGCCATGCTGGCTGCATCGTGACCTCGGCGGATCAGGTGGCGAAATTTGCCGAACTGGCAGCGAACATCCCGAAAATCACGGTCGGCGGCGCGGCGCCACCGGGATGGCACGCCTATGCGCCGGAGGATGAGCCGACCGAGTTCTCGCCTGACGGCGTCACCAAGGCAGATGACGATCTGTTATTGTATTTTACTTCTGGCACTACGGCGAAACCCAAGCTCGTGCTGCACAGCCATCGATCCTACCCGGCAGGCAGTCTTTCGACGATGTACTGGATCGGCCTGCAGCCGGGCGACATCCATTTGAACATTTCCTCGCCCGGCTGGGCGAAACACGCCTGGAGCAGCGTGTTCGCGCCGTGGAATGCCGGAGCTTGCGTGTTCATCGTCAATCAGCCGCGCTTCGAACCGGTTCCGCTGCTCGATACCATTGTCCGCTGCGGCGTCACCACGCTTTGCGCGCCGCCAACGGTGTGGCGGCATCTGGTGCAGCACGATCTCGCCCGCTGGAAAACCGGGCTTCGCGAAATCGCCTGCGCGGGCGAACCGCTGAACCCCGAGATTATCGAGCACGTGCAAGCGGCCTGGGGGCTGACCATTCGCGACGGTTACGGTCAGACCGAAACCACCGCGCAGATCGGCAATACGCCGGGCCAGACGGTGAAGCCGGGCGCGATGGGCCGGCCTTTGCCGGGTTATCGGGTTCTGCTGCTCGATCGCGCCGATTCCGCATCGGGCGACGGCGAAGTGGCGTTGCCCTGCGGCGCCGATGCGCCTGCCGGGCTGATGCGCGGCTATGTCGATGCCGAAAGCGGCGCGTTGCGCGGCACCGATGGCGATGTCTATCGCACCGGCGACGTTGCCGCGATCGACGCCGACGGCTATCTCACTTTCATTGGCCGTGCCGACGATGTTTTCAAATCGTCCGACTACCGGATCAGCCCGTTCGAGCTCGAAAGCGTGTTGATCGAGCATCCTTCGGTCGCCGAGGCCGCCGTGGTGCCGAAGCCGGATGCGGTGCGGCTTGCGGTTCCGGTCGCGCATGTGGCACTCGTCGCCGGGGTTATACCCGATCGCGAGACGGCATTGTCGATCTTCCGCCACACGCGCGCACGGCTGGCGCCATTCAAGCGCATCCGTGAATTGGTGTTCGTGACGGATCTGCCGAAGACAATCTCGGGCAAGATCCGCCGCGTGCAGTTGCGCCGCGCCGAGGCGGAACAGGGCGTAACGGAAGACGTCCGCTTCACCGAGGCCATGTTTCCCGAGCTTGTCGCGGATGAAATCACAAAGAAAGCCGCCCTGTCATGAAGATTGCAGATTCGGTTTTTTTGGTTGCCGGCGGCGGCTCCGGTCTCGGCGCCGCGACCGCTAAAAACCTGGCCGGGGCGGGTGGACGCGTGGTGATCGCCGATATCAACGAGGCGCAGGGCGCGGCCTGCGCCGCACGGCTCGGTGAACGGGCGCGCTTCGTCCGCACCGATGTCACGCAGGAAGCGGACGGCAAGGCGGCGGTGGAGCAGGCCGTTAGTGCCTTCGGTGCGCTGCATGGGCTGGTCAATTGCGCGGGCATCGCGCCTGGCGAGAAGGTTCTCGGGCGGGACGGTCCGCACGATCTCGCCCGTTTCACCCGCGCGATTACCGTCAATCTGATCGGCACGTTCAACATGATCAGGCTTGCCGCTGCTTCTATGGCGGGCAATACGCCGAACGATACGGGCGAACGCGGGGTGATCGTCAACACCGCCTCGATCGCCGCATTCGACGGTCAGATCGGTCAGGCCGCCTATGCCGCCTCGAAGGCCGGCGTCGCGGGCATGACCTTGCCGATCGCACGCGAACTGGCCCGCTCGGGCATCCGCGTCGTGACCATCGCGCCAGGAATTTTCGCCACGCCGATGATGGATGGGCTGCCACAGACCGTCCAGGATGCGCTGGGCGCGTCGGTGCCGTTCCCGCCGCGCCTCGGCCGCCCCGATGAATTCGCGGCCCTGGTGCGCCACATCTGCGAAAACGTGATGCTCAACGGCGAGACCATCCGCCTCGACGGCGCCTTACGGATGGCGCCGCGCTGAAGGAATTCCACCATGGACCAAGACCCGATTGTCATCGCCTCCGCCGCCCGCACGCCGATGGGCGGGTTTCTCGGCGCCCTGAAGGATAGTTCTGCTCCAGCCTTGGGTACTGCGGCGATCGGGAGCGCGATCGAGCGGGTGGGAATTGCCCCCGATTCGGTCGATGAGGTGATTTTCGGCTGCGTTCTGCCGGCCGGACAGGGCCAGGCGCCGGCACGTCAGGCGGCTCTGGGGGCCGGCTTGCCGCTCGGAACCGGGGCGACCACGGTGAACAAGATGTGCGGCTCCGGCATGAAGGCGGCGATGCTCGCGCATGACGCGATCGCCGCCAGGAGTGCGAATATCGTGGTTGCCGGCGGCATGGAGAGCATGTCCAACGCGCCCTATCTGCTGGATCGCGCGCGCGGCGGCTACCGGATGGGCCATGGCCGCACCCTCGACCATATGTTCCTGGACGGGCTGGAGGATGCCTACGATAAAGGCCGCCTGATGGGCAGCTTCGCCGAGGAATGCGCCGAAGCTTACCAGTTCACCCGCGCGGCGCAGGACGATTTCGCCCTCGAATCGCTCCGGCGTGCCCGTGCCGCGATGGCCGATGGCGCGTTTGCCGGCGAGATTGTCGCGATCCAGCCGCCCGGCAAAGGGACGGCTTCGGTGACCGAGGATGAGCAGCCGCCCAAAGCGAAGCCGGAAAAAATCCCCACGCTCAAGCCGGCTTTCCGCGACGGCGGCACGGTTACGGCGGCGAATTCAAGCTCGATTTCCGATGGCGCAGCGGCTCTGGTGCTGATGCGCCGCTCCGAGGCCGAACGGCTCGGCGTGACGCCGCTCGCCATCATCGTCGGCCACGCCACCCATGCGCAGGCGCCGAGCCTGTTCACCACGGCACCGATCGGCGCGATCCGCCGGCTGATGGACCGCACCGGCTGGACCACGGATCGGGTCGATCTGTTCGAGATCAACGAGGCGTTCGCCGTGGTCGCCATGGCGGCGATGCGCGATCTGTCGCTGCCGCATGAGAAGGTGAACGTCCATGGCGGGGCCTGCGCGCTGGGCCACCCGATCGGCGCATCGGGCGCGCGCATCATCGTCACGCTCCTTGCCGCCCTGGAACGGCGCGGGCTGAAACGCGGCGTCGCGGCTTTGTGCATCGGCGGCGGCGAGGCGACCGCGATGGCCCTGGAACGGATGGCGTGAACTGGCTTGCCAGCACGGTTCGGCGCGGCTAGAAGCCCGGTGTCGCGGATCGTGGGCGCGTAGCTCAGCGGGAGAGCATCGCCTTGACATGGCGGGGGTCACAGGTTCAATCCCTGTCGCGCCCACCACGATTTTCGCAATTCATGGCCGGCCGATTCCCCAAAACCTGGGTTGCCCTATTGCATGGCCGCATGTTGAGCGCCATTGGTGGCGCATCGCACTACGAGGAAGATGCTGAGAATGTCACTCCAGCTTGGCCAGACCGCGCCGGATTTCGAGCAGGCCAGTTCCGAAGGCCGGATCAGGTTCCATGACTATCTCGGGGAGTCCTGGGGCATCCTGTTCAGCCATCCGAAGGATTTCACTCCGGTCTGCACCACCGAACTCGCCGAGGTGGCCCGGCTCAAGCCGGAATGGGACAGGCGCGGCGTGAAGCCGATCGGGCTTTCGGTCGATACCGGGGAAAATCACCAGGGCTGGGCGGTCGATATCGAGGAAACCCAGGGCCAGAAGCTCAATTTCCCGGTGCTTGCCGATCATGACCGCAAGGTCAGCGACCTCTACGAGATGATCCATCCCGAGGCGGACCCGAATGTCACGGTCCGGTCGGTGTTCGTCATCGATCCGCAGAAGAAGATCCGCCTGACCCTGACCTATCCGCCGGCGACCGGCCGCAATTTCGACGAGATATTGCGGGTGATCGACGCGCTCCAGCTTACCGACGCGCACAAGGTCGCGACCCCGGTGAACTGGCGCGACGGGCGGGACGTGATCATCATCCCGTCTTTGTCCGATGAAGAGGCGAAGCAGCGTTTCCCGGATGGGTTCAAGACGCTGAGACCCTATCTGCGCATGGTGAAGCAGCCGAAACTGCCGCATCGGGCGTGATTTCGGTCATCTGTCATAAAAGCTTCATCGAACTGTCATAACCGTGGCATGATAGAGGTCTATGCAGCGGCGTCGTGACGACCACCCCGCCAGGCAGCCTGTGCCGATGAACGATGTTGCCGAAAGACAGAAGGTAATCATGCCGGATGCCGCGGCTCGGATGGAGCCGATATCACGAACCGCGTCCGCCGCGCCGCGAATCGCGGTCCGCGACCTCGATTTCTATTATGGCGCGACTCATGCGCTGAAATCGGTGTCGATCGACTTCCCCGACCGGCAGACCACGGCGATGATCGGCCCCTCCGGCTGCGGCAAATCCACCCTGCTGCGCGTGCTCAACCGGATGTACGACCTGTATCCCGGCCAGCGCGCCGAGGGCGAGGTGCTGCTGGATGATGAAAACATCATCGATCCGGGGACCGATATCAACCGGCTGCGCCGCCGGGTCGGCATGGTGTTCCAGAAACCGACGCCCTTCCCCAAGAGCATTTACGAGAACGTCGCTTTCGGCGTGCGGCTGCACGAGAAGCTGTCGCGCGCGGCGATGGACGAGCGGGTGGAATCCTCGCTCGCGCGCGCCGCGCTGTGGGACGAGGTGAAGGACAAGCTGCACGCCTCGGCATTGGCGCTGTCCGGCGGACAGCAGCAGCGCCTCTGCATCGCGCGCACCATCGCGGTGCGGCCGCAGGTGATCCTGCTCGACGAGCCGACCAGCGCGCTCGACCCGATCTCCACGCTCAAGATCGAGCAGCTGATCGACGAGCTGAAGCGCGACTTCACCATCCTCATCGTCACCCACAACATGCAGCAGGCGGGCCGCTGCGCCGACCGCGTGGCGTTCTTCTATCTCGGCGAGCTGGTCGAGGTTGCCGACGCGATGCAGATGTTCACAGCACCGCGCGAACGGCGCACCCAGGAATACATCACCGGCCGGTTTGGCTGAGGAACGCGACGATGCCGGAAGACTCCAAACATATTTTGAGCAGCTTCGAGGCCGATCTCGGCCGGCTGCGCGACATGATCGCGGCGATGGGCGGTCTGGTCGAGACCGAACTCGCCGATGCGGTGACGGCTTTGCTCACCCGCGATGCGGCGCTCGCCGCGCGGGTGGTGGAGTTCGATACCAGGGTCGATGCCGAGGAGCGTGCGATCGAGCAGTTCGCGATCCGCGTGCTCGCCTTGCGCCAGCCGGTGGCGGACGATCTGCGCCAGGTGGTCGCGGCGCTGAAAGTCACCACCGATCTCGAACGCATCGGCGATTACGCGGCGAATGTCGCGAAGCGCACGCTGATCCTGAACGAGGCCGCACCTTCCTATCCGCTCGCGAGCCTCGCCCAGATGTCGCGGCTGGTGCAGGAGAACCTCAAGACCACGATCGACGCGATCGCCGAGGCCGATCCCCAGAAAGCCGTATCGGTCTGGCGCGCCGATCAGATGATCGACGATCTCTACACCACCATCTTCCGCGAACTGATCACCTACATGATGGAGGATGCGCGCAATATTTCGGCCTGCACGCATCTTCTGTTCATCGCGAAGAACCTGGAGCGGATCGGCGATCACGCCACCAACGTCGCCGAACTCACCTATTACGCCGCCACCGGCGAAACCCTGCCGGATACAAGGCCCAAGGGCGATCTGCTCGCCGCCTACGCACGACAGTCGAACCAATGAAGGAGGTGCCGATGAGCGGGAGCGCGAAACCCCTGATCCTGGTCGTCGAGGACGAGGCCCCGCTGGTCACGCTGCTGCGCTACAACCTCGAAAAACAGGGATTCCGGGTGGACGAGGCGGGCGACGGCACCGAAGCCCTGACCAAGATCACCGAATCGCCGCCCGATCTTTTGCTGCTCGACTGGATGCTGCCCACTTTGTCCGGCATCGAGCTGTGCCGCCAGATCCGCCGCCGGCCGGCGATGCGCGGCCTGCCGGTGATCATGCTGACCGCCCGCGCCGAGGATCAGGACGCGGTGCGCGGCCTGGAAACCGGCGCCGACGACTACATCACCAAGCCGTTTTCGCCGGAGGCGCTGATCGCGCGCATCCGCGCCCTGCTGCGCCGGTCCGGCACCGGGCCGGCCAAGTCGCCGCTCATTTTCCACGATATCGAGCTCGACCCCGCGACCCACCGGGTGACGAGAGGGTCGAAGCTGCTGCATCTGGGCCCGACCGAGTTTCGCCTGCTCGAATTTTTCATGCGCCATCCCCGCCGGGTGTTTTCGCGCGAGGACGTGCTGAACGCGGTATGGGGCAGGGATATTCATGTCGAGCCGCGCACGGTCGATGTGCATATCCGCCGGCTGCGCAAGGCGATCAACGCGCCGGGCGAACTCGACCTGGTGCGCACGGTGCGCGCCGCCGGCTATGCGCTGGATGTGGATGTCGCCGCCGTGGCCGCCTGAGGATGTCCGCAACGCCGATCGCCCTGCCTGATCGCTGATCGGGCAAGGTTGGGCGGGCGGATGAGCCGGTGCGCGGTCAGGGCGGCGCGCGCGCGATGGCGCGGCAAAGGACGGGCTGGATGGCGCGGCCGGGCTGGGGCGGCACCTGAACATGGAACGGGATGTGCCGCATCGATGGTGTTTCGGGGGCGGTGTTTGTCCGCGGCTCGGGTGCCGCGGGTTCGGATGATTTCACGATCCGCAGGCAGGGCGGCGGGCGGAGGCCGAGGCTGTGGCACAGGGGACGGAGCAGGCGGCCGAAGCGGGGATCGGCTTCGATCATGGCGGCGACCTTGGGATCGCCGAGGAAAAAGCGAAGCTGCGAGGCGGCCGTCCTGGATTCCGGCAACGGAGCGAGAAGCCAGGCGAAGCGGCGCGGCAGGCGGAGCGCTTCGGGTTCCGGCGATGCGGGCTCGGACGGTGCGGGTGCAGGTTCGGGTTCGCGCGGCGGTGCCGGAGGGCGTGTCCGCGCGCGGCGCCGGGGCGGGGTCGCGTAGCGGGGCGCGCTGGCGATGGCCTTGAAGCGGGCGGCGATGAAGCGCAGGCGGTTCCAGAGCAGGAGGGTCAGCAGCGGGGATGCGAACGCACCCTTGACGCCCCTGGCGGCGACGGCCTGGCAGAGATACTCGATGATGCCGGCGAAGCGGGCCGAGGGGGTGTTCAGGTTCACGAACGAAACAAGAACATAAATGGCGGGGGGTGGGCAAGGGGCTTGTGCGGGGGCGGATGAAGCTTGTGGATTGCTTCGCTCCGCTCGCAATGACGGTTCCGATTTGTCCCGAACCGCGATATCGGCCGAAGATGGCGCTCTACTCTTTGTTTGGGCGAGCAATTTCATGGCTTTGTGGATCGCTGCGCGATTCCACTTAAAGCCATATTGCTCTAAGATCAGCCCGCGCGGCTTGCGTTGGGATGGCCCCGACGAGGATATCTCCATCGCGGGCCTCCTTGCCGGCCTCGGGGATCAAACGTATTCGGCACATCCTATGTCGAGCGCGGCGTGAAACCTGGTTTCGCGCCCACCGCTCCTATCCTCTCTTCCAAGTATGCGTGCTGGCTTGGCACGGCCCTGCAGAAAGGTTTTGACCGGTCCCTGCGCGGTGTCTACTCTACCGCCTG
Organism: Acidiphilium iwatense; assembly: GCF_021556475.1. Lineage (GTDB taxonomy): Bacteria > Pseudomonadota > Alphaproteobacteria > Acetobacterales > Acetobacteraceae > Acidiphilium > Acidiphilium iwatense. The sequence continues at coordinate 1,168 of NZ_JAKGBZ010000014.1, read as the reverse complement.
CACGCCCCTGCGCTGGGGACTTGGCTTCGACTTCCCGCTCCCCCCGCTTTCCATAATGCGCCTTCTAGGAGAGACGATCATGCTGCCTGATCCGCCTTTGTCAGATATAAAACGGGGGTGAGTCGAATAGTAGGAGGCTGCTGGGCATGTGGGCACTTCGATTTTCACGCCAAACAGTGATCGCGGCGGTGGAGGTCATGGAAGGCACCTTCCAGACGCACGAAGAACTAACGCGCGTCCTTTTGAAATTCGGATCTGCATTGAACCAAAATTGCAATGCCGGCTCCCTGTCACGTCGTTTTAATCACCTCATATCATTCTATGATGCCGACCCTGAACACAAAACTGATGACGGTGGTTTTTTGCAGGATGCAATAGTCGAAAAGGGTGTTTTGCTGTTGCCGGTATTCGAATCTTCTGAGACGCCCGAATATTCCGAAGTTCAGCAGACTTTATTGCGGATGCTACGACTTGATGGTTTCGAGGTTAAGGAAAGGAATATCCAACGGACGTTACCTGAAGAGCTCAAACTTCCACAGGCTCAGGATCAAGTCATCCGCCTGCTGGATGCCCACAATTTCGCTACGTCTAAGGGACATTTTGACCAGGCTCTCGACGCACATGCCAGAGGCAATTGGGCTTCAGCTAATGCTCAGCTTCGTGTATTCTTTGAAAGCCTCCTTGACGAGATTGCCATAAAGCTGGACCCAGGAGCTGAGCATCTCGCGAGCAGTGAGAATCGGCGAGAAATGCTCGCCAGCAAAGGATTTCTCGACGAGCAATTGAACGAGTGGGGAAATGGGGGCAAGAATTTTATCAACGGGCTTTGGAAGCGCTTGCATCCGCAGGGCCCCCACCCAGGATTGTCAGACGAGGATGATAGCACGTTCCGTCGGCACCTTGTCCTCCTGACGACGCGGCTGTTACTGATGCGTTTCGACACGTGGCCACCATAAACCCGCTCTGCGAGCCTGGGGTCCGCTGCGACGCGATCATCGATAATGACGACCTCGCCCTTCCTCGGCTTCACGTGGGGCTGAACTAACTAGGGTGTGTCGTCATTTGACCGGGGGGATTCCGGCGCGACCGTTTTCCTGATTCATAGCAGATCAGCATTCCGAAAGGCTGATTGATGGGGCGTTATGGGCTGAGGGCTGACCAATGGGAG
>NZ_JAKGBZ010000139.1 GCF_021556475.1 Acidiphilium iwatense | reverse complement strand
GACACGATGAACGAGCAGAGAGTGATTGGGAGCATGGCGCGGTTTTTTGGGGCGTCGGTTGGCGAGACCGATCCTGAGATTGCGGTGGCGATCGGGCGGGAGCTGGCGCGCCAGCAGGACGGGATCGAGCTGATCGCGTCGGAGAATATTGTTTCGCGTGCGGTGCTGGAGGCGCAGGGCTCGGTGCTGACCAACAAATACGCGGAAGGCTATCCGGGCAAGCGGTATTATGGCGGGTGTGCTGCGGTGGATGTCGCCGAGCAACTGGCGATCGACCGGGCGAAGCGGCTGTTCGGGTGTGAGTTCGCCAATGTGCAGCCGCATTCGGGGGCGCAGGCGAACCAGGCGGTGTTTCTGGCTTTGCTGAACGCGGGGGATACGATCCTGGGGATGTCGCTGGCGGCGGGCGGGCATTTGACCCATGGCGCGGCGCCGAACCTGTCGGGCAAATGGTTCAAGCCGGTGCAATACGGCGTGCGGCGCGAGGACGGCGTGCTGGACTACGACGAGCTGGAGCGGCTGGCGCGCGAGCACAAACCGCGGCTGATCATCGCCGGCGGATCGGCCTATCCAAGGGTCATCGATTTTCCGCGTATCCGCAAAATCGCCGACGAGGTAGGTGCCTATTTCATGGTGGATATGGCGCATTTCGCCGGGCTGGTCGCGGCGGGGATATTCCCGTCGCCGCTGGGGCACGCGCATGTGGTGACGACGACGACGCACAAGACGCTGCGCGGCCCGCGGGGCGGGATGATCCTGTCGAATGACCTGGAGCTGGGCAGGAAGATCAATTCGGCGGTGTTTCCGGGGTTGCAGGGCGGTCCGCTGATGCATGTGATCGCGGCGAAGGCGGTGGCGTTCGGCGAGGCGCTGCGGCCGGAATTCCGCGCCTATCAGCAGGCGCTGGCGGAGAATGCGAAGGTGCTGGCGGCGACCCTGGTGGAGGGTGGGGTGGATATCGTGACCGGCGGGACCGACAGCCATCTGATGCTGGTCGATCTGCGGCCGAAGAACGTGACCGGGAAGGCGGCGGAAGCGTCGCTGGAGCGGGCGCACATCACGGCGAACAAGAACGCGATCCCGTTCGATCCCGCCAAACCGGCGGTCACCTCCGGCATCCGGCTAGGCACGCCGGCGGCGACCACGCGGGGGTTCGGGCCTGAGGAGTTCCGCCTGGTCGGGCGGCTGATCGTCGAGGTGCTGGACGGGCTTGCCGGGTCCAACGACGGTGCCAACGCCGCCGCCGAGGCCGCGGTCGGCGCCAAGGTGCTCGAACTCTGCAAGAAATTCCCAATCTACCGGTAAG
>NZ_JAKGBZ010000138.1 GCF_021556475.1 Acidiphilium iwatense | reverse complement strand
GGCGCGCCAGTCTTTCGACCTCGTACAAGGCATCGAAGAACTTCAACGCCAGCACAGGCGGTCCGCCGGGTTTTTTCCTGGCCTTGAGCGCATCGGTAAATTTGCGTCGCGCGTGGGCCATGCTTGCGTCAGGAGAAGTCCTGGAAAGGAGAACAGATGTAGCGTGAAACCTTTCATAGCGATCCAGAGGGTTGAACTCCCTCCCGGTAGAGGCGCAGCCCGCCAGCCGGAAGCGAGCCTTGCATGGGCGGCGGCAACGTCGCTCGTGAAGCGTAGGCAGCGGATATCGAAGCCCTGGGTAAGCCTCGAAATCATGTACACGCTGGAGCCTTCGGAGTGTTGGGACCGGGGGCAGCATCGGCACAGCCGCAAGTGGCGAGGCTGCGCCGGTCCGGCCGGGGTCTGGGAACAGGGCAGAGGTATGGAACGGATTGCCAGGAAACCTGAGAGATCCAGTGCGTGCCCATGTGTGGACTGGCCGGAGACGGGGAAACCGGCTGACAAAAGTCCCCAGGCCCGGCGACGGTCCTCCGCCGCGACGGGAGCGCTTCGGCGAGCACGAATCCGGAGGGGCACATGGAACCCGGAACCGAAACCATAAGGAACCGGGAATGCGCGCACGGGAAGTCGTAGCGCCTTCGTAGTACCGCTGAGGGCGGGGAACCGGGCTCGCCGGGACCCGCAGGAGGAAAGGGGGGCGCCGCGAGGAGAGAGCCATCGACGGGAAACACGGGAGAGAACCCTGAGTCTCACAAACCTGTCTACGAAACGACGATGGATAGCCGACATGGCGAGGACGCACCGAGACCGGGCGTTCGCCTCGCTGAACCACGTCCTTGATTTGGAGTGGATGCTTGAAGCCTACCGGACCACCCGCAAGGATGGCGCGGCGGGCATCGACGGGATCACTGCGGCCGATTATGCGCAAGCGCTGGAGGCGAACCTTCTGGACCTCCTCGATCGCATCAAGTCGGGACGCTATCGAGCCCCGCCGGTGCGACGAAGCTACATTCCTAAAGCGGACGGATCGCAACGGCCTCTCGGCATTCCCACTTTCGAGGACAAGGTGGCGCAGCGGGCGATCGTTATGCTGCTGGAGGCAATCTACGAACAGGACTTCCTGAACTGCTCGTATGGCTTCCGGCCGGGCCGGTCGGCTCATGATGCCGTGCACGATCTGCGCACGGCGCTCATGACCCAAGGCATGCGGTGGGTGCTGGATATTGAACCGCGCCGGGAATCCCGGAGGCCATTTTGTTTGACTCAGGCGACCATAGCCATCTCGTTCAGTTGTTCATAGTAGCGCGCCTCGGCCTCGGCGGGTGGGATGTTGCCGATCGGCTCGAG
>NZ_JAKGBZ010000137.1 GCF_021556475.1 Acidiphilium iwatense | reverse complement strand
TGAGGCCGCAGGCGCCATTTAGCCGAAGAATCGATTGAGGCCTGTCGGCATTCCGGAAGGAATCCTGGCGGCCCGGTTCCGATTCCGATTGTTGCGCGCCGCCGAAATCTCTTGCCAATCCTGCCGGCTTGCGATTCTCCCCGCTTGCAACACAAGCTGCGGGGGATAGCGATGCAGCCGAACCAGACCCTCTGCCTCGGGGACGTGCAGCGCGTCCTGACCGGCCTGTTCGAGGGCGACCTGCACGCCAAGCGGGTTCTATCCCTGGCCAATGCCACCCTCGGGGTGGTCCGGACCGCGTCATTGGCTGTGCATACGATCGGCCAGGGGCTCGCCCTGGCGCGCGGTCTGACCACCAAGCACGCCATCAAGCAGGTGGATCGGATGCTGTCCAACGAGGGGATCGACGTCGATGCCGCACTGCGCCACTGGGTGCCCTACGTGGTGGGATCACGCACCAGCATCAACGTCGCCATGGACTGGACCGATTTCGACGCCGATGGCCAGGCCACCCTCATGCTGTCGCTGCTGACCCGTCACGGCCGCGCCACGCCCTTGCTGTGGCTCACCGTCGCCACGGCGAGCCTCAAGAACCATCGCAACGAGTACGAATACCAGGCGCTGGTCCGTCTCGCCGACACCCTGGCCTCCGACATAAAGGTTTGCATCGTCGCCGACCGTGGCTTCGGCGATCAGAAGCTCTATCGGGTGCTGACCGAGGAGTTGAAGTTCGACTACGTCATCCGCTTCCGCGGCAACATCACAGTGACCGCCGCCGACGGCGAGATGCGCACCGCTTCCGCCTGGGTCGGCCGCGGTGGACGGGCGCGCATTCTGCGCGGCGCCGCAGTGACCGCGGAATGCTACCAGGTGGGCACCGTGCTGTGCGTGCAGGATAAGGACATGAAGCAGGCGTGGTGTCTCGCCGCCAGCGACGGCACAGCGTCGGCTTCAGGCCTGAAGGCGCTCTATGGCAAGCGCTGGAGCATCGAATGTGGCCTGCGCGATACCAAGGACCTGCGCTTCGGCATGGGCATGGGATCGATCCACGTCAGCACGCCGGCGCGGCGCGACCGGCTGTGGCTGATCGCCGCATTCGCCGTCATGCTGCTGACCCTGCTCGGGGCCGCCGGGGAAGTGCTCGGCTACGACCGATTCCTCAAGTCAAACACCGCCAAGCGGCGAACCCATTCGCTGTTCCGCCAGGGCTGCATGCTATACGAACTCATCCCCACCATGCCGGAGCCTCGCCTGCTGCCACTGGTCCAGAAATTCGCCGATATGCTCGCCGACCTGCCCGTCTTCGCCGAGACTTTCGGGGCAGTGTGAAAATGAGGGGAGTCTTGAG
>NZ_JAKGBZ010000136.1 GCF_021556475.1 Acidiphilium iwatense | reverse complement strand
CCGAAGTTTTCACTTTGAAACTGCTTGAACGCATTGGGTGGCTTGGGATAGCGCGGTTTTATATTTGAATGATGTGTCCATACATTGGGCTTGCGGCGCGACTCGAGTTGTGATTCCCTGGCGGCATGTTCATCGACGTGGTTCCGCATGGCCGCTCGGCGTCGGCGGTGCTGCTGCGGGAGAGTTTCCGTGAGGGGCGGAAGGTCCACAAGCGCACGATCGCCAATCTGAGCCAGATGCCGCCCGAGTTGATCGACGGTCTGCGCGCTTTACTCGCCGGCGGCACGGTGGTGGGTGGCCCGGATCAAGCGCTCGAGATCCGGCGGTCCCTGCCGCACGGGCACGTGGCGGCGGTGCTGAGAATGATGCGCAAGCTGGAGATCCCGCGCCTGCTGGGACGAACGGTCTCGCGTGAGCGGGATCTGGCACTCGCATTGATCGCGAGCCGGGTGATTTCGCCGGGGTCGAAACTCTCGACGTTGCGTGGCCTAAACCTGGAGACGGCGACCTCGAGCCTCGGCCAGGTGCTCGGTCTCGGTGCGATCGAGGAGCGCGAGATCTACGCGGCGCTGGACTGGCTGGGCGCGCAGCAGGGGCGGATCGAACGGCAGTTTGCCAAGCGCCATCTGCGCGAGAGCACGCTGGTGCTCTACGATGTCAGCTCGTCCTATCTCGAAGGCCGGTGCTGCGAACTTGCCCGGCACGGCTACGGCCGGGATCATCGGCCGGATCGGCTCCAGATCGTCTATGGTCTGCTGTGCGATCGGGAAGGTCGGCCGATCGCGGTCGAGGTGTTCGAAGGCAACACCGCCGATCCCGGCACGATCGCGGCCCAGGTGGAGAAGCTCAAGCGGCGGTTTCATCTGAACCACGTTGTGCTGGTGGGCGATCGGGGCATGATCACCACGGCGCGCATCCGCGAGGCGATCAAACCCGCTGGTCTCGACTGGATCAGTTGCCTGCGCGCTGTACAGATCCAGGACCTCGCCGAAGGGCCGCTGCAGATGTCTCTGTTCGACGAGCGCGATATCGCCGCGATCACGTCGCCCGATTATCCCGGCGAACGGCTGATCGCCTGCCGCAATGCGGCTCTGGCCGGGGAACGCCGGCGCAAGCGCGAGGCGTTGCTTACCGCGACCGAGCGGGAATTGACCCGCATCGTGGCGGCGACGACGCGCAAGCGCGCGCCGTTGCGCGGCGAGGCCGAGATCGGGCTGGCGGTGGGCGCGGTGAAAGATGGCCAAGCATTTCGATCTCACCATCACCACGGATCGCTTCAGCTTCCGGCGCAACGAAGCCGGTATCGCCCGCGAGGCGGCGCTCGATGGGATTTACGTCATCCGGACTAG
>NZ_JAKGBZ010000135.1 GCF_021556475.1 Acidiphilium iwatense | reverse complement strand
TTGGTTGAGCAGGCGATGGGGCTCGATCCGATGGCCCGCGCGGTCTACGCATTCTGCAACAAGCGGCGCAATCGGGTGAAGCTTTTGTTTTATGATCGCTCGGGATTTTTGCTGGTCCTGAAGCGTCTTGAGGAGGATCGGTTTTTCTGGCCGCGCGGTCAGCAGGCGGTGCTGACGCTGACAACGGAAGAGCTGCATTGGTTGCTGGACGGCATCGACCTTGCGGCGGTGCGCCGCCATCCCGAGCGGCAATATCGCAGCATGGGGTAACGACAGCCCCCTTGACGCGGACGGACGGGTCCGATTCAAGATCACGATGGAACGCGCGCGGTCACCGAAGGATGTGGAAGCATTGATCTTGGCCCACAGTGCCGAGATCGCGGCGTTGCGGACCGAGAACGACAAGCTCGTGCAGCGGATTGGCGAGCTTGAGGAGCAGTTGCGGCTTGAGCGGGCGCATCGATACGCCCCGCGCAGCGAAAAGGTCAGGGACCGCATCTTCAACGAAGCCGAGCAGGCCGCGGCGGAAGAAAGGGCCGAGGCCGACGATACGGCCGTGCCGGACACGGGGCTGCCGCAAGGCGATAAGCCCGAGCCTGGCAAGCGCGGCCGCAAACCCCTGCCGTCGGCTCTGCCTCGTCAGCGCATCGAACATGACCTTCCCGAGGACCAGAAATCCTGTCCGTGCTGCCGCACGGCGATGCACCGGATGGGCGAAAACATCACTGAGCAGTTGCAGGTCGAGGTCAAGGCCATGGTGCTGCAGCATGTGCGGTTCAAATATGGGTGCCGCAATTGCGAGCGGACCGGGATCGACGCGCCGGTCGTGACTGCGCCGATGCCGGCTCAACCTTTGCCCGCCAGTGTCGCCACGGCGTCGACACTGGCCCTGGTTCTTGCCAGCAAATATGTCGATGGCATGCCGCTGTACCGGCTGTCGCAGGCGCTGTCGCGCGCCAACGTCAGCCTCAGCCGGGGCACGCTGGGCCATTGGGTGATCCGGTCGAGCGAACTGCATCTCGAACGGATTTATGACGCGCTGAAGGAAAGGCTCCGGAGCCAGGATGTGATCCACGGTGACGAAACCTGGGTCCAGGTCCTGAAAGAGAACGCGCGCCAGGCGCAGACCAAATCCTATATGTGGGGCTATCGCAGCGCTGAGGACAGCCGGGAGGCGATCGTGCTGTTCGATTACCAGCCCGGTCGCGGCCAGCAGTACCCCCAGGCCTTTCTGGCCGGTTACCGCGGCCTGCTGATGAGCGATGGCTATGACGCCTGGCGCACGCTGGAAGACGCCACCCATCTGGGATGCATGGCCCACGCGCGACGCAAATTTACCGATGCGCTCAAGGCCAGGAAAAAACCCGGCGGACCGCCTGTGCTGGCGTTGAAGTTCTTCGATGCCTTGTACGAGGTCGAAAGACTGGCGCGCC
>NZ_JAKGBZ010000134.1 GCF_021556475.1 Acidiphilium iwatense | reverse complement strand
ACCGGCCCTTGCTGCGCGAGGCTTATATCGAGGCGGCCTGGAAGCGCTGCCATGACGATTACCGGCTCGACCCGCATTCAGCGCCCAGTGGCGAACATATCGGCGGTACGGCGCTGAAACACCGGCGCGAGGAACTTGCTCTGTTCGAGCGGGTCGCGCGGGTGGAAATGCACCGGCTGTTCGGCCAGATCAGCCATCAGGTCGCACAATCGCAAACCGCCGCATCCCGCTACGTGCTCCTGCTCACCGATGCCGCCGGCACGGTTCTCGACGTCTTCACCGACAATGCGAACGCCGAAGCCGCCCGCGCCGTCAACATGGCGCCCGGCTTCATCTGGGACGAGCGCCACCAGGGCACCAACGGCCCCGGCACCTGCCTGCACGATCTCCGTTCGCGTGTGGTGCATCGTGAGGATCATTTCTTCACCTGCAACAGCCGCCTGACCTGCTCGGCCGCGCCGGTCTGGGGCTCGAACGGCGAGTTGCTCGGCGTGCTCGACGCGTCCTGCCTCGATTGCGACGACAGCCGGGCCAGCCAGGTTCCCACCATCGCGCTGGTCAGCATGTCGGCGCGGATCATCGAGCAGCTCCATTTCACCCACCAGTTCCGCGACTGCCTGATCCTGCGCTTCCACGAACGGCCCGAGCTGGTCGGCCTGCCCTATGACAGCCTGCTGGCGATCGACGACCAGGGCCGGGTCCGCGCGGTGGACAGCACGGTTCCGGCCCAGCTCGGCGCGTCCTTCGGCACAGCGGGCAACACCGCCCTGACCGGCCGCAGCGTCGCCGATCTGTTCGACATCTCGGTCGATCGCCTGTTCGAGCATGCCGAAACCCAGCCCTTCGCGATCTGGCCGATCACCCATGGCGGCGACCGGCACGGCTACGCGAGCATCTGGCCGGCGAAACCGGTCACGTCCCGCGCCCGGCCGCGCGCCATCCCGCCCGCGCCGGCCGAAAAACCGGCGATCCCGCGCCCCGGCGCAAAACCGCCACGGCCTTATCCGCCCACGCTTGCCGCCATCGCCGGCGGCGATCCGGCGATGACCGAAAACGTCTGGCGCGCCGAGCGGGTGATGAACAAGGACATCAATATTCTGCTCCTCGGCGAGACCGGGACGGGCAAGGACACCTTCGCCCGCGCGATCCACCGGGCGAGCGACCGGCGCTCGAAACCCTTCGTCGCGATGAGCTGTGCGGCGATCCCGGAAACCCTCATCGAAAGCGAGCTGTTCGGCTACGAGGCCGGCGCCTTCACCGGCGCAAGGCCGGGCGGCATGCGCGGCAAGGCGCTCGCCGCCCATGGCGGCACGCTGTTCCTTGACGAAATCGGCGACATGCCGCTCGCCATCCAGGCGCGGCTGCTGCGCCTGCTGGAGGAAAAGGAGATCGTCCCGCTCGGCAGCAACACCCCGGTTCCGGTCGATGTCCGGGTGATCAGCGCGACGCATCGCGACCT
>NZ_JAKGBZ010000133.1 GCF_021556475.1 Acidiphilium iwatense | reverse complement strand
CCAGCACCATCCGCACCGCGCGTTCGCGGACCTCAGGTGAATATCTGTTCGATGTCTTCCGCTTTTCCATTGCTCCATCCTACTCAAGAGTTGGAGCCTCCAGGATTCCCGGCGCGGTTCACGCCATGCTGAAGCTGCTTCCACACCAACACCAGCCCGCCGCCATCCCAGAACAGAATTTTGACGCGGTCCGATCTTTTGCAGCGAAAAACAATCAGCGCGCCGTCAAACGGGTCCTGGCGAAGCACCGAGGCTGCCAGCGCTGCCAGACTATGCGCGCCGCACCGAAAATCCACCGGCCGCGTCGCCAGCATGATGCGAACGCCAGGCGGGACCCCGATCAATGGCCCGACGCCCGGACCGCCCGCAGCACTGCCGTGAGGGATTTGGCGTCCACCCCGGCGGCGACACGAATGATCGCTCCCGACACCTCGATCGCGATCCCCGCCACCGCTGGCGCCGGCGGTGGCGGCGACGGCGTGGGCACAGCCAGCGCCGCAGGCTCGCCGACAATCCGCACGAACGCCGGCGCAGTCCGATCGTCAGATGCATCTCCGCCAGGCCCGCCACACGTCTCGGGCACCAACAATCGGCGCCAGCCAAATATCTGCTGCGGGCAGACCTGCCAGCGCCGCGCCACCCGCGAGACAACCGCACCAGGCACCAAAGATTCCGCCACGATCCGCGCCTTCTCATCCACCGACCACCGACGACGCCGGCCAGAACCCGTCAGAACCTCAACCCGTCGATACAAACCCTTCGCGTCGTCATTAACGTCGTCCATAATTCCGTCCCAAAGCAAAAATCTTCAGCCCCGGTAAGCATAAACATCACCAACGCAGAAGAATGGGAGCAGAACAACGCTTACCGATAACCTGCATCGTCATTTTCCCAGCCGGACTTGTAAGGTCGGCACCGCCAAGGGCGAGGCAGTGGACCCGCACACCGAGAGCGGCCAATTTGTCGACCGTGGCGCGGACGTCAATGGCGTTGCGGCCGAGGCGATCGAGTTTGGTCACAACCAACACGTCCCCAGTCTCAAGCCGATCGAGAAGGCGACGGAAGCCGGGGCGTTGGATAGCGGCGGTACTTCCGGAGATGGTCTCCACGACAACCCGATTCGGCTGCACGGCAAAACCGGCGCCCAGCACTTCCTGAACTTGGTTGTCGGTGGTCTGACCAGCGGTCGAGACGCGAGCATACACGAAGGTGCGGGCCATTTGGTTCGAAAACCGTCCAAAAATGCTGTCCGATAATGCGTCTTGTTCGAAACCCCGTCAAGGCTATATTTTGGACACAGCTAGCGGAGCTGTCCTTATAGAGGCCATAGCGTCGGTTGTTCGCCAGACAACGCTATGGGTGAACTAATCTTACTGTGTCACAAAATTCTTGCAGCGATTCGTTGACGCGTGTGAGTGGGTAGAGATTCTGACTCGTGGAGGCGGGTGGTGGGTCTCGAATCGAACACGCAAGGCAGCGAATCACGT
>NZ_JAKGBZ010000132.1 GCF_021556475.1 Acidiphilium iwatense | reverse complement strand
TCTTACTGTGTCATAAATCGAGCATTCTCGATTTGTCGTTGGCAACACGGGCATCTAGGCAGGGTTCTGGCGAGGGTGCGGGCGATTGTTGTTCTGAGCGTGGTCATTGATGTTGCGAGGTGGCGTTCAGGCCGGATCGGGAGCGCCGCGGGGTCGGTAATCGTCGGGTAGGGCAGGTGCTTTGAGCGATGGCGGCCAGAACCCGTCTGAGGGGGGAAAAGCGCCCCGTTCGGCGATGAGGAATCCGTAGGTTGCGATGCAGAGCGTCGCGTGATGGTGAAAGCCCCGCCATCCTCGTCCCTCGTAGTGGCCGAGGCCAAGTTCCTGCTTGAGGTCCTGGTAGTCGCGCTCGATGCGCCAGCGCAGCTTCGCCTGATCGACCATGGCCCGGCGCGTGGTCGTGGGCGACAAGGTGGAGAGCCAGTATTTGGTGGGTTCCGGCTCGCCTTTCGGCCATTCGACCAGGAGCCATTCTTCGGGCCGCGGGGTCGGGCGGTTGTAGTCGCGGTTAGCGGGGCGGACGCGGACGGCGGCAAAGCGCCCAGCCAGAGTGGTGTTGCTGCCCTCGCGCCAGGTGACCCGGCGCCAAGCGCGCTTTGGCAGGCTCATGGCCAGTGCTTTGGCCGGCACAGGGGTATGCTCGGGATCGCGGCGGATCAAGGACGCTGGCCGCCCGCGCCCGCTCCAGGGCTTTGGCGGCAAGGGCTCGGCGCCTGGCGGCCATAGGCTCGTTGAAGTCTGGATGCCGACAACATAGGCGAGACCGAGCTGGGTGATGCCGTCACGGAACGCTGTATCCACGCCGTATCCGGCGTCGGTCAGTACGGTGGCTGTGGGCACCCCCGCCTCGATGGCGGCGCGTATCTGGGCGAGTGCTATCTGCGGCTTGGTCTGGAACGCGACATCGTCCGGCACGCCGGCTTTGGCGCGCCGGGCCAGGTCGTCAGCCCAAGGCTGGGGAAGGTAGAGGCGATGGGCAACGGGCAGGCTGGCGTGGTCGGCTGCCAGGGACAAAGTGACGGCGACCTGACAATTGTCCTGCTTGCCGAGCTGGCCGCAATATTGCCGAGCGACGCCGACCGAATGCGTGCCCTTCTTGGGAATGCCGGTGTCGTCGATTATCCAGCCGCGGATGGGGCCACGCTGCTCGATAATCGGCAGAACATGGGTGCGGACGGCGGCCAGCAGGGCGTCGTCGGACCAGTCGGCCTTGGCGACGAAGTGGTGCAAGGACTGATGGGCCGCCTGCACCCGGCCTGGTTCAACACGGGCGGCCATCGGCTCGACGCTCTTGCGGGCGCCGGGCAGCAGGAGGCCTGCGGTGTAGGACCGGAAGGGCGCAGCCCTGTCGGCATGCCCAAGCGACGCCGTCAGCGCCTCGACATAGGCGGCCAGACGTGATTCGCTGCCTTGCGTGTTCGATTCGAGACCCACCACCCGCCTCCACGAGTCAGAATCTCTACCCACTCACACGCGTCAACGAATCGCTGCAAGAATTTTGTGACACAGTAAGA
>NZ_JAKGBZ010000131.1 GCF_021556475.1 Acidiphilium iwatense | reverse complement strand
CCGCGCATCACCAAAATGACCCAAAGCTCCGCCCCGAACCGCCATCTCGTTCCCCATCAATACACAGATCATGGAGAATCAGAGCGCGCCCCTCAGGGCAAGCAAAATGTGTGAATGCCGTAGGGCAACGAAGAGGTAGAGCTTTCCTTCGGTCGTTTGCACTTCGGCGATGTCGATGTGGAAGTAGCCGATAGGGTAGGATTTGAATTTTTTCTTCGCTGGTTTGTCGCCTTCGACGTCGGGCAACCGGGAAATGCCGTGGCGCTGCAAGCAGCGGTGCAATGAAGAGCGGGTGAGGTGTGGAATGGTGGCCTGCAGCGCATAAAGGCAATCGTCCAGTGGCAGCAGGGTATGCCGGCGAAAGGCAATGACGATCGCTTCGTCTTCCACCGAAAGGGAGGTGGATTTTGGGTTTGTTGGGCCTGTGGGCAGGTCGGCAACCGAGTTGCGCTTCTTCCACTTGGCGACGGTCTTCTGGTTGATCCCGTAGCGTGCCGCCAGAACCCTCAGGCTCTCTTGACTATGCTGTATCGCTCGACGGATCGCCGCTGTCGTCGTGGCGCGACCATGAAGAACCTGGACCATAGTGCCTCCTTCCATTTATTGGAAAATATCGCACCATTAAAGTCCGGGATCAAACACCTAATTCACGGACGACTACCTATTCCTCCCAATTGGTTCTCGGTCCAGAGAACACCTGTGGCACGAGAAGGCCCGCAAGCGACCAACTTGGCCGTAGGACATGGACTGGAGTATGGGTCATGACCAACGCGCTGCCACAGTGGTTCCGCGTTCCGCCCATTGAAACACCGCTCCAACACGCATCTGATATATGCAACATGCATCATGAGGCCCACTTGCCACTACCATCTGTCTCGAAACCAGAGCTCATGCCGACCGGCGACGATACGCGCTTCCGGTCTTTCATTCACGACTTTCTGGCATTCAGCGCTCGGGTACAGCAGTGTCGGACCCGGTTCGGCGAACTACTGGGCATCTCTGGGGTTGCTTACACTATCCTGATTACGATAGCACACCTCGAGCATGAAGACGGTCTCGGCGTGGGCGTAGGTGTGAGCCGAGTTGCCGATCATCTACATCTTTCGGGCGCTTTCGTAACAATCGAGGTGTCGAAGCTAGTGAAGAGCAGGTTCGTGCGCAAGCGTGTCAACGTCACCGATCGTCGTCGTGTATTGCTGACTATAACGAACAAGGGCCGAGAACATCTCGACGGCCTTTCATCTATCCTTAGCACGGTGAATGATGCGCTTTTCGAATGCCTGAGCGCGAGCGAGTTCCTCGAACTCTCTTCCATGATGACCCGTCTCGTCCCATGTGGCGACAAAGCGCTTGAACTTCTGGCGTACCTCTCGAAGTGAGGCCACTGGCTGTCGCCACCACCACCATGCCCAGAAAGGGCTTCTTTCTTACCCATGTTGATCAGCCGTTTTTCTTGATGTACAAAACAGGAACATTCAGGCGTGAGCGGAGGGTTTCGATGGCGCGCAATGCGGTGCAGTTGCAGAAGGGGCTGAGCGAGGCCGAATTC
>NZ_JAKGBZ010000130.1 GCF_021556475.1 Acidiphilium iwatense | reverse complement strand
AGTTCCGGTTCGCCGGCGAGGATGGTCGCCTTGGCTTCCTCGGGATCGGGAATGCCGGAGTTCATCGCGATGAGCAGGATCACCACGCTGAACACGATCAGGATGATCGAGGCGGTGATCTGGTTGAGGGTGTCGGTGCCGCCGGTCAGCGCTTTCGGCCCGAGATAGGTGATCAGCCACATGCCGAAGAAATACGGCGCCAGCCACCACGCGCCGCGCCAGTGCAGGTTCCTCAGCCCGACCCCGGCGATCGCTTCATACCCGATATAGATGATCGAGAAGCCGAGGATCAGTTCGAACAGGAAATTGTCGGTCGAAGCGCCGCTCCAGAAGATGATGAAGTTCGAGATGATGAAGGCGATGTAGGAGATGGCCGTGCCACCGGCGAGCAGATAGGGCCGCTTGTAGCGCTCGACCGGCATGGTCTTGCGCAGGGTCAGCAGCACGACCGGGCCGGTGCCGTAGGACAGCACGGTGGCCGAGGAGATGAAGGTGACGATGCCCTGCCAGGAGGGGAACGGTGCCAGGAACAGCAGGCCGACGAAGAAGGTGACGATGACGCCGACGATCGGCACCCCCGCGACCGACAGGCGGGCGAAGGTCTTGCCGCCGACCAGCCCTTCCTTGCCGGTGGCGAACAGGACGCGGGCGGTGGTGGTGAAATAGATGATGCCGGTGCCCGAGGGCGAGATGAAGGCGTCGATATAGAGCAGCACCGCGAGCCAGCCCATGCCGATCAGCGAGGCAAGCCCGGCGAACGGACCGAACGCGCCCACGAACGTCACCTTGGCCCAGCCGTTCGCGAGGTCGGACGGGTGAAGCGCGCCGATCATGGCGATCTGCAAACCGCAATAGACGATGAACCCGATTACCACCGAGCCGACGATCGCGATCGGCAGGTTGCGTTTCGGATTGCTCGATTCGCCCGCGAGTTCCACCGCCTGGCGGAAACCGAGATAGGAGAACACGATCCCCGAGGTCGCCACCGCCGAGAACACGCCGGAGGTGCCGCCCGGCGCGAAGCCGTGGGAGGAGAAATTGCTGGCGTGGAAGCCGACGATGACGAAAACCAGGATGGTCAGGATCGGGATCGCCAGTTTCCACCAGGTCAATCCGCTATTGATCGCCAGAACCAGCTTGATCGCGAGCGTGTTGATGAAGGCAAAGATCGCCAGCAGGATCGCCGAGGCCAGGAAGCCCTTGGCGGTCAGCACACCAGCTTTGTTGATAAGGCCGGGGATATAGTTGCTCGCGTAGGTGATCACCGCCGAGGCTTCGGCCGGCGGCACCGAGGCATAGCCGAGGAACACCACGAAACTGAGAATGACGGCGAGCAGGCTGCCGTGCGAGAGTTTCGGAAAGGCGATCACCGCGCCGGCGCGCGGGAACGCGGTGGCGAGTTCGGCATAGACGAAGGAGAGCAGCAGAACCGCGATGCCGCCGATACCCCAGGCGAGGATCGCTGAGGGGCCGGCGATTTTCGCGGCGGCGAGCGGGCCGAGCAGCCAGCCCGATCCGATGATGCCGCCGAGGCTCGCGAACAGCAGCCCGATAATGCCGGCATCGCGTCGTAGTCTGGGTCCAGATCCTTCAGCCATTAGAAACTCCCCTGTTG
>NZ_JAKGBZ010000013.1 GCF_021556475.1 Acidiphilium iwatense | reverse complement strand
GGACCAGGCAGCTTCCCAGCCGCAAAAGCAGCCTCCTCCCCGCTCCACGCAACACTGCCCCCCAATACCGAAACCCCATACGATCTCAGCAATTCCTTCGCCTGATACTCATGTATGTTCATCGAACCGTCCCAATGCCCACGCTTTACCGGAAACCGTGTCCCTGGTGTGCAAGCTGTTATTTTGACTTACGAGATGAAAGCAAGGCAGGAGCGGCATCGCCGCCCCTGCCGGTCGCGACGAGCTAGATCAGCTTGGCGCCCCGCGCCCACTGATATTTCGCGCCGAGCACGGCGACCGGAATTTCAGTGGAATAGGCGTAGGACGGAATGCCGTGCGCATAGAGATATTCCGCGGCCTCTTCGACCTCCACATCTCCCGCGAGGGATGCCACGATGGGTTTTTCAATGCCTTTCGCGCGCATTTCCTCGACCACCTCGACCATGATCCTGGCGAACACCATCGGCGGGGTGATAATGGTGTGCCAGTAGCCCAGGATCAGGGCGTGAATGCGCGGGTCCTCAAGCCCGAGACGCACCGTGTTCTGGTAGGTCTTGGGCGGCTCGCCGCCGGTGATGTCGACCGGATTGCCCGCCGCGCCGAATGGCGGAATGAATTTCCTGAACGCCGCATCGAGATCCGCCGGCATGGTCATCAGCTTGAGGCCGTAATCCACGCAGGCATCGGATAGCAGGACGCCCGAACCGCCCGCGCCGGTGATGATGACGACATTCTCTCCCTTGGGAGTAGGCAGTTTTGGGATGCCCCTGGCGAAATCGAGCATTTCGCGCAGGGACCGGGCGCGGATCACGCCGACCTGCTTGAACACGTCCTCATAGATGCGGTCATTGCCGGCGAGCGCGCCGGTATGCGAGCTCGCAGCCTTCGCGCCGGCCGCCGTCCGTCCCGCCTTGAGCACCACGACGGGCTTTTTCTTGGTCACCCGGCGCGCCACTTCGGCGAAGGAACGGCCATCTTTCAGATCTTCCAGATGCTGCGCGACGATATGGGTTTCGTCATCCTGTTCGAAGAAGGTCAGCAGATCGTCTTCATCGAGATCGGATTTGTTGCCGAGGCCGACGATAGCGGAAACGCCCATCTTGGCCGACCGGCTGAAGCCGATGATCGCCATACCGATGCCGCCCGACTGCGAGGAGAGCGCCGCGTGACCCTTGACATCGTATGGCGTGCAGAACGTGGCGCAGAGATTGGCCGGCAGGTAATAGAATCCGTAGATATTCGGCCCCATCAGACGGATATTGTATTTGCGGCCGATCTCCTGGAGTTCGATCTGGCCTTCCTCATTACCCGTTTCGGCAAAGCCGGAGGGGATCAGCACGGCGCCGGAGATTTTCTTCTCGCCGCATTCGGTCAGCGCCGTCGCGACGAATTTCGCAGGAATCGCGAACACCGCGACATCGATCTCGCCAGGCACATCCTTCACCGATTTGTATGCCTTGTGACCCATGATCTCGTCGGCCTTCGGGTGAATCGGATAGATTTTGCCCTGGTATCCGCCATTGATGATGTTCTTCATCACCGAATTGCCGATCTTGCCGTCCTCCGCCGACGCGCCGATCACGGCGACCCCGCGCGGCCGCATGATGCGGGTCATCGAGGCGAGGATCTCCTCCCGGCTCGGCCGGGGCCGCGCCGCTTTCGGCGCAAAATCGAGCACGATGCGCACATCCGCCGCGATCGCCCCTTTCGCGGTCGCGAAGACCGGATTGAGATCGAGTTCGGTGATTTCAGGAAAGTCGCTGACCAGCCGGGAGACCCGCACGATCATATCGGCAAGCGCATCGCGATTTGCCGGCTCCGCGCCGCGCACGCCGCGCAGCATCTCGGCGGCCTGGATGCCGTCGATCATGCCCATCGCCTCTTGAGAATCGAGCGGAGCCAGACGGAACGTGATATCCTTCAGAACCTCGACCAGCACGCCGCCCATGCCGAAGGCGACCAGCTTGCCGAAACTGTCGTCGGTGACCGCGCCGATGATGACTTCCTGGCCGCCGGTCAGCATCTGCTGAACCTGGACGCCGTCGATCACCGCTTTCGCGTCGTAGTTGAGCGCATTGGCGAGAATGGTATCGTAGCCGCGTTTGACCTCGTCCGCCGATTTCAGGCCGACCAGCACGCCGCCCGCCTCGGTCTTGTGCAGAATATCGCGCGAGACGATCTTCAGCACCACCGGAAAGCCCATTGCCGCGGCCTGCTTCGCCGCTTCGTCGGCGGATTTGGCCAGCGCCTCTCCGGGCACCGCAATGCCATAGGCGTCGCACAGCGCCTTGCCCTCGGGTGCGGTCAGCGCGGTGCGGCCGTCTTTCCTGGCCTCGTCGAGAATCCGGCGTACCGCCTCGACCGATTGGTCTCCTCTACCCGTCTGCCCGTGCTGGGCAACGGCTGTCGCTGTGCTTGACATCATCTATCTCCTGGAAGTTTTAGGTCCCGCCATAAATTCATGGCGGTCGAAGCGGCACGGCCGGAACGGCGCGCCGAAACCATTCCGGCCGTGCCGCGAATCATTCGGCGGCGACCGCGGACGTCGAGCCGAGAGCCCCTGAATTATGCGCCTCATGCACCTGCCGGTCGTCGAATTTCAGGACGTCGCGCAGGATCTCGTCGTTGTGCTCGCCGAGCAGCGGCGACCGCCGAACCTCGCTCGGGCTGTCCGACAATTTGATGGGGTTGCCGACGGTAAGATATTTGCCGCGCGCCGGGTGATCGACCTCGACAAGGGTTCCGGTCGCGCGCAGCGACTGATCCTCGGCGATTTCCTTCATCGAAAGGATCGGCCCGCACGGAATGTCGTATTTGGTGACGATCTCCATCACCTCATATTTCGTCTTGGTCATCGTCCACTCCTCGATGACCGAGAAAATATGCTTGAGGCGCGGCAGCCTTGCCTTCGGTGTCGCATAGTCCGGGTCGGTGATCCATTCCGGCTTGCCGATCACCTCGCAGATCGATTTCCAGACCGGCGCCTGGGTGATGAAATAGATATAGGCGTTCGGGTCGGTCTCCCACCCTTTGCACTTGAGAATCCAGCCGGGCTGGCCACCGCCCGAGGCGTTGCCGGCGCGCGGCACCGCATCGCCGAATACTCCATCGGGATATTGTGGGTATTCCGTGAGCGGGCCGTGGGCGAGACGCTGCTGATCGCGCAGCTTGACGCGGCAGAGATTGAGCACGCCATCCTGCATCGCGGCGAGCACCTTCTGACCGCGCCCGGTTTTGGTGCGCTGATAGAGCGCCGTGACGATGCCGAGGGCAAGATGCAGCCCGGTGCCGCTATCGCCGATCTGCGCACCGGTGACCAACGGTGGACCATCATCGAATCCGGTCGTCGACGCGGCTCCTCCGGCGCATTGGGCGATATTCTCATAGACCTTGTAATCCTCGAACGGGCCGGGACCGAATCCCTTGATCGAGGCCAGGATGATGTGCGGGTTGAGAGTCTGGATGCGCTCCCAGGTAAACCCCATGCGGTCGAGGGTGCCAGGGGCGAAATTCTCGACCATCACGTCGCAGATCTTTACGAGTTCCTCGAGAATCTCTCGGCCCTTGCGGTTCTTCGTGTCGAGCGTGAGCGAGCGCTTGTTGCCGTTCAGCATGGTGAAATACAGGCTGTCGGCATTGGGCACATCACGCAACTGGCCGCGCGTGATGTCGCCCTCGCCCGGGCGCTCGATCTTGATGACATCGGCACCGAACCAGGCGAGCAACTGGGTACAGGTCGGCCCGGACTGGACATGGGTGAAGTCCAGGATACGCACGCCATCGAGAGCTTTTGTCATGGCTTCCTCCAATCGAATAGGCTGCGCGCGCCGGCAAGCGGCGCGGCGTCTTTTGTTAGATTCACTTATACATCGTCTGGGCTTTGGTTCCGGGGGCGTATTCCCGCGGATCGACCCAGATATTCACCACGGCCGAACGCCCGTCGCGCTTGACCGCCTCGCGCGCGCGGCGGAGTGCCGGCGCGATCTCGGATGCTTCGCGCACCTCCTCGCCATGGCCGCCGAGCATCGCGGCGAACGTGCCGAACGGCACATCGCCCAGCAGGTTGCCGACATTGCCGCGCTGTTCGCCGTATTTGGCGAGCTGTCCATAGCGGATCTGGTTCATCGCCGAGTTGTTGCCGATCACCGCGATATACGGCGCGCCGAACCGATTGGCGGTCTCCATGTCGAAGCCGGTCATGCCGAAAGAGCCGTCGCCATAGTAGCAAAGCACTTCCTTTTCGGGATGCGCGAGCTTGGCGGCCAGCGCGAAGCCGGTGCCGACACCGAGGCTGCCGAGCGCACCGGGGTCCATCCACTGACCCGGCCGGCGCGGCCGCACCGCCTGCGCCGAGATCGTCACCACGTCGCCGCCATCGCCGATATAGATCGTGTCGTCGTTGAGGAATTCGTTGAGTTCCCACGCCACCCGATACGGGTGGATCGGCGACTGGTCGGACTTGAACAGCGGCATCAGTTTTTCGGTCGCCGCCACCTCTGCACGGGTGAGTTCGGCCATCCATTCGCGCCGCTTCGCATGGGCGCCGCGATCGATCCGGCCGGATGCGGCATCGCGCAGCGCGGTGAGAATCGCACCCGGATCGCCCACCAGCCCAAGCTCGATGTCGCGGTTCTTGCCGACCGTGCGGTAATCCATGTCGATCTGCACGATCTTCGCTTCGCGGCTCAGCCGCTTGCCGTAGCCCATGCGGAAGTCGAACGGCGTGCCGACGATGATGATGAGATCGGCCTTGTCGAATCCGTAGCGGCGGGTGCGGTCGAAATGATGCGGATCGCCCGGCGGCAGCAGGCCACGGCCGGAGCCGTTGAAATAGGCCGGGATGTCGAGCGCGCGGACGAACTCGATCGCCGCATCGTGGCCCCGGCAGGTCCAGACCTGGGTGCCGAGCAGGATCACCGGGCGTTCCGAAGCGACCACCATGTCGGCGAGTTTCTCGATGTCGCGCGGATCGCCGACCGATTTGGTCGAGGCGCGGTAATGGCCCGGCTCGGGAATCACCGCGCGCGGCAGGTCGATCTCGCGGTCGAGCACGTCGCGCGGAATCTCCAGATAGGCCGGGCCCGGCGCACCCGCGAAACATTCCCGCGCCGCCATCGCGATCATGTCGGCAACCCGTTCGGTCGAGCGCACGCCGGCGGAGAATTTGGTGATCGGCCGCATCAGATCGACATGCGGCAGATCCTGCAGCGAGCCCATCATGTGCTGGGTCAGCGCGCCCTGGCCGCCGATATGGAGCACCGGGCTTTCCGAGCGGAACGCCGTCGCGATGCCGGTCACCGCATTGGTGCAGCCGGGGCCGGCGGTGGTCACCACGCAGCCGAGCTTGCCGGTCTGGCGCGCATAGCCATCCGCCGCATGCGCCGCGACCTGTTCATGGCGGACATCGATGATCCGAATCCCCTCGTCGATGCAACCATCGTAGATGTCGATGATGTGCCCGCCGCACAGAGTGAAGATCGTGTCCACGCCTTCATTCTTCAGCGCGCGCGCGACCAGGTGGCCGCCCGAGACGATATTGGGATCGCGGCTCTTGCGAACCAGCGTATCTTCCGCGGTCGAACTGGGTGCGGCGCCCTGCCGGGCACCCGGCAGTTGGGTCACATTGGCGGTCTGAGTGGACATGGACTGTTTCCTCTAGCAGTTACTCGGTCGTCGGAGCCGCCGCGACACGCCACGGCTTTCTCCGCTTGATGATCCGGCCGGCGGCGCGCCGGTCAGGCGTAGCGCCGCTTCCGGGTTTCGGTGCTCTGGAACTGATCCAGAAAATCGCCGTATTTCTCGATATGCGCGGCAAGCCCCAGCGTGTGCTCGCGTACCCGCCGCGCCGCCAGATCCGCGTCCCGCGCTTCCAGCGCGGCCACGATGTTCATGTGATCGACGATCGAGCGCTGCGCCCGGTCGCCCTGGCGCATCGTCACCGAACGAATCGCCCGCATATGGATGAACAGGTTCTCGGCCATATCCGACATCAGCCCGCAGCCGCTCATCCGAATGATCGTCTTGTGAAAGATCATGTTGGACTGCGAATATTCGTCGAGATGGGTGGACGGATTCTTCTTGAACTCGGCGATCGCGCGCAGCTCGGAAAGCTCCTCCGGCGTCGCCCGTTCGCAGGCGAGCCGCGCCGCCATGGCCTCGATCGCCGACCAGACGGTGATCATCTCGACGATCTCGCGCTTGTTCTTGCGCACGACATAAATACCCCGGCGCGGCACCGAGCGGACGAACCCCTCCTGCTCGAGCAGGCTCAGCGCCTCGCGGATCGGCGTGCGACTGACCCCGAGATCGCGCGAGAGCTGGCGCTCGTCGAGCCGGACCTCCTCGGGATGACTATAAATATCCATATTGGTAATCGCGTGCTTGATCGCGTCGGTCGCGAGCCGGCGCAGTCCGACGCTGGCTTCGAGCGGCTCGACCTTGATCTGCGGCAACTGGGGCGTGTCATCCATCGGGGCTTTTCCTGGCTGTGACGCGGCCACTGCCCCGAACGGGGAAACGTTCGCCGGGAGCGGCGGGTTTTCGACGGATTTTTGCATAGCAGGTATAATATACAACGGCAATCTTGCAATTTTCGCGGATTCATCAGAATCGCGCGAACAACCGGAGATACGCGCAACAACTGGTTCCAGAGCG
The DNA here is from genome assembly GCF_021556475.1 of Acidiphilium iwatense. Classification (GTDB taxonomy): domain Bacteria; phylum Pseudomonadota; class Alphaproteobacteria; order Acetobacterales; family Acetobacteraceae; genus Acidiphilium; species Acidiphilium iwatense. The sequence continues at coordinate 93,919 of NZ_JAKGBZ010000013.1, read as the reverse complement.
CCCAAGTCAGTGAACCCGCGCATCGCCGGACGCGGCCGTTCCCTGTCCGAAGAACAGGATATCGGAAACGTCGATCAAGCCGATCGCCTGCTCTCGATCCATCACCAGCGCATGTTGGGCCGCCCGCTCGCGCATCATCTCGATCAGGGTCGGCAGTTCCTCGCCGATATCGCAGACCACAAGGCGTCCCTTGATCAATTTCGCTACCGGCATCGCGAAGGCCGCCGCCCCATGATCGGCCACGGCATCGGTAACATCCTGGCGAGTAAGCACACCCAGAACCGCCTCGCCCTCGGTCGCGCAGCGATCGATCACCACAACCGCATCGACCTGCTCCGCCCGCATCAGCGTCACCGCCGCCTGCAAGGTCTTGTCCATCGACAGGCTGACGATCCGCGGCCCCCGATGGCGCAACATGGTTTCGACGATCATCCCGCTCCTCCATTCCAACGCCGATCCGTCCGGGTTGAGGTTCCGTTGATGGATCATTGTATCGATGGGTAATGAATAAAGTATACCACGAAACAAGTCAAGTGCCTTTTGTGCGATTTCGTTCGTCGCCGCCGCACCAAGGTGTGAACAAAACTCGGGACCGGCTTACGCCGGCCCCGAGTCTCGCTTCAGTCCAGATTACTCAGCCGGCCGCTGCCGCTCCTCGAACCCCAATGCCACCTCGCCCGCGTGGTAGCGGGTTTCGGCCGGCCGCAGCACCAGAAGCACCAGCACCACCGCAACCACGTTGATCGCGGTGACCAGATAGAGGGCGGCGCTCCAGTTGTGGGTGCGCGCCACCAGCAGGCTCGCCAGAGGCACCAGGAATCCGGCTATCCCTTTCGAGGTGTAGAGGCAGGACAGGTTGGTGGTCGCGTATTTCGGCCCGAACAGGTCGGTGCACATCGTCGGGAACAGGCTGAAAATCTGCCCCCAGCACACGAAGATCAGTCCGGCGAACAGGATGAAGCCCACCGCGTAATGGCCTACCACCGTCATCATGAAATACGCGACGGCGCCCAGGCCGAACGAAATCGCCATGGTGTTGGAACAGCCGATATTGTCCGATACCCAGCCGAAGAGCGGCCGCGCCACCCCGTTCATCACGTTGGCGAAGATCAGCCCGACCGACAATGCGGTCGCGCCGGCGAACACCACGATATTGGCGACATGGTAGGATTTGGCGATCCCCGCCATATTCGCCGCCGCCATCAAGCCACCCGCCGCCATCAGTATGAACAGCACATACAATACCCAGAACACCGGCTGAGCCAGCATCTGCGGCGTGGTATGGCTGCGGGCCGATTGTTGCACCTTCACCTGGGTCACCGCGGGCGCCTCGCCCTGTTTCGGCGCCCGGATGAACTGCGAGACGATCAGCACGATACCGCCCTGGATCAGCCCGAACCAGAAGAGGGCCGTGGTATAGCCGCCCGCCGCGATCACCAAGCGGATCGGAATGATCGTCAGCGCGGCGCCAGCACCGAACCCCGCCGCGGTCAGGCCCACCGCCAGACCACGCCGGTCCTTGAACCATTTCACCGCATTGCCGACCGCCGTGGTGTAGACCGCACCGGCGCCGAGGCCGCCCAATGCGCCGCCCAGATACAGCATGCTCAGCGAGCCGGCGCGCGATTCGAGGATCCAGCCCAGCGCCACTAGCACCCCGCCGACTCCCATCACCACGCGCGGTCCCATGTCGGGACCCAGCGTATCGGCGAACCAGCCATCGATCGGCGTCGGCCAGGTTTCCAGCGCGATGAACAGGCTGAAGGCGACCTGGATGTCCGCCACCGCCCAGCCATGCGCCTTGTGGATCGGCAACACGAACAGCGTCCAGCCATATTGCAGGTTGGCGATCATCACCATGCAGATGATGCCCAGGATCAGGTACCACCAGCGCCGTTTGCTGACAGCCCCTCCCGCACTCCCAGGCCCACCAAAAACGTTACTGTCTGGAATTCCGTTGCTTGGCATTATTTCCTCCGTTCTCGACGTTCTGCGATGTTTATCGCTTGGAGCCACTTCGCCGCCCACTGGCGGCAACGTCTTGCGCACCTGCAACCCGAGCAGAATACCCGGATCGATCGCCAGGAATCTGCTCAGCGAAGTTAACGATACGCAACAAACTTTTCAGTCCGACTACATAGAAGTCAGTGCCGTCTTTTGCGCAATGTATACCACAATAATGAATATTGTCTAGTGTCAGATTTCAGATCGGCTCCCCGCTTACTGGACGCGACGAGAAACCAAACGCTCAGAAAGAAAAACACACGCGACGCGGCTTCGCCTCGCGTGAACGGTGCGCCGGGACGGTGTGAAATTTCAGGAATGGAAGGCTGCAACGGTTGCCCGATGCGGACCGCGCGATGCCGGCCGCAACCGGAATTTCCGTCGATGCAGCCGGGATCGACGCCCGGTTCGGCCGGGGCAGCTGCCGCATCCCGACCGTTTCAATAACGTCTATGAAGGCAGGAAAATTTTAGAACGGAATCTCATCGTCGAGATCGGCGCCGCTCTTCCCGGCATCCCAGCCGCCGCTGCGGGGTGCTGCTTGACCGCCGCCATAACCGCCCGCCGCGCGGGCATTGCCGCGCGGCATGTCGTCACCGCCGCCCGAGGCATTGGCGCGGTCGAGCAGCACCAGTTCGGCGCCGATTCGGCCGAGCATCACCTCGGTCGTGTATTTCTCCTGGCCGGACTGGTCGGTCCATTTGCGGGTCTGCAGCTTGCCTTCGAGATAGACCTTCGAGCCTTTTTTCAGGAAGCGCTCGGCGACATCGGCCAGCCGGTCGTTCATGATGACGACCCGGTGCCACTCGGTGCGCTCCTGGCGCTCGCCGCTGGTCTTATCGTTCCAGGTTTCCGAGGTGGCGACCGCGAGATTGACGATTTTCATGCCCGATTGGGTGGTCCGCACTTCCGGGTCCTTGCCGAGATTCCCGATCAGCGTCACCTTGTTCACGCTCCCCGCCATCACACACACCCCATGTTCTTCAACGCCGTTGAACCAAGCTCGTCCCCACGGCTTTAACCGATCGCCGCCGCCGAGACAAACCGCCCCCCTTTCCAGAGGACCGATTTTAGGCCATACCGACCGTGAACATATATGGAACATCGCCATGACAGGGTCCGGCTTCATCGCGGTGCGCGGTGCGCGCGAGCACAACCTCAAGAATATCGACGTGCGGATTCCGCGCGACCGCTTGACGGTGATCACCGGCCTGTCCGGCTCGGGTAAATCCTCGCTCGCGTTCGATACGATCTATGCCGAGGGCCAGCGCCGCTATGTCGAGAGCCTGTCGGCCTATGCAAGGCAATTCCTCGAATTGATGGGCAAGCCGGATGTCGATTCGATCGAAGGTCTGTCGCCGGCGATTTCGATCGAGCAGAAAACCACCTCGCGCAACCCGCGCTCGACCGTGGGCACGGTGACGGAAATTCACGACTATATGCGCCTGCTCTGGGCGCGGGTCGGCGTGCCGTATTCGCCGGCGACCGGGCTGCCGATCGAGGCGCAGACGGTGAGCCAGATGGTCGACCGGGTGATGGCGATGCCGGAAGGAACGCGGCTGCTGCTGCTGGCCCCGGTGGTGCGCGACCGCAAGGGCGAATACCGCAAGGAACTCGCCGAATTGCAGCGACGCGGGTTCACCAGGGTGAAAATCGACGGCAAGCTGTATGAGATCGGCGAGGTACCGGCACTGAACAAGAAGGTCAAGCACGAGATCGAGGCGGTGGTCGATCGCGTCGTGGTGCGCGGCGGCACCGAGCAGCGCCTGGCCGATTCGTTCGAAACCGCTTTGGGACTGTCGGACGGGATCGTCTATGCCGAAAACGCGGATAGCGGCGAGCGCACGGTGTTTTCGGCGCGGTTCGCCTGCCCGGTGTCGGGCTTCACCATCGAGGAAATCGAGCCGCGGCTGTTCAGCTTCAACTCGCCGCACGGGGCCTGCCCGGAATGCAGCGGCCTGGGCACTGAAACGTTTTTCGACCCCGCGCTGATCGTGCCCGACGAGACCAGGTCGCTGGCTGAGCAGGCGATCGCCCCCTGGGCGAACGCGCAATCGCCCTATTACGATCAGACGCTGGCGAGCCTCGCCAAGCATTTCAAGGTGAAGATGGCCACGCCGTGGGAGAAGTTGCCCGAGCGGGTGCGCGAGGCGATTCTGTTCGGCGCGGGCAAGGACGAAATCGCGTTTTCCTATAAGGATGGCGTGCGCGCCTATGGCGTGAACAAGGCGTTCGAGGGTGTGGTTCGCAACCTGGAACGGCGGATGCGCGAGACCGACAGCATCTGGGTTCGCGAGGAGTTGTCGCGGTATCAGGCGGAACGGCCGTGCAAGCGCTGCCACGGGGCGCGACTGCGCGAAGAGGCGCTGGCGGTGAAGATCAATGGTTGCAACATCGCCGAGGCTTCGGATCATGCGATCAGCGCGGCGCGGAATTGGTTCGCCACCGTGTTCGACACGCTGACGCCGCAGCGCCAGGACATCGCAAGGCGAATCCTGCGCGAAATCAACGACCGCCTGCAATTCCTGGTCGATGTCGGGCTCGATTACCTGTCGCTCGCGCGGGGATCGGCGACGCTGTCCGGCGGCGAGAGCCAGCGCATCCGGCTGGCGAGCCAGATCGGCTCCGGGTTGACCGGGGTTCTGTATGTGCTCGACGAGCCCTCGATCGGGCTGCATCAGCGCGATAACGAGCGGTTATTGGCGACGCTGCGCCGGCTGCGCGATCTCGGTAACACCGTGCTGGTGGTTGAGCATGACGAGGACGCGATCCGCCACGCCGATCATGTGATCGATATGGGGCCGCTTGCCGGCATCCATGGCGGCGAGGTGATCGCCGAAGGCACGCCGGCGGAGGTCGCGGCGAATCCGAAATCGTTGACCGGGGATTTTCTGTCTGGCCGGCGGGCGATCGCGGTGCCGGAGCAGCGGCGGGTGGTGGATTCCGGGCGGATGCTGAAACTTATCGGCGCGCGCGGGAATAATCTGAAATCCGTGACCGGAGAATTTCCGCTCGGCGTGTTCACCTGCATCACCGGGGTTTCCGGCGGCGGCAAATCGACCTTGGTGATCGACACGCTGTACAAGGCGGTGTCGCGCCGGCTGATGGGCTCTGGCCAGGTGCCCGCGCCCTATGACCGGATCGACGGGCTCGACCAGCTCGACAAGATCATTGAGATCGACCAGTCGCCGATCGGGCGCACGCCGCGCTCGAACCCGGCGACCTATACCGATCTGTTCGCGCCGATCCGCGACTGGTTCGCCGAACTGCCGGAAAGCCGGGCGCGCGGCTATAAATCGGGGCGGTTTTCCTTCAACGTCAAGGGCGGGCGCTGCGAAGCGTGCCAGGGCGACGGCGTGCTGAAGATCGAGATGCACTTCCTGCCCGACGTGTTCGTGACCTGCGATACCTGCAAGGGCAAGCGGTATAATCGCGAGACGCTGGAGATAAAATTCCGCGACAAATCGATCGCCGATGTGCTGGATATGAATGTCGAGGAAGCCCAAGGTTACTTTTCCGCCCAGCCGCGCATTCGCGACCGGCTGCGCCTGCTGATGGAGGTGGGGCTTGGCTACATCAAGCTCGGCCAGTCGGCGACCACGCTGTCGGGCGGCGAGGCGCAGCGGATCAAGCTGGCGAAGGAACTGGCGCGGCGGGCGACCGGGCGGACGCTGTATATCCTCGACGAGCCGACCACCGGGCTGCATTTCGAGGATGTGCGGAAATTGCTGGAAGTTCTGCACGCGCTGGTGGATGCCGGCAACACGGTGATCGTGATCGAGCATAATCTGGAAGTGATCAAGACCGCCGATTGGGTGATCGATCTCGGCCCCGAGGGCGGCGACGGTGGCGGCGAGATCGTCGCGGCCGGCACGCCGGAGGATGTCGCCGGAATCGCCCGCTCGCACACCGCGCGCTTCCTTACCCCCCTACTCGCCCCGCGCCGGCCGGAGCGGAAACGCAAGCGGGCGTGATGGTGGCGAGCGATTTTCTGTTGCTGCGCTGGCGGGTTTTTGCACTCGGCAATGCACTGCGAGATTTGACGCGGTTGGGAGGGCGCAGGTTGGTGGGATTCGGCATCCCGGCACTGGTTATAGCGTTTTATGGGTTTTTCTGGGTCAATTCAATGATTCGCCACGGCGTGGCTTCGCTGCACGTGGATGGGGAATTTTTGTTTGCCGCCGGCGGGCTGGCTTGCGTGGCCATGGGGATCGGTGCGGGACGGCTGGCGGTGATGCGTGATCGCGCCGCTATCGAATCTCCTTGGCTCGCTGTGCTGCCCTGGCCGGCATCGGCGCGACGACGTGCCTTGATCGTCTCCGTCGCCAGCGCTTTCCTGGTGCGAAGTCTCGCGATGGGGGTTGCTTTGGGGCTTGTCGTGATGTCGGCTCGGTTGGCGCATCCGGTTCGCGACGCAGTGATCGGCGCGTTGATGTTCGGCGTGGGTTTTGCGGGCGTGGCGGTTTTTCTCATGGCCTTTGAACGCCAAACGAAAGAGACGCACGAAGAGTCGGTCGGTGCCCCATCGCATGGCGTGCACGCCGCCCTTATCGATGCGATCGGGCGATATGACCAATCCAGCCCCCGCTGGGCGGGATCATGGACTCTGGGTCCGAGGCTTTGCGGCGTCGGCGCGGTGTGGCTTGCGACATTCGTGGTGGGTGTTCCGATCGCGTTTGCCGCCCATGCGGGCGATCCGCACGCCACCCTATCGCCGGCAATCGCCGTGATCGGCGCGGTCGCCGTGATGGTCGCGGCAACCCGCTGTGCGCCGCTGGTTTCGCCGGTGCTGCGCACCACATCGCTCGGCTATTGGCGTGCGTGTGCCGCGATGCTGCGGCTGCCGGCGCTGATGACGACGGCGTGGTTCGTCGGTGTCGTCGCGATCTCGCTGGCCGGCGGGTTGCTCAGCGCTCAAGCGATCGTCACGGCGGCGTTGAGCGCGGCCGGATTATGCGTATTTTATGCGATGGCGGCGCTGTCGATCCCCGCCTCGCCGCGTCTCGCTCTTGGGTTTTACCTGGCAGCCCTGGCGCTGGCCGCGGACGAATATTCCGAGATGCAGAATCTGGTATTTCTGATCCTGTTCGGGATTCTGGCGTTTCTGGTGCTGCGCGCAAGGACGATCTATCGTGCCGGGTGATAACGCGACGTTATTGATGGCGTCAGCGGTTTCGGCGGGATATCGGGGCGTTGCACGGGTCGCCGATATCGATCTGGCGGTCGAGCCCGGCGATTTTCTGGTTCTCCTGGGCGCCAACGGGTCCGGCAAATCGACGCTGATGCGCGCGGTCAGTGGGCAAATTTCACTCCTGGCAGGTGCCGTGCGGATTGACGGGATCGATATGGCGTCAACACCCGAGGCGGCGAAACGATCGATTGGGTATGCGGTCGAGCCGTACGATCTGCCGGAGACGCTGACGGGCGCGCAATATCTCGACCTGATCGCCTCGATCCGGGGCTGTTCGGCGCGGGACTGGCCGTGCGACGAGCTGGATGAGGTTTTGCAGTTCCGACCATGGCTGCGAACGACGATTTCGGCATACTCGCTGGGTACGCGGATGAAATTGTCGATCATGGGGGCGCTGCTCGGTGCACCGAAGCTGCTACTGCTCGATGAATCGCTCAACGGGCTCGATCCGCTGATGCTGTTTCGGGTGCGCAGAATATTTGCGGCGTTACGCGCGAAGGGGCATGGCGTCATTTTGTCCACCCATATGGTGGGGACGATCGGCGCGGATTGCACCGGCATCGTGTTTCTGGAACATGGGCGGTGCCGCCATCGATGGACACGACGCGAGATCGACGCGGCGCAGGGTCAACCGGGAGGGCTTGAGGCGATGGTGATCGCGGCACTGGAGATGGCGAATTGACCCTGCCTGCCTGGAAACGCGCGATGCTGCGCCTGCCGCCGCTGGCGCGGATCGCCGAACGCGAGGGGGCGTATCGCACGCGGATCGCCGAACTCGAAGCGCGTCACACCGCGCTGAAACCTCGCCTTCAGCCGGGTTTCGCGGTCGCCCATTGGGTCGATCATCTCTGGTGCGACATCCATGGGGTATTCGTCCGGGGCTGGGCGCACGCCTACGAGCGTCCGGTGCGGCGGGTCGGTTTGCGATCCGGCGATCATCGGGTGGCGACGGGGGAGTTTATAGCGCGCCCGGATGTCGCTGCGCATTATCCCGACCATGCGGGGGCGGCGCGAAGCGGTTTCGCGCTCTATCTGCCCTGCCCGCCCTTCGCGCCGGCGTTTCTCGACATCGAGACCGATGACGGCGTTGTTTCGGTGCCGCTCGACCTTCCGCCTCACCTGCAGCGGCAGGAACCCTACCCGCCGCTGCCGCCGCGCGCGATCGAACCGTTCATCGCCGAGATGAAGGCAAGGCGCGGCGCGGTGCTGGAAATCGGCGCGCGCATCGTCGGGCCGGAAAGTTTTGCGCGGATCGCCGAATTCACGCCGGAATGCCGCTACGTCGGCTGCGACATTCATGCGGCACCGGGGGTCGATCTGGTCGCCGACGCCCATGCGCTGTCGGCGGCGACCGGGTGCGGCGCGTTCGACGGGATTTTCTCGGTCGCGGTGATGGAACATATCGCGGCCCCCTGGATCGTCGCCGCCGAAATCAACCGCGCGCTCAGGCCGGGCGGGCTGACGTTCCACGTGATGCCGCACACCTATCCGCTGCACGAGACGCCGAACGATTTCTGGCGCTATTCCGACGAGGCGCTGAAGATCCTGTTCGGCCCGGCGACCGGCTTCGAGATCGTCGCGGCCGGGCTGCGCAAGCCGATCATGATGGCGCCCTACCCCGAATGGCGGGATTTGCAGGCGATGGAGATGACCAGCCTGCCCGGTTATTCGACCGCCCATGTGCTGGCGCGCAAGGTGGCCGAATTGCCGGACGGCGCGATCGCCATGCCGGCGGGATTCGATTTCGCCGCGCGCAGCCGGGCCTATCCCGCCCACGGGGCAGCGACGGGCGACTCCGAATAAATCAGGCTTTACGTCCGGCGCCGAGCGAAACCGATAGCCACGAGAGGCCTTTCGGGCCGTCGACCATGAGCGTGACCGAGCGCCGCTGCGCGAGCAGATCCTCGAGCGCCTTCGGGGTGGTGACGAAATCCGGCCCCACCGCTTCGATCACCATGTCGGGGCGCAGCCCGGCGCGCGCGGCGGGGCTGTGTTTGCCGACCTTGACGACGGTGACGCCCCGCGCACCCGGATGGGTTGTCACGGCGATACCGAGGGATGTGATATCGTATGGTTTGGGCAGGGCCTGAAGTGGTTTGGCGGAAGCTGCCGGCGACGCCGGATGCGGCGGCGGGGCAATGGTGATCGCGGCGTCATGGATGGCACCATCGCGCCGATAGGCGACATGAGCGACCTGGCCGGCCGGAATTTCCGCCAGAGCCACCTTGAATCCATGCGCATCGGCGATCGGTTTGCCGTCGATCGTGGTGATCACGTCGGATGGCGCGAGCTTGCCCGAAGCCGGCCCGTGCGGAACCACGCCGGCCACGACGACGCCTTTCGCCGATGCCAGATGCCAGGCCGTGCGCATATCCTCCGAGACGTGCTCGATCCTGAGCCCGGCCCAGCCGCGCGACATTTTGCCATGGGCGATGATCGCCTCGGCGACCGGCCGGACCATGCTGGAGGGGATTGCGAAGCCGATTCCCACCGAGCCGCCGGACGGCGAATAGATCGCCGAATCGACGCCGACGACATGGCCGTGCGCATCGAGCATCGGGCCGCCGGAATTGCCGCGATTGATGGCGGCATCGGTCTGGATGAAATCGTCATACGGGCCCGAACCGATATTGCGGTGCAGCGCGCTGACCACGCCGGCGGAAACGCTGAAACCAAGGCCGAACGGGTTGCCGATCGCGACCACCCAGTCGCCCAGCTCGAGTTTGCCGCTATCGCCGAAGCGCAGATAGGGCAGCGCGCGATGGGCGTCGATTTTCAGCACCGCGAGATCGGCCTTCTTGTCGGCGCCGATCCGTTTGGCGGTGAAAATCCGCCCGTCATGCAGGGTCACCTTGATTTCGGCCGCCCCGGCGATGACGTGGTGGTTGGTGACGATGTAGCCCTTGGGGCTGATGAAGAACCCGGTGCCGAGCGCCTGTTCGGCGCGCGGCGGGACGATCAAGGTGCCGGTATCGGCCTTGTGGGCGGTTGGTTTTCCGGCATGGGCCGGTTTTGCCAGCGCGCCCGGCTTCGGCTTCATCGGGTCGATGCTCTCGATATCGACCACCGCCGGAAGTGCGGCGCGCGCGATTTTCGCGATCGCCGGCGGCGCCGGGGGCGCGGCACGGCAAGAGGGCGCGACGGCGGCAAGTGCCACGACGGGCAGAAGCGGAACCAGGAGTTTCGGCAGAGTCATGCTCATCAGAGTGAGGCGATACGCCCGATCCGGCAAGAGATGATTTGCTTTATGTCCGCTTGCGTCATCCCCGAGGCGCGGAGGTCGCGCAGGGTCGCGGCCCGGTCGCGCTTGGCGAGGCGCCGTCCCGCTGGATCGGTGAGCAGCGCGTGATGAGCGTAAGCCGGCACCGGCCAGCCCATCAGGCGTTGCAGGAGAACGTGAATCGGCGTCGCCGCGCGCAGATCGGCGCCGCGCGTGACCAGGGTGACGCCCTGCACGGCATCGTCATGGGTGACGCAAAGGTGATAGCTGGCGGGAATATCCTTGCGCGCGAGCACGACATCGCCGAGCGGTGCCGGATCGGCGGCGATCCAGCCTTCGCCCACCTCGTGACAGCGCAGCACGCCTGCCTGGCGGATCGCCACGTCCATGCGCAGGCGCAGCGCGAACGGGTCGCCCTGCGTGATGCGATCGGCGCTGGCTGACCGGCCGAGATGCCGGCAAATCCCCGGATAGGGCGCATCGTACCCATGCGGCGCGCCCAGCGCGGCGGTGATTTCGGCACGGGTGCAGAAGCAGGGATAGAGCAGTCCCATCGCATCGAGCGCATCGAGCGCGGCGCGGTACTCCGCCATGTGGTCGGACTGGATGCGAATATCGCCGTCCCAGTCGAGGCCGAGCCAAGCCAGATCCTCGACGATCGCGGTGGTGTATTCGGGCCGGCAGCGGGTTGCGTCGATATCCTCGATGCGCAGCAGGTAACGTCCGCCCGCCTCTCGCGCGCGCCGCCAGCCGGTCAGCGCCGAGGCGGCGTGGCCGAGATGGAGATAGCCGGTCGGGCTCGGGGCGAAACGGGTGACGATGGACATCGGGACGCAGGGTGCTTACCTCGCGGCGAAATGCAAGGAGACGAGACCATGGCCATGCTGGACGGACCGCGCTTCGGCCCCGCGAGCGGCGAGGCGCCGAAACGGCTCGTGGTACTGTGCCACGGAGTCGGCGCGGACGGCAACGACCTGATCGATCTCGGCCCCTATTGGTCGCGCGCGATGCCGGACGCGGTATACGTCTCGCCCCATGCGCCGGAGCCTTACGACATGGCTCCGATCGGGCGGCAATGGTTTTCGATCGGCAATCTCGATCCGGCGACGCTCGGCAACGGCGTCCGGCGGGCTCGGGCGGCGCTCGACGGGTTCATCGATGCGGAACTCGCGCGGCTTGGCCTGCCGGACGATGCCTATGCGCTGGCGGGGTTCAGCCAGGGGGCGATGACCGTTTTGTTCACCGGGCTGCGCCGGACGACCAAGCCGCGCGCGATTCTGGCCTATTCCGGCGCCCTGATCGCGCCCGAGTCGCTGGGGGCGGAGCTTGCCGGCAGGCCGCCGGTGCTGCTGGTTCACGGCGAAGCGGACGAGGTGGTGCCGGTATCGCGTTCGCGCGATGCGGAGACGGTGCTGCGCGCGAACGAAGTGCCTGTGCAGAGCCTGTATGTGCCGAAACTCGGCCATGGAATCGACGAGTCCGGGCTTTCGGCGGGGGCGCTGTTCCTGCAGCGCGCCTTCGCATCCGATGCCCTCGCTTCATGACAAGCTGTTGACAAAGGCCGGTTATGCTTGCGGGCTTGGTCGGTCTTTGTCATAAAGCGGGCATGAATTCGGCGTGCCACCAGATATGGCGTGTGGGTTCCGGCAGCGCCCACCACATCTTGGCCCCGTTCTGGGACAGGTTCAGTCGTGCCTGACGGCGGGCAGAATTTTCCCGCTCTCGTGCTGAATGCGGATTTCCGTCCGCTCTCCTATTTTCCGTTGTCGCTCTGGGCCTGGCAGGATGCCGTGAAAGCGGTGTTTCTCGACCGCGTCTCCGTGCTGTCCGAATATGAGCACGAGGTGCATTCGGTCTCTTTCGCGATGCGCCTGCCCTCGGTGATCGCGCTCAAGGATTTCATCCCTTCGATGCGCCAGCCGGCGTTCACAAGGTTCAACGTGTTCCTGCGCGACGGCTTCACCTGCCAGTATTGCCATTATCGCCTGCCCGCGCCGGAGCTGACCTTCGATCACGTGATTCCGCGGGCGCGCGGTGGCCGCACGACATGGGAAAACGTAGTCACCGCCTGCGGCACCTGCAATCTGCGCAAGGGCTCGAAGCTGCCGCGCGAATGCCGGATGTTCCCGCGCGAGACGCCGCGCCGGCCGAATTCCTGGGAGCTGCAGGATCGCGGACGTGCCTTCCCGCCCAATTATCTGCATGAAAGCTGGCGGGATTTTCTCTATTGGGACAGCGAACTGGAGACGTGAGCATGGACGAACTGGTCTTCTATACCAACCCGATGTCGCGCGGGCGGATCATCCGCTGGATGCTGGAGGAAGTCGGGCACCCATATCGCACCGAACTCCTCGACTACGGCGCGACGATGAAGGCCCCCGATTATCTCGCGATCAACCCGATGGGCAAGGTTCCGGCGATCCGCCACGATGACGTGGTGGTGACCGAGGCGGCGGCGATCTGCGCCTATCTTGCCGATGCGTTCCCCGAAGCCGGGCTGGCGCCGAAACCGGGCGATAGGCTGCGCGGACCCTATTATCGGTGGCTGTTCTTCGCCTCCGGCCCGCTGGAAGCGGCGGCATCCAACAAGGCACTCGGTTTCGTCGTGCCGGAGGGTCGCGAGCGGATGATGAGCTACGGCTGCTATGAGGATGCCATGAACGTGCTCGAAGGCGCGGTGTCGCGAGGCGAATATTTGCTCGGCGAGAGTTTCACCGCCGCCGATCTCTATCTCGGGTCACATATCGGTTTCGGGATGCAGTTCGGCACGATCGAGAAGCGGCCGGCTTTCGAGGCCTATTGGGCGCGGATCGGCGCACGGCCGGCGGCGGTGCGGGCGCGCGCGATCGACGACGCGCTGGTCGCCGAGGCCGAAAAAGCGAAGGCTGGGTAGACCGAGCCGCGGTTTCGCTCGATCATCATATCGGCTATCCGGGCTGCAACGGAGAGCCGCGATGAACCAGCCCATTCCCAATTCCCTGCGCAACCTGCCCGACGAGCGCGGCCGGTTCGGCGATTTCGGTGGGCGATTCGTCGCCGAGACGCTGATGCCGCTGATCCTGGAGCTTGAGGCCGCCTATGAGGCGGCGAAGCGCGACCCGGCGTTTCAGCGGGAATTCGAGTATTATCTGAAACATTATGTCGGCCGGCCGAGCCCGCTGTGGTTCGCCGAACGGCTGACCGAAAAACTCGGCGGCGCGAAGGTTTATTTCAAGCGCGACGAGCTGAACCATACCGGCGCGCACAAGATCAACAATTGCATCGGCCAGATCCTGCTGGCCAAGCGGATGGGCAAGACGCGGATCATCGCCGAAACCGGCGCCGGCCAGCACGGGGTCGCGACCGCGACGGTCGCCGCGCTGTTCGGCCTGCCCTGCGTAATCTATATGGGCGCCACCGATATCGAGCGGCAGCAGCCCAACGTGTTCCGCATGAAGCTGCTGGGCGCCGAGGTGCGATCGGTGACCTCGGGTGCCGCGACCTTGAAGGATTCGATGAACGAGGCGCTGCGCGACTGGGTCGCGAATGTGCGCGACACGTTCTACATCATCGGCACCGCAGCCGGTCCGCACCCCTACCCGGCCATGGTGCGGGATTTCCAGTCGGTGATCGGCATCGAGGCGCGAGCGCAGATGCTGGAGGCCGAGGGGCGGCTGCCGGATGTCGCGATCGCGGCGGTGGGCGGCGGCTCGAACGCCATCGGGCTGTTTCATCCGTTCCTGGACGATGCGGTCAAGCTGATCGGGGTCGAGGCGGCGGGGCGCGGGCTGAATTCGGGCGAGCACGCGGCGTCGCTGTCGCGCGGGCGGCCGGGCGTTCTGCACGGCAACAAGACCTATCTGCTGCAGGACGCGGACGGCCAGATTCTGGAAGCGCATTCGATTTCGGCGGGGCTGGATTATCCGGGGATCGGACCGGAGCATTCCTATCTGCACGAGATCGGGCGGGTGGACTATGTCGCGATCACCGACGATGAGGCGCTGGACGCGTTCCAGCTTTGCTGTCGGACCGAGGGCATCATTCCCGCGCTGGAGCCGTCCCACGCGCTCGCGCATGTCGCGAAAATCGCGCCGGAAATGCCGCGATCTCAGATCATTCTGATGAATCTCTGCGGGCGGGGCGATAAGGACATCTTCACCGTGGCCAAGCATCTGGGAGAAAATCTGTGAGCCGGATCGCCGCGACCTTTGCCCACCTGAAAACCGAGGGACGCGCCGGACTGATCCCGTTCGTCGAGGCCTTCGACCCGGATCGGGCCACCTCGGCGGCGCTGCTCGCCGGCATGGCCGCGCGAGGCGCGGACATCATCGAGATCGGCATGCCGTTCACCGATCCGATGGCGGATGGACCGACGATTCAGGCAGCCGGGCGGCGCGCCTTGCGCGCGGGCGCGACCCTGGCGGGGGTGCTCGACCTGGTGCGGGAGTTCCGGGCGGTGAACGGCACGGTGCCGCTGGTGCTGATGGGGTATCTGAATCCAATCCTGTCCTATGGCGTCGAGCGCTTCGCGGCGGATGCGGCGAAGGCCGGGGTGGACGGGCTGATCGTGGTCGATCTGCCGACCGAGGAGGCCGATCTGATGCTGCCCGGCTTGCGGGCGAACGGGCTCGACCTGATCCGGCTGGTTGCACCCACCACGTCGGATGAGCGCCTGCCCGTGGTGCTGAAGGAGTCGTCCGGGTTCGTCTATTACGTGTCGATTACCGGGGTGACCGGCACGCGGACCGCCTCGGCGGAGGATCTCACGCGCGACATTCCGCGCATCCGAGCGGCGACCGATCTGCCGATCGCGGTCGGCTTCGGGGTGCGCACGCCCGAACAGGCGGCGATCGTGGCGCGCCACGCGGATGCGGCGGTGGTCGCCTCGGCGCTGATCGACCGGATGGCTTCGGGGCTGGATGAGTCGGGCCATGCGCCGCACGCGGTGATCGAGGCGGTGCTGGACGATGTTTCGGCACTGGCCGGCGCGATGCGCGGCGAGAAACGGGCGGCCTAATCACGCTTGACCGCAACGGATACTCTAACCGGATTTGCCTCAAGATTTCCCCTCGAAATCAGACGCAAGATTGTCGAGGGAATCCATGCCGCCACGATCTTGGAACACCCGGCTGGCCAGGATGTCTTCGGCTTCGATGATCATCAGCATCTCGGGCCTGACCGGGTTTTGCTGCGCCACCAGCCGGTTGGCCTGTCGCAGCCTTGCGCGGTCCAGGGCGTTGCGGATCGACCGGGCATTGGAAAAATGCGGCTGTTCACGCCGCCGGACAATGTAGCCTGTCATGGCTTCGCGCGCGCTGGGACTGAGCCGGTAATTCTGCCGCTCCAGCATGGTTTCGCCGATCGAGAACAATTCGCTGTCATTGTAGTCGGGAAAGTCGATGTGATGCGCGATGCGTGAGCGAAAGCCCGGATTGAGGGTGAAGAATTTGTCCATCCGGTCCGCGTATCCAGCCAGAATCACCACCAGATCCTCGCGCTGATTTTCCATCACCTGAAGCAGAATCTCGATCGCCTCCTGGCCGTAATCGCGTTCGTTGTCGGGCCGGTACAGGTAATAGGCTTCGTCGATGAACAGCACACCGCCGATCGCCTTTTTCAAAATCTCCTTGGTTTTCGGCGCGGTATGGCCGATATACTGGCCGACCAGATCGTCGCGCGTTACCGAGATCAGCTGCCCCTGACGCACAAAGCCCAACTGCCGGAGGATTTTCGCCATCCGCAAGGCGACCGTGGTTTTGCCGGTGCCGGGGTTGCCGGTGAACGACATATGCAGCGTCGGCGCTTCGGTGGTGAAGCCCAGCCTTTGCCGGATCTGTTCGACCAGAAGCAGCGACGATATTTCGCGAATCCGAGTTTTGACCGGCTTCAGCCCGACCAGATCGCGATCCAGTTCATCCAGGATCTCACCGATACCGACCTTCGCGAATTCCTCGCGAAAATCGATGTCGTCAATTGTCTTCGGAAACTCTTCCATTACAGCCGACATGATACGTCCTTACGGCTTGGCGTAGCGTGAGCCCTGCGGTTTCTCCATGACATAGGCGCGGGTTTCGTAGCGCAGGTTGCGGCCTTCCGTTTCCTGCCTCACCAGCATGAATCCGGGCTCATGGCTTGGCCGCTGCACGATGAACGAGATACGCAGCGACTCCCACGTATGGGACGCGTCGAATGCACTGAGGCGGATATAGCATTCCTCGTGCATTTTCCTACACTCGTTCAATTCGCCCATGATCGCCTTGGCATCGCGGATGTCGAACATCGGGTGGCCCCACATTTCCCAGAACGTGTTGCGGGGATGAGGATCGTCGGTATATTCGATGTTCACCGCCCAGCCCTGATCGAGACAATACTGGATCTGTCGGGTGATCTGAATCTCGGTCAGATCAGGCAGGAACGAAAAACAGCCTTGAGTGATGCGCATGATCGTTTTCCTTCAAACGGCCGGCATGGCGGTGGGCACGAAATCAGGCGTGTCGGTCGAGGCATAGTTGAAGGTCACATCCTTCCAGACCTCCAGCGCCTGGCGCAGCGGCAGGCAATGCTTTGCTGCGTCGGTCAGAATTTGCGGCCCTTCCGCCATGATGTCGCGCCCCTCGTTGCGCGCCAGCACCATCGCTTCCAGCGCCACCCGGTTGGCCGTCGCTCCCGCGGCGATGCCGAGCGGGTGGCCGATCGTGCCGCCGCCGAATTGCAGCACCGTATCCTCGCCCAGCAGATGCAGAAGTTCATGCATCTGCCCGGCATGAATGCCGCCCGAGGCAACCGGCATCACCTTGCGCGTGCTCGCCCAATCCTGATCGAAAAACACACCGTTCTCCAGATTCATCGGCACGCGGTTCTCGCGCAGGATATCGTAGAATCCGCGCGTGGTTTTCGGATCGCCTTCGAGCTTCCCGACCACGGTTCCCGCATGGATGTGATCGACCCCGGCAAGCCGCATCCACTTCGCGATCACCCGGAACGACACCCCATGGGTTTTCTGCCGCGTGTAGGTTCCATGCCCCGCGCGGTGCAGATGCAAGATCATGTCGTTGCGCCGCGCCCATTTCGACATCGACTGGATGGTGGTACAGCCGATCACCAGATCGATCATCACGATGTTGGAGCCAAGCGTTTTGGCGAACTCCGCGCGCTCGTACATATCCTCCATCGTTCCAGCGGTGACATTGAGATAGGTGCCTTTCACCTCGCCGGTGGCGGCCTGCGCCTTGTTCACCGCCTCCATGCAATACAGGAACCGATCGCGCCAATGCATGAAAGGCTGCGAATTGATGTTTTCGTCATCCTTGGTGAAATCAAGGCCGCCTTTCAGTGCCTCGTACACCACGCGCCCGTAATTGCGCCCCGAAAGCCCAAGTTTCGGCTTCACCGTCGCCCCCAGCAATGGCCGGCCGAACTTGTCGAGCCGTTCCCGCTCGACGACGATTCCCGTGGCCGGGCCATCGAAGGTTTTCACATAGGCGACCGGCAAGCGCATGTCTTCAAGGCGCAGCGCCTTGAGCGGCTTGAAGCCGAACACGTTGCCGATGATCGAGGCGGACAGGTTCGCGATCGAACCCGGCTCGAACAGGTCGAGATCGTAGGCGATATAAGCGAAATAGGAACCGGGCGCATTCGGCACCGGATCGACGCGGTAGCACTTCGCCCGGTATTTCTCACACGCCGTCAGCCGGTCGGTCCAAACCACCGTCCAGGTCGCGGTCGAGGATTCGCCGGCCACCGCCGCCGATGCCTCGATGGGATCGACGCCTTCCTGCGGTGTCACGCGGAACAGCGCAATGATATCGGTATCCTTGGGTTCGTAATCGGGCTCCCAATAGCCCATCTTGCGGTATTCCAGCACGCCGGAGCGGTAGCGGTCCTTGCCGCTCGGTTTCTTCGTGGCGGATGCTGCGATGTTCGTGTCCATGCTGGTCTCCTTATGCCGCCCGAGCGGCAGTGGTCCTGGGGTTGAGGCTGCCCGACGCATAACGTTTCGCCATTTCGGCGAGCGATGCAGGCTTGATTTTGTTGGCTTTGCCGGCGGTGCCGAAGGCTTCGAACCGCTCCCGGCAGAGTTGGGTCAGCGCCTTGGTGGCGGGAGCCAGAAACTTGCGCGGATCGAATTCCGCCTTGTTCTCAATCGCCGCGCGGCGCATCGCCGCGGCCATGACCAGCCGGCAATCGGTGTCGATATTCACCTTGCGGACGCCGAATTTTATGCCGGTCTGGATCTCCTCGACCGGCACGCCCCAGGTCTTCGGCATTTTCCCGCCCCAGCGGTTGAATTCCTCCTGCAAGGCCTCGGGCACCGAGGACGAACCGTGCATCACCAGATGCAAATCCGGCATGAGCGCATGAATCGCCTTCACCACATGCAACGCGAGGATGTCGCCATCGGGCTTGCGGGAGAATTTATAGGCGCCGTGCGAAGTTCCCATGGCGATCGCCAACGCATCGACGCCGGTTGCGGCTACGAATTCCACCGCCTGATCGGGGTCGGTCAGCAATTGATCGCGGCTGAAACTGCCTTCCGCGCCATGTCCGTCTTCGGCTTCGCCTTGGCCGGTCTCAAGACTGCCCAGCACGCCCAACTCGCCTTCCACCGAAACGCCGATCTTGTGCGCCATGTTGGCAACGCGCCTGGTGATTTCGATATTGTAGTCGTAACTTGCGGGGGTTTTCGCGTCCGCCATCAGGGAGCCGTCCATCATCACGCTGGTATAGCCGTGCTGGATCGCGGACAGGCAGGTGCCTTCATCATTGCCGTGATCCTGATGCAGGCAGATCGGAATATGCGGATAGGCTGCCTCCGCGGCGTTGATCATGCCGGCCAGCATCAGGTCGCCGGCATAGCTGCGCGCCCCGCGCGAAGCCTGTAAAATGACTGGCGCGTCGGCGGCATCCGCCGCGCTCATGATACCGATCACCTGTTCCATATTGTTGATGTTGAATGCAGGCACGGCGTAATTGTGATCGGCGGCGTGGTCGAGCAATTGCCGCAACGTGATGCGCGCCATTCTACGAAACTCCTTGTGTTGATTTCACCGTCATTTCGCCCGGTTCCGTCGCTCGATGAGCTGCATGATGACGGGCGTGAGGATGAGCTGCATCGCCAGATCGAATTTATTGCCGGGAATGGCGATGGAATTCGCCCGCGACATGAAGCTGTTGTGCAGCATCGATAACAGATACGGAAAATCGATGCCGTGAGGATTCCTGAACCGGACCACGACGATCGATTCATCCGCCGTCGGAATCCAGCGCGCGATGAACGGGTTGGAGGTATCGACCGTTGGCACGCGCTGGAAGTTGATGTCGGTCTGGGTGAACTGGGGGCAGATGTAATGCACGTAATCGGGCATCCGCCGCAGGATCGTTTCCATCACTTGTTCGGTTGTGTAGGATCGGCCCGAACGATCGCGATGGATTTTCTGAATCCATTCCAGATTGAGCACCGGCACGACACCGATTTTCACATCGGCGTATTGCGCGATGTCGATGTCGCCATGCACCACGGCGCCATGCAGCCCTTCATAGAGCAGAATGTCGGTATAGGCCGGCAGTTGCTCCCATTCGGTGAAGGTGCCGGGTTGCGCGCCATGGATCGCCGCCTCCTTCTCGTCATGGATATAATGGCGGGTCAATCCGGTGCCGGATTCGGAATAATTCCTGAACGTCGCCTGCAAATTTTCCAGCAGGTTCTCGTTCAGGCCGAAATGGCTGAAATGATTGTTGCCGGTCTTCTCTGCCTCGGCCATCCGCAGCTTCATCTCGGCGCGGTCATACCGATGGAACGCATCGCCCTCGATATAGGCGGGTTTTATATGCTCGCGCCGAAAAATCTGCTCGAATATGTTGCGCACGGACGTTGTGCCCGCGCCGGACGAACCGGTGACGGAGATGATCGGGTGTTTTACGGACATGCGAGACTATCCATCCGCATCGCCTGGGGTGTGGTGTGCTGGCGGAACAGGCCACGCTGGCCAAACAGGGGCGAGCGATCCGTGTTCGGTGCCCGAAACAACTCGATGATCCGCTCCACCTCGGCGGCGGCGCCGAACACCAGAGGAATACGCTGGTGGATGTCCTCTGGCACCAGGTCGAGAATATGACGCCGTCCGTCAGTCGCGGCACCACCGGCCTGCTCGATCAGAAAGGCGATCGGAAACGCCTCGTAGAGCAGGCGCAGGCGGCCATCGCGATAGGTTTCCCGCGCATCGCCAGGATAGAGATAGATGCCACCGCGAATCAGAATCCGATAGGCTTCCGCGACCATAGAGGCGATCCAGCGCGTGTTGAAATCGGCGCCGCGCGGCCCGGCCGTGCCCAGCAGACAATCGCCGATATAGCGCTGAACGGGCCGGTCCCAGTGCCGGCAGTTCGAGCCGTTGATGGCATATTCACGGGTCTCGCGCGGAATCACGACGGCATTGCCGCTGGAGACAAAACTGCCTGAAGCCGGATCAAGAGTAAAAATCAGCGTGCCATAACCGAGCGTCAGCACCAGTGCCGTGTGCGGCCCGTAGATCAGAAAACCGGCGGCAAGTTGCGCGTGACCCGAACAGAGGAAACTTCGTTCTGGCGGCCCTTGCGCGGGATCGGCGGGGAGAATGGTGAAAATCGTGCCGATCGGGGCATTGGTATCGATATTCGAAGAACCGTCGAGCGGATCGATCGCGACCGCGAGCGGCGCTTTCGGATCAAGCACGACCGGCGCATCGTCCTCTTCCGAAGCCAGCACCGCGACCGGCGAGGCCGCCAACACGTCATGCAGCATCGCATTGGCCAGAACATCGAACGCTTTCTGCACATCGCCATCACGTCCGATGTGCGGTTCAGCCCGAGCTGGACTCGAAAGATCGCCCAGGTCGCCTCTTGCCAGAAGCCGGGCCAGTTTGCGTCCGGCTTCGGCGATGGCCAGAACCACGGCGCCGACATCGGCATAATGACCACCATGCCTGGAAACGATCTGATCGAGATATTGCGCGAGGCGCACTGCGTGCGTCATCGAAACGGTCTCCTCCTCCAAGAATTGCGGCGCTCATTGGCTCCGCTTTCGGACGGATTTTCCCCGCGCATCGGTCCGTGGAAACTGTGGCAAGAATTCTATTGTCAGTAAAGTCAAATGATCTTATTCTCTAATTCAGAAAAACTTAAAATCAGCCGTCACCATGAAACATGTCACGCTGAAACAATTGCGCGCGCTCGCCGCCGTCGCCCAGCACGGCTCGGTCACCGTTGCGGCTCGTGCGCTCAACCTTTCAGCCCCTGCGGTGACTTTGCAGCTTCAGTTGCTGCAACGGCAGGCCGGCGCACCGCTGCTCCAGCGCACCGCGACCGGAATGCAGCCGACCAGGGCCGGGCTGGAAGTGATCGACGCTGCCGGCCATATCGAGGCGGCTTTGCGCGGCTGCGAAATCAATCTGGCCGCCCTCGCCGGCGCCGAACGCGGCACCATCAATGTCGGCGTCATCAGCACCGCCAAATACTTCGCACCGCGCAGCCTGTCCGCCTTCGCATCCGCCCATCCGGGGCTTGAGCTGAAACTTGTCGTCGGCAACCGTGCTGAAATCATCGAGGGATTGCGACATTACGAACTCGATCTGGCGATCATGGGCCGCCCGCCGAACGAGCTTGCGGTCAAGGCGGATATGATCGGCGATCATCCGCACGTCATCATCGCTCCGTCAGGACACGCGCTGACGGCACGGCGACGGATTGCGCCGCGCGATCTGAACCGCGAGACTTTTCTAGTCCGGGAACCCGGCAGCGGCACGCGCAGTCTGATGGAAAGTTTTTTCGTCGAAGCGCGGCTGACGCCAAGGATCAATATGCAGATCAGCAGCAACGAGACGATCAAGCAGGCGGTCATCGCCGGGCTCGGCATCGCCTTTCTGTCCGGCCACACGATCGAGATGGAGTTGGAGACAAACCGCCTCGCGGTGCTGGATGTGATCGGCCTGCCGATCGTGCGGCAATGGCATGTCGTCTATGCCGCGGACCGGACATTGTCGCCAGCCGCCCGCCTGCTCCGCACGTTTTTGACCAAGCAAGGGAAAAGCTATCTTCCGGGTTCGAAACCCGCCCAACGCTCCCGCGCTCGGCGTTAAAATAGTGCCCGCTTGATCGGGCGCTGAAAGGCATGACGTGGCCGATTCCGATCCGTTCGACCTGGGGCGTTTCCTGCGGGTGCAGGAATCCGTCTTCGGCGCGGTGCTCGCCGAATTGCAGGCCGGCCGAAAGCGAACCCACTGGATGTGGTTCATCTTTCCGCAACTGCGCGGACTGGGCCGTTCGCCGGCGGCCGAATATTACGGCCTGTCCTCGCTCGACGAGGCACGTGCCTATCTCGCCCATGCGCTGCTTGGACCGCGGCTGGATCATTGCGCCCGGATCGTGCTCATGGCCGAAGAACACTCGCTCCATGCAATCTTCGGTTCGCCCGACGACATGAAATTCCATTCGTCGATGACGCTTTTCGCGCTCGCCGCCGCGGACGAACAAAATCCGTACCGGCAGAACCTGGTCCGATGGTTCGGCGGGGGAATGGATGGCCAAACCCTTGGTCTGCTCCGGCGCACTGACCACCCTCGGTAGAGTTTCGCGCCACACCTTTGGGAGATGGTGCCGACACCCAGGATTGAACTGGGGACCTACTGATTACGAATCAGTTGCTCTACCGCTGAGCTATGTCGGCGACCGGCACCGCTATAGCGAGCCGCCGCCGCCCTCGCAAGACAATGCTCAAGCCGCGACGACGGCGCTCTCGCCCGACAGGATACGCCGCAAGGCAACCACCAGATCGTCCATCATCGCCTCGGTGTGCTTCGGTCCCGGCGTGAAGCGCAGCCGCTCGGTGCCGGCCGGCACGGTCGGGTAATTGATCGGCGTGGCATACATGCCGAACTCGCGGATCAGCCGCATCGAAACCTCGGTGGCCCGCGCGGCGTTGCCGATCATCAGCGGCACGATATGGCTCTCGCTATGCAGGCGCGGCAGTCCGGCGGCATCGAATTTTCGCTTGAGCAGGCTCGCCCGCTCGAACAGCACGGCGCGGCGCGCATCGTCCGCCTTGAGCCGGCGGATCGAGGCAAGCGCCGCTGCGACCGTGGGCGGCGGCAGGGCGGTAGTGAAAATGAACCCGGCCGCCGTCGAACGGATATAGTCGATCACGCTGGCATCGCCCGCCACATAGCCGCCATGGCAGCCATAGGCCTTGGCCAGCGTCCCCTCTATGATGGTCAGGCGCCCGGCCACGCCATCCCGTTCCGACACCCCGCCCCCGTGCGGGCCGTACATGCCGACGGCATGAACCTCATCGAGATAGGTGATGGCGTTGTATTTATCAGCCAGATCGCAGATCGCCCCGATCGGCGCGATATCGCCGTCCATCGAATACACGCTCTCGAACGCGATCATCTTCGGTGCGTCCCCGGGCGCCGCCGCGAGCAGCCGCTCCAGATCGGCCGGATCGTTGTGCCTGAACACATGCACCTTGGCCGGGCGGCCGCCCTTGATGCCGACGATCATCGAATTGTGGTTCTGCGCGTCGGAAAATACGTGCCAGTCCGGCAGCGAATTCAGGATCGCGCTGAGCGTGGCTTGATTCGACACGTAGCCCGAGGTGAACAGCAGCGCCGCATCCTTGCCGTGCAGCGCGGCGAGTTCCGCCTCCAGAGCCACATGAATCGGCGACGATCCGGCGATATTGCGCGTCCCGCCCGCGCCCGCGCCCATGGTGCGCGCCGCCGCGATCGAGGCCTCGATCACCTCGGGATCGGTGCCCATCGCGAGATAGTCGTTCGACGACCAGACCAGGATATCCTCGGTCTTGCCGTCCATGGTGACGCGGTAATACGGGAAGCGGTCGGCCAGCTTCTCCAGCGCCACGAACCGGCGATAGCGCCCGGCGGCGCGGATATCGGCCAAGGCCTTGTCGCATTGCGCGATAAACGGATGATCCCTGTTCATTCCCACACTCCAGCACGCAGCCCTTCGAGGCCGCGACATATCCCCGCATCCATCATATTCCGATTTTGGCTAAGTATGCGACAGGAAACGATCACATCCTTGCTATGCCCCGAGATGCCATGCGCAACGTCAGCGGCCCAGCACTGCCATCATTTCGGCCCATTCGCGCTTGGAAAGCCCCGATCCAGGCTGCTCCACCGCCTCGCCGGCCAGCATCCGGCGCA
This sequence comes from Acidiphilium iwatense, assembly GCF_021556475.1. GTDB lineage: Bacteria > Pseudomonadota > Alphaproteobacteria > Acetobacterales > Acetobacteraceae > Acidiphilium > Acidiphilium iwatense. The sequence goes on along the minus strand of NZ_JAKGBZ010000013.1, from coordinate 69,327 downwards.
GCACGGCGAGCATCGACGCCGAAAAACTGGCCGCCCCCAACCGATACTCCTCGAAAGCCCGAAAACAGGCCGGCACCCAGGCGCGCACCATATCCATCATCGCCTCGGCATAGGCGCGGATTTCATATTGCGCATGAGGATCGGCCCGCAATGATAGGAAATGAAAAAGATTATGCAGATCGGTCTTCCAGTACCACTGGGTATAGGTGTTGAGGGTGAGGTTCATCCGCGCCAGCTCCCGCGCCAGCCCGCGCCGTGCCGGATCGGCCTCGCCCTCGTTCAACATGTGCTCGTAATGAGTATAATTCCGCTCCGCATCCTCGCGCAGCAGCGACAGCACCTCGGCAGCCTCATCGCCCGCGAGCACCGCGCCCCGGCCCTGGCGGTTGCTGGCCGACTGCGCCGCGAGATGTTCGGGGGCGGGGACATAAAACTCCCGATCCATCACCGAATAACGCGCGGAATACTCGTTCACGTTGGCGGTGCGATGCCTGATCCATTGCCGTGCCACGAAAATCGGCAGCTTCACGTGGAACTTGATTTCGCACATCTCGAACGGCGTGGAATGCCGGTGCCGCATCAGGTAGCGGATCAGCCCCTCATCCTCGCTCACCTTGCGCGTGCCGCGGCCGTATGAAACCCGCGCCGCCTGCACCACCGCCGTATCGTCGCCCATATAGTCGATCGCCCGGACGAAGCCGTGGTCGAGCACCGGGATCGGCGCGAACAGCATGGCTTCCAGCGCCGGCACGGTAGCACGCCGGGTCGAAGCGCTCTGGCCTCGCGCCGTGTCGATCTCGGCCTGGTCGGAATCGGAAAGCTGCATGGAGAGGTCCCTTTCGCCGCGCGATGCTATCACCTATATACGGGGTGTCGGGCAACCGACTACGGCGATAAACGGTGCGTGGAATAAGCGTTGTGGACCCGGGGGCAGTACCCGGCGCCTCCACCAAACTCTGCTGAAACCAGCAGAATACGGGGGCGAAACAGGCTCGACACGCGCGGTAAAGACCCATCTTTCGCTCGGCATGGTTCCGCCGTCATCGGGCCGTATCACAAGTGCCAACGATAACTTCGAGGCGCTCGCTATCGCTGCGTAAGCGATAAGCGCGGTTGGGGGGGCACCGGGCAACAGAAGCCCCCCGCTTTCACCGGGCAGCCTTTCAGGCATAAAAAAACGGCCGGTTTTTGGGCCGGCCGGCATCATTGCGATGCAATCTGAAGAGGCTCCCTAAACTTGGCGGCTGGCACTGTTCAGTCTCGACTTGCCGATCCCTCAAAGCGCCACGATCGTTAAATGACGGATAATCGTTTCCCAAGCAAGACCCTTTCGTGTCGTATATGGGGTTTTGAAAGAAAAAATGTATTACGTGCCGCGACGGTCATGCTTATTTATGATACATTTTCGGTCAGCCATACCGTCCGATCACCGCGAAACCAATGATGACAAAGCCGAGCAGCAGATCGATCGCGATCAGGCGGACAAGCCGCCGCGTCTCTGTCGTCTCTCTGTCACGATCGCGCGAGACTTCGGCGGCGCGCAGCAGCACCGGCTCTCCAAAGGCCGCGATCAGAAGCACCACACCCATCGCGATCCCCGCGGCCTGCATCGCATCGACCGCCCAGGGCCAGAGGCCCGGCGATCCGTCGGCCAGGAAAGCGAGTGCCCAGCCGGAGGCGAGCGTCACCGGCATCGCGAGCACGCCGCCGCGCAGCAACCGTTCCGCGCGCGCGCCGAACCCCGCCTCGTTGCGCGGAAGGAGCAAAATCCCGGCCAACAACCCGATCCATAGCGCCGCGCCGGCAAGATGAATGGCGAGCAGAGTCGAAATACCGATGAACGACAAGACTGAACCGCCTAAAAGAATTCGATTTTCGCCTGCCTCATAGCAAATCCCGCTCCTCCCGTCCCACATGGATTGTATGGAACCGCTCTTCACCCCGCGCGAGATGGCCGCGATCGACGCCGCCGCCCCGAATCGCGGCACCGCGTCGCTCGATCTGATGGAGAATGCCGGGCGAGCCGTCACCCGTGCGATCCTCCGCCGCTACCCGCCGTGCCGGGTCCTGGTGCTCGCAGGGCCGGGCAATAACGGCGGCGACGGCTATGTCGCCGCCCGCCTGCTCGCCGAGCGCGGCTGGCCGGTCGCCGTCGCCCCCATCGCGCGCCCACGCGCGGGGTCGGACGCCGCCATCGCCGCCGCACGCTGGGACGGCCTCCTCGTATCGCCCGAAACCGATCGCATCCGCGCCGCCGATCTCGTGATCGACGCGGTGTTCGGCTCCGGCCTCGCCCGCGAAATCGCGCCGGATATCGCCGAACAACTCGCCACGGCCGGAACCCTCGTCGCGATCGACATGCCGAGTGGGGTGGACGGCGCCACCGGCGCAATCCGGGGTTTCGCGCCGCGAGCCGCCCTCACCGTCACCTTCGTCGCGCGCAAACCCGGCCATCTGCTCTATCCGGGCCGCGCCCGGTGCGGCGAGGTCGTCTGCGCCGATATCGGCATGCCCGCCGGCGCGATCGCCCGTATCGCCCCAACCCTCTGGCGCAACGCACCCGGTCTATGGCGCCTGCCCGGCATCGCGGAAGCCGGCCATAAATACGATCGCGGCCATCTGACCATCCTCGCGGGCGCGATGCCCGGAGCGGCAATCCTCGCCGCCAATGCCGCCCTCCGCGCCGGTGCCGGGCTGGTAACGCTCTCGGCGGAACAAGCCATTGCCGGCGCACCGCCCGGCCTGATCGTCCGCACCGACCGATTGTCCGATCTCATCGCCGACACGCGCCGCCGCGTCTGGCTTTGCGGCCCCGGCCTCGGCGTCGAGCGCGCGGGCGCCGCGCTCGACGCGCTGATCGCCGCCGGCCGCGCCATCGTCGCCGACGCCGACGCGCTCACCGCCTGCGCCGATGCGCCCGAGCGCCTGCGCGGGGTTTCGGCGATCACCCCGCATGAAGGCGAATTCGCCCGGATTTTCCCAGGCATCGACGGCGACAAGCTATCGGCCGCCCGCGCCGCCGCCGCCCGAACCGATACCGTCGTCGTCCTTAAAGGCGCCGATACCGTCATCGCCGCACCGGACGGCCGCGCCGCGATCAACGACAACGCGCCGCCCACCCTCGCCACCGCCGGCTGCGGCGATACGCTGGCCGGCATCATCGCCGGGCTGCTCACCCGGAAAATGAATCCCTTCGAGGCGGCATGTGCCGCAGTCTGGCTGCATGGCGAAGCGGCGCGGCGGATCGGCCCCGGCCTGATCGCCGAGGATCTGGCAAACGCCCTGCCGGAGACGATCAAAGCATTGGCCGAGCGCCGCTCGTCATGACCGGCCGGTCTCGGGCGTGACCGGCGCCGGATCGATCGTCGCTTCCGGCGCGTCTTCCTCGGATCGGCCCAAAAATTCCATGACGATCCCGACCGCGTCCCGCAGTGAGGTGGGAAACCACTCTGCATCGATCGCCGCCTGAAACCTCGCATAGCGTTCGTAATCCTCGCTCGTGGTCCAGAAACCCACGGCCAGGGACGCGCCGGGCATCGCACCGTGGACGCGCCGCACGAGATAGCGCAGGCTCGAGGGCGCGGTGCCGGCATCCAGTGTGCAGATCGCGCCGACCTCGATGCCCGTGGTATCGAGCGCCGCGATCTGGCTGCGCGATACCGCATCGAACGATACCACCCGCGCACCGATCCCGCGCCAGCGCAGCAACTGCGTGAGCAGCGAAGCCGCCAGTTCGTCGAGCCGGCCGCGCCCGGCGAAGCATAGAACGGAGGGGGAAGCGAAATCGACGCGATGCAGCATTGCGGCAATCTCGTCGCGCTCGTCGAGCACTGTCATCAGTTCGTGAATCGTCGCCTCCACCCGCTCGATCTGACCCGGATAGAGAACGCCCCGGTCGGCATCCGCCGCCGCGAAGCGCAGCGCCGGCAGCACCACCTCATCGTAATACTCGCCGAGCAGGCGATCGCGCAGCACGATCTCCGCCTGGTCCGCCACATCGTCCGGGTCGCCGGCGAGAGCGCGCTGATAGAACGATTCGACCGCGGTCAACGCCGGCTGGTTGCCGAAAATAACGGCAAAAAATTCAAGCCGCTTGAAATGCTGGCCGAGCACGACGCCGCAGAGCGTCAGCGGTGTCGAGAGCAGCAACCCGATCGGTCCCCAGATGAAACTCCAGAAAATCGCCGCGACAAGCACCGAGATCGGCGACAGCCCGGTACTGTGCCCGTAAGCCATCGGCTCGACGACCTGTCCGGCGATCGCCTCCGTCACGATGAACAGCACGAGCGTCCAGATCACCATCGACCAGCCCGGTGCGATGGCGGCGGCAAGAAGAGCGGGAGGAACCGCGGCGATGACGCTGCCGATATAGGGAACGAATCGGGCCAGCATGGTGACCACGCCCCACAGAATAGCACCCGGCACACCGATCACCGCGAGCCCGACCCCGACGACGACGCCCGACCCCAGATTGATCAGGAACTTCGCCAGGAAATAGCGCGAAAGCCGGTGTGCGGCATCGTCGAGCGCGGTGGTTGTGCGGTGAAGATCGTGCGAACCGAACAGCCGGATGAGCCGGTCGCGCAGATCGTCCTGATAGACCAGAACGAAGCCCGCTACGGTAAAGACAAGGAATACCAGCGCGAGCGGGCCAAGCGTCGGCAGAACAATTCGCCGTGCCAGTTGCGTCCCGGATATCGGCCGATGCACGACGCGAACCCGCAGCGGCGGCGGTTGCGCGGGTGCGGCGGTCTGCTTCTTCGGCCTGGCGAGCGTGTCTCGTTTCAGTTCGTCACCGGCACCTTTGACCAGACGGCCGAGATTGCCGACGGTCATGGTCCGCAGCGTTTCCACCTTATGGACCAGCGCCGCCCGTTCCTGAGGTATATTCTGCACCAGACCGGCGACCTGCGTCCCGATGACCGCACCAAGTCCCGCCAGCACACCGAGCAGCAGAATCATCGTGACCAGCACCGCGGGGATCCGGCCGAGATGCCAGGAGCGCAGAACGTGAACGATGGGGGCGACGAGAAAACTCAGCAGCACCGCGAGCGTTATCGGAATCAGAACTTCGCGGCCCAGATAAAGTGCCGCGACGACAACGACACTGGCGACCAGCGTCGTCAACCCGTGCACGCCGGGAATCCCCGGTGCGGGTACCGGGATCACGGGTCTGAGCCGGCCTGTCGATCGCGTCTCTCTCATCAGGGTTTTCCTAAAGCATGCCCCCAATTCGACTCATTGCACAGCCGACGGCCATTGCGCGGGACGCTCGGCATGAGCGCGCTCCCAGATCCCCATCGTATCGCGAGTGATCGGCACGACGTCGCGACGCTTCGCAAGCTGCATCTGGAAGACAATGTTCGAGCGGTGCCGGAAGCCCACTTCGCAGAGAGCGAGATAGAACTCCCACATCCGGCAGAAGCGCTCGTCGTACAGCGCCGCCACCTCGTCGCGCCGCGCCATGAACCGCTCGCGCCACAGCCGCAATGTCCGCGCGTAGTGCAGGCGCAGGATTTCGAGATCGGTGACGATGAGGCCGCTGCGCTCGACCGCCGAGAACACCTCGGAAAGCGACGGCGTATCGGCGCCTGGAAAAATATATTTTCGGATGAACGGATTGATCGGACCCGGCACGCCATTATCCCCGATCGCGTGAAGCAATGCCACGCCGTCATCGACCAGAAGGTCGCGGAGACGCGCGAAGAACTCGGCATAGTTCTTCTTGCCGACATGCTCGAACATGCCGACCGAGACGATGCGGTCGAATGTCCCCTCCTGTTCGCGGTAGTCGCGCAAGGCGAACCGTACCTGATCGGTCAACCCTGCTTCGGCCACGCGCGCGGTGCTCATTTTGTGCTGTTCGGTGCTCAGCGTGACGCCGGTGACATCCGCCCCGGCCGTCTGCGCCAGATAAAGACCGAGGCCGCCCCAGCCGGAACCGATATCGAGAATCCGCAATCCGGGCTGGTCGAGCATCAGCTTGGACGCGATATGACGTTTCTTGTTCTGCTGCGCGGTCTCCAGGCTGTCGGTTTCGCTGGTGAAATAGGCGCAGGAATATTGCCGGTCGCGATCGAGGAAGATGTCGTAGAGTTTGTCGGACAAATCGTAATGGTGCGCCACGTTGCGGCGCGCCCGGCCGATCGGGTTGCGTTGCTGGATATGCGTGCCGAGCCGCGCGAGCAGGCCGAGCCAGGGATGGGTGCCGATGCGATCGGCGTTCCGCCCGATGACATCGAGGAAATCATAGAGTGTGCCCTGCTCGATCACGAACATGCCGTCCATGTAGGCTTCGCCGATCGAGAGGCTGGGGTTGAGCGCCAGCGTGATGTCGAGCCGGCGCGAGCGGAGCCGGACGGTGACGCGGGGTGGCGAGTCGTCGCCGATCGCATGGATGCGACCCGCGCCGTCGATCAGACGGAGACTGCCGGAGCGGACCACGTAATTAAGAATTTTTGCGAACATCCTGGACCGGCTCTCCGTGCGTCGTCGATCATGTGTTCACGAGAGGGTCCGGCCACAAGCCGTTCGACGGATTCGCGACCGAACAAAACCGGCGGGGAAAGCGTCTGTCCGCGCGCAGCGCCGGGTTGCGAAGCGGAAGCTTTCGGAGAACGCGGCACCGTCTATAGTCGGCCCATCATTCAAGGGGAGGACCGCCATGACCACCAATGCCAGCCTGCAAGCGCGCCGCGAAGCCGCCGTGCCGCGCGGGGTGGGCGTCGCCCATCCGGTATTCGCCGCACGCGCCGAGAATTCGGAGCTGTGGGACGAGGAAGGTCGCCGATACGTCGATTTCGCGGGCGGCATCGCGGTGCTCAACACCGGTCACCGGCACCCCAAGGTAATCGCCGCGGTCGAAGCTCAGATGGCGCGCTTCACCCATACCTGTTTCCAGGTTTCGCCCTACGAGCCCTATATCGCGCTCGCCGAACGGCTCAACGCGATCGCCCCGATCGAGGGGCCGGCGAAGACGATTTTTCTCACAACCGGCGCGGAAGCGCTTGAAAATGCGGTAAAGATCGCTCGCGCGGCGACCGGCCGGCCGGGCATCATCACCTTCGCCGGCGGCTATCACGGCCGCACCCTGCTGACCATGGCGATGACCGGCAAGGTGCTGCCCTACAAGAAGCATTTCGCGCCGATGCCGGCGGAGGTCTATCACGCGCCCTTCCCGTTCGAGCCGTTCGGTGTCACCGTCGCCGATTCCCTGCGCGCGATCGAGACGATCTTCCGCGCCGATATCGAACCGTCGCGCGTCGCGGCCATCGCGATCGAGCCGGTGCAGGGCGAAGGCGGATTCATCCCCGCCCCGACCGAACTGCTCCAGGCGCTGCGCAAACTCTGCGACCAGCACGGCATCCTGCTGATCGTCGACGAGGTGCAGACCGGCTTCGGGCGCACCGGCAGGATGTTCGCCGTCGAGCATTCCGGGGTGAAGCCCGACCTGATCGCGGTGGCGAAATCGCTCGCCGGCGGATTTCCGCTATCGGGCGTGATCGGCCGCGCCGCGGTGATGGACGCGCCGGAGCCCGGCGGCCTCGGCGGCACCTATGCAGGCAACCCGCTCGCCTGTGCGGCGGCGCTCGCGGTGCTGGACGTGATCGAGGAGGAAAAACTCGTCGACCGGGCCAATGCGATCGGCGCCGCCATCACGTCCCGCCTGCACAAAATCGCCGCGCGCAACGACGTGGCCCCGATCGCGGCGATCAGGGGACCTGGTGCGATGATCGCGTTCGATGTGGTCAAGGAGCGCGGCGGCTACGAGCCGGATGCGGAAAGGACCAAACAGGTTCTCGCCAAAGCACGCGAGCACGGGCTGATCCTGCTGTCCTGCGGCGTGAACTACAACACGGTCCGCCTGCTCGTGCCGCTCACCGTGAGCGACGCGGTGCTCGACGAGGGCCTCCTCGCGCTGGAACAAGCCCTCGCCGCATGAAGATCAGGTAAAGAACTTCACCGTCATCTTGATCATCTGCTTCACCCGCCCTGAATAGGGCGGGAACAGCATCGGGGTCGCGCTGAACTTGTCCGAGAGCACGGCCCGCTCATGCGAGAAGGCGCGAAACCCGTAGAACCCGTGGGCGTTGCCGATGCCCGAATTGTTCACCCCGCCGAAGGGCAGGTTGGCGTGAAGGAAATGCGCCATCGAGGCGTTCACGCAGGAGCCGCCGGCCGAGGTTTCAGTGATAACCCGATCCGCGATCGCCTTGTCCTTGGTATAGACATACAGGGCGAGCGGCTTCGGCCGCGCATTGATCTCGCGCACCGGCATGGCGAGATCGCCGTAGGGCAGGATCGGCAGAACCGGCCCGAAAATCTCCTCCTGCATGATCAATGAATCGGCCGAAACGTTCGATAGCAATGTGGGCGCGACGAAATTCTGCCCGGCATCGGCCGTACCGCCGGCATGGATCGTCGCCCCGCGCGTCGTCGCGTCGTCGATCAGATTCCGCACGCGCGCGAAATGCCGCGCATTGACGATGCGGCAATAATCCGGGCTTGCCGCCGCGTCGCCATACATAGCGGCGATCGCGCCGCGCGCCGCGTCGATGAATTGCGGCATCCGGCTTTCATGAACATAGGCATAGTCGGGAGCGATGCAGGTCTGGCCGTTATTGGCGAATTTGCCCCAGACGATGCTGCGCGCGGATTTCTTCAGATCGGCGGTCTCGTCGACGATCACCGGCGATTTGCCGCCAAGCTCCAGCGTGACCGAGGCGAGATGCTTCGCCGCCGCCGCCATCACGACCTTGCCGACCGCCGGGCTGCCGGTGAAGAAAATATGGTCGAACGGCAGATCGAGCAGAGCGGTCGCGACCGAGGCGTCGCCCTCGAACAGAGCGACATCGTCAGGCGCAAACGTGTCGCGCACGATTTCGGCCATCAGCGCGGCGCTGTGCGGCGTGAGTTCGGAGGGCTTGATGATCGCGGTACACCCGGCGCCGATCGCCGAGGCCAGCGGCCCGAAGGTCAGATTGAACGGGTAATTCCAGGGCGAAATGATCAGCGACACGCCTTTCGGCTCGTGACGGATCGCCGCTTTGGTACCGAGCATCGCGAGCGTGGCGGGCACCCGCCTCGGCGCCATCCAGGATTTCAGGTGCCGGCACGTGTGACGGATTTCCGACAGGATCGGCATGATCTCGGACAGATCGGCTTCCGCTTCCGGTTTGTGCAGATCGGCGGCGAGTGCGGCATAAATCGCGGCACGCCGGCCGAGAATGGCTTTTTCCAGGCGGCGCAACGTCGCGATCCGCTCATCGGCGGTGGAAACGCGAAGGGCGATCGCGCGCGTCCGCTGGCGCTCGAACACGTCTTCGATGCTCAGCGCCGGGGTGGCGGAACCGGGTCCCAGCGTGATCCTGCTGCCGACATTCATCGCGATTTCCCTCCATCTTTGTTTTTTTGCCGGGGGAGACAACCAGATAGTGACAAAAATGTCAATTTATTTCAGCTAACGATAGCGCGGCAAGGGATTCGCCGCCTCGATCCGCGTCCAGTGCGCGTGCAGCAGCGCGATCTTGTCGAACACGGCGGCCAGATCCATCATTTCCCGGTCGAGCCGGCGCGCTGCGGCAAGTCCGCGATGCGATGGTTCGCCCGAAATCAGCCGCGCCCCCGCCGACACCCGCAGCCAGCCGACCTGCCCGCCATCGCCGTCCGGCAATGCCACCGGCTGACCGATATGGCAGATCCGGGCGGCAAGGCGGCGCTCGTCAGCGGTATCGAACAGCGCGGAACAATCGGCATTCAGCCATTGATAGAGCTTGCGCATCGCGGCGGGATCGAGCAGCCGTCCCGACTCATCCGGCGAGCGCACGGCGAAGCCGAACACGCTGCGCAGCCCGTCCCATCCGTCGCCGTCGCGGCACGGGGCGGTCACGTTCTGGAGCACGAAAATGGAATGGCCGCGGATCGCCTCCCGCACCGTCGCCGCGAACCGCTCGAGCACCGCGATCTTGCGCATATCGCTCACCTTCGCGAAGGCGCGATATTCCGCCAGCGCCGCCCGCCAGCGGAGCACAAGCCCGTAATTGGCGGTCGGCGGCAGCAATCGTGCGGCGCGCGCGCCTTGCGGCCACTCGGCACGGCCGAAATAGGCATCGAGCCCTGCCGGCAGCGCGCCTGACGACAGGCGCTTCGCGAGCGCCGGCGGCAGCAGCGCCGCACCGGCGAACGGCGGTCCGGTGAGGAATTTCGAGCCGGTGATCTGCACCACCGCGCCGAGGTCGAGATAGGCCCGGATGTACGCGGGCGCGATGCGAAGCTGGCAGGCATCGACCACGATGTCGAGCACCGCGCCGAACCGCTCCCGCAACGCGCGCAGCAGTTCCATCGACGGCGCGAGCAGCCCGGTTTTCGACAAATCGAGTGCATGCAGGATCGCAAGCCGCCCGGCGCCGGTCGCATTGGCAACGGCCGCGACGATGTCGGCATGGATATCGTCCTGCGGCCGGATCGTCCCGGCGGCGTCGCGCAGCGGAATCGAAACCAGAACCGTGTCGGCCCTGAACCCCTCGATCGGCGCGGCACGCGACACGTCGTGCCCGTTCGCCGTATCGATCGCGAAATGCCGCCCGATCGCCGCCATCGGCACGCCGCTGCCGGTTTCCTCCGGCGCCAGCAGAATCGTGGTGATCGGCTTGCCCGCGTCCGGCAAATGGCCGAGCGCCAGGGCGAGCAATTCGCTGTCGGTGCCGGACGCCGCCAGCACCACCGCACCGCCGCGCGGAACCCCGAAGGCCCGGCCGATCGCGCGGCGCACCGCCGCCGCTTCCACCTGCACCGCGGTCCGATCACCGGTCGCGAGCATCGCCGCGGTCAGGCGCAGCCGCGCCCGGTCGGCCGCCTCGTAGCCACGCTCGGAGACCGACGACGCGGTCGAGGACGCGAAGGTGATCGCCCAGGGCCGAGGCCGGTGGCTGCACCCATAGCCGTTGAGGTCGGTCTGCGGGTCGCGCAGCAGGCGGATATCGCCGCCGGTTTCCATGATCGCCTCGGCGGTGCCGAGCACCGGCCACAGCGAAACGATCCGCACGGCGGCATCGGGCGGCAGGACACCGGACGCACCGGCGCAATGCGCCGCCAGCTCGCGCCAGATCGCCGCAAGGCGCTCGGCCGACGGCGGCAGATCGCCCGCCATGGTTTCGATCCAGCCGAATTGCGCCGGCCCAAGCCGCTCGGCCAGGGCGAACTGGGCGGCGGCGCGCGCGGCCGCCAACCCGGCCAAACCTATCGGCGCCCCGGCTTCGATCAGCCGGCCCCATTCGCCGGCGAGCCTGGCCGCGATCAGCAAACCGGTCTCATCGAGACGCTCATCGAGCACGACGGCACCGGCCGGACCGACCGAAAACGCCCGCCCGCACGGCCCGATCGTCCAAGGTCGTCCCCGCAGCGGCCAGAACGCGACATCGCGCCGGAACCGGGTTCGGATATCGGCGGCGACCCGGCCGCGCGAGCGAAGCGCCGGCGCACCGGCATCGTCAGATCGGTCTCTCATGCGTGCCTTTTATAAAGCAGATGTACAAACCCGCCATCCATGCTCTCATCCCGCCCAATCGCCGGGCCGAAACGCATCCTCGATCGGGATCACCGCATCGCCGACCACGAGAACCACGTCGAATCGTGCCCCGTCGCGCCACCAGGCGGGATTCTCGGCAAGGGCGATCTCCGCTGCGGCGGCCAGCCGCTTTTGCTGGCGGCGCGAAACCGACTCGGCCGCCGCGCGCACATGGCGCCTCGCCTTGACCTCGACGAAAATCACCAGCGTGCGGCTGGCAACAACCAAATCCAGCTCGCCGCCGCCTGTTCTCAATCTGCGCGCGAGAATCGCAAAGCCGCGTTCTTCGTACCAGGAGGCTGCGATCGATTCGGCATCGCGTCCGCACAGTTCGGCACGGCGGCGCTGCGCCGATTTCTGAAGACCAGGTAATGTCAAGTTCATTTTTCTTGTTACTGCCACTTCGTTGCCTTGTTAGCACAACCCTGCGTCGCCGCGCACCATTTCGGAAAATCATCTTGCAGTTGAATCACGCATTGCGTGCGATTAAAAATTAGATTTTGCTTAACAAGCTGTTGCCTCCGCCACAATGTATGAGTATGTCTAGGGGAGTTTCGCTATTTTTAGAGCAACTGTGACTTTAAATCGAATATCCCAATTTTGGCGTTTTTACTGACTTTGTTGTTAATAAACTGTAACTCCGGGGTATGCCGGGCAAACGGGTGTGGGAATGCACATGATGCACTTTAACGAAATAGGTCAGCAATTGCGGGCCTATCGGATGGAATCGGGCCTGAAGGCCGAGGAAATCGCCGCGCGGCTCGGCGTTTCGCGCGCCGCGCTCTATCGCTATGAGAAAGGCGAGGTGATTAAGCTGGACACCGTCAAGCGTCTTGCGGAACTTCTCAAAATTTCGCCGCTCACTCTTTTAGGAATCGGCGTCGAATATTATAGCCGCCCGATCGGCTATCTGGAGCGGATCAGGCAGATCGAGGAAACCGCCGACCAGATCCTCCAGTTTTTCGGCCCGATCTGCTATCTGACGACCTCCGACGAATACGACTCGGTGCTCGCGCAGATCTTCGAGGAACAGGCCGACCAGACCGGCGGCGACCGCACTCTCGCACGCACGGCCGCCGAGCAGGTGATGAGCGCGCTTACCGCGCGCAAGCGGATGTTTCTCGCCCGCCGCCCCTCGGTGATCGCGATCTTCACCTCCGGCGCGATCCAGAAATTCGTCGAAGACGGTGTCGCCGGCACCCTGCCGCTGTCCGATCGCCTGCGCGCGCTCGGGCGCGATGCCGCGCGGCACGAGATCGAGCGGATGGCCGACCTGATGGAAAGCGAGCCGATCGGGCTGCAATTCGGGCTGGTCTCCGGTGCGGAACCCAACGGCCCGTTCATGCTGCTGCGCACCCCGGAGCGCGCTTCGCTCGCGATCAACCCGTTCGCGACCGACGCCGCGCCGAACGCGCAGACCGGGGTTGCAATGATCACCAGCGCCGAGGATGCGGTGATGACCCATCAGCGCATCGCCGAAGCCACCTGGCGCGACGCGGTCAAGGGCCCGGCGGCGGCGAAGCAGATTCACGCCCTGCTGGCCGCCATTCCGGCCTGAGCAAGCGTTCCTTCCCTCATCCGGCACGCGGGGAGACAAGTTTTCCTCCGCGCGCTACACCGCGCCCATGGATCACCTGATTTCGACCGAACAGCTCGACCATGACCGCGCCGATCCGGCGCTGATCCTGCTCGACGCATCGTTCTACCTGCCCGCCGAGACGCAGAACGCCCGGGCGCTGTTCGCCGAAGCGCATATTCCGGGTGCGACGTTCTTCGACATCGAAACCATCGCCGATCGCGCCTCGTCCTTGCCGCATATGGTGCCGCGCGCGGCCGACTTCGCCGAAGCGGCCGAAGGCTTCGGCATCTCGAACGCCAGCCGCGTGGTGGTCTACGATCAGCGCGGCCTGTTCTCGGCCGCACGGGCATGGTGGATGTTCAGGCTGTTCGGCCACGATGCGGTGCGGGTACTCAACGGCGGCTTGCCGAAATGGCGGGCCGAAGGCCGGGCATTGGCAACGGGAGAAGCAACCGCCAGACCGCGCGGACGTTTCACGCCGCGCCTGCGGCCCGATCTGTTGCGCGATCGCGCCGCGATCGCGGCGAATCTCGCGGCACAGGCGGAAACCCTGCTCGACGCCCGCGCGGCGGGACGATTCTCCGGCGCCGTGCCGGAGCCGCGCCCCGGCATGCGCGGCGGCCATGTGCCGGGCGCCCGATCGCTGCCCTTTACCGACCTTCTCGGAGCCGACTTCACGCTGAAACCGCAAGCCGCCCTGCGCGCCGCCTTCGAGCAGCGCGGCATCGGCCCGGAAAGCCGCCCGGTGACCATGTGCGGCTCGGGCGTGACTGCGGCGGTGCTCACCCTCGGACTGGTTTGCGCGGGACTGCCGATGGGCGCACTCTATGACGGATCATGGGCGGAATGGGGCGGTGCGGCGGATACGCCGATCGAGACGACAGCATGAAGACCGATCGATTCGAGACGAAACTGGCACTCGCCGCGCGCCGGCCGGTCAAATCCCACGGCTTCGTCAACCCGAAGCTGGTGCGCGGCTCGACCGTGCTCTATTCGGATTGCGCCGAACGCCGCGCGATCGGCAAGCGCCGGCTGGAGCAGGAAGAAATCTACGGGCTGTACGGTACGGAAACCCATTTCGCGCTCCAGTCGATGGTCGCCGAAATCGAGGGCGGAACCCACTGCCAGATCGTCTCCTCCGGCCTCGCCGCCGTCACCGTGCCGCTGCTCGCCTATCTAAAAGCGGGCGATCACGTGCTGATGCCGGATTCGGTCTATGGCCCGACGCGGCAGTTCTGCAACGGCACGCTCAAGCGCTACGGCATCGAGACACAGTATTACGATCCGCTGATCGAGGAAGCCGCGCTGCGCGCGCTGATGCGCCCGGAAACCCGCGTGCTGTTCGCCGAAAGTCCCGGCAGCCACACTTTCGAGGTACAGGACGTACCGATGCTCGCGCGCGTCGCCCGCGCGCATGGCGCCAAACTGTTCATGGACAATACCTGGGGCATCCGCACGTTCCAGCCGTTCCGCCACGGCGTCGACGTGTCGATCCAGGCGCTGACCAAGTATGTCGGCGGCCATTCGGATATCGTGCTCGGCGCCGTCACCGTCGCGACCGACGCGGACTGGGAATGGCTGCGCAACGGCGCGCTCGATCTCGGCCAATACGCCTCGCCGGACGATTGCTGGCTGGCCTTGCGCGGCGCGCGCACGCTCGGCGTGCGGCTCGATCAGCAGGCGGCAAACGCGCTCGCGATCGCGCAATGGCTCGCCGGCCGCCCGGAAGTGCGGCGCGTGCTGCACCCGGCCCTGCCCTCCTGTCCCGGCCACGAATTCTGGAAACGCGACTTCACCGGCGCCTGCGGGCTGTTCGGCATCGTGTTCCAGTCCGAATACGATTACGAAGCGGTCACCGCCATGGTCGATTCGCTGCGCCTGTTCGGCATCGGCGCATCATGGGGCGGCTATGAAAGCCTGGCCCTGCCGACGAGCTTCACCATCACGCGCAGCGAAGGCACCGGCACGTTCGGCGGCGAAATGCTGCGGTTGCAGATCGGGCTTGAACATCTCGACGATCTGATCGCCGATATCGACGCGGGACTTGCCGTGCTGCGCGGCCAGAAGCGGATCGTCTGCGCATCGTCGCCCTGCCTCGCCGACGAGATCCAGGATCTCTATCGCGAAGAGCAGGCGCGATGACCGATACGGTCGCCGAACTGGCGCGGTTCAACGAGGCCGGCCTGATCCCGGCGATCGCGCAGCAGCACGACACCGGCGACGTGCTCATGCTGGCCTGGATGAACCGGGACTCGATCGCGGAAACATTGCGTACCGGCCAGGTCTGCTACTACAGCCGGAGCCGGCAAAAACTATGGTACAAGGGCGAAACCTCGGGAAACACGCAGCGTCTCGTGCAAATGCGCATCGATTGCGACGGCGACACGATCCTGCTTCTGGTCGATCAGACCGGCCCCGCCTGTCATACCGGCGCGCGCAACTGTTTCTATCGAAGCGTCAATTCAAACGGCGAGATCGCATAAAACAGGACACGTCATTGCGAGACGCAAAGCGTCGAAGCAATCCAGATGACGGACGACACCCTCAGACGTGAAAGCTTTCGCCGCAGCCGCAGCGGCCCTTCTCGTTCGGGTTCTCGAAGGTAAATCCAGAGGTAAACTTATCCGTCTTATAATCCATCACGGTGCCGATCAGGAACAGCGTCGCCTTGCGGTCGATCAGCACGGTCACCCCTTTGTCGGTCACCACCTCGTCGGTCGGCGCCGCGTCATCGACCCAATCCATCTGATAGGACATGCCGGAACACCCCTTGGTGCTCACGCCGATGCGCAATTTCTTGCCCGTCTCCGCCTTCGCATAAAGCGCGCTCAGCCGTTCCGCCGCTTCATCGGTCAGTTGCATCAGCGGCGGCAGGCTGCGCTTCGCCGGTTTGATATCCGTTTGTGTCGTGCTCATCGTCACACCGTTCAATACATGTTGAGCGCTAGCCGCGCTTCGTCGCTCATCCGCGATGGGTCCCAGGGCGGGTCCCACACGGTTTCGACATCGACCTCGGCAACCCCCGGCACGGTGCCGACGGCAAGGCGCACCGCCTCGGGCAGTTCCTGCGCGCTCGGGCATGCCGGCGCCGTCAGCGTCATTTCCACCTTCACCCGGCCCTGCTCGATCTCGATCGCATAGATCAAGCCAAGTTCGAAGATATTGACCGGAATTTCAGGATCGTACACCGTCGCGATCGCGGCGATCACCGCGTCTTCGGTCACCACCGGCGCGGTCTCGCCATCCGGCGTCCAGGTCGTCACCGGCTCGGATTTCATGAGATTGTCATCCATGACGATGCTCCGTCTTGCCGAGTGCGGCGCGCAGCGCCTGCCACGGCAGGGTCGCGCAGCGATGCCGCGACCGATATGTGTGCACGCCGGATAGCGCGCGCAAGTCGGCGAAATCGGGCCGGTCGGGCGTATTGCCGGTCGCGATCATCGTCTCGAACGCGTCGGCGAGTTCGCCGATTTCATCCTGACTTTTCCCGATCACCGCATCGCCCATCAAATCGGCGGCCGAGATGCAGATCGCGCAGCCGCGCGTCTCGTGGCTCAACGCGCCGATCCGGTTCCGGTCGCGCCTGATGCGGACATGCACGCGATCGCCGCACATCGGGTTGTCACCCTCCGCCTCGGCGTCGAACGCCGCGAGCGACCCGGCATGGCACGGCGCGCGGGCGCGCTCCATGATGAGGTTCTGGTAAAGATCCTCGATGCTGGCAACGTCCTGCATCAACCGAATACCTGCTTGACCCGGCGCAGCCCTGAAACGAGCGCATCGATTTCGCCATGCGTGGTATAGACGCCGAACGAGGCGCGCGCCGTGCTGTCCTGCCCCAGACGGCGTGTCAGCGGCTCGGCGCAATGGTGCCCCGCGCGCACCGCGATGCCCTGCTTGTCGAGCAAGGTCGCCACGTCATGCGCATGCACGCCGTCCAGCGTGAACGCCACCACCCCGCCGCGATCCTGCGCGCGGCCAAGCACGTGCAGCCCGTCGATATCGGACAGAACGGCAAGCGCGTGATCGGTCAGGCTGCGTTCATGCGCCGCGATCGCCTCGAAGCCGATCGCATTCACATAGTCGATCGCGGCACCAAGGCCGATGGTTTCGATAATCGCGGGCGTGCCCGCCTCGAACCGATAGGGCGGCTCGGCCCAGCTCGATTTTTCGTAGGAAACGCTGCGGATCATGTCGCCGCCGCCGAGGAACGGCGGCATCGCCTCCAGCAATTCGCGCTTGCCGTAGAGCACGCCGATCCCGCTCGGCCCGTAGAGCTTGTGGCCGGAAAATACATAGAAATCCGCATCGATCGCACGCACGTCGACCGCGCGATGCACCGCCGCCTGCGCGCCGTCGAGCAGGATCCTGGCGCCATAGGCGTGCGCGAAGGCGGCGAGCCGTTCCACCGGGGTATAGGTGCCGAGCACGTTCGACATATGGGTTATCGCCAGCAGCCGCACCCGGCCATCGGCGAAATTCCGCTCCAGATCGTGAAAGTCCAGTTCGCCGGCTTCGGTGATCTTGGCGATGCGGAGCTCGATGCCATGAGAATCACGCAGCATCTGCCAGGGTACCAGATTGGCGTGGTGCTCCATCTCGCTGACCACGACGGCATCGCCGGGCTGGAGCACGGTGCGGCCATAGCTGTGCGCGACGAGGTTGATCGCCTCAGTCGCATTGCGCACGAACACGATCTCCTCACGCGCGGCGTTCAGGAAAGCGGCAACCTTGTCGCGTGCGCCTTCGTAATCGTCGGAGCAGCGTTCGCTCATCCAGTGCAGGCCGCGATGGACATTGGCGTAGCGCGTCTCCATCGTGCGCACCATCGCATCGATCACCGCGCGCGGCTTCTGCGCCGAAGCGGCGCTGTCGAGAAACACCAGCTTCCTGCCGTGAACGCGCTCCGCGAGGATCGGGAAATCCGCGCGGATTCGTTCGACGTCGAAACCGATCCGTTCGATGGCGACGCTCATAAGACACCCTTTCGCCACCAGGCGTCGATGGCGTCTTCGAAAAGACGATGCGCCGTCGCGTCGGTCACCGGCTCCAGCGCCTCGTCGAGAAACGCGCGGATCAGCATCGCCCGCGCTTCCGCCTCGGGAATTCCGCGGCTGCGCAGATAGAATACCTGTTCGGGATCGAGCGCGCCGATGGTGGCCCCGTGGCTGCACTTCACGTCGTCGGCGAAAATCTCAAGCTCGGGCTTGCTGTCGATCTCGGCGTCGGGCGAAAGCAGCAGCGCCTGATTCATCTGATAGCCGTCGGTTTTCTGGGCGATCCGCGCAACCTCGATCCGCCCCTGGAACACCCCGCGCGCGGCACCCGACAGCACCGATTTCACCGTCTGGCGCGACGCGCAGTTCGGCGCGTCATGGGCGACGATGGTAGTGATGTCGCCATGCTGCGAGCCGGTCAGAAGCTGTGCCGCGTTCAGGTGAACATCGGCCTTGGCGCCGGCCAGCGTCGCGTGGGTTTCGTTGCGGCTGAGCCGAGCGCCGCAGTTGAGCGTGAACGAATCATAGCGCGCGCCGGACGCAAGATCGGCGAAGATCGTCGCGACATGAACCGCCGCCATCGCCTCGTCCTGCAGCCGGTAATGACGCAGCACCGCACCTTCGCCCAAAGCGATCTCGACCACCGGATTATGCAGATATTCGCCCTCGCCGCGCGCGATCTCGATCAGCGTCAGCGCAGCGCCGGCACCAAGCCTGATGCGATGGCGCGGCGCGATCGCAGCCTGGTGCGCCGCGTGCGCGATCGAGACCAGAAGCACCGTGCCGGCATCGACGGATTCGGCGATATCGAGCACCGCGCCATCCTGCGCGAGTGCCGCGTTCAGCGCGACCATCGGCTGATCGCGCCCTTCGGTCAGCGCCGCATCGCTGGCATAGCAGCCGAGGCCGGGCATTTTCGTGGACAGATCTTCCGCGAAACGCCCATTGACGAACACGATGCGCGGCAGATCGGTTTCCGGGATCAGTCCCGCGACCGAACCGGCTTCCGCCGGCAAGGCGAGATCGAAACTCTTCAGCCGCGCATTCAGATCGGTGTAGTGCCACGCCTCGTCGGCGCGAGTCGGCCAGCCCGTGGCACGAAACCGCGCGGCCGCCCGTGCGCGCCGGGAAACGGCTCCCGGTAGCGCCGCCAGATCGATCCGATCGAGAAAATCGCCGGCGTTCATGCCGCCTCCAGCCCGGCATAGCCGCGGGCTTCGAGTTCGAGCGCGAGTTCCGGGCCGCCCGACCGTACGATGCGCCCGGCGGCGAGAACATGAACCCGGTCCGGCACGATATGATCGAGCAGGCGCTGGTAATGGGTGATGACGAGTGCCGAGAAATCCGGCCCGCGCAGCGCGTTCACCCCGTCGGCGACGATTTTCAGCGCATCGATATCGAGGCCGGAATCGGTCTCGTCGAGCAGCGCCAGGGAAGGTTTCAGCAGCGCCATTTGCAGGATCTCGTTGCGCTTCTTCTCGCCGCCGGAAAACCCGACATTGACGTTGCGCTTGAGCATGTCGTCCGGCATGTGCAGCAGCTTGATCGCGGCCCGCGCCTCCTTGAGGAACGCCACCGCATCCAGTTCCTTCTCGCCGCGCGCGCGGCGCACCGCGTTCAGCGCCGTGCGGATGAAATTCGCATTGCCCACGCCCGGCAATTCGACCGGATATTGGAAGGCGAGAAACAGGCCGGCAGCGGCACGCTCCTCCGGCTCGATCGCCAGAAGATCGCGGCCATTGAAGGTCACGCTGCCGCCGGTGACTTCATAGCCCTCGCGCCCCGAAAGCACGTAGGACAAAGTGGATTTTCCCGCGCCGTTCGGCCCCATGATCGCGTGAATCTCGCCATCCGGCACGGTCAGATCGATCCCGCGCAGGATTTCCTTGTCGTCGATCGTCGCGGTCAGTCCCTTGATTTCAAGCATATCCGTTCCTCAACCCACCGAGCCTTCGAGCGACACGGCAAGCAGCTTCTGCGCTTCCACCGCGAACTCCATCGGCAATTCCTTCAACACATCGCGGCAGAAGCCGTTGACGATCAACCCCACCGCATCCTCTTCAGACAGACCGCGCGAGCGGCAATAGAACAACTGATCCTCGGCGATTTTCGAGGTCGTCGCTTCGTGTTCCACCTTCGCGCTCTGATTGCGGCTTTCGATATACGGCACCGTATGCGCGCCGCACTGATCGCCGATCAACAGGCTGTCGCACTGGGTGAAGTTCCGCGCGCCATGGGCACGCGGCATGATCCGCACCAGGCCGCGATAGGTGTTGTTGGAGTGGCCTGCCGAAATGCCTTTCGAGATGATCGTGCTGGTCGTATTGGGAGCAAGGTGAATCATCTTGGTGCCGGTATCGGCCTGCTGGAAATTGTTGGTCAGCGCGACCGAGTAGAACTCGCCGGTCGAGCCCTCGCCCTGCAGGATGCAAGACGGGTATTTCCAGGTGATCGCCGAGCCGGTTTCCACCTGGGTCCAGGAGATTTTCGAATTCCGCCCCCGGCACGCGCCGCGCTTGGTGACGAAATTATAGATCCCGCCGCGCCCCTGCGCATCGCCCGGATACCAGTTCTGCACCGTGCTGTATTTGATCGAGGCCTCGTCGAGGGCCACCAGCTCAACCACCGCCGCGTGCAACTGGTTTTCGTCGCGCATCGGTGCGGTGCAGCCTTCGAGATAGGAAACGCTCGCACCTTCCTCGGCGATGATCAGCGTCCGCTCGAACTGGCCGGTATTGCGCGCATTGATGCGGAAATAGGTGGAAAGCTCCATCGGGCAGCGCACGCCGCGCGGAATGAACACGAAACTGCCATCGGAAAACACGGCACTGTTCAGCGCTGCGAAATAGTTGTCGCCCGCCGGCACCACGCTGCCGAGATATTTGCGCACAAGGTCGGGATGCTCGCGCACCGCCTCGCTGATCGAACAGAAGATCACGCCCACTTTGGCGAGGCTTTCGCGGAAGGTGGTCGCCACCGAAACGCTGTCGAACACGGCATCCACGGCAACGCCGGCGAGTGCCGCCCGCTCGTTCAGCGGAATGCCGAGCTTGTCGTACATGCTGATCAGTTCGGGATCGACATCGTCGAGCGATTTCGGCGCCGGACGCTTCGGCGCCGCGTAATAATGCAGATCCTGATAGTCGATTTTCGGATGATGGATGCGCGCCCAATGCGGGTCTTCCATCGTCAGCCATGCGCGATAGGCTTTCAGCCGCCATTCGAGCAGCCATTCCGGCTCGCCTTTTTTCGCCGAAATCAGCCGCACGATATCCTCGTTCAGCCCTTTCGGCGCGAATTCCATCTCGATATTCGTCTCGAAACCGAATTTATAGCCGCCACCGGCGAGCCGGTCGATGGTTTCGATCGTTTCAGTAACCGCGGGCATGATATCCTCTATTCGACGATTGAAGTCGCAAGCGGCGTCGGTTCCGCGCCGGCCTCGAAGCGCAATGCCCTGGGAAGCGAAGCGCTCTGCATGTCGGCGAGCGTGATGCTTGCCAGCGCCTCGCTGATCGCGTCATTCACCACGCCCCAGCGCCCCGCCATCGGGCAAAGCGGCTGGCTTTCGCACGACAGCCCCGCCCCTTCGACGCAGGCGGTCATCGCGATCGGGCCATCGATCGCCACGATCACGTCCGCGACCGGGATGGCGGCGAGCGACCGGATCAGCCGATAGCCGCCATGCGCCCCGCGCTGGGATGCAACGAGGCCGCTCTGCGCCAAGCTCTTGAGAACCTTGGCGACGGTGGGTTCGGGTATCCCGGTGGAAGCGGCGATGCTCGGCGCGGTCTCGACCTTATCGGCCTGCGCGAGCCGCACCAGCACCACCACCGCATAGTCTGTCAGGCGCGATAATCTCAACATGGCTCACTCGATTGCGGACAAACCCGGTCCTGTTTCCGAAATGGGCCATCGCAGCGCGTCCGTCAAGGCCGATTCGACCCTTGATTTGGTTGAATCAGGCCTGCCCGCCCGCCGCCGGTTCGAGAATCCGCCGGACCGCCGGCACCAGCGCAGCCGCGTCGTCGATCATGATCGGCGCTTCGGCGCGGCCGTAGCCCCAGGTGACGAAAATCGCCGGCACCTCAAGGCCGGCGGCGGTCGCCAGATCGTTGGGATGATCGCCCACCATCACGGCGTGGTGTTTCGGTGCGCCCAGTCCGTCCAGCACGGCGGCCAGATGGCGCGGATCGGGCTTGCGATAAGGTGTTGCGTCGCCGCCGATCACCACGCCGAAAAATCGCTCCAGACCGAGCGCCGACAGCACTTTTCGCGCCGAAGCCTCCGGTTTGTTGGTGCACAGGCCGAGCCGGTAGCCGAGCGATGCCAGGGACGCGACCGCTTCCGGGATGCCCGGATAGGGCTCGGTCAGATCGGTCACATGCGCCTCGTAATCGGCGAGAAATTCCGCCTCGTCATCCTCGCCCGGTTCGAGGCTGCGGGCGGCATAGCCGCGTTTGAGCAGCATCCTGGCACCATCGCCCACCATGGGGGCGACATCGGCGCGCGCGATCGGTCCGGTATTATGGCGCGCGAGCGAGCGGTTGAGCGCCGCCGCGAGGTCCGGCAGGCTGTCGATCAGCGTGCCGTCCAGATCGAACACCACCGCCCTGGCATCATTCATGACATACTCCGAAACCCGATGTGACACGCCAACCCTTTGACACAGGCCGGCGCGCGGGGCTACCGCTTCGCGCATGCAACACGTCGCCGTGATCCTCGCCGCCGGCCTCGGCACCCGCATGAAGTCGAAACTGCCGAAAGTGCTGCACCGGATCGCGGGGGTGCCGATGCTGTCGCACCTCGTCCGCGCGGCGGAGCCGAAATTCGACCGGATCGTGGTGGTCACCGGCCCGGACATGAAGACGGTTGCCGAGGCCGCCGCCCCGCACGAGGTCATCGTCCAACACGAGCGCCGCGGCACCGCCGATGCCGCTCGCGCCGCCGCCGGCCGCTTCGGCGACGGCGTGGTGACGATCATCTATGGCGACAACGCGCTCGTCACCGGCGCCACGCTCGGCCGGCTTCGCGCGCGGCTGGCCGATGGCGACGCGGCGATGGCCCTGCTCGGCACCCGCCCGCCCGAACCCGGCGCGTATGGCCGTATCGTGGGCGATCCCGGTTTCGCGACGCGCATTGTCGAATACGCCGAGGCGACCGAGGCCGAGCGTGCCATCCCGCTCTGCAATGTCGGCGGGTTTTCCGCCCGTGCCGATAATCTGCGCCGCTGGCTGGGCAAGATCGGCGACGCCAATGCGAAGGGCGAATTCTACCTCACCGATCTGGTCGCCGTCGCCCATGCGGAGGGTGCGCGCGTCGCGGTGATCGAGGCGCCGTGGGACGAATGCCGGGGGGTGAATTCCCGTGCCGAACTTGCCGCCGCCGAGGCAACGATGCAGGCGCGGTTGCGCGCGACGGCACTCGCCGCCGGCGTGACCATGACCGCACCGGAAACCGTCTTCTGCTCCGCCGATACCGCATTCGCCCCGGATGTCGTGGTCGAGCCGCATGTGGTGTTCGGACCCGGCGTGCTGATCGAGGAAGGGGCGACGATCCGCGCCTTTTCGCATCTCGAAGGCTGCACGATCGGGCCGGGCGCGATCATCGGCCCCTACGCGCGGATCAGGCCGGGAAGCATTGTGGGGGATGGTGCGCATGTCGGCAATTTCGTCGAGTTGAAAGCGGCGCGGCTCGGTGCCGGGGTGAAGGCCAACCATCTCACCTATCTCGGCGATACCGAGATTGGCGCGCGCAGCAATATCGGCGCCGGCACCATCACCTGCAATTACGATGGCTATGCGAAACATCGCACGACAATCGGCGCGGATGTGTTCGTCGGCTCCGATGTCGCCCTGGTGGCACCGGTTTCGGTGGGCGACGGCGCCATCATCGGCGCGGGCAGCGTCATCACCGAGAATGTCGAGGCCGATGCGCTGGCCATCGCGCGCGGCCGTCAGGTCACGAAATCCGGCCGCGCGGCCACGATCCGATTAACAAAAGGAAAACACTGATGTGCGGCATCGTCGGCGTTATCGGCAAGGACGCGGCGGCGCCTTTGTTGCTCGATGGCCTCTCCCGCCTCGCCTATCGCGGCTATGACAGTGCCGGAATTGCCACACTGGTGAACGGAAAGATCGACCGGCGCCGCGCCGAGGGCAAATTGCGCAACCTCGCGGGAGCGCTTGAGGCCCGTAAGCTCGACGGCGCCACCGGCATCGGCCACACGCGCTGGGCGACGCACGGCGCCCCCACCGAGGCCAACGCGCATCCGCACGGTACCGATCGGGTCGCCGTGGTGCATAACGGCATCATCGAGAATCATGCCGCGTTGCGCACCGAACTTGAAGCCGAAGGCCAGGTTTTTCTAACCGAGACCGATACCGAAACCGTGGCGCAACTGGTCGATCTGCATCTCGCGCGCGGCATGGCGCCGATCGAGGCCGCCGCCGCCACATTCCGCAAACTCGAAGGCGCCTATGCGCTTGCCTTGATCTTTGCCGATCACCCGGAGTTGATCATCGGCGCGCAGCGTGGCGCACCTCTGGCGGTTGGTTATGGCGAAGACGAAATGTATCTCGGCTCGGACGCGCTGGCGTTAGCGCCACTGACCCGCCGCATCGCCTATTTGCAGGATGGGGATTGGGTGATCGTTTCCCGCACCGGCGCGGAATTCCGCGACGAGGCGGACCGCAAGGTGGAACGGGAAATCAAGCTGACGCGCCTGACCGGCGCCTCGATCGGCAAGGGCAATTTCCGTCACTTCATGGAAAAGGAACTGCACGATAACCCGGTGATGATCGGCGACACGCTCAACCGGATGATCGATCCGGCGACGCGGATGCCGGTGCTGCCCGATCTCGCGATCGATCTCGCCGCGATTCCGCGCATCACCATTTCGGCCTGCGGCTCGGCCTTCTATGCCGGGCTGACGGCGCGTTACTGGCTGGAGGAATACGCCCGCATCCCGGTCGATGCCGATGTCGCCAGCGAATTCCGCTATCGCGCCCCGCCGCTCGCGCGCGACCAGCTCGGCCTGGTGGTCAGCCAGTCGGGCGAAACCGCCGATACCATGGCCGCGTTGCGCTACATGAGGCAGCTTGGCTGCAAGGTCATGTCGGTGGTCAACGTGCCGGAAAGCACGATGGCGCGCGAGAGCGACCTCTTGCTGGAAACCATCGCGGGGCCGGAAATCAGCGTGGCGAGCACCAAGGCCTTCACCGCGCAACTCACGGTGCTGGCCGGCTTCACCCTGGCGCTCGCCCGCGCGCGCGGCACACGCGACGATGCGACGATCGGCGCCCTCGTCTCGGCACTGATGGAACTGCCGGCCAAGGCCGCACAGGTGCTCAACGACGACGAGATCATCCGCGCGCTGGCCGCCGAGATCCAGGATGCGCGCGACGTGCTGTTTTTCGGCCGTGGCTCGATGATGCCGATCGCGCTCGAAGGCGCTTTGAAACTCAAGGAACTGAGCTATATCCACGCCGAAGGCTATCCGGCCGGCGAGATGAAGCACGGACCGATCGCGCTGATCGACCCTTCGGTGCCGGTGATCGCGGCGATCCCCTCCGGCCCGCTCTTCGAAAAAACCGCGTCCAACCTTCAGGAAGCGGCGGCGCGTGGCGGGCATATCATCGTGTTCAGCGACAAGGAAGGCGCGGCCAAACTCGCCGGTATCGCCACACGCACGATCATCCTGCCCGATTGCGATCCGTTCGTGGCACCGATTCTGTACGCGATTCCGGTGCAGTTGCTCGCCTATCACGTGGCGATGCTGAAGGGCACCGATGTCGATCAGCCGCGCAACCTCGCGAAATCGGTCACGGTGGAATAGAACGCGGCGGCATCGTCGATATCGCGCAAATGGCGCAGATAGCGGATGCGATGGCCCGCAAAATTGGCGATCGTGTCGTCCAGCGCATGGGAACTCGACCAGCGTACATTGCCGAACGGCGCGGCCGGCCGGCGTCCGGTCATGCCGATCAGCCAGTAGCCGCCATCCATCGCCGGGCCGAATACCGCGTCGCACCCACGCAGCTTGCGTAAACCTTCGCGAATATCGACCGCACAAATACCGGGAATGTCGCTGCCGATCAGAACCACACGGCGGCGCGGAAACGTTCGGAACGCACGCGCCATTCGCGCGCCGAGATCGCCGCGTCCTTGCCCTATTCTGCGATATCGCGAAGCGAGATCGTCGCGCGCCCGATTCGGCGTGATCGCGATCACCACGTCAACGCCGCGCAAGTCGCGCAATTCGCGCAGCAATCGCGACAATGCGTTCCGATGAAAGCGCAGCGCCTCCCGCACACCGATATCCCGCGCCAGCCGCCGCTTGACCGTGCCGAGGCGCGGCGCGCGCGCAAAGACGATGACCACGGGCCGGCTCATCGCCGATATCGCGCGGCAAGAACCTCCGGGTCCGCGCCCGCGAAAAACCGCGCAAGCCGCCACATATTGCGCGCGGATCGCATGAACCAGCCATCGCGCATATAAGCCGACGCATCGGTCATCGCGATCACGTCCATCGGCGCGAGCCGGTCTCGCCTAAGCGCGCGCGCAAGCGCGACATCCTCCATCAGCGGCAGGAACGGCATGCCGCCGATCAAATCCAGCAGCGCGCGCGGGATCAGAAGTGCCTGATCGCCATAGGGCAGGCCCAGAAACCGGCTGCGCCAGTCAGCGAGTTTCTCGACGATGCGGGCACGCGGATCGGCACTCGCGAAGCGCAGCCTGCCATAATAAGCGAAACATTTTCCGCTCGCGATGGCACGTCGAACGCCCACGCACCAGCCCGGCGCCAGCACGGTATCGGCGTGCAGAATCAGCAGCCATTGTTCCCGGCTCGCCGCGACCCCGGCGGCAATTTGCGCGCCTCGGCCACGTGGTGCGGCGATCACAACCGCGCCCGCCGCCCGCGCGATGTCGCATGTCGCATCGTCGCTGCCACCGTCCGCGACGATGATCTCGCCGATCAACGCGCCGCCCTCGCGCAACGACGCAAGCGTCGCGGGCAGGTGCTCCGCCTCGTTCAGCGCGGGGATGACGACCGCGATCTTACCCCCGTCGCCAGGCATGGTATTTTTCAAGAATTGCGAGTCCCCGCGCGGAGGCGTGCTTCTGCCGCCAGGCACCGGCGACCGCGCGCACCGCCTCGCTCCGCGTGGGATAAGGATAGATCGCGCCGAGCAGTTTTTTTAGACCGAGCTTGTGCTGCATGGCAATGGTGAAGCCGGCGAGCATCTCGCCGGCATCCGCGCCGACGATGGTGGCGCCGAGGATGCGATCCTTCCCCGGCACGGTGAGCACCGAGACGAACCCTTGTGGCGTGCCCTCGATGATCGCGCGATCGAGATCGGCAAGCTCGTAGCGCGTTTCCTCGAACACGATGCCGGCTTCGCGTGCGGCGCTTGCGTTCAGCCCCACCCGCGCGACCTCGGGCGCGGTGAACGTGACCGCGGGTATCGCGCGATAATCCGGCCTGAACCGCCATATGCCCCCAAACAGCGCATTGAGCGCCGCGAAACCGCCCTGATACCCGCCGGCATGGGTGAATTGAAACGGGCCGGACACGTCGCCGCAGGCAAGAATGTTCGGTAATATCGTGCGCAGATACGCGTCGGTCTCGACCACGCCGGCGTCACCCATCGCAATCTCCAGCGCCTCAAGTCCGAACCCTTCGGCGCGCGGCTTGCGTCCGACGGCAACCAGAATGCGGTCAAACGCAATTCTGCTGCTGTTGCCTTGCGATTCGGCGATCAAGGCAAAACCGGCATCGTCCCGGTCAGCTCGCACGGCGCGATGCCCCGTCAGCACGCGCACACCATCGGCGCTCAGCGCGTCGCGGATCATCGCCGATACGTCGTCATCCTCGCGAAGCAGAACACGATCGGCGAACTCCACCAAGGTCACTTCGGCGCCGAGCCGGGCAAACCCTTGCGCCAGTTCGCAGCCGATCGGGCCGCCGCCGAGCACGACGAGGCGGCGCGGCAATTCCGCCATATCCCAGATCGTCTCGGAGGTAAGGTAGGGCGCCTCGGCAAGTCCTGGAATCGGCGGGATGATCGGTGCAGCGCCCGTCGCGATAATGATGCCGCGCGTGGTGATGATTTCGCCATCGACGCGCACCGACCACGGCGTTTCGATCATCGCCCTGCCCTGCCGCACATCGATGCCCATGGAAGCGTAGCGCGCGACCGAATCATGCGGTGCGATCACGGTGATCGCTTCACGGATACGCATCCGCGCCTCGGTGAAGCTCAGCCCCTCGCGCGCCGACCGCAGCAGCGATTTCGATGGCACACAGCCGGTATTCAGGCAATCGCCGCCCATGTGCCCGGCTTCGATCAATGTCACCTCGGCGCGCAACGCGTTAGCAACGTAGGCACTGACAAGCCCGGCCGATCCCGCGCCGATCACCACCACGTCGCGGTCGAACCGGCGCGGTCTTTGCCAGCGCGTATAGATACGTTTGCGCGCCAGCGCATCGCGCAGGCGGGTCGCGGCGATCGGCAGGATCGCCAGCAGCAGCAGGCCGATCAGCAGGCGCGGCGGCAGAATTTCCCCGCCCTCGCCAAGCCGTGCCAATCCCACACCCGCGTTCACATAGATGATCGTTCCCGGCAACATGCCGAACTGGCTCGCCCAGTAGAACCGCTTGAGATCGAGCCGCGTCAGCCCGGCAAGAGTGTTGATCAGCACGAACGGCACTGCCGGTACCAGGCGCAGCGACAGAATGTAGAACGCGCCATCGCGCGCGACGCCGCGATCGACCCGCTCGAACATCGCGGGGAAACGCGATGCCGCCCAATCGCGCAGCAGGAATCGCGACACCAGAAAAGCGATCGAAGCGCCGATGCTCGCCGCGAAAGAGACCAGAACAACGCCTTCCGCAAGGCCGAACAACGCGCCGGCGCCAAGCGTCAATGCGGCCGCACCGGGCACCGACAGGCCGGTCGCTACCACATAGAGCGCGAAATACAGCGCAAAACTCTCGACCGGATGCAATGCGATGAACCGTCCGAGTAGGGCCAGATGCGCGCGCAACGCGGCAACGGTCAAAACGTGCGCGCCACCCAGCGTGAAGAACAGGACGAAGACGATCGCGATCGCGCCCGCCGCGAACCAGCGCAACCAGGATCGACGTATGGGTCCGCTCATCGTGCGCCCGAGCAGGATGCGCCGCCGAAAACGCAGAATTGCGCGCAATGCCGGTGATCGATCGTCACCGCGCGAGATGCTTCGCGCAGCGTCGTCCCCAGGCTGAACCGCTCCTCATAGGGCAGCAAGGTGCAGGAGACGATTTCGGGCATCGCACTGCCCTTGCGATGCACCACCATGCGCGAGGTGCGGCACATCGCATCCCGCCCGCGCCGGCGCATCGCCCGCCACGCCGTCTCGGTGACGATCGGTACCGTGCCGGTCCCGGTCATCTCGGGAAACAGCACGAGTGCGGCTGGATCGGATGCATCGATCGGGATGTCCAGGACGTTGAAAAGCGCCGCGAACCCCGCGCGCATCGCGGCCTCGTCCTCGGTGCCGGAATCGAGCCTCGCCGCGACCGAAAGCGCGAAACCCTCCCGCGCCAGCCAGCGCAGCCCGTCGATCGCCGGTGTCCAGGTCGCATCGCCGCGCAGCCGTTCATGGCCAGCCTGCGTGTAGTGGTCGAGCGAAACCCGAATCGCGAGGCGCTGCCCATGTGCCGCGCGCAACGCGCGCAGCGCATCGCCATGGCGCCGCATCGGGCGCATCGCATTGGTCAGCACCAGCGCCCGATAACCGCGTGTCAGCGCGGTTCCGATCATCGCGACGATGTCGGGATTCATGAAGGGCTCGCCGCCGGTAAAGCCGATTTCCCGCAGGCCGGGATACAGTCCCGCCGCCTCATCGAGAACGGTCTCGAACGCGGCGCGGGTAAGATAGATCAGCCGGTCGTTGCGCGGGCCGCTCTCGATATAGCAGCCTTCGCACGCGATGTTGCACAAGGTTCCGGTATTGAACCAGAGTGTTTCCAGCGCGTCGAGTTCGACCGAAGCGGGCGGACTATCGGACAATCCGGCGGAAGCGGCCGGCGCCGTCTCGGGCCAGGCGATCGGCTCGGGGCTCAGGGGCGTCGCGGTCGCCGCCTGCTCGGCGATGGGCAGAATGTCGAAACTCGGCCAGATGCCGGTCTCGATCGCATCCGCGTAGTCTTCCGGCAGCCCCGCCGCGCGCATCGCCGCCGCCGCCGCGCGATAATCGTAGCCGAGCGGATGGACCGCGAGCGAAAAACCATCGCGGCGCGGCGTGAGTATCGAATACCAGCCGCGCGACGTGCCGTCGTTCGCCGGCAGGCCGATCGCGCCGGCATTGTGCCAGATCCGCCCGCCGACGATGCGGGTGAACCCGAGCCCGCAATGCCCGCCGATCACGCCGTCGGTGCCGGCAAGCGCAATCTCGGCGGCGAACCCGGCGTCATCGTCTGAAGCGAACAGGAAGCGGTTGATCCGGCTCGGCGCGCCGTGGACGATGGCGAGCCGCCGGCCGCCGATGATCAGGTCGATCCGGCGCGGCAGCATTGCCATGAACCGCCGCGCCTCGTCGGTGATCCGCGCCGCCGCGAAATCGAACCAGGCGGCGGAGAGCCGGTCGCACGCACTGCCGGAAACAAAACCGCAGCCGCAATCCGCCGCGCCAGCCGCGAGCTGCTCCTCGCAATTGCCCATCACGATCGCCACACCGGCACCGCGCAGCCGGTCGAGCGTCGCTCTCGGATCGGCGCCATAGGCGATCACGTCCCCGGTGCAGATGATGCGCGCGGGCGGAATACCGTGCCGATCGGCGGCTGCGAGTAGCGCTTCGGTCGCCTGCAGATTGCTGTAGCTGCCGCCGAACGCCAGCACCGGCTCGTCGGCGTGAATCACCGGCATGTCGGACGGAAGCGCGAACGCGGTGGCGTCAGGCATCGGCGATGGTTTCCAATGCAAGCCCGCGCGCCTCGATCCCGCCGCCAAACCGCCAGACCAGGATCACCGCGGCACCCAGAAGCCAGAACCCGGCGAGCAGCAGCAATGCCGCCTTCATGCTGAAACTCCCGGCATAGGCGACCAGAAACGGCGAAGCCATGGCGCCGATCCGTCCCACCGCGACGCTCGCGCCGATCCCGGTGGCGCGCAGCGTCGTGGGGAAAAGTTCGGAAAAGGTCGGATAGGCGGCGATCCAACTTCCGGTGGCAAGGCAATTGACCAGGGCGAACCCGGCCATGATCGCGCCCGCGCCCAGGCCGGTGATGGCGGCAAAGCCGATCGTGCCGATCGCGGTGGCGAGATAGAAGCCGCCGACGGTCCAACCCCTGCCGATCCGGTCGAGCAGGGCCGCGGCGGCGAAACCGCCCGCCAGCGCGCCGAGGCTGCCGGCAAGGTAGAATACCGGCAGGCGCGCCGCCGGCAGGTGCAGCGCGGGCAGAACGACGATGGGCAGAAAGGCGAACAGCCCGTAATAGCCGGAGGCTTCGGCGAAATCGAGCAGTGCGCCCAGAGCGAGTCGGCCGGGATGGCGGCGGATCAGGGTTGCCAGCATGGCGCCCTGAAAGCCGACCCGCCGGCGGAACGGCGCCGCCTCGGGCGCGGGCAGCCGGGTCAGCCCGGCCTCGATCGCGTCGATCACGGCGTGCGCCTCGTCCGTCCGGTCCACCGCGATCAGCCAGCGCGGGCTTTCAGGCAGATGCCGGCGCAGCCATGCCGCCGACAGGGCGATCACCCCGCCGAAACCGAACACCACACGCCAGCCGAGATCGGGCGGCACGGCGGAGAGCACCAGCCAGGACAGGAGCGCGGCGGCGAGGCTGCCGACCGGCCAGAAATTCAGCACGATCGCGGCGGCGCGGCCGCGCGAGCGGCTCGGCACCAGTTCGGTGATCGCCGCGTTGATCGCGGCATATTCGGCGCCGACCCCGATGCCCGCGAGCAATCTCAGGGCGAGAAGCGCCGCGAGGCTCGGGGCAAAGGCGGTGGCGAGCGTCGCGATGCCGTAGAGAACCAGGCTCGCGAGAAACACGCGGCGGCGGCCATACCGGTCGGAGAGAATGCCGAACCCGGAAGCGCCGAGCATCAGCCCGGCAAACCACGCGGCAAGGATCACGGACATCGCGTCGGCACCGAGATGGAACCGGCTGCGCAACGCACCCAGTACATTGCCGATCAGCGTGACCTCGAACGCATCCATCGCCCAGCCCATGCCGAACAGCAGCACCACAACGGTATGAAACCGGTTCCAGGGCAGATCGGCGAGCCGGGCGAGGGACGGGCCGGAACGAGCGGATTGATCGGTATCGGTCATGGCGGCGGCTCCGGTCCCTCGGTCGATGCAACCGGACCATACAGGCGGAAACCATCCGCGTCCCCTGGAGTATTCGCCATCCCATTATTTTTACCCACACGATGATGATCCGGCGCAAGATGCGTTATCCTGCTTCAAGCCGCGCCGATCGCGCAAAACGGAGAGTGCGCCATGCCGAACGCTTTCGCCCGCCTCTGCCTCGGCTTCGCCGCCGGGGTGATCTCGGTTCTCGTCTTCCATCAAGGCATGTGGGAAGCCTTGCATCTGGCCGGCATGATGCCGCCGCCCTACCCGACCGGCCCGGTGCCGCCGTTCGGCGTGCCGGCGATTCTCGATATGTGCTTCTGGGGCGGCGTATGGGGCGCGGCGTTCGGGTTGGTGCTGCCCGCCTTGCCGCGCGCGCCGCTCTGGGTGCTCGGGCTCGGGCTCGGCGTCGCGGCGGCGCTGACCGGGATTTTCATCGTACCGCTGATCAAGGGGCTGCCGGTGTCGCACAACCTGGCTGCCGGCGTGTTCGAGCGGTCGTTCCTGATCAACGGATGCTGGGGTATCGGCGTCGGGCTGATCCTTCCGCTGCTGATGCGCGGATCATCGCGTCGGCGCGCGCGAATCGCCTGACATCCCTGCCCCGACCGTCCGGCGGGCGAAGGCGAAACCGAGCGCATGAAAAAAGGCGCGCTGCGCGGCATCCGCCCCGGCGCCATGACCGCCTTCCGCCTGTTCATAATAGAGCGCGTCATAGCCCATGGCCTGCAGTGTCGCGGCCATCTTGCGCGCGTGGCCCGGATGCACCCGGTCGTCGCGCCGCGTGGTGTTGATGAACACCGGCGGATAATTCCGCCCTGGCTCGACCAATTGATAGGGGGAAATTTCCCGCAGGAATGCCCAGTCCTCGGGTTTGTCCGGGTCGCCATATTCCGCGATCCAGGAGTGCCCGGCGAGCAGCTTGGTGTAGCGCTTCATGTCGAGCAGCGGCACCGCGCACAATATCGCGCCAAACGCCTCGGGATGCCTTGTCAGCATATTGCCGACCAGCAGCCCGCCATTGCTGCCGCCGGAACCGAGGATGCGGGAGGGCCGCGCAAGGCCGCGTTCCACAAGATCGGCGGCGACGGCGGCGAAATCGTCCTGGGCAACCTTTTTGCCCTCGCGAATGCCCGCCTTGTGCCAGTCCGGGCCGAATTCGCCGCCGCCGCGAATGTTCGCCTGCACGAATGCGCCGCCTTTCGCGCACCACAGCGCGCCCTGAGCCGCGAGATAACCGGGCGTCAGCGATACCTCGAACCCGCCATAGCCGGTAAGATAGACCGGCCAGCCACCTTCCGGCGGCGGCGCGTCGGGGCTGACGACGAAATACGGAATCGCCGTGCCGTCCCGCGCGGTGGCTTCATATTGCCGCACCTCCAGGCCCGATGCGTCGAACTGCGGCGGCAGGCGCTTCAGCACCTCCGGCTTCGCGTCCGGGCCGCCGAGCATCAGCGCATCGGGCGCGAGAAATCCGCCCACATCGAACAGAAGCGTCTCGGACTCGGGGTCATCCGGTGCGAGTTGCCGCACATGAACGGCACTGTTCGCCGGCAAACCTTCGATCGGACGGTGCCGCCAGCCATCTTCCGCATCGGCGAATTCGATCGTGCTCGCGACATTGTCGAGAATCGCGAGCACGATGCAAAATTTGAGATTGACCCAGCTTTCGAGCGCACGCCGTGCGCCCGGCGCATAAATCGCCGCGAAATCGTGCGACCCGGCAAGGAAGTTTTCGATGGTGATGGCAAGAAGGCTGCCCGCCGCGAACGTCTTTTCGTTGATAATCCATTCCGACCGGAGGCGGACCAGCATTCGCCGGTGCCCGATATCGATATCGGCATCGATCGGAAGATCGAGTTTCACGCGCGGGCCCCCGTCCGGCTGATAATGATACTCCGCCCGATAGAATTCGATGGTTCGGACGAACAGCGTGAAACGGTGCGCCGGATCATGGCTCCGATAGACCGAAGCGGCTATGTCGGTCGGCTCGACCTCGAACACGATGGGCGCGTCTTCCAGCCGGGTGCCGCGCCGCCAGCGCCGCACCGTGCGGGCATAGCCCGATTCGGTGGTATCGCCGCCATGGGCTGTCGCGATCAGGATCGTGTCGGGATCGTCCCAGACCGCCGAGGTTTTGGCGACCGGCACGGTAAATCCATCGCTCGTGAAACGCCGTGCGGCAAGGTCGAATTCGCGCAGCATTCCGGCGTCCGACCCTCCGGCCGACAGATGGATCAACGCCCGGTCATGGGCGGGTGGCAGGGTTTGCGCGCCGTGCCAGACCCAGCTTTGGCTCTCCCTGTCGCAGAGTTCGTCGAGATCGAGCAGGATGTCCCAATTCGGCGTTTCGTGCCGGTAGTCGTCGAGCGTCGTGCGCCGCCAGACGCCGCGCTTGTGGCCGGTATCGGTCCAGAAATTATAGACCTGTCCGCCGCGCTGGACGATGGCGGGGATGCGCGTGTCGGCGTCGTAAATCGCGGTCAGCGCGGCTTTGTCGGTGTCGAAACCGGCATCGCAGAGCCGTTCGCAGGTGCGCCGGTTCTGCGCCTCGACCCAGGCGACAGCGCGGTCACCATCGATCTCCTCGAGCCAGAGATAGGGGTCGTCGAATTCGGCGATGTCGTTCATCCGCCGATTAGACCGCGCCCCCGCGGCCAGGTCCACCGTGAGGGCGCCGGAATCGGTGATCAGTAACCAGGCCCGCCATTGTAATAGCCGGGCGGCGGCGGCGGGTTATTATTGTAATAGCCGGGCGGCGGCGGAGGCGGGTTGTTATTGTAATAGCCGCCCTGATTGCCGTTACCGCCATTGTAATAGCCGGGCGGTGGCGGTTGCGGCGTGGTCAGCGCGCCGCCGAGCGCACCCACGGCGCCGCCGATCAGCGCGCCGGCCGCCGGGCTGCCGCCGGTCGCTGCCCCGATCGCGGCACCCGCACCGGCGCCGATCGCACCGCCGCCGAGCGCCCTTTGGGTCGGGCTATAGGGGTTGGTGCAGCCGGCCAGCCCGAGCGCGGTCACGATCACCGCTCCGGTCAGGCCGATCCGGCGCGCGCGCCGTGCGTTCATGCTCATGGTCATGGTCTTCTCCTCCATCGAACCACCCATCAGATAGGCACGAATCATGGCCGGCGCAGGGTCGAAATGTGGCAACGCCGCGGGGCCGGCTATCGCCAAGCTGCCTTGCGGCTCGGGGTCAATTCATGGGCGACGAAGAGCGGGCCGACCAGAAGATAGCGAAGATCGTCGAAAAACGAGGGTTTCCGCCCCTCCAGATGATGGCCGACGAACTGGCCGATCCAGGCGAGCACGAAAATCGCCACCGCCGCCGCGAGCCGCTCGCCCGGCGGCACCAGCACGAGCCAGACGACGAGCATCGCCACCATCATCACCGCCATGGTCGCCGCCGCCCGGATGCCCACCGCGCGATCCGGGTCGATCCGGGCGTAATAGACGGTCGCGACGATCATCGCGGCGATGGCGACGAGGATGTTCAGCGCCATCAGCAGCCCGATCACCGCGAACACGATGGCCGGCACGCAGATGCAATGGATGATGACGTTGCGCCGGTCCCGATGGCTTTCCGCGTAATGTGCGAGCTTGGCCTGCAGGGTCGTTTCCATGCCGGGTTCATATCACGGCTGATCCGGCTTGTTTAGTTTTTTGTTCGCAACCGCGCCGGTCACCTGCCCGTTCTTCTTGAACGCGACCGGCAGCACGAAGGCGACCATGGGTGGCGAATTCTTCGGCAATTGCCTGACATGGCCTTTCTGGAGCTGGGCAAGGATTTTCCGGTCCAGCGCCGTGTTGCCCGAGGACCGGGCGACGGAGACCGCGACGATAGCGCCGGCGCGGTTCACGATCATTTCATAGAACCCGACACGGGTGACGCCCGGCTCGCGGAGCAATTGCGCCGCCTGCCGGGCGATCGCCTGTCGCGCGGCGGCGGACAACGCGGGCGGCGGCGCGCCATCCGCCAGGGCGAGGGCGGGCAGCAGCAGCCAGATCAAGGCCAGGCAAACCGGATAGCGCATCGAGAAGCCTTTCGCGATCGTCGAATTACGCTGACATCAAATAAGGCATCCGTCGAATTCGACGACCATCGAACCGAATCCGGGTCCGGGATGGCGGCTCGCAATCGGCCCCGCCGGTCCCCACCTTCCGGTCAGTGTGCAGTCAGGAGGTCAGGATGGGCAAGATTCTTATCGTCACCACGTCGCATACCAGCATTCCGGGCACCGACGACGCGACCGGCGTGTGGTACGAAGAGCTCGCGGCGCCGTATTGCGCCTTCGCCGATGCCGGGTACCAGGTCGCGCTCGCCTCGATCCGCGGCGGCGAGGTGCCGATCGACGCCAGAAGCCTCGCCGAAACGCCGCTGCCCGAGCCGGTCCGGCGCTTCCACGACGATCCCGCCGCGATCGAGGCGGCGCATCACAGCAAGCCCGCCACCAGTGTCGATCCGGGTGATTTCGAGGCGATTTTCCTGCCCGGCGGCCATGGCACGATGTGGGATTTTCCGAACAATCCCGTCCTCGCGACACTGATCGCCACCATGCTGGACGCGGGCAAGATCGTCGCCTCGGTGTGTCACGGGCCGGCCGGGTTCATCGGCGTGACCCGTCTCGACGGGTCGCCGCTGATCAAGGGCCGCTCGATCACCTGCTTTTCCGACAGCGAGGAGCGCGCGGTGCATCTGGACGACAAGGTGCCGTTCCTGCTGGAAACCACGCTGCGCGGTCTCGGCGCGCAGGTCTCGGTCGGTCCCGATTTCACCCCGCACATCATGGAGGACGGCAATCTGCTGACCGGGCAGAACCCGAAATCCTCCGAACCCCTGGCTCAGGCGGTGATCACCGCGCTGAAGGCGAAGCAGACCAAGGCGGCGTAGCCCTACAATGCTCCGCCTCGGCGGCCCACGGCGGCGCCGAGCCGCAGGCGCAGCGCGTTCAGCTTGATGAATCCGGCGGCGTCCTGCTGGTTGTAGGCGCCCTGGTCGTCCTCGAACGTCACCATGCGGGCCGAATACAGCGAGTTCGGACTCTCCCGCCCGGTGACGATCACGTTACCCTTGTAGAGTTTGAGCCGCACGCGGCCCGCCACCGAATGCTGGCTGGTGTCGATCAAAGCCTGGAGCATCCGGCGCTCCGGGGAGAACCAGAACCCGTTATAGATCAGCTCAGCGTAGCGCGGCATCAGACTGTCCTTGAGATGCGCCGCTTCGCGATCCAGGGTGATGCTTTCGATCGCGCGATGTGCCGCGAGCAGGATGGTGCCGCCGGGGGTTTCATAGACGCCGCGCGATTTCATCCCGACGAAACGGTTTTCCACCAGGTCGAGCCGGCCGATCCCGTTGTCGCGCCCCAGCGCGTTCAGCCGGGTGAGCAGGGTTGCCGGCGACAGGGTTTCGCCGTTCAGGCCGACCGGATCGCCTTCGGCAAAATCGATGCTGATCTCGGTCGCGATATCGGGCGCGGCTTCCGGGCTGATGGTGCGCTGATAGACGATCTCATCGGGTTCCTGGGCCGGATCTTCGAGGATTTTGCCCTCCGAGGAGGAGTGCAGCAGGTTGGCGTCGACCGAAAACGGAGCCTCGCCGCGCTTGTCCTTGCTGATCGGGATTTGATGGGCCTCGGCGAATTCGAGCAGCCTGGTCCGGCTGGTCAGGCTCCATTCGCGCCACGGCGCGATCACCTTCACGTCGGGCTTGAGCGCGTAATAGGCGAGTTCGAAGCGCACCTGATCGTTGCCCTTGCCGGTCGCGCCGTGCGCCACCGCGTCGGCCCCGACCGCTTCGGCGATTTCGATCTGGCGCTGGGCGATCAGCGGGCGGGCGATCGAGGTGCCGAGCAGATACTGGCCCTCGTAGAGCGCATTGGCGCGGAACATCGGGAACACGAAGTCGGCAGTGAAGGTTTCGCGGAGATCCTCGACGAAAATCTCCTTGATGCCGAACAATTCGGCCTTGCGGCGCGCGGGTTCGAGTTCCTCGCCCTGGCCGAGATCGGCGGTGAAGGTGACCACCTCGGCGTTGTATTCGGTCTGCAGCCAGCGGAGGATGACGCTGGTATCCAGCCCGCCCGAATAGGCGAGCACCACTTTCTTCACACTCTTGTCGGCCATCGCAACAATTCTCCTCGGCTGGGACGCGACCTATCAGCCGGCTGACGCTCTGCCAAGCGCGGATCAGGTTTGCGTGACCGGCGGTTTCGCGCCGCCGACCAGCCGGCGGACCTTGGCGGCGGTTGCCGGCGTGTTCCAGTCGCCCGCGCCTTCCAGCCGGGCGACCATGTCGCCCTTTCGGTCGATCAGAACGGTGAGCGGAATGCCGTCGACATGAAACGCCGCCAGCGCGCTCGACGAAGGGTCGACCAGCACCGGCAACCCCTCGATATGATGCTTCGCGTAATAGGGCTCGACCGCGCGCGCGCCGCTTGAATCGACCGAAATCGGCAGAACCCTGATCCCGTCGGGCAGCAGCACCTTGTTCAAGGCCGCGAGCGTGGGCAATTCGCGGGTGCAGGGGCCGCACCAGGTCGCCCAGAAATTCACCACCAGCCCCTCGCCGCGATAATGCGCGAGGGTGAGGCGCCGCCCACCCGCGTTCATGAAGTGAAACGGCGGCGGCGGCACCGGCATGATCTCGCCGAGCGCGCCAGCCGCGTCGGGCAGGTCCGAAGCACGGGCGGATTTGCCGAACCCGGCCAGCGAAGCTAATCCTGGCGCTGCCAGACCCGCGCCGATTGCCGCGAAATGCCGCCGAGATAATGTGAGTGCCATGGACCGCCGAACTCCGAAAACCGATATGCCTCCCCCCATCTCTGGCGCGGCATCCGCCCGGCTGCAATGGGCCAATCTGCAATGGGGCGGCCGGTTCGCCGAAGGCCCCGCCGCGATCATGCAGGCGATCAACGCCTCGATCGGTTTCGATTACCGGCTGTGGCGCGAGGATATTGCCGGAAGCCTCGCCCATGCGGCGATGCTGGCGAAGCAGGGCATCATTTCCGAGGCCGACGAAGCGGCGATCCGCCAGGGTCTGAGCGAAATCGGTGCCGCGATCGCGGAGCAGAAATTCACCTTCGATCCGGCGCTGGAGGACATCCACACCAATATCGAGGCCTGGCTGGTCGGCCATATCGGCGAGGCCGGGCGTAGGCTGCACACCGGGCGCAGCCGCAACGACCAGGTGGCGACCGATTTCCGGCTCTGGGTGCGCGCGGCGGTCGATGCGCTGGACGGGCAGTTGCGCGATCTGATGC
This sequence comes from Acidiphilium iwatense, assembly GCF_021556475.1. GTDB lineage: Bacteria > Pseudomonadota > Alphaproteobacteria > Acetobacterales > Acetobacteraceae > Acidiphilium > Acidiphilium iwatense. The sequence continues at coordinate 29,584 of NZ_JAKGBZ010000013.1, read as the reverse complement.
GCGCCCTGGCCGGGCGCGCGGCGGAACATGCCGCGACGATCATGCCCGGTTTCACCCATCTGCAGACCGCCCAGCCGGTGACGTTCGGGCATCACCTGCTCGCCTATGTGGAAATGCTCGCGCGCGACCGGGGCCGGCTCGCCGATTGCCGGGTTCGGCTGAACGAATGCCCGCTGGGGGCGGCCGCGCTGGCCGGCACCACCTTCCCGATCGACCGGGCGATGACCGCGCGAACGCTCGGCTTCGACCGGCCCACCGCGAACTCGCTCGATTCGGTGTCCGACCGGGATTTCGCGATCGAGTTTCTCGCGGCGCTGTCGATCCTGGCGATGCATCTCTCGCGCTTCGCCGAGGAAATCGTGATCTGGACCAGCGCACCCTATCGATTTGTGCGGCTGTCGGACGCGTTCACCACCGGCTCCTCGATCATGCCGCAGAAGCGCAACCCGGACGCGGCGGAGCTGGCCCGCGCCAAAACCGGGCGGATTTTCGGCGCGCTGACCGGCTTGCTCACGGTGATGAAGGGCCTGCCGCTCGCCTATGCCAAGGACATGCAGGAGGACAAGGAGGCGGTGTTCGACGCCGCCGATGCCGCCGAACTGGTGCTCGCGGCGATGGCGGGGATGGTGCGCGACATGCAGCCGGACCCGGCGCGGATGCGCGCGGCGGCGGGGGCGGATTACGCGACCGCGACCGATCTCGCCGATTATCTGGTGCGCGAACTCGGTCTGCCGTTCCGCACCGCGCATCACGCGACCGGCCGGATCGTGAGCGCGGCCGAGGCTCGCGGGCTGGAGCTGGCGGATTTGCCGCTGGCGGCAATGCAGGAGATCGAGCCGCGCATCACGGAAAAAGTGTTCGAGGTGCTGACCGTCGAGGCTTCGGTCGCCGCGCGCAGCGCCCAGGGTGGCACCGCGCCGGAGAATGTCGCGCGCGAGGCCGCGCGGTGGCTGGAGGCCCTGGCATGAGGCCGGTTCTATTGCTTGCCCTGCTCGCCTGTCTTGCTCTGGCGTCCTGCGGTCGGGCGGGTGCCCCCTCGCCGCCCGGCCCGGCGAGCGCGATCACCTATCCGCACCAGTATCCATCGAACTGACGATGGACGCTCTCGCGCGCGATCGGGAATGGCACCGGCTGATCGCTGCAAGGCCGGGTCTGGCCTGGAACGCAATGGCCGGGCTGGGTTTCGAGGATGTTCCGCTAGCCGCGATCGCGGCGGAGCACGGCACGCCGTGCTGGGTTTACGGCGCCGACACGCTGCGCGCGCGGCTCGCGACCTTGCGCGACGCCTTCGCCGCCGAAGGGCTGGCGCCCGCGATCCGCTACGCGGTGAAGGCGAACGACCATCTGGCGATCCTGTCGGTCCTGCGCATGGACGGCGCGGGCGCCGATGTGACCAGCACAGGCGAATTCGCTCGCGCCGAAGCCGCCGGCATCGCGCCGGGAGCGATGGTGTTCTCGGGCGTCGGCAAACGGTCTGACGAGATCGAACGGGCGATCGGCGCCGGGATCGGCCAGATCAACGTCGAGAGCGCGGAAGAACTCGGCATGATTTCGGCAATCGCATCCGCGATGGGACGGACGACGCCGGTTTCGCTGCGGGTGAACCCCGATATCGAAGCCGGGGCGCATGACAAGATCAGCACCGGGCGGGCGGGCGATAAATTCGGTATCGCCTATAGCGATGCGGTATCGCTCTATCGTCATGCCGCGGCGCTGGCCGGCATCGCGCCTTGCGGGTTCTCCACCCATATCGGCAGCCAGATTTTTTCGCCCGAGCCGTTCGAGGCGGCGTACCGGCGCGTGCTCGATCTGATCGATGCGCTGCGCGCCGACGGGGTTGCGGTCACCCGGCTCGACCTCGGCGGCGGATTTGGGATTCCCTATGACGACGGCATTGCGTTCGCGCTGCCCCCCTACGCGTCGATGGTGCGGCGCGTGGCGGGCAACCGGGGGTTGGAGCTGATCGTCGAACCAGGCCGCTGGCTGGTGGGACCGGCGGGGCTGCTGCTGGCACGGGTAACCCTGGTCAAGCGCACGGCGCAACAACGTTTCGTGGTGCTCGATGCCGGGATGAACGATCTGCTGCGCCCGGCCTTGTACGACGCGCGGCACGGCATCGTGCCGGTGAGTGCCGTGGATGCCGCCGGCGTCGCGCATCCCGCCGAGGTGGTCGGGCCGGTGTGCGAGAGCAGCGACCGGTTCGGCGATTATGCGCTGCCGGAGCTCGCACCCGGCGCGCTGGTCGCGATCCTCGATGCCGGTGCCTATGGGGCGGCGATGAGCAGCACCTATAATGGACGGCCCTTCGCCGCGCAGCTCTTGATCGAGCGTGGAACGCCCCATGTGATCAGGATGCGGCAAGGCATCGAAGATCTATGGCGCGACGAGATCGTGCCCGACCGGCTGGGATAGATGGTCTCCCGCCTCGCCCGGTTGCGCAGGCGGGCGCGCATCGTGCTCTGGGTCGAGGCCCTGGCGATCGCGGCGATGGTGCCGGTCGGGGTGATTGTGCTGTTCCTGATCCTCGCCCTGACCGGTGCGGGCGGCTGGATCGTCGACATTCTGGGGCTGGCCGGGCTGGCCGCGACGGTCTGGCAGGCGTATCGGCGCTTCCGCGCGCCCGAGCCGGCCGCGATCGACCGGCGGATCGAGCGCGATTCGGGGCTGGCGCACCGGCCGATCGCGGCGATCGAGGACCGTCCCGCGCCGCTCGAGGGTGCCGAGGCGCCGTTATGGGCGGCGTATCGCGCGCGGCTGGACCGGGCGATCGCGGGTGCGAAGGTGGGTGTGCCGGCGCCCGATTTCGCGGCGCACGATCCGTTCGCGCTGCGCGCCTTGCTGCTGCTGGGGCTGATCGCCGCCTGGATCGCCGCCGGGCCGCAGGCAGGGTCGCGGCTTGCCGGGCTCCTCGCCCCGCCGCGCCTGTTCGCCGGCCCCGCCATGTCCGTGCAGGCCTGGATCACGCCGCCGCGCTGGACCCGCGGGGCGCCGCGCCTGATCGGCGCGCGGGACCGGATCGTTCATGCCCTGGCCGGTTCCTCGCTCTCGCTGATCGTGACCGGCGCGGGCGGCGGCGCGCCCGCCGCCTGGATCGGCGGGAAACCTCTCGGCTTCGCCACGCTCGACCGGGGCAGCTACCGGGCGACGCAGCCGCTCCTGGTCTCGACGCGCGTGGTTGTCGGGCCGTTCTGGCATCGCGCGGCACGGTTCCGCATCGACGTGACGGCACCCACACCGCCGCTCATCGGTTTCACCGTCCCGCCGCATCCCGATGCGGACGGCAGGCGGATCGATCTGTCGTGGCGGGCCGAGAGTCGCTACGGGCTGAAATCCCTGGCATTGCGCTACCTTCCGGTGTCCGCGCCGAATGCGCGCACGGAAAGCGCCTCGCTCGCTCGCGGCAAACGCCTGTCGGGCGCGGCGCGGCTCGACCTGCTCGCGAGCCCCTATGCCGGGCTCGCGGTGTCCGGCCGGCTCGCCGCGATCAATCCGGCCAATCTGACTGGGCGATCGGCGGAGGCGAAATTCACCTTACCGGCACCGCATCTGGTCAATCGCACGGCGCAGGCGCTGGAAGACGTGCGCCGTGCCCTGGCGCTGACCCCGACGCTGCGCCCCGCACTGGCGAAAACGCTCATCGCGATCGGCCAGTCGCCGCCGGGGGCGGTGACGCCGGGAACCGGCAAGGCGATCCGGCGATTCGCCGCGGCTTTCGCCGCCGGCGGCGGCAAGGCCGCGCATCCCGAGGCGCAGCTCTGGACCCTGGTGCAGCGCGCCGAACAGGGCGCGGCATACCGGTCGGCGCAGCAGCTCGACGCCGCGCGGCGCGCGCTGGAACAGGCCCTCGAGCGCGCGCTGGATGGGCGGCCGGAGACCGCGCGCCAGTTGCGCGCCCTGCTCGATCGGCTGAACCGGACCACCGAAGCGCATCTTTCGGCCCTGGCACAGCAGGCACAGGCGCGGAATCAACAAGCGCAGCCGATGTCGATGTCGGCGATCGACCGGCTGGCCCAGCGCATCGCCCATGAAGCGGCTGCCGGAGAAGAAGCGCAGGCGCGGCGCGACATGCGCCGGCTGCGCCACATGCTGAACCAGTTGCAGAACGCCGCGCCGATGAGCGCGGCCCAGGCGGCGGCGCAACGGGCGGAGCAGAACGCCGCCCAGGCATTGTCGCGCCTGATGCGCCGGGAATCCCGGCTGATGGACCGCACCGGACGGCGCAGCCTGCCGCCGATGGGCAATACCGCCGGACAGAAACCCGGACCGCGCAGTCAGGCGCTCGCCCAGGAACAGCAAGGCTTGCAAATGGCCCTGCAGGCGATCCGGCGGGCGATGGCGAATGCCGGCCTGCCCGCGATGCCGGAACTCGGCAACGGCAAGCGGGCGATGGCAGGCGCGGAAGCGCATCTCAAGGCCGGCGACCGCGCGGGCGCGGTGCCGCCGGAACGCGCCGCGATCACAGCATTGCAGCAGGCTTCCGGCGCGCTGCAATCGATGCAGGCGGGGCATGGCACCGGCGGCGGGCCGGTCGGGCTTGGCCGGCATGCGCCGGGCGGCCATGGCGAGTTCGGCAATGAGAATCGTGGCGTGCTGAGCCTGGGCCGGGCCGGCGCGCATTCGGAGGCGCGGCAGATCGAGAACGAACTGATCCGGCGCGACGCCGAGCCCGGCCTGCCGCCGCCGGCGCATCTTTATTACCACCGGCTGCTGGGCAATCGTTTCTGATCGGAGCTGGCTGGGGTGGGAGGATTCGAACCTCCGCATGGCGGAATCAAAATCCGCTGCCTTACCGCTTGGCTACACCCCATGCGCGCAAGGTCTGATATGGCGTCGCGCGCCGCTCGGCAAGGGCCGCACGGCAGATGCGGCGTTCGAAGGATGTTCAAGCAGGGCAATCCACGTTAGATGACGTGCGTTTTCCGGGGAGAAACAGAAATGGACCTGATCGCCGCGCGTTTGAACCGCATCAGCCCGAGCCAGACCATCGCGATTTCGACCAAGGCGCGGCAGCTCAAGGCCGCGGGACGCGATATCATCAGCCTTTCGGCCGGCGAGCCGGATTTCGACACGCCCGACCACATCAAGCGCGCCGCGATTGCCGCGATCGAGGCGGGCGAGACCAAATATACCGATGTCGCCGGCACCATGACCCTGCGGAAGGCGGTCGCGGAAAAGTTCAAGCGCGACAGCGGAATCGACTACAAGCCGGAGGAGATCATCGTCTCGACCGGTGGCAAGCAGGTGATTTTCAACGCCATGCTCGCGACCATCGAGGCGGGCGACGAGGCGATCATCCCGACGCCGTGCTGGGTGAGCTATCCCGACATCGTGCAACTGGCCGAGGGCAAGCCGGTCTTCGTTCCCTGCGGCCAGAACAACGGGTTCAAGCTGCGCGCCGAGGATCTGGAAGCCGCGATCACGCCGCGCACCAAATGGCTGATCCTGAACTCGCCGTCCAACCCGACCGGGGCGGCCTATTCGGCGGAGGATCTGCGGCCGATCTGCGATATGCTCCTGCGCCACCCGGATGTCTGGGTGTTCACCGACGATATCTACGAAAAACTGGTCTATGACGGGTTCAGGCCGGCCACCATCGTCGAGGTCGAGCCGCGGTTGCGCGACCGCACGGTGACGATGAACGGCTGCTCGAAAGCCTATGCGATGACCGGCTGGCGCATCGGCTTCTGCGGCGCGCCGGTGGCACTCATCAAGGCGATGGACAAGCTACAGAGCCAATCCACCTCGAACACCTCGTCGGTGTCGCAGGCGGCGGCGGTCGCGGCGCTGACCGGGCCGGAGGATGCGATCGCGACGATGCGGGCGGCCTATCGCGAACGGCGCGATCTGGTGGTCGAGATGCTGAACGCGGCACCCGGCCTGACCTGTGCGAAGCCCGAGGGCGCGTTCTACGTATTCCCCTCGATCCATGGCTGCATCGGCAAGACCAGCGCGGGCGGGACCAAAATCACCGATGACGAGGCGTTCGTCACCGCGCTGCTGGAGGAGCACGGCGTCGCCGCCGTGCACGGATCGGCCTTCGTCTATCCCGGCTATTTCCGGGTCAGCTACGCGACCAGCACCGAGGCGCTGCGCGACGCCTGCACCCGGATCCAGAATTTCTGCAAGGACATGCGCTGATCCACCAGCACAGGTGACCGCGCCCTGGGGCTGGGGCGCGGCGAGCGTGGCATTGCCATGCACGCGACAACCAGCGGTTCGCCTGGTTGTCGCGACGACCAATCACCACATGAATGTCATCGAGTCGGGGCGTCTTGCCGGGATTGCGCCCTGAGTATAATGGAACAAATCATGAACGATTTAGCCCGGCTTGACCCCGACTCGGTGCAAGCGAATTTTGTGATGGAACCCGATGTAGTAGGTCATTGCGTGGGACCCCCTCTATATGTTGTTATGGTGGACGCGAACCCGAGCGGAGACGAAGCAGCGATGAACGCGATCACCCGAACCGAACCGTCGATGCTCGACGACCTCGACGATATCGTCCAGATGCCGGGACGGCATCAGGTGCGGGTCGACCGGTCGCGCGATTCGCTGCTGACCGATTTCGGCCGGGCGACCCTGGACGACCGCTACCTGCTGCCCGGCGAGGGCTATCAGGATCTGTTCGCCCGTGTCGCCTCCTATTATGGCGACGATACCGCGCACGCGCAGCGGCTCTACGACTATATCAGCCGGATGTGGTTCATGCCGGCGACGCCGGTGCTCTCCAATGGCGGCACCTCGCGCGGGCTGCCGATTTCCTGCTTCCTGAACGAGGCGTCGGACAGTCTGGAGGGGATCGTCGATCTCTGGAACGAGAATGTCTGGCTGGCGAGCAAGGGCGGCGGCATCGGCTCCTATTGGGGCAATCTGCGCTCGATCGGCGAAAAGGTCGGCCAGAACGGCAAGACCTCGGGCGTGGTGCCGTTCATCCGGGTGATGGACAGCCTGACGCTTGCAATTTCCCAGGGCTCGCTGCGGCGCGGCTCGGCGGCGGTGTATCTGCCGGTTTCGCACCCGGAAATCGAGGAATTCATCGAGATCCGCCGGCCGACCGGCGGCGACCCGAACCGCAAGGCGCTCAACCTGCATCATGGCATTCTGATTTCGGACGCGTTCATGCGCGCGGTCGAGGGCGACGAGATGTGGTCCCTCACCTCGCCCAAGGATAACGCGCATGTGCGCAGCGTGTCGGCGCGCGCGCTGTGGGTGCGGCTGCTGACCGCGCGGATCGAGACCGGCGAGCCGTATCTGGTGTTCTCCGATCATGTGAACAACGCGCGGCCGGAGCATCATAAACTGGCCGGACTCGAAGTGAAGACCTCGAATCTGTGCTCCGAGATCACCCTGCCGACCGGGCTCGACCAGCACGGCGCGCAGCGGACCGCGGTGTGCTGCCTGTCCTCGATCAATCTGGAAACCTGGTTCGAGTGGCACGACAATCCGCAGTTCATCGAGGATGTGATGCGCTTCCTCGATAATGTGCTGCAGGATTTCATCGACCGCGCGCCGGACAGCATGAGCCGGGCGAAGTATGCGGCGATGCGCGAGCGTTCGGTGGGGCTTGGGGTGATGGGGTTCCATTCGTTCCTGCAGGCGCTGAACATCCCCTTCGAGAGCGCCATGGCGAAGGTGTGGAACATACGGATTTTCAAGCATATTCGGTCTGGGGCCGATGCGGCGTCGCACAAGCTGGCCGCCGAACGCGGGCCGTGCCCGGATGCCGCAGATTACGGGATCATGGAGCGGTTTTCCAACAAGATGGCGATCGCGCCGACCGCCTCGATCTCGATCATCGCGGGCAATGCGAGCCCCGGAATCGAGCCGATCGCCGCCAATGTGTTCCTGCAGAAGACACTCTCCGGCAGCTTCTCGGTCCGCAACCGCCACCTGCAGCAACTGCTGGCCGCCAAAGGCCGCGACGACGACGAGACCTGGTCGAACATCACCGTCACCAAGGGGTCGGTGCAGCATCTCGATTTCCTGACCGACGACGAGAAATCGGTGTTCAAGACCGCGTTCGAGCTGGATCAGCGCTGGGTGGTCGAGCACGCGGCGGATCGGACGCCGTATATCTGCCAGAGCCAGTCGGTCAACGTGTTTCTGCCCGCCGACGTGCATAAGCGGGATCTGCACCAGATCCATTATCAGGCGTGGAAGCGCGGGGTGAAGTCGCTGTATTATTGCCGGTCGCTGTCGATCCAGCGCGCCGATACGGTGAGCGAAAAGGTCGAACGGCGCAGCCATGACGAGGCGGCCAACGATACGGCGCCCCTGCCGCTGGTTGCGGCGGCGAGCCCGACCAATTACGAGGAGTGCCTGGCGTGTCAGTGATGATATTTTGATCTTCCCCCCGTCAAATTTCGACTCTCTCGAATTAAACCACCTTGAAATTTCAGCCGCGTCGATGCTTCCAGCAACAGAGGTTTGGTTCATGTCCGCCATCGTTTCCGCCCCGTCATCCGTCCCGTCCACAGCGCAAAAATACGACCTGCTGACCGAAAATCCGGTCTATAAGCCGTTCCGCTACCCGTGGGCCTATGAGGCGTGGCTGACCCAGCAGCGGGTGCATTGGCTGCCCGAGGAAGTGCCGCTGGCCGACGACGTGAAGGACTGGCACAAGAATCTGACGTCCGGCGAGCGCAATCTGCTGACCCAGATTTTCCGCTTCTTCACCCAGGCGGATGTCGAGGTGAACAACTGCTACATGAAGCACTATTCGCAGGTGTTCAAACCGACCGAAGTGCTGATGATGCTGTCGGCGTTTTCCAATATCGAGACCGTGCATATCGCCGCCTATTCGCATCTGCTCGATACCGTGGGAATGCCGGAACTCGAATACTCGGCCTTCATGAAATACAAGGAAATGAAGGACAAGTACGACTACATGCACGGCTTCCGGGTCGACAGTAAGCACGAGATCGCCAAGACGCTGGCGGCCTTCGGCGCCTTCACCGAAGGGCTGCAACTGTTCGCCTCCTTCGCGATCCTGCTGAATTTTCCGCGTTTCAACAAAATGAAAGGGATGGGCCAGATCATCTCCTGGTCGGTGCGCGACGAGAGCCTGCACTGCATCTCGGTGATCCGCCTGTTCCGCACCTTCATTTCGGAAAACCCGGAGATCTGGACCGAGGAGCTGCGGCGCGAACTCTATCTGTCGTGCGCAACCATCGTCGATCACGAGGATGCGTTCATCGATCTGGCGTTCGAGTTCGGCGCGGTCGAGGGGCTGACCGCCGCCGATGTCAAGCGCTATATCCGCTTCATCGCCGATCGCCGGTTGCAGCAACTCGGCCTCAACGTGCTGTTCCATATCGAGAAGAACCCGCTGCCCTGGCTCGACGAGATGCTCAACGCGGTGGAGCACGCGAATTTCTTCGAAAACCGGGCGACCGAATACAGCAAGGCCTCGACCACCGGCTCCTGGGAAGATGCCTTCGCCGATTTCGTGTTTTCGTCCGAAACGCCGGCCTCGGTTTCGTAAATCCGACCGATTCGCGCCGATCCCGCAGGAAAATCATTGTGCGACTAAACTTGTAAAAATTTTGGAACCATGCCTTTATAACCTGGAAATCTATCCAAAAATCTGCGCGCCGGCGGGCCTGACCGGCTCAGGCCTGCCGGAAAATCGCGCGTTGATTGCAATTGGTGCTATTTTCGGACGATTTTCGGATGGCGCAACGACTAAAAATCAGTAAGGTGACGAACCGTTCATCTTCAGATTGGGTGTAACCGTGGTGGATGAGGATTCTGTCGACCAAGTGACCGACAACGCAAAACCGGACCGATCGCAGTCGCGCTACAGCCGACGCCTGTCCGACAAGATTCTCATCGCCTTTCACCATGCCTGCGATCAGGACGATTACGACGTCGCGGAACAATTGCTGGTGATCCTGGAAAAGATGCTGTCCCGGCGCACCGTCAACCCCGACACCAATCGGCGCAAAAGCATCGAAAGCCTGGTCGCCGCCCATGAGCGGCTCTGGCATCTGCGCCATCCCGAGCAGAGATACGGCTGAGGCCGCGCTGGCCTGGCGGCCTCTCGCCGCCGGCGCGATCGGCAACGTGCTCGAATGGTATGATTTCGGGCTATACGGCTTCCTTGCCCCCACGCTGGGCCGGCTGTTCTTCCCCTCGCATGACCGCATCGCCTCGCTGCTCGGGGTGTTCGCCGGATTCGCCATCGGTTTTCTGATGCGCCCGCTGGGCGGCATTGTTTTCGGCTATCTCGGCGATCGGATCGGCAGGCAGTTCGTCCTGCTGCTTTCGGTGACCATGATGGGCAGCGCCACGGTTCTGGTCGGCCTGCTGCCGACCTATGCAGAGGCCGGGGTCGCGGCCCCGGTTCTGCTGGTCCTGGTGCGCATCCTGCAGGGAGTTTCGGTGGGCGGCGAGTTCACCGGATCGGTGACCTATCTGGTCGAGACCGCGCCCGAAAATCGCCGGGGCTTCGCCGGCAGCTTCGCCAATATCGGCTCGATGGGCGGCTCGCTGCTGGCGGCCGGGCTCGCGGCACTCACCGCGGCGGTCGGCGGCGCCCATGCCCTCGATGCCGGCGCCTGGCGCATCCCGTTTCTCGCCGGCGGCGCGCTCGCCGCGATCGCGTTCCTGCTCCGCCGTCATATCGAGGACAGCCCCTACCGGCCCGACCCGAACGAGAGAATCGCTCCGCTGCGGGTGGCTTTCGCCGAAAATCCGCGCGGGCTCGGCCTCGCGACCCTGTTCGCCTTCGGCTATGGCGGCAGCTTCTATCTCGCCATGGTGTTCCTGCCGACCTTCGCGACCAGTTTCGGCCATACGGACGCGGCGCGCGCGCTCGGCATCAACACGATCGCCCAGGCGCTGACCATCCTGGTCATTCCCCTCGCCGGCTGGAGCACCGATCGTCTGATCGGACGCACGACTCTGATCGCGCTCGCTTTCGCGGCACTGGCGCTGACCGCCTGGCCCGGCTTCGCCGCCGCGCGCGATGCGGCGTCATCCGGCCTCTGGGCAGTGCAGATCGGGTTCGCGCTGCTGCTCGCGCTGGTGATGGGCGCGGCGCCCGCCATGCTCTCGGGACTGTTTCCGCCCCGCTACCGGCTGTCGGGCTATTCGCTGGCGTTCAATCTCGGCATGGGGTTCGGCGGCGGCACCGCGCCGATGATCGCGACCGCGCTGATCGGGGTGACCGGCAGCAAGCTGGCCGCCGGGGTCTATCTGCTGGCCACCGCATCGCTTGCCGCGATCGCTTCCGCCTTGCTGGGCAAGCCCTCGGTCAGCAAGGGACCGAAGCCGCGCCGGTGATGCACGGTGATGCCGAGCGAGGCGATCGCCGCGCGGTGTGCCGGCGTGCCGTAGCCGGCGTTGCGCGCCCAGAAATAGCCGGGGTAGCGGGTATCCAGCCGCGTCATCAGCCGGTCCCTGGCGATTTTGGCCGCGATCGAAGCCGCCGCGATCGACAGCGAAATACCGTCGCCGCCGATCAGCGTGGTGCAGGGCATCGGCAGCGACGGCGCGATGTGGCCGTCGATCAGCACGTGATCCGGGCGGCATTTCAGCCGCGAGACCGCCCGGCGCATCGCGAGCAGGCTCGCGTGCAGGATGTTGAGGCGGGCGATTTCGGCGACCGATGCGGCGCCCAGCGCGACGAACGCGCCAGAATCGATCAGCGCGGCCAGAGCACGCACGCGCTGGGCGGCGGAGAGTTTCTTGGAATCGTCGATCAGCGCGGCCAGTCCTGCAGGCAGCACGTCCGGCAGGATCGCCGCCGCCGCCACCACGGGGCCGGCGAGCGGCCCGCGCCCCACCTCGTCCACCCCGGCGACCACGCCGCCGATCCGGGTTTCGTGGCGGCAGTCAGGCATAAGATCAATATGGCTTCTGGTTGAATCGCGCAGCAATCCAGCCAGAAGCCATGAAATTGATCGTCAAGACAAATCGAAAGCGTGCTTGATGCATAGTCATCACGCTTTCGGTTCGATCCGTCGAGGCGTTCTGCGGACCGGGGCGGCGTTGGCTTCGAGCAGTGCGAGCAATCCGGCGATGATCTGACGCGGCGTCGGCGGGCAGCCGGCGATGAGCAGATCGACCGGCAGGATGCGTTCCGCACCGCCGAGAACCGGCGCCGAGCCCTTGAACACTCCGCCATCCACCGCGCAATCGCCCATCGCGACGACGAAGCGCGGCGGCGCCATCGCCGCCAGGGTGCGCTGTGCGGCCTCGGCGAGGTTGGTCGTGGCGACGCCGGTGATCAGGAGCACATCCGCCGCCCGCGGGTCGTCGGTAAAGGTGATCCCGGAGCGTGAAAGTCCGTCGCGCAGCACGCGCACCGCCGCCAATTCGATTTCGCAGCCGCCGCAGCTGCCTGCATCGACGTGGCGGACGGCGAGGCTGCGGCCGAGCAGCGCCTGACCGGAGGCGGCGAGGCGTTCGGCGAGAACCCGCACCGTCGAGTCGGGCGTGGCCGGGTCGGGATCGGGGTTCATAGATCGACTGCTCCGAACGAAATCCCATAAATTTCTGACAACAAAGCAAATTCATCGAAATTCATACCCACCGAAGCGGCCTCCAGCGCGGGCAGCAGCCGTGTTGCCGGGTCGATCACGAAAACATCGGCGATCTGGCCGGCTTCGAGCATGACCCAATGATGGATCATGCCGGTGGCACTTGCTGCGGCGCCGATCGCCATGCCGGTCGCCGCCGGCAGTGGATGGGCGATGATGCCTTCGGGGAGTGCGGCCAATGCGTCGCGCGCGGTTGCGGCGAGGTTGATCGCCGAGCGGGCGCGGGCCAGCGCGAGCGGCGCCGCGCCGCGCAGATCGCGCCGCACCGAGACGCGGCCGATGCCGCGAACCGCGCGCGATGCCGCTGCCAGCGCGGCGGTCAGGCGCGGGAATTCGTCCGGTCTTGCATCGGCGGCGAGACCGCCCGGTACCACCAGATCCATCATCAGCCGATGGCCGAAGACCAATGCCAGCGCCGCCGCGATCTCCGCCCGCACGCGGCCCAGAACGGTGGCGCGCCGGAGGTGGCCGGCAGCCTCGGCGGTTGCGGCGAGAGCGGAGAGATCGGAGGTAATCCGTTCGATATTCAGCATGATCGCGCGCAACGTTTCGGCGCGCGGCGGAGCGGTGGTGCCGCTCGCCGCCTCGGCGGCACGGGCGAAGGCGAGCGCGTGGGCGACCGTCGCGCCGCCGGCGATGCGCGCGGCGAAGCGGGCGGCGGCGCGTGGCGACTTGCCGCGCATCAAGGCGAGGATGCCGCGATGCGCGTAGCCGAGACGGTGCTCCAGCCGGGCGATCCTCGCGCCGTCGAGGGTGAAGCGGCGATGCGCCGGGGTGGCGATCAGGCCGGAGACCGGGCCCTGGCCGATCTGATAAAACCCCTCACCCGGTGTTTCGATAAAGCGTGGCCACGCGGCATCGGTTCCCGCCACACCGTGGCGGATCGCCGGACGCGTATCGGCGGCGTTGTTGGCGATCGCGCCGGTGAGGTCGTGGGCGAGGCGCTCGAACCAGGCGGCGAGAGTCCAACCCGGTGAGAGCGCGGCATAGCGCCTTTCGACCAGAGGTGAGGCCAGAAATAGTGGAGAACCATTGTGCTCGAACAAAGCGTGGACGCGATCGCGCGCGATCCAGAGGCCGAGGAACCGCGCGGTGGCGTCGCCTGCGGCGAGACGCGCCCAGGACTCCGGCGGCAGCACGCGCAACGCGACCGGGGATGCGGGCTCGGTGGCGGCGGAGCCGATCAGGATGGCGAAATCGGCGGTCATCCGGCACCGCCGATCAGCGAAGGTGCCACCCCCAGCGCGACGAGAAGTGCGAGCAGCAGCGCCGCCGCCGCGAGCACGGCGGGCGCATGTTTCGGCTGCCGGGGCGCAGCGCCGGGCGACAGGCGGGCGATCAGCAGGATCGCCGAGATCGCGAGAACCAGGGTGAGACAGATGCCGAACGGGAGGGATGCGGCAAAGGCGGCACGCAGCACCGCGAAATCCCCGGCGAACAGGCCGAACGGCGGCAGACCGGCCAGGGCCGTCATGCATCCCGCCTCGATCCAACGGCGCCCAAACGCGGTTTTGTGGCGTTCGGCGAGGAACCCGGCGAGCCGGGCGAGGACGATGCCGGCAAGAATCAGCCACCCGGCCTCGGCAGCGCCGAGCCCGAAGCCGATCAACGCCGCGCCCGCCTGGGTGAAGCTCGCGGCTTCGAGGGGCGGCGCGCGCCGCCAGAGGCGAACGACGCCGAATACGACGAAGATGCCACCGATCGCGATCAGCAGGCCGGCCCAGGAGAAGTTGTCGGCGAAAACCATCGCCAGTGCGACGAACGCGAGCGGCAAGGCAAGGCGTGCGGTCCGGCGCGGCGCGATGTCGGCGGCGAGGGTCGCGGCAAGGAGCAGAACAACCAGTTTCGCGATCCAGATGGCGAGACCGAGCGGCCAGGACAGGATGAGCCTAGCATCCGCCATGCCGAAGGGGACGGCCACATCGATCAGCGCGGCGAGCAGCACCACCTGGCGCAGCATGGACTCGGCGATGAAGATCGCGCGATCCGGCCCGGCATAGTCGGTGGCGGCGTCATCGCGGAAGCCGCGCGCGGCGATCAGGGCTGCGAACCCGGCGGGAACCAGCACTTGCGGCCCGCCCGGCGCGGCGGCACCGATCCGGCTGATCGACAGGCTCTGGGCGGTGACGGCGAGTGCCGCCATGGCGATCAGCCAGACGGCTTCGGCGAGGCAGGCGCCGGTTGCCGCCTGGGCGGCGGCGCGGCCGCGCGCGCCCCCCCCCGATTCCAGCGCGGCGAGCACGCGGGCGGCACGTCCCAATGCGAGAAGTCCGACGAGCAGAGGCAGACGGGCCAAGGGCTGGGTGATCAGATGATCGGCAAAACCGGGAAGGATACAAGCCGCCGCGCCGGTCGCGGCGAAAGCGAGGATCGGCCATGTGGAATAGAGCGGCGAGGCGAAGGCGGGACGCAGCCGCCGCTTGCGCAGCAGTTTGACCAGATCGTGACCGATCTGAGCCGCCGGCGCGGGCGCGATTCCGGCGCGGCGCGCCGCGATCCATCGCGTGAGCGCTTCGAGAGCGAAAGCCATCGCGAGCATCGCGGCGAGGCCGATCAGCGCGGCAAAGAACTGGGCGGCGAGGATCATCGGGCCGCGATCGTGGCGCGCAGCCGGGCCCAGGCGCCGTGCAATTTTGCCGTCCAGGGGCACGGTGCGGTGCGGAAGGCGGCGGCGAAGCCGGTGGCGGTGATCTGGGTCGCCGGGTCGCCGAACGGCAGCCAGGCGGGCGGTTTGGCGAAGCCGCCGCCGAATTCGGCGGACTCCAGCGGGCCGGAGACGATCGCAAAGCGGCGGATCAGCGCGGCGAGCCCGAGCAGAACGAGACAAATCCAGGCATTTTCGGCTGATTCGAATAGCGCCAGGACGAGCCCGGACAGCGCGAGAACTATCATCGCGGTGATGGTCGCGCGCGGCGCATCTTCGGCGGCGGCGGCGCGCAGGCTGCGCGGGCGGCCAAGGCAGGCGAGGCCGAAGGCACGGATCGCGGCGAAGCCCATCAGGGCGAACCAGAGCGCCAGAGCGACCGCGCTCACGGCACCGATCGGGTTTCCCATGATCGCCGGGCGCAGCACAGCGAGGAAAGCGGCGAAGCCCGGCCCCGGCGGCAGCGGGGCGGCGAAACCGAGACCGGCGAGGAGCAGCAGCGAAAAGCGCGGCATGCCGCGCGCGAGCCCGCCCAGCCAGTCGAGCGAACGCGTGCCGGTAGCCTCGAAGATCATCGCGGCGGCGATCGCCAGAAGCGGGGCGGTCAGCGCATTGGCGGCGAGGCAGAGACGCGCCGCCCCATCCGATCCAAGGCCGAATGCGATGAATCCCAGCCCGGTGAAACCAAGGGCGACGGCGCGGGCGAGTCTGGCGAGGTCGAGCGTGGTCGCGGCGCGCCAGCCCGCGGCCACCGCGGCGATCGCGCCGGCAAGAACGAGCAATGGATCGGGCGGCGGATCGGCGATGGCGAGGCCGATCGCGATGGCGGGGATCGCGGCCAGGGCGAAACTTTCGGCGGCGCGGACGCGCACCGCGATCAGCAATGCCAGCAGGGCGAAGAAGGCGGTGGCGTAGGCGTCCAGCGCCAGGATCGCGAGGGTCGTGACGGCGACGAGGACGATCAGCCCCACCCGTCCGGCTGGTGAGGTTTCGATGTCGATCGCGGCGAGGAGCGATGCGGCACCGGCGAGCAGCACCGGCGCCAGGATGGCGGCGCGCGCCGGAAAGATGGCGAAACCGACCGTGCCGGAGATCCCGAGATCCGGGACGCTGGCGGTGATGGGGGGCGCCTGCAGCAGGATGAACGCCACACAGGCCAAGGCGCCGATCAGCGCGATCGCGGCGGCGACCGGCAGCGTCAGGAGTCGTCTCAGGCTGGAGCGGGACATGCCCCGTGGTAGCAGGGCGGCGCGTGAGTCGGAAGGATGCGCGTCAGCTTCGAGCGAGACGCTTCTGGGTGCGCCGGGCCGCGACGATGACGATCAGGAAGGCGAGGTCGGCGGCGACGAACATGGCCGCGGTCGGCCGCGCGGTGGACAGATTGGCGGCGAGCACGCGCCACGGGTCGATGCCGGAGTTCAGCACATACCACCCGGCCTCGCCGAAGGCGGTGATCGCCACGGCACCCGCCGCGAGCGCGATCAGCCCCGCGAGCGAACGGCGGAATGCATGGGGGGTGGCGCGCCAGAGCATCAGCCAGACGAACAGGCCGGCGGGAACCATGGCGATGCCGATGTCGATCTTCTGGGTCAGGAAGAAATGCCAGAGCGACAAGGCGGCGATCGGGTAGATCAGCCGGTGCAGGCTTTTCCAGTTGCGGCCGAGCCGCGCGATCGCCGCGTCGGTCGAGGTCAGCGACAGGGCGATGAAGCCGATCGTCGCGATGGTGCCGAGGATCAGGTAGAACACGGTGACCATCTGGCCGAGCACGAAGCCCGCGGCAAAACCCTCGTCGGCGGCGTAGAGGATGATATGGGCGAAGGTGTAGAACGCGGCGGTGAGGCCGAGCATCCGGCGCAGCATCATCACGCGCGGCCAGTCGAACAGGGAGCGCGCCGGGGTGACGGCGAGGCAGAGGATCAGGAAGCGGATTGCCCAGAATCCGGTTTCCAGCATGGCGTGATGCACCGGACGGCCGCCGAGATCGCCGGTATCCCATTGCCAGAGGATGAACGGCGCGGGCGCGACGCAGAGCGCCAGCGTGACGGTTTTCAGCCAGGAAAACCGCCCGGCCGGCGTGCGCCAGGGCGGAGCGAAGATCGACGGGTGGCGGCGCGGCCGGGTTGTGGTTGCGGCGGTCATGAGAAATTCGGGTCCGGTTTCACCATCGATACGCGATCGGGGCCGGATCTGGACGCTGAATCCAGACCGCGGCAAGCGCACATTCGCGCGAGCAGGGCCGCGCTTGACCGGCGCATCCCGGCACTCCCATAAGACGGAACCATGACCGATCATGCTTCCCGGTGGGCGATCGCCCGGCGAATTACCCGCCCGGCCCTGATATAGGGGCCGGGTCAGCCCGCCTGTAGTTTCTTCCGCCGGAATTTTTATCATGAACGACGCCCAGACGACCCAACGCGATTATCGCGCCACCGTATTTCTGCCGCGCACCGAATTCCCGATGCGCGGCGATCTGCCCAAGCGCGAGCCCGAGGCGCTGGCGCGCTGGCAGGCGATGGGGCTGTTCCGGCGGCTGCGCGAAATCTCGGCCGGGCGGACGGCGTTCATTCTGCATGACGGGCCGCCCTATGCGAACGGCAATCTGCATATCGGCCACGCGCTGAACAAGATCCACAAGGACGTGATCAACCGGGCGCGCCAGATGGCCGGGTTCGATGCGAATTACGTGCCCGGCTGGGACTGCCACGGGCTGCCGATCGAATGGATGATCGAGGCGCGATATCGCAAGGCGGGGAAGGACAAGGACGAGGTTCCGGTGCTGGATTTCCGCGCCGAGTGCCGCGCCTATGCCGCGCACTGGCTGGAGGTGCAGGCGGCCGAGTTCAAGCGCCTCGGGGTCGAGGGCGACTGGGCGAACCGTTATGCGACGATGGATTTTGCCTCCGAGGCGGCGATCGCGGCGGAGATTCATAAATTCGCGGCGAATCGCGCGCTGTATCGCGGGTTGCGGCCGGTGCTGTGGAGCCCGGTGGAAAAGACCGCGCTGGCCGAGGCCGAGGTCGAGTATCAGGATAAGACGGATACCGCGATCTGGGTAAGGTTTCCGGTGGTTTTAGGCGACTTCGCCGGCAGTTCGATCGTAATCTGGACGACGACGCCCTGGACGATTCCCGGCAATCGCGCGGTCGCGGCGGGACCGAAGATCGATTACGTCCTCGTCAAGGTCGAAGCGGTCGCGGATGCAAGTCTGGCGCGCGTCGGCGACACACTGTTCGTCGCGGCCGCCCTGCTCGACGCGTTTAGCGCCGATGCGGGTATCATCGCGCGTTCGACGTTGCGAACGATAAAGGGACACGATCTTGCCGGTTCGGTTTGCGCGCATCCGCTGCGCGGGCGCGGCTACGATTTCGACGTGCCTATGCTGCTTGGCGATTTCGTCACGACGGAGGCCGGAACCGGGTTCGTTCATATGGCGCCCGCGCATGGCGAGGACGATTTTTTTCTCTGCCACGAACATGGGATCGATGTGCCGGAGACAGTCCAGGATGACGGCGTCTATGCGCCGGATGTGCCGCTGTTTGCCGGCATCCATGTGTATAAGGCGGCCGATCCGGTGTGCAAGGCGCTCGAAGACGCCGACGCTTTGCTCAAGCGCGAGGAGTTTCTGCACTCCTATCCGCATTCCTGGCGCTCGAAGGCGCCGCTGATCTATCTGGCTCGGCCGAACTGGTTCATCCGCATGGACGGCGCCGAACAAATCCGCGCCAAGGCGCTGGACGCGATCGATAACACCGCGTTCGTGCCCGAAGCCGGGCGCAACCGCATCCGCTCGATGGTGGAAAGCCGGCCGGACTGGTGCATTTCGCGCCAGCGCGCCTGGGGCGTGCCGATCGCGATTTTCGTGCGCAAATCCGACAAACAGGTTCTGGCGGACCCGGCGGTGTTCGCGCGGACTCGCGCGATTTTCGCGACCGAGGGCGCCGATGCGTGGTATGCGCGGCCGGCGGCGGATTTCCTTGGCAATGATTATAATCCCGACGATTTCGAGCAGGTGTTCGACATCGTCGATGTCTGGTTCGAGAGCGGGTCGACCCATGCGTTCGTGCTGGAAGCGCGCGGGATGCGATGGCCGGCCGATCTGTATCTCGAAGGGTCGGACCAGCATCGCGGCTGGTTCCAGGCATCTTTGTTAGAGGCGGTGGGGACGCGCGGGGTGGCGCCGTTCAAGGCGATCGTGACGGATGGATTCGTGCTCGATGAGCAGGGCCGGAAAATGTCGAAATCGCTTGGCAATGTCACCGCGCCGCAGGAGGTGATCGGTCAGTATGGCGCGGATATTCTGCGCCTGTGGGTGATGAATTCGGACATCCACAACGATTTACGGATCGGCAAGGATATCCTGAAGCAGCAGGCCGATCTCTATCGGCGGATCAGGAATACGCTGCGCTGGATTCTGGGAGGACTGGAGGGTTTTTCGGACGCCGAGCGGGTCGAGCGCGACGCGATGCCGGAGCTTGAACGGTTGATGCTGCACAGGCTCGCCGAACTCGACGCGATGGTGAAGCGCGCAGTCGACACCCATGACTGGACCGGGGTGTATCCGGCGATTCACCAATTCTGCAACACCGATCTCTCGGCGTTCTACTTCGACATCCGCAAGGACGCGCTGTATTGCGATGTCGCGCTCGATGCCGAAGGGCGGATGCTCCGGCAGAGCGACACGCGGCGGGCATGCCGCACCGTGCTCGATAGTTTGCACCGCTGCCTGACCACATGGCTGGCGCCGGTGCTGCCGTTCACCGCCGACGAGGCGTGGCGCGCGCGATTCGGCGAAGATGCCTGCGTGCATTTGGAGAGTTTCCCGGATGTGCCGGTGGAGTGGCGCGATGATGGGCTGGATGCGGGATGGGCGGAGATGCGCGCGGTCCGCAAGCTCGCGACGATGCAACTGGAGGAGAGCCGCCGCAATGGCGATATCGCATCGTCCCTACAGGCGAAGCTGACCGTCACCCTCGCGATCGACGCGCCGGATGCGCTGCAAAGCGTCGACTGGGCCGAACTCTGCATTACCTCCGCTGCTGAGACGCTGATCTCGTCGGATGCCGCGGGTGCGGGCGACTCGGCGCCGCTACGCGCGGTTCCTCGGGTTGAAATCGCCCCAGGCACCAAATGCGCACGGTGCTGGAAGGTGCTACCGGAGGTTGGCGAGAACCATGCCCATCCGACATTGTGCCGCCGCTGCTGCGACTACGTCGAATGATCGGGGTGGCGCGATCCCTCCACCGTCATTGCGAGGCCGCGACGCGGGCGAAGCAATCCAGCGCGCCGCAAGCGATGCCGTGGACGCGACTGTCCATTTTGTTTCCCGACGGATTGCTTCGCTTCGCTCGCAATGACGGTGCGGGACGATGAGCGTGGTGAGCCGCCGCTTCGCCGGCCTTGTCGTGGCCATCGTCGTGCTGGCGGCGGATCAATTATCGAAAGCCTGGATTCTGTACGGGCTCGATCTGCCTTCGCGCGGCGTGGTGCGGATTCTGCCGGTGCTGAATTTCGCGCTGGTATGGAACCATGGCGTGACCTTCGGGATTCTGGCGGGCGATAATGCGACGATATTGCTGATCGCGATCGCCGCGGCGGCGATCGTGGCGCTGGCGGTTTGGCTCTGGCGGGCGACCCATCTGGTCACCACCCTGGCGATCGGCGCGATCATCGGCGGGGCGATCGGCAACGTGATTTCGCGCCTCCGCTATGGCGCGGTGGTGGATTTCATCGATGCCCATATCGGCGCCTGGCACTGGTATGTGTTCAATGTGGCGGATGCCGCGATCGTCTGCGGGGTGACGGCGCTGATCGTCGAGGGCATGGTCCGGCGCGACAATCCGGGCAGCGCATCTCCCTTGCCGGACGCCGCGCGCGGCGATAAGGAAGCGCCATGATGCTGAAATTCCGGCCGACCAGCCCTGCCCTGCGCGCCTCGACCCCGGTTCTGCTTGGGGTGATCGCGATCGGTTCGACCCTGGGCCTCGCCGGGTGCAGCGGTGCGGCGAAAACCTTCGGCCTGGAGGTTACGCCGCCCAACGCCTATGAGGTGGCGACCGAGGCACCGCTGTCGATACCGCCGGAACTCGGCACCTTGCCGGCGCCCCAGCCGGGCGCGCCGCGGCCGCAGCAGATTTCCGCTTCGCAACAGGCCGAGGAAGTGCTGGCGCCGCAGACCGCGCTCGCCAATGCCGATACCAGCATGGGTCCCGGCCAGCAGGCCCTGTTGCAGGAAGCCGGACCGACCCCGCCGGCGGGCATCCGCGCAGAGGTCGATCGGCAGGCCAATCTGCAAAGCCGGAGTCCGGATTTCCTGCATTCACTGATGTCGTTCGGCGGATCGGGCCAGACCAGCAGCGTGGTCAACGCCTCGGCCGAGCAGCGCCGCCTGCAGGAAAACGCGGCGCTTGGCGAACCGGCGACCAAGGGGGCGACACCGCATCAGAGCGCCACGCAATCCAAGGGATTGCTGAACCGCCTGCTCGGGATTTTCTGATCCGCGATTGAAGCGGCGGGCCGCCGGGATCATATCCCCCGCCATGTTGCAATGCACAACGATCGATAGGGCGGACCCGCGCGCGGCGCCCTCCGCCGGGCTGGTTACCCTGTTCGCCGCCGCGACCGGGGCAATCGCCGCAAATCTTTATTACTCCCAGCCGCTGGTCGGGCTGATCGCGCCCGCGCTGCATCTGCCGAAACCGGCGGCGAGCCTGCTCGTCACCCTCACCCAGCTCGGCTATGCCACCGGGCTGCTGTTCCTGGTGCCGTTGGGCGATCTCTTGGAAAACCGGACCTTGATCGTGCGGCTGGTGGGCGCCACGGTGGTCGCGCTGGCGGCGGCGGCGGTCTCTTCAGGCTGGGCGATGTTTCTCGGCGCGGCCCTGCTGATCGGCATCAGTTCCAGCGCGGTGCAGATATTGGTGCCGATGGCGGCTTCGCTCACGCCGGATGCGGTGCGTGGCCGGGTGGTCGGCAATGTCATGGGCGGGCTGGTGTTCGGCATTCTGCTCGCCCGCCCGTTCGCGAGCCTGATCGCCTACGCGGCCGGCTGGCGGGCGGTATTCGGCCTCTCGGCGGTGGGCATGGCCGGATTGGCGCTGCTGCTGCGGGCAAGGCTGCCGCGCCTGACCCCGAAGGCGGATCATTCCTACGTGTCGCTGATCGCCAGCCTGTTCGTGCTGTATGTCACCGAGCCGACGCTGCGCCGCCGGGCCGCTTATCAATGCGCGGCGTTCGGCGCATTCAGCCTGTAATGGACCGCCGTGCCGCTGCTGCTGGCCTCCGAGTTTCACTATACCCAGCGCGGCATCGCGGTGTTCGCGCTGGTGGGCGCGGCGGGGGCGCTGTCCGCGCCGCTGGCCGGACGGCTGGCGGATTCCGGGCATGGCAGGCTGGGCAGCGCGGTGTCGCTCATGCTGATCCTGGCCTCGTTCGCGCTCTCCGCGCTCGGCGCGGCGGCGCATAATGTGGTGCTGCTGGCGCTGGCGGGCGTCGCGCTCGATTTCGGCGTGCAGGCGAACAACGTGTTCGGCCAGAGGGCGATCTACGCGCTGGCGCCGGAGCTGCGCGCGCGGCTCAACGGCGCCTACATGGCGGCGTTTTTTCTGGGCGGGGCGGCCGGTTCGGCGATGGCCAGCCCCCTGCTGCTGCGCGGCGGCTGGCCGTTGGTGGCGATTGTCGGCGCGGTGCTGCCCGCGCTCGCGCTGACCTATTTCGGCATCAACGAGCTGCGCCGACGGCACCGCGTATGAACGCGGCGCTTTCGTCGAGCGTCTGGCGGCCCTCCGGCAGGATCGCGTTGAACATCGGCCAGACATGGGCGACCACCGGCCAGACGCGCAACAGGCTCGTGACGCCGGCGGCGCGCGCCGTTGCGTCGAACCGCACGGAATCGTCACGCAGCACCTCGTTGTCGCCGACATGGATCATCAAAGGCGGCAATCCGGCCAGATCGCCGTAGAGCGGCGAGGCGAAGGGCTCGCGCGGATCGGCGCCGGCGAGGTAGATCTCCGCACCCTCCGCCACCTTGCTGCCCTTGATCATCGGATCGCGCTTGTCGTTCTCGACCGTGCTGGCGCCGGTCGCGGCGAGATCGGTCCAGGGCGAGAACAGAACGGCGCGCGCGGGCATCGGCAATCCCTCCTGCTTTGCCTTCAGCAGCACGGCCAGCGCGAGGCCGCCGCCCGCCGAATCGCCGGCGATGGCGAGGCGCTCGGGTGCGGTGCCCTGGTCGAGCAGCGCCTGGTAGGTGGCGAGCCCGTCTTCCAGCGCCGCCGGATAGGGATTTTCCGGCGCGAGCCGGTAATCGGGCGCGAAGACTCGTACGCCGCGCCGGGCGAAGCCGCCGGTGATCGGCCGATGGCTGCGCGACGAGCAGGCGATATAGGCGCCGCCATGGAGATAGAGCAGGGTCAACGCCGGCGATGCTCCGGCGGCCGGCTCCGCCCATTCGCCCGCGATACCGACCACCGCCGCGGTGAAGCGCACGCCGCGCGGTCCGGGCAGCGACGCGTTGAACGCCCTGCGCAGCTCCCGCGCCTCGGTCGCCCTGGCGAGCCTGCGCTTGACCTGAAAGCGCAGGACCGGATTGAGGAGATGCGCGGCGAGGCTGGCCATGGCGGTGTCCTTAATTCTGTTCGGCGGGAGCTTTGACCAGCCCGCCGAGTTTGCCAAGCCGGCGCTGCATCGGTCGCCAGTAGCGCGCCGGCATCAGCCGCTGCAGCGCGTCGATCGCATAGGCGTCGGAGCCGATCAGTACGCGGTCCGCGCCGCGCTCGACGCCGCGCAGAATCGTGCTGGCGGCAACCTCCGGCGTGGTTTTCAGCATGGTCTCGAAGGCGCGCACGCCCGCTGCCGCCTCTTCCGGGTTCATGCCAGCGGCGAGCCGGGCCGAGCGGGCGATGTTGGTGCGGATACCGCCGGGATGCACCACGGTAACGCCGATTGGCGTATCGGCGAGTTCGTGGCGCAGCGCTTCGGCGAAGCCGCGGATCGCGAATTTCGAGGCGGCATAGGCGCATTGGCCGGGCGGTGCGATGATGCCGAACACCGAGGAGAGAAACACGATCCGCGCGCCACCCGCGCGACGGAGGGCGGGCAGGAAGGCGCGGGTCATCCGCACGCCGGCCCAGAAATTGATGTCCATCAGCCAGTCGAAATCCGCCGCATCCATCTGGTCGAACCGCCCGACCAGGGCGACGCCGGCATTGTTGATCAGCAAAGCCGGCGCCGCGTGAGTCGCGGCAATTGCGTCGGGCAGCGCCGCGATCGCGGCGGGGTCGGCGAGGTCGGCGACATGGGTGGAAACCGTGGCGCCGAACAACCGGGCTTCGGCGGCGACCCGTTCCAATCCGTCCTGGTCGCGGTCGATCAGCGCGAGCGACGCGCCGCGCGCGGCGAGCTGTCGGGCGAGCGCGGCGCCGATGCCGCTGGCGGCACCGGTCAGGACCGCGACCTTGCCTTTGACTGTTATGCGCATCATTCCCTCCGGTTCGGCTTTCGGCCTGTCACGAAATGACAATTTTGTCTATAGTGGCGTTGCCGAACGCTTGGACAGAGCGCGGCGCAAGGCGCTACACTCCATCATGCCCATCAGACGACTCGCGCCGGAGACGGTCAACCGCATCGCCGCCGGCGAGGTGATCGAGCGCCCGGCGGCGGCGGTGAAGGAACTGGTCGAGAACGCGCTCGATGCCGGCGCGCGACGCATTGCGGTGGCGATTGCGGGCGGCGGGATCGCGCGGATCGAGGTGACCGACGACGGCAACGGCATTCCCGAGATCGAACTGGCTTTGGCGATCGAGCGGCACGCCACCTCGAAACTCGCCGACGAGGCGCTGATCCGCATTGCGACCCTGGGGTTTCGCGGCGAGGCGCTGCCCTCGATCGGCGCGGCGGCGCGGCTGACCCTGATCTCGCGGCCGCGCGGGCAGGATGTCGCGGCGCGGATCACTGTGGCCGGTGGGGCGGTGGGCGAGGTGGCGCCCGTTGCCGCCCCGTTCGGGACGCGGGCGATCGTCGAGGATTTGTTCTATGCCACTCCGGCGCGGCGCAAATTCCTGCGTTCCACCGCCGCCGAAACCGCCGCCTGCGTCGAGGCGGTGCGGCATCTGGCGCTCGCCGCGCCCGAGGTGGCGTTCGCGCTGAGCATCGACGGCGTGGTTAGCTTCGACCTGCCCGCACAGGACCGGCGCGCGCGGGTCGCCGCCCTTTACGGGCGCGGCGAAATGGAGGCGCTGGTGCCGATCGAGGCGGTGCGCGAGGGGGTGATGCTTTCGGGGTTCATCGGTCCGGCCAGCCTGACCAGGGCGACGGCGCGGCATCAGAATTTCGTGGTCAATGGCAGGCCGGTGCGCGACCCGTTGCTGCGGATGGCGTTGCGCATCGCCTATCGCGAGGTGATCCCGCAGGGCCGGCATCCGGTGGCGGCACTCTGGCTCGATCTCGGGCATGACCGGCTCGACGTGAACGTGCATCCGGCCAAGGCCGAACTGCGCTTCGCCGAGCCGGACGGGGTGCGCAGCCTGGTGATCGGCGCGATCCAGCGCGCACTCGCGGCCCCGGCCGATCTCGCGCAGGCGCCGGCGCTCCGGCTCGCGCCGCGCGGCCCGGCACCGTCCTGGTCCTATGCGGCGGCGCCGGCCCAGCAGGCGCACGGCTTCGCCGAGGCGGAGATCGGGTTCGGGCTCGACCTGAAACCGGTGATGCGCCGGCAGGAACTGCCCGAAGAGCCGTCGGAGTATCCGCTTGGCGCGCCGATTGGGCAGATTCTGGACACCTATATCCTGGCGCTCGCAGGCGATGGATCGCTGGTTCTGGTCGATCAGCACGCGGCGCATGAGAGGCTGACCGAGGAGAGGCTGCGTGCCGAACGCGATGCGGGCGGGATCGCGCGCCAGGGGCTGCTGGCCCCGGTGCCGGTCGATCTGCCGGCCGACGATGCCGCGCGGCTTCTCGGATCGGCAAGCGCGCTTGCCGAACTTGGGCTGGACATCGAGGGTTTTGGACCGGGTGCGGTGCTGATTCGCGCGATTCCGGCGGCGCTTGGCCCGGCCGATCCGGCGGGGTTGCTGCGCGACATCGCCGACACAATGGCCGAATCCGGTGAGGCGACCGCGCTGTCCGCCCGGCTGGACGCGGTGCTCGCGCGGATGGCGTGCCATCGTTCGATCCGCGCCGGGCGGCGGCTCGAAATCGCGGAAATGGCGGCTTTGCTGCGCCAGATGGAGGCGACGCCGCGCGCCCAGACCTGCCCGCATGGGCGCCCCACCGTGCTGAAGCTGACGCGGGGCGATCTGGAGCGGATGTTCGGCCGCGCCGGCTGAGCTTGCGCGGCGGCACGAGACTTGGTTTGAACGGGGATGGACACGCAAACCCCGATCCGATTCGCCGATATTGCCGCACCGACACCCGACCGGGAGTCGCTGGCGCGGGATTACACCGCCCTCAACGCCCTGCTCGACGATGGCGAAATCGCCGAAGCCGTTGCACAATTCGATCGGGTGCGGCGGGAAATTTCGACGTGGGACAATCTGGTCGGGCTGCGGTTTCAGCAGAACACGGCGGATGCGGACGCGGCGCAGGCGCGCGACTATCGCGATGCGCTGCTCCCCGCCGCGAAGGATCACGAGACCGGCTTCAAGAAGCGCCTGCTCGGCCATCAGGACCGGACCGCGATCCTCGATGCCGTGGGTGCTCACGCGCTTGCACTCTGGGAGGTCGATGTCTCGACGTTCCGGCCCGAAATCGCCGCCGACCTGGAGCGGGAAGCCAAGCTCAGCGCGCGCTATACCGAACTGACCGCGTCCGCGAAAATCGAGATCGACGGCACGATCGTCAATCTCGAAGGCATGGCGCCGTATCGCGAGCAACTGAACCGCGCGACGCGGCATGAGGCAGAGCTGAAAATCGACCGGTTCTTCACCGCGAACGGCGCCGAATTGGACCGGATTTACGACGATCTGGTGAAATTGCGCCATGGCATGGCGCGCAAACTGGGTTATCGGAATTTCGTCGAACTCGGCTATCGGCGGATGCGCCGGCTCGATTACGGACCGGAGGATGTCGCGCGCTATCGCGACGCGATCGCCGCGGATGTCACGCCCCTGGTCGCGGAATTGCTGGAGCAGCGACGGAAGGATTTCGGCTGGGACGAACTCCATTTCTGGGACGAGGCGATCGTCGATCCCTTGGGCAATCCAACGCCGCTCGGCGGCCATGACGAACTGGTTGCCGCCGGTCAGGCGATGTATGACCGGATGGACCCCGAAATCGCGGGGTTCTACCGCGCGATGAACCAGGGCGGGTTTCTCGATCTGAAAAACCGCCCCGGCAAGGGCAATGGCGGGTTCTGTACCGATTTTCCGACCGTCGGGATGCCGTTCATTTTCGCGAATTTCGTCGGTACCAGCGGCGATATCGACGTGCTGACCCATGAAATGGGCCACGCGTTCCAGGGTTTTTCCAGCCGCGATCTGCCGGGTATCGACTATCTCTGGCCGGGCATGGAAAGTGCTGAAATCCACTCGATGAGTTTCGAGCTGCTGACCCATCCGCACGCGGATCTGCTGGTGGGTGCCGACGCGGCGGAACGGTATCGACGGATGCATCTGATTCAGACGATGTATCGGCTACCTCATATCGCGTGCTTCGATCATTTCCAGCATGAGGTTTATGCGAAGCCGGAAGCGACGCCCGCCGAACGTCATGCGATATGGCAGACTCTGGAAAAACGCTATCTGCCGTGGCGTCACTATGGCGATCTCGACCATGGCGCCAAGGGCGGCGCGTGGCAGCGCGTGCTGCATTTATATCTTCTGCCGTTCTACATGATCGACTATGCGCTGGCGCAGTGCTGCGCGCTGCAATTCTGGGTGCGGTCGCGCAAGAATTATCAGGTCGCGCTGGAGGATTATATCGCGCTGTGCCGGCGCGGCGGCTCGGCGCCGTTTCTGGACTTGGTGTCAGGCGCGGGGCTGATTTCACCGTTCGAGCCGGGCGCGCTCGAAGCCTCGGTCGCGGAGGTCGCCAAAATACTCGCGTGACAGGATGGATCGCGTCGTCGCTGCGCGCCTCGCGATGACATCAGTGCGGCCTGGGGACGGGATCGCAACGGATTAAATTGCCGCCGAAGTTCCGATCCGGGTGGGTGCATGTCTAAAATTTTCCGGCCCACCCCGCCATCCGTCAGGTTCATATCAGCGACCTGAAATCTTGTTTCTCTTATCGGCGGTCAGGCCGTTGTTGGGGTGGTATTTCATTGATTTTGCCGCCGCAGCCACCACACCAAGCCGCGCGGGTAGCGGCATGAATTGCTCGATCAGTTCCCAGTCGCCATCCGTCAAATCACTTGCGTAACGCAGTCCGTTCCGACGATACTGCCGCCGAGTAATCTCAATCCACGAGATCGTGCTTCCGTCTGTCACGGTAAACCGACAGAATCCTAACCCTCTGAAATTACTCAATAATTCTTTTCTGGTTCTTAACTCAGGAGGACGCTGATGACTGGCAAGCAGACTATCCTGTTGGTGCACGGCGCATGGGGCGACGGCTCCCACTGGCGTCATGTCATTCCGCCGCTGCATGCCAAAGGCTATCGGGTCTGTGCGGTGCAAAATCCGCTCACATCGCTGGCCGACGATATCGACCGCACAAGCAAGCTTGCCGCGGCGCAGGACGGCCCGACCCTGCTGGTCGGCCATTCCTACGGTGGTGCCGTCATCACGGGTGCAGGCCACGGGCCGAATGTTGTTGGCCTCGTCTATGTGGCGGCATTTGCCCCCGACGAAGGAGACAGCCTCGGGAGCATTTTCGGACGGCAAGCGTCTCCTTCGGGCGGCAATATCCGTCCTGACAAGGACGGGTTTCTCTGGATCACCCCCAACAAATTTCGTGAAAGTTTCTGCCAGGACCTCAATGAAACGGAGGCACTGGTGATGGCGCTGTCGCAAAAACCGATCGCGGCCCGCTGTTTTGATGACAAGTCGGGACCGCCGGCGTGGAAAGTAAAACCGAGCTGGTACCAAATCTCGGCGAACGACCGCATGATCCCGCCGGAAAGCGAAAAGTGGATGGCGGAGCGTATGAACCCTAAGAAGACGATCACGTTGCAAGCGAGCCATGCGTCCCTGGCCTCGCATGCTGACGATATCATTGCACTGATCGAGGAAGCTGCCGGCTCCGTTGCGTGAGGGTTTGTTCAGAGGCGCTCCGACTGCCTGACCTATTTCGGCCATCGCCTTCGGCCAGCCCCGGCCGGCATGAGGGGCTTGACTAGGGTGTGTCGTCATTTGACCGGGGGGATTGAACAAAACCGCTCTGCGGTAGTGATTTCCGGCTGATTTTGCGGCGCCGTTGATGGCGCACTTCACGCGACGGTCTCCTGTCTGAGAAGTTT
>NZ_JAKGBZ010000129.1 GCF_021556475.1 Acidiphilium iwatense | reverse complement strand
GACTTGGCTGATCTGTTTGAGGCCGGTGATGTCGTGCCGATCGTTGTAGGTTGGACCTTGAAGGGTTCGATTGTACTGGTTTCTTTGTGAGAACGGCCTGACACCGGCTTTGTCGAACAAGCGGATAGCGTCCGTCAACGTGGTGGAAATTGAGGTGTGATTAGGCGGGTCATCGGTCATGCGGCGACGGTGGTAATTTCGGTAGGTTTGGTGTCAATCAAGGGTTGGGCGAATTCGGCCATGGCCTCGATTTGCATGTAGCGGTTCTGGGTCTGCCATTCGTCGTTGGCCTCGAGCAGCACGGCGCCGATCAGGCGGATGATCGAGCCTTCGTTCGGGAAGATACCGACGACATCGGCGCGGCGTTTGACCTCCTTGTTCAGACGTTCCAACGGGTTCGTTGAGTGGATCTTGGTCCGGTGCTGGGCAGGAAAATCCATGTGCGCCAGCACGTCGGTCTCGCTGTCATCAATGAACGCGGCGAGTTTCGGCCATTTGCCGCGGAGCTGATCGGCGACGTGGCGCAATGTCTGACTGGCATTGGAACGATCCGGCTGAATGAACGCCTGGCGCAGCGCGGCGGCCGCCATGCTCTGCTGGGCTTTCGGCACATAGGACAGCGCGTTGCGCATCCAGTGCACCCGGCAGCGTTGCCATGATGCGCCCATCACCCGGCGGATCGCCGCCTTCAGCCCTTCATGAGCATCGGAGATCACCAACTTCACCCCGCGCAGGCCGCGGCGCGCCAGGCTCTTGAGGAAAGTCGACCAGAAGGTCTCGGCTTCGGAGGGACCGATGTGTAGGCCGACGATCTCGCGCCGCCCTTCAGTGTTCACCGCCACGGCGATTATCGCTGCGACCGAGACGATCCGGCCGCCCTCGCGCTGCTTGAGATAGGTCGCATCGAGCCACAGATACGGCCAATCGCCGACCAGCGGACGGTCGAGAAAGGCGTTCACGCGCTCGTCGATGTCCTTGCACAGTTTCGAGACCGAACTCTTGCTGATCCCCGAAAGGCCCATCGCCTGCACCAGTTCATCCACCCGACGGGTCGAGACGCCGCCGATCCAGGCTTCCTGGATCACCGCCACCAACGCCTTCTCCGAAGTCCGGCGCGCCTCCAGGAACGGCGGAAAGTAACTGCCCTGCCGCAGCTTCGGAATCCGCAGTTGCAGACTGCCGAGCCGGGTGTCCAGCGCTCGATCACGATAGCCGTTGCGGTAGGTCGAGCGGTCGCCCTGGCGCTCGTAACGGCCGGCCCCAATAAGGCCCTCGACGTCGGCTTCCATGAGCATCTGCAGCACGGCTTCCGCCACTCCACGTAGAAAATCGCCGTCTCCAGCCTTCGCCAAAAGCTCGGCAAGCGGTAGTCTCTCTTCGGTCATCGGGTCCTCCAGGTTCAGGTTGAAGTCTCGCAACTCCACCATACCCCACCGATCCGATGGCCACCCAAATCTACACCGTTACGATTGCCGAAACTCCACCACCTGCGCGGACACTACCAACAAGCGTAAGCGCGCATTTCTCTGCACCAGCCTTGGGAGGGGGTCCTGTCCGTGCGGTGGAGCGCGACCGATAGGTCTGGGTCAGGCAGTGTTTTTAGTCTGGCCTGATTTGGCGAAGTTGAAG
>NZ_JAKGBZ010000128.1 GCF_021556475.1 Acidiphilium iwatense | reverse complement strand
ATCACCACGATCTGATTGGTCTTTCCGGGACCTTGAGCGGCAGTCCAGTAGACGTAGTGGGCATCCGAGGCGTGGCTGTTCGGCGCCGGAATTGATTTCCAATGGTGGACTACTTTGTTCGTGTGGCTGTCGACGGCCACGCCGCCATTGGGCAGCGATACATAGATCATCCCGTCCGTGGGATCATACCTGACGAAATCGCCATGCCCTTTTGCATTGGGCAGGGGAATCTTATCGACGAGCTTGAAGTGCCAGGCGCTGGCGAAAGCCGTGCCTGCCATCAGCCCGCTCAGCAGGGCGACGCCCGCCAGGATTTTTCTTGGATAACGCATGTTTCACTCCCGTTTGTTGCAACGCGTATCTACACTTTTCTGTTGGCCTCGCCGCATCGCGGAGCCGTCAGGCACGTCACCCGCGGCAACCGGCCCGGTATTTGGGGCCAGGCCGGTCAGCTCGGATCATTATTTCCCCATCAGCACGCCAACTTCCACCAGGCCGACAAATTGGTTAGCGCTATTGCCACGCTTGCCGTAACCCGTGCCGGGGGCGAACCCGGCAAGATGGGTCAGATCCACCGTCGGGCGGATAAAGATGTTCTTGTTCTGCCATGTCGGCGAAATCTGCAGGCCGGTCATGGTCGTGCCGGGGCTGAACGTGCCGGGGCCAGGAGCCGAATCGAACTGCAGCCAGTTGCCGAACAGATTTTGATTCGGATCGTTCTTGTCGCCGTTCTGATAAACGATCTGGGGCTGAGCGGTGACCGACCATTTCGGCGTGAACTGGTACGTCACGTCCACCATCGCGGCGGTTTCGAAATAGGTGGTGAGCGGCCGGGGATTACCACTTGCCGCCGTTACCGAACTCTTGGGCAGCCACTGGTACTGAACCTCGGGGATGAAAGTCCAGGGACCGGCGATCCATTGCACGCCGGCACCGAGCAGAGAGCTGTTGGACTCGGAGAAGCCCAGCCCGACACCGGCGTGAGGCACGCCGGGATTGCCGGTATGACCGAGATTGGTGTGACCGAACAGGATGAAGTTATCCGTCCCCGATTTGTTCAGGTTGTAGGTCAGCAGGAAGGACAGAACGTTGGTGCGGGCGGTATGGTAGGAATCCGAGTATTGCAGATTGAAGGTCACCGGCCCGTAGAACAGGTTGAGCTGAGGCCCATAGCCCGGTGTCGCTTGCATATTGTTGAGGTTGGAAACGAAGAAGGTCGGATTCATCCAGTCGAACCCGATCTCGGTTCCTTCCAGCGACGCCATTTCACCGGCCGAAACGCTCCAGTATTTTGACGGCTGGGCGGTAAACCACCATTTGAATGTCGGTCCCGGCGGAAACGGGTTCGCGCCCGAGCCGAATCGCGCCAGGCTGTTGAAGGCGCCGAAGTCGCTGGTGATTCCTGTCGTCGGAGTCTGCCACGCCCCGCCCCAGTAGGTGAAATGCAGCCAGCCGGTTCCTTTGTGAATCTGGATGGCGGCGAGACCGATACTGTATTGGGCGTTCGGGCCAAGGCTGCCTTCATTGCTGAACAGCCGCGGCGTCGCGTTCGTGTTGGTCGATGCGAACGCATCAATGCCGCCGGAGAAGGTCCATTGCCCGCTCAGAGGACCCATACCCGTAACGTTGATCGTCTCCGCCGGTACGTTGTTGCCTTCACCGCCGCCGCCGAGCGCGTAGCTCGATTGCGATGCGGCGAGCAGGGCGGTGGTCAGTCCCGCTCCGACAAGAAACTTCGTCGTCTTTTTCAT
>NZ_JAKGBZ010000127.1 GCF_021556475.1 Acidiphilium iwatense | reverse complement strand
TGCCGACGCTTCGCCAACGCCCTCGCGGACGCCAGCGCACGGCTCGGGGCCGATGCGGGTTGCTACTCCTTCATCGTAGTGGACTTTCACCTCCTGCTCCTTGCCGGTCTCCCGGCGCACTCACCCTGATTGTCGCGCTACATCAGCACCAATATCGGCATCATCCGCGACCCTGGGCACGCCGAGCCCTGGATCTGCCGCGCCATGTCGGCCAAGCCCGGATATCTCACCACGCTCGACTACGCCAAGCGATGGGGTATCGAGCCGATGTTCTCCGACTTCAAGTCGCGCGGGTTCGGCATCGAGCAAACTCAGATTCAATATCCCAACCGCGTCGCCCGCCTGATCCTGGTGATGGCGCTCGCGCTCCATTGGGCGGTCTCCACCGGAATGTGGGACGCTGTACAAAATCCGTCTCCCGCTGAAAAAAGCCGCCAAACGCCAGCCCCGCAAAGTCGCCAGAAGCAAGCTCTCCTGGTTCACCAGGGGACTGCGAAAGCCCATGAAGCTCCTGCTGAAGGCGCTGCCGTTACCAAAACTCTGGGCTTGGCACGAAAGTGATGGATGGTGAGGGCGCCTGGCCTGATACCGAACAAGCCGCAATAGTGGTCCAACGGATAAACCGAGGGACAAATCACCAAGCTCGACCTCCTTGAGGCACGGCTGTTCGGCGCGAATTGAACCCACCTGCACCAAATCTGCGTCAGAGCCATTGTTCAACGCGATTTTACAATTTCAGAATTATTGAAGTTAAACCAACACATCCAGAAAGACCTACAATTCCAGTGATGAAAAGCGCGAAGGTAAGGCGAGAGACATAGCGTACCGCTAAGACACCGCAGATGCTTCCGAACGCCGCAAATGGCAATAACCATAAAATCGATGTAAACCAGGAAAACTTGGCGATATGTGCACCAAGTGCTACTGTGGTCGCCAGGAAATAACTTAACAGATTGAATGACACTAGAGCCGCGCGAGCTTCGTGGACATCCCAATTCTGAAAGGCGATAATTAGGGACGGTACCGGCCCTCCCATGCTTGTGGTGCCATTCAAAAGTCCTCCCAAGAATCCACCCGTCGCCAGAGTTCTGTACCCATCAGGAATTTTTAGAGGAAATTTAAATAATCGTAAAAAAGCAATTAGAAGAGCCAGAGTTGCAATGACAAGTTTGAGTGCTTGTATGTTCAAGAGCGTCCGTATTCCAATACCGAGTGGGGTTCCGATTGCGGTGGCCAGCAGGAGCGGAAGCGCATGTTTCCGTCGGAGGGCGCGACGGGCCTCGATCATTACCGCCGTACTGAGGATAAAGCCCAGGATCGGTGCAAGGAAAACCACTTCTTGCGGACTTCCAAAAATGAGGGAGAATATTGGCGTGAAGACAATGGCAAATCCGAAGCCTGAGAAACCCTGGACAAAGCCCGCCATGAAGGTGACGAGAGCGCCAAGAAGTAGCCATCCCTCTGGGATATTTGCAAACATTTCTATTTTAATAACGGCTTATTACGGCGTTGAGTCTTCTATTTTGACTTGGCAGCGTTGACATTTATTTGATCCAAATGAGCACGTTGACTGGGCCTCCAGAGGTATTCACTAATTTTGCGTCGAGGAAGATGTGCGGTTCATCCGTTTTTAGTTGCATCCACGGTGTAATCCTCTGTTATTTTATTTCTATTTTTATCCTTACGGAAAGGCTGAGTGCGATATGCTTGTATGTCGTAGAGTAGAGGGCCCCTTAATCAATACACGACGACGGAACGGATGCTTTCGCCGTTGCGCATGAGGTCGAAGCCGTGGTTGATCTGCTCGAAGGGGAGGGTGTGGGTGATCAGGTCGTCGATGTTGATTTTGCCGTCCATATACCAGTCGACGATCTTCGGC
>NZ_JAKGBZ010000126.1 GCF_021556475.1 Acidiphilium iwatense | reverse complement strand
GATCGTCTCCGCCGGTACGTTGTTGCCTTCACCGCCGCCGCCGAGCGCGTAGCTCGATTGCGATGCGGCGAGCAGGGCGGTGGTCAGTCCCGCTCCGACAAGAAACTTCGTCGTCTTTTTCATTACACGTTTCCCTGTTTTGATAGTTTGATGTTATTTTAGTAAGTGATATTTTTGTTATACACTCTGAAAAAGTAATCTTGAAAGAGTAAAAAGAGTAATCCGTTTAAATTTGTTAGTAATTGCTCATGTTGGTATGCGCGCAATTCATCATACCGCCGTCTGCGCGATTAGCGGAATTCATAGTCGATCTCCGATATCGGAAAGCTTCGCTGTGTTAGGTCAGCCGTCAATGTACTTGGTCGCCTACAAACACCCTCCTCAGGTAGATGGCAGCGTTCACCGCCATCTACCTCGCTTTCTAAATATTTTGTTTTGCATGTTTTATCGGAACCTCTTTTAATGCTGTATACAATATGAAGTGCTCGGAATGATATCACAGCTCCGCGAAACGGCATCACCCTTTTGTGTGATGGTCATTTGAGTTTCACTTGAAGTATGCACAGATATTCAGAAATTGACCTCGCGACTTCGTTATGATGGCCACGGAGGCAATTCCTATCGCGGCATCGTGACCTTTATCTGAGGGCGCGATTCCGTCCCACCGAGGTGCTGATCGGCGGTGCCTGGATCGATCTCGACCGCGCGTTCGACGCACAGCGCGAGACGATCACGAAGGCGTCGGTCACGGTGGGTTGAACGCACCACGCGCTTCCCATCCATGCTGTTCCGTGATAATGTATACATAATATAATCCTGAAACGTCCAAAATCCCGAAAGGAAATTGCGTATGGCATCTCGTTCTCTCGCGGCCGCGCTGGCGGCCGGCGTTTTGGCGTGCGGCTGGGCGGGCGCGCAGGCGGCAAGCCCGAAGCCGGTTTACATTCATATGAACGGAGCGAACGAATTTCTGGAAAATCTGATCGCGGTGCGGCCCGGCCAGCAAGTGGTGTTCGTCAACGAGGATACCGGACCGCATACCATCGTCGGCTACAACCCGGCGACCGGCAAGACGAGCAAGCGCTTCGACGGCGCGGTGGCCGGCACCAAGGGGCTGGGAGACAAGGTTCACACCTACACGATCAGCTTCAAGCACCAGGGCATCGTGTATTATTACTGCTCGGTCCATGCGGTGCTGGCCAAAGAACCGGGCGGCTGGACGGTGGCCAAGGTGCGCCCCGGCGTGCACGGCTTCGGCACTCCGATGGCCGGGGCCATCATCGTGACGACCGACCCGAAACTGCTCGCCGACAACCCGAAAACCGCCTCGGAGAAGATCCTGTCGGGCTATTTCGGCGGATAAACCGAAAAACCGGCGGCTTCGCATAAACGGGCATTTCCCAGATGGCGCGGCCAGCCCGCCTCTCGGAATAGAGAATGCCACCTCGGATGGGGATTTGGTGCCAAATTGAGAGGTGCAGGCCAGCTGATTTCGCCGTGAGTCCAATCTAGGAAATCCGGGATATTAAGGCGCCGGCGCTATGCTGATGGCACACACGATGGTGCTGCGATCATCGCATATTCATTATCGGCAACAGTGGTGTGGTCCTGGAATACCTACCTCCATACAGCAGACTTTGCCCAGCGGCGGAAGCTCCGCTGCACGTTTTTCCAAAACTTGTCAGGAATTTCATGGAATAGTTCGCCGAAACCATAACCCAGTGCCGCTCGTTCAGCGGACTCCTTGCCGTCGTCTGAAATGATCAGTGAGGTGCCCTCCTTATAGGGCCAAATTGTGGTAACACAAAGTTTTTCAGCCGATTATCGCATTATCTCGATATCTTGTGTTAACCGTGATTTATGCGCGTGCACCGCGACATCGACAGAAGAGCCGTCTTCTT
>NZ_JAKGBZ010000125.1 GCF_021556475.1 Acidiphilium iwatense | reverse complement strand
TGAGTGCGCCGGGAGACCGGCAAGGAGCAGGAGGTGAAAGTCCACTACGATGAAGGAGTAGCAACCCGCATCGGCCCCGAGCCGTGCGCTGGCGTCCGCGAGGGCGTTGGCGAAGCGTCGGCAGGGGAGCGTGCAGGCCAGCCATTGAGCCGCGAAAGGATTGATGTCCCGGGTGCCGACGGTGTTCATGTACCGGAAGGCGAAATGGACGGGCGCGTTACTGCGAGCGCTCGCCCAACCCGGCGTGGTCCGAGACCCTGGCATGCACGGAAGCTCTTTGTACGGGAACCGGGAGATCTCCGGATTGGCCATCGGCCCATTGGTGGGACGAATGGTCCGTGGCGGGAAGGCGAGGAGCCGTAGCCGCCGATGCACGATCCGGAGAAGTCTGACTCTGGCATAGTAGCGAAGAAGCCGACGAACAAAACCGGGCGACCGGTGGCGGAGGCGGTGGAGCGAAGGCCGGAGACCAAGGGAAACGCGGACCAGCAAAACACGCTCCGGACCCAGAGTCGGGCAGGCGTGACCCAGGCGCTGGACCGCGTACGGCAAGCCGCAAGGCACAGGAAGAAGGAGGTTTTCACCGCGCTCCTCCACCACATCAATGTTGATACACTACGAACGGCGTTCTACGCGCTCAAGCGCAAAGCCGCCCCCGGAGTGGATGGCATGACGTGGCAGGACTACGAGGCCGATCTTGAGCTTAAGCTCATGGATTTGCATGAACGGGTCGACCGAGGTGCGTACCGACCGCAACCGTCCCGCCGGACCTACATACCAAAGGCGGATGGGAAACGGCGACCGCTGGCGATCGCGGCCCTGGAAGACAAGATCGTCCAAGGGGCAACCGTCATGGTGCTCAATGCCATCTACGAGGGAGATTTCCTCGGGTTTTCGTATGGGTTTCGACCTGGCCGGGGACCACATGATGCGCTGAATGCCCTGTCAACCGCGATCACCAAACGGAAGGTGAACTGGATACTTGACGCCGATATCCAAAATTTCTTTGGAAGTGTCAGCCAAGAATGGTTGGTTTGCTTCCTGGAACATCGGATTGGCGACAAGCGCATCATCCGCCTGATCCAGAAATGGCTGAGGGCGGGCATTCTCGAAGACGGGACCGTGACGGTCGATGACAGGGGAACGGGCCAAGGGTCGGTGGCTTCACCGCTCCTTGCCAATATCTACCTGCATTACGTCCTGGACCTGTGGGCCGAACGCTGGAGACGGCGGGAAGCCACCGGCGACATGATCATCGTGCGCTATGCTGATGATCTGGTTGTTGGCTTTGAGCACGAGGGCGACGCAGGTCGTTTTCTCGACGCGATGCGCACGAGGCTTGAGGAATTCGCACTGTCGCTCCATCCGGACAAGACCCGCCTGATCAAGTTCGGTCGCCACGCGGCGGCCGACCGTGAAAAGCGCGGGCTCGGCAAACCGGAGACCTTCATGTTTCTCGGCTTCACCTTCATCTGCGGAAAATCACGTGGAGGCCGCTTCCAGATTCAACGGAAGACCCGACGCGACCGCATGAAAGCGAAGCTTGCGGACATCAAGACGGAGCTACGACGACGAATGCATCAGCCCATCCCCGAACAAGGGAAATGGCTGAAGCAAGTCGTGACCGGGCATTTCGCCTACTACGCGGTCCCAACAAACAGCCGGGCGCTTTCAGCATTCCGGCACTTCGTGAGCGACCTCTGGCGGCGCTCGCTTCGGCGGCGCAGTCAAAAGGACGGCTTCACATGGGAACGCATGACGAAACTGGCCGACGACTGGTTGCCCAAGCCACGTGTCCTTCATCCTTGGCCAGATGCGCGCTTTGCCGTCAAACACCCAAGGTAGGAGCCGGATGCCTTAATTGGGCTTGTCCGGATCTGCGCGGGGGGCGCTCAGTAATGGGCGTCTCTACTG
>NZ_JAKGBZ010000124.1 GCF_021556475.1 Acidiphilium iwatense | reverse complement strand
CATCCCCACCATGCCGGAGCCTCGCCTGCTGCCACTGGTCCAGAAATTCGCCGATATGCTCGCCGACCTGCCCGTCTTCGCCGAGACTTTCGGGGCAGTGTGAAAATGAGGGGAGTCTTGAGGCGCCCAGCAGCAAATCAAGTTGGTTGTGTGTCCCCGCAACCACCTTCACCGAACTTCGGAATAATTCAGAACCAGCCGCCCCAATACCGGCGGCTTTCGGCGCTTTTGCCCCCGAATTGCCGTCGGCACTGAGGGCCAGTTCAACCATCGCCGCAATCGCCCCCGTCAGAACAATCTCCGGCAACGCCGATGGCGCTGCCCGGCGTCGGCCGCGACCGGAAGGCGCAACATCAGCCCCGGTCGCCGCGTCAAGCTTTTGCTCCGTATCAGCCAAATTTTGTGTTCCGCCTGAAGCCGTCGCCACTGGCCTGGATTGGCCAACGTCGATCCGCTCGATCAGGGCACGCACTGCTTCCAGCGCGGCCCGGCCACCATCGGAGGCGGCCAGCGCGGTCTGTAACTGTTCGACCTTCTCGCGATAGAGACCGGCCAGATTGGGGTGCAGCCGTGGTGCCGCGGCGACCGGATTTTGCAACTGGCGGGTCAGTTCGGCCTTGCGGTGCTCCAGATCGTCGAGTTTCTGTTGCAGCCCCGGCGCACGGAGTCCGTCGCAGATCGCCTCGATCACCTGGTCGAGCTTGCGGGTCACGGTCTCAAGCTCGCGCCTGCGCGCCGCATTGTCGGCTTCGATCGTCCCCTGCAGTCGGTTCCATTCCGTGGTAAAATCCGCGACGAACTGCTCGACATGCTCCGGGCGCATCAGTTGCCGCCGCAGCGCGTCCAGAATCAGCCGATCGAGATCATCCCGCCGTAGACTCTGGCGGTTGTCGCAGATGCCCTGCCGGCGTGCGGCTGTGCAGGCGAGATAGTCCCGGCCGACCGCACCGAACATGCCGCCGCATTCGGCGCAGTAGACCTTGCCGGTGAGAATATGCCGGGCGCGCCGGCGCTCGTGGAATTTTGGGTGATCCGAGGCGTCGGCGCCCGAGGCGTCGCGACTGCCGGCCAGACGCGCCTGCACCATATCCCACAGAGCCTGATCGACGATCCGCAAATGGGGCACAGTCTCGACCACCCACTCGGCGCGCGGGTTCATCCGGCTGACCCGCCTGCCGGTTGCCGGATCCTTGATGAAGCGCATCCGGTTCCAGATCAGCCGTCCGATGTAGAGTTCGTTGCGCAGGATGCCGGTGCCGCGCAGCGCGTGACCGCGAATCGTCGTGTCACCCCAGGGGCGCCCGCCGGGGCCGGAAATCTTCTCCGCATTGAGGAGCTTGGCGATCGCGATCGGGCTGGTGCCTTCGGCGGTCATCGCAAAGATCCGCCGCACCACGGCGGCTTCGGCCGCGTCGATCGCGCGCTCGCCACGAACCGGTTCGCCATGGGCGTCGATCTTCCGGACGATGGCGTAGCCAAAGCTCTTTCCGCCCGCCGCCTTGCCGGCCTCGATCCGGCCGCGCAGGCCGCGATGGGTCTTTTGTGCCAGGTCTTTCAGAAACAGCGCGTTCATCGTGCCTTTCAGCCCGATATGCATCTCGCCGATCTCACCCTCGGCAAGGGTGACAATCGTCACTCCGGCAAACCGCAGCCGTTTGAACAGACCGGCAATATCCTCCTGGTCACGTGACAGCCGGTCCATCGCTTCGGCCAGAACCACGTCGAACCGGTGCCGCCCGGCATCTTCCATCAGCGCCTGGATTCCCGGCCGGAGCAGAGATGCCCCCGAGGTGGCACGGTCAGAGTAGCTGTCCGCCACAGCCCAACCCTCGCGCTCCGCGCGCATCCGGCAGACCCGCAACTGATCCTCGACCGAAGCATCGCGCTGGAGGTCGGTCGAATAGCGGGCATACAGGGTGAACCGCGCCGGGAATCCTGGAGGCCATTTTGTTTGACTCAGGCGACCATAGCCAGCTCGTTCAGTTGTTCATAGTAGCGCGCCTCGGCCTCGGCGGGTGGGATGTTGCCGATCGGCTCGAG
>NZ_JAKGBZ010000123.1 GCF_021556475.1 Acidiphilium iwatense | reverse complement strand
ACCATGGTTGATCCGAGGGATGCTGGGCTGTCGGCGACATGGATTCCGGCGGATTTCATCGCCTCGATTTTCGCCTGGGCGGTGTCGCGCCCGCCGGAAATCACCGCCCCGGCATGGCCCATCCGCCGTCCCGGCGGCGCGGTCACCCCGGCGATGAAGCCGACCACCGGCTTCTTCACCCTGTGTTTGGCCAGAAACTCCGCCGCCTCGATCTCGCTCTGCCCGCCAATCTCGCCGATCATGATCACCGCCTCGGTCTCATCATCACCCAGAAACAGCTCCAGAACCTCAATGAAATCCAGGCCCTTCACCGGATCGCCGCCAATCCCCACACAGCTCGACTGCCCCAGACCCGCCGCCGTGGTCTGCGCCACCGCCTCGTAGGTCAGCGTCCCCGAGCGCGACACGATCCCGATCTTGCCCCGCCGGTGAATATGCCCCGGCATGATCCCGATCTTGCACGCATCCGGCGTGATCACCCCAGGGCAGTTCGGCCCCACCAGGATCGACGCCGAACCCGCCAGCGCCCGCTTCACCCGAACCATGTCCAGCACCGGTATCCCCTCGGTGATGCACACGATCAGTGGAACCCCGGCATCGATCGCCTCCAGGATCGCATCCGCCGCGAAGGGCGGCGGCACATAGATCGCGCTCGCATCCGCCCCGGTCCGTTCCCGCGCCTCCGCCACCGTGTCGAACACCGGCAGATCCAGATGCCGCGTCCCGCCCTTGCCCGGCGTCACCCCGCCCACCACCTTGGTGCCGTAGGCGATCGCCTGCTCGGAATGAAACGTCCCCTGCGCCCCGGTGAACCCCTGGGTAATCACCTTCGTCGCGGCATTGACCAGTATCGCCATCACGCGGCCTCCTTCACGGCGGCCACGATCTTCTGCGCCGCATCCGCCAGATTGTCCGCCGCGATGATCGGCAGCCCGGATTTCGACAGAATGTCCTTGCCCAACTGGACGTTGGTCCCTTCCAGACGAACCACCAGCGGCACCGACAGCGACACCTCCCGCGCCGCCGCCACCACCCCTTCGGCAATCACGTCGCAGCGCATGATCCCGCCGAAAATATTCACCAGTATCCCTTCCACGTTCGGGTCCGACAGGATGATCTTGAACGCCGCCGTCACCCGCTCCTTGGTC
The DNA here is from genome assembly GCF_021556475.1 of Acidiphilium iwatense. Classification (GTDB taxonomy): domain Bacteria; phylum Pseudomonadota; class Alphaproteobacteria; order Acetobacterales; family Acetobacteraceae; genus Acidiphilium; species Acidiphilium iwatense. The sequence goes on along the minus strand of NZ_JAKGBZ010000123.1, from coordinate 906 downwards.
GCGCCGCCGCCAACATCCAGAAAATTCGCCGGCGCCGCCCCATACAGCTTGATGATGTCCATCGTCGCCATCGCCAGCCCGGCCCCGTTCACCATGCAGCCGATCGAGCCCTCCAGCGCCACATAGCTCAGGCTGTGCTTCGCCGCCTCCAGCTCCTTCGGGTCCTCCTCCGCCTCGTCACGCAGCTTCTCCAGATCAGGATGCCGATACAGCGCGTTGTCGTCGAAGCTCACCTTCGCATCCAGCGCCACCACATCCCCCGAACCGGTCACCACCAGCGGGTTGATCTCGACGATCGCGCAGTCCAGCCCAACGAACGCCCGGTACATCGCCTCCACAAACGTCGCGAAGGCACCGATCTGCTTGCCCTCCAGCCCCAGCCCGAAACCCAGCTTGCGCGCATGAAACCCGGAAACCCCGGTCGCCGGATCAACCGAAACCCGCAATATCTTCTCGGGATGATGCTCAGCGACCTCCTCGATCTCCATCCCCCCCTCGGTCGACGCCATGATCACGATCCGCGACGCCCCACGATCCACCAGCAACGACAAATACAGCTCGCGCTTGATGTCGCACCCAGCCTCGACATACACCCGCCGAACCACCCGCCCCGCCGCACCCGTCTGCTTGGTCACCAGAACATGCCCCAGCATCGCCTCCGCCGCCGCGCGAACCTCCGCCGCACTCCGCGCCAAGCGAACCCCGCCTTTACCGGCAGGATCGTCCTTGAAATGACCCGCACCACGCCCACCCGCATGGATCTGCGACTTCACAACATAAACCGGACCAGGCAGCTTCCCAGCCGCAAAAGCAGCCTCCTCCCCGCTCCACGCAACACTGCCCCCCAATACCGAAACCCCATACGATCTCAGCAATTCCTTCGCCTGATACTCATGTATGTTCATC
>NZ_JAKGBZ010000122.1 GCF_021556475.1 Acidiphilium iwatense | reverse complement strand
TCATCCCCACCATGCCGGAGCCTCGCCTGCTGCCACTGGTCCAGAAATTCGCCGATATGCTCGCCGACCTGCCCGTCTTCGCCGAGACTTTCGGGGCAGTGTGAAAATGAGGGGAGTCTTGAGTCCGCCATCAGGAGAGCAAGACGCTCGAAGCTGATCGCTTGCGTGATGTGCAGATGGATGATCAGGGCACAAAGCCCTGGCCCAAACGGCGACCCTGGGACAAAACCTTCAGGGGGTGGTGCGCCGATATGCTTGCGACAGCAGGGACAGACGCCATGATGGCGGTTGATCCTGGTGACAATCGGCTTGATCGGCGGCAGGTCGATATGGTCGTAGGCGTGGATCTCGGACTGATCCGCCGCATCGAGGGCATGGTCGCAGTTCGGACAGGCTGTCAGCCGCGCTTCGATGACGCGGTCGGGGTTTTCGGCCAGCGCGCGCGCGACACCAGGATGGCTATGGCGGCGTTTTTTGCGCCCTTGCGGCAGGTTCGGCTTCTGGCCCTTCGAAGGGGGCAGGCTGGAATTGTCAGGCGTCTTGGGGGGCGCATTGAGTTTGGCCTCCAACTCAATTACCCGTGCCGATAACGTCGCGACCTGCGCCATGAGGGCCTCGATCTGGCCAACTTGCGCCGCTATCTGGGCGGCCTGGGCGGCAACCTGCGCCTGTTGCGCCAACACCAGGTCGACCAGATCATCCTTGGAAAGCCCAAGAAGGGTTTCGCGAGTCACGGATATGGTAAATCGAATCCGCCGTGACCGTGTCAAGCACAAACTTCATGCCACGAAGCCCACTACGTCACAGCGGGGTGAGTAAATACGAAGCAAAAGCCGCAAATACCGGTCGCAAAGCGGCTAATCCGTCAACTCTGGAGCCAATTAGCGGTCGCAGCCAAATGGGTAGGGCACAAGCTCGACATTATGTTTGATGAAGTGGCCAAGACTGGTGGCAGAGTTCTTGGGATAGCTGCGGTTGTGATGGAGCCGCATATTCACGCAATTATCGTCGCAGCGTGGACAAACGTGATGCACTGGCTACAGCTTGCTACGTCGTCTTTTTGACGACTTGAGCGCTAAATATAACCCAGCGCACAATCTCTGTATGATCGCCGATCCCAGCACAAGATACCCCCACCAACCCGCCCTCACCACCCCGCTTGACCATCCGCGCCCCGCTCGGCACGATACTCATCGTTTGGCGAGCAATTTCATGACTTTTCTGGATCGCTCCGCGATTCCAGCAAAGCCATATTGCTCTAGGCAAAGGAGGGCAAAGCCATGCGTCTGTTCGTCGCCCTCGACCTGCCCTGGGAGATCAAGCAGACCCTGGCGGGCTTCGCGATCAACCTGCCCGGTGCGCGCTGGGTGCCGGCGCGGAACATGCACCTCACGCTCCGCTTCATCGGCGAGGCCCAGCGGCTGGAGGCCGAGGAGATCGATCATGCGCTCGCCGCGATCCGCGCGCGCGGCTTTCCCCTGGTGCTGACCGGCGCCGGCTGGTTCGAGAAAGCCGGGCGCGCCAACACGCTGTGGATCGGCGTCGAGCGCAACCAGGCGCTGTTCCACCTTCAGACGAAAATCGAAACAGCCCTGCGCCGGGTCGGCGTGCCGGCCGAGCGCCGCCGCTACACCCCGCACGTCACCCTGGCCCGGATGGACCTGCCGGTCGGCCCGCGCCTCGCCGAATTCGTCCAGAGCCGCAATCTCTACCGCTCGCCGCCGATCGAGGCCCGCCACATCACCCTGTTCAGCTCGCATCTCGGCGACGACCACCCCGCCTACACCGCCGAGGTCGAATACGAACTCGGCTAACCCCCTCCGCAGAAATGTTGATCGGTTGAGCTGAAAAGAAAGTTCTCACCACCAGGACGCCGATACTTTTACCCGGCGGCCAGTCATGAGTGAACGTCAAGGATTTCAACAAGTTAAATGAAGCCTAGTACCCCGAGTCGCTCATAGTGCGGGGTATAGCCGCTTCAGTTTGATGCGGGCGTTTGCGGTGGTGAAGTGCCAGTTGGCCTTGACGTGATCCCTATTGCGGGTGCGCTCCCATGCGG
>NZ_JAKGBZ010000121.1 GCF_021556475.1 Acidiphilium iwatense | reverse complement strand
CTTCTCAGACAGGAGACCGTCGCGTGAAGTGCGCCATCAACGGCGCCGCAAAATCAGCCGGAAATCACTACCGCAGAGCGGTTTTGTTCAATCCCCCCGGTCAAATGACGACACACCCTAATTTCATCGCTGACATAAATTCGTCATCGAACATGGCGATTCTCAGCCAAATACGGCATTTTCGTGAAGATCGTCGAAAAAATTTGATGTTTGTCTCAAACTTCGTTAATGAAATTTAAGGTTTACGTTTCGTGAGTGGGCACGGAACTTTTTCAAAGAAAGATCGAGAACGTGAATACGGGTTCAAATGTTGATTTTATTCATGGAAATTTAGAAAACGGACTCTCCGTGAATTTTGGAAAAGAAGGCAATATTAATTCTTTCAATGTCTCTGGTTTTGATCTCAATGACGGGGATTTTTATTCCTGGACCGAAAAACAGACTGCGTGGATCGATATCGCGGCGCGGTGGCCGGCCAAGGATTTAAGTATTAAACTGTCAGCAATGCCGTATCTCGCCGTCGACCAAATAATTCAACAGCAAATCTTCATTCACGTCAATGGACTGTTCTGTGGGTTTCATGGATTTTTTGAACAGGATGATTGCAGTTTTCTGATTCCGCGCAATGCGATTTCTGGACGGTCGACAAGAATTTCCATCACGATCCCGACGGCGATTTCACCAAAACGGCTCGGGCTCAGCGAAGACATCCGGGAACTGGGTATTGCGATCACCACCCTGTCGCTTTTATCCGTATGATGGCTTGCGCCAAATGCCGCCGTTTTGTGCTGGAGTTCGGATTGAATGCTCAATCAGGTCGATCTGCCCGAAAAAACCCGGCCGAAGGATCGGAAAGCCAGCGCCCCCGATTCGGCGGATAAGGCCAAACCATCAGCCAACGGTCAGTCCCAGGGGTGGGGGTTCGTCGATGAACTGAACCTGCGGCGCATCGTCGGATGGGCCTGGAACCCCGAACGGCCGGACGAAACGCGCGAACTGGAGATACTCGACGACGACCAGCATCTGCTGACGATTCCCGCGAATCTCCGCCGGCCGGATCTGCTGGACGCGGGCATCGGCAATGGGTATCACGGCTTCGCGGTCGAGAATATCGCGTTTCTGCTGCCGAAATCGCGCCACCTGCTGCGGGTGCGATGCGCGAAAACCAAGGCCGAGCTGCCGGGGTCGCCGCGCCTGATTGTCCGCCCCGATTCGGGTTTCGACGATCACGCGGCGGATTTCATCGACGGCGTGCTGTCCTCCCTCGCGGCGCATGCCTCCGACATCCGGCTGGTCGATGAGGCCTTGGCGCTGGTGCTCGGGCGGCTCAACGATCTGGTGAACGCGCGGTTCCGGCTCGAAAGCGGCGCGCGGCACGAGGTCCAGGACATGGTCTCGCGGGTGCGCCTGACCGACTGGACGCACGAGCTGGTGACCAATCTGCTGCATTCGTACCGGCCGATCGAGATCGAACCCGGGCCGGCGCCGCTGGTGTCGGTGGTCATTCCGGTGCACGACAAGTTCGAGACGACGTATCGGTGCATCGAATCGATCCGCCTTCACCCGCCGAAATGCCCGATCGAGATCCTGATCGTCGATGACGGGTCGAAGGACGAAACCCTGTTCGCCAGCCTGCTGTTCGCCGGCGCGATCCGGGTGATCCGCACGCCGAAGAACGGCGGCTTCATCGAAGCCTGCAATTTCGGCGCGGCGCAGGCGCGCGGCGATTACATCTTTTTCCTGAACAACGACACGCTGGTGCGCGACCGCTGGCTGGACGAGCTGGTCGAAACCTTCGAGACGATCCCCGATATCGGCATCGCCGGCTCGCGGCTGTTCTTCCCCGACGGAACGCTGCAGGAGGTCGGCGGCATCGTCTGGCGACTGGGCGATGGCTGGAACTGGGGGCGCGGGGGCGACCCGGCGGCGCCGCAATTCAACTATCTGCGCGACGCGGATTACGTGTCCGGCGCCGCCATGCTGATCCGCCGCGCGCTGTTCGAGGAACTGGGCGGGTTCGACCGGCATTATCTGCCCGCCTATTACTCTTACTGTGTCACAAAATTCTTGCAGCGATTCGTTGACGCGTGTGAGTGGGTAGAGATTCTGACTCGTGGAGGCGGGTGGTGGGTCTCGAATCGAACACGCAAGGCAGCGAATCACGTCTGG
>NZ_JAKGBZ010000120.1 GCF_021556475.1 Acidiphilium iwatense | reverse complement strand
CCACCTCGCAACATCAATGACCACGCTCAGAACAACAATCGCCCGCACCCTCGCCAGAACCCTGCCTAGATGCCCGTGTTGCCAACGACAAATCGAGAATGCTCGATTTATGACACAGTAAGACTAAGCAGGAACGCGACGAAAAACGAAACCCGGTCATCGGATGAGTGGCCGGCGACATTGGCCATGGTCGCGCAAACCGACCAGGGTCTGAGGCGGCACGGAAGGCGACCGCCTGCAACCATCACCCGACTTCCAGCGCCCGATAGACCGAAGCCCGGCCGATGCCGAGCTTGCGGGCAATTGCCGTGGGTCCGAGACCGAATTCCTTCAGCCGCTTGACCTCGGTGACATCGATGCTGGGCTTGCGGCCTCGGTAGACGCCGCGCGCCTTGGCCGCCGCGATGCCCTCCAACTGCCGCTCGCGGCGCAGATTGGTCTCGAATTCGGCGAACACGCCGAGCATGTCGAGAAACGCCTTGCCGGCCGCCGTACCGGTGTCTACCGGTTGTTCGGTGGCGCGCAGCGCGACCCCTTTAGCCTTCAACTCGTGGACGATATCCTGGAGGTCCTTCAGTGACCGGGCGAGCCGGTCGATCCGGGTGACGACCAGCGTATCGCCGGCGTTGAGGAAGTCGAGCAAGAGGGCCAGTTCGGTGCGACCGTCGCGGCGCGAACCACTGGCCTTCTCGGCGCGGATAACCCGGCAGCCCGACGAGCGCAGGGCACGTTGTTGGATCGTGAGGTCCTGGTCGATCGTGCTGACGCGGGCGTAGCCGTAAGCGATCATGAAGTGTCTCGCGAGGCTCTAGACGCCCTCACGTTATCGTATCAGAATGCCAGAAACAATCCTATTGAAACGAAGAAATCGTTTCACGCCAAAGCCTCGTTGGGGTATACCTTATTGAAACGGTATTCATTTCAATTGATCATTTCAATAGATTGGGTGCTTTAGCGGCCTTGGATGCCGCTCACCGCAGCTTCCGCGATCTTTCCAACTGCCTCATCAGGGAACGGGAATACGGAGCTGACATTGATTTCGCAGAGAATATAGGTGTCGTCACCCGATTCCGTTTTTGGTCCTAAAAGGAAATCGGCGTCCCAGATTGCCGGCAGCGACAAGGTGTCGATATCGAGCAGTCGCTGCATTGCGGGCACCCAGTCGCTCTCCATTTTCGTTCTCAGCACCTGAAAACGAGGTTCCGCCGGCCCGTACATGACCTTCCCCGGCGCTGACCCTTCGGCCTTCGCGTATGCCGGCAGGAGCCCTTGGGAGAACTGGTGAGAAAAGCCGACCAGACGATCATGAACCATGTAGCAGCGGATGGTTCCCTCCGGCAGACGCGACAGAAACGGCTGGTCGATCAGCCGCCCTGATCCTGAGAGGTAAATCTGGCACCGGTCAATGAAATCGCCGAGCAGCATCGTTTCCGCCATGCCATCGCGCCAAGCATGCTCCACGCGGACAATTGCATCGGCTTCAGGCAAAACAGATCGGCCGGAGGCGAGTTGCACGCTCCATACACCGTTACCGCCATTACCGCGGTTTTGCTTGATGACCCGAATTGCACCGGAGGCAAGCCGCAGCGGAAATCGCTTTCTGAAGTCTTCCATCGTCCCATAAAGATCGGTGTCGGTACCCCAGCCGAGGGTTCGCGTCCGAAACAGCACGTCCTTGACGCCCATCTTGAGGATGATGTCAGGATGAGCACTCACCCAAATACCTTTGGACGCAATCTCGCGAAGCAGAGGGTCCAGCCGGGAGCGATCATGCCCGTCCGAAATTGGATCGACCCATACCAGGACGCCATCTACCTGGAGAAGCTGTTCGCGTACTTCCGAAACCATTTCGTCGGAATACACCGCGGGCTCGGCTGCAACGTTCATATCCGCCAAAGCGCTGAAGACCCGGTGCAGCCGGCTATTTTCCGGCGTCGCCGTTGCCCGCGTGTTGTGATCGCCGCGCCAGAGAATAGCGATTTTTCGGACCCGGTCAGTGTTCATCACGCCTCGTCGTTCATACCGCTGAGGGTCATGGTTTTGCCGGAGCCATGATGCGCAACACGCCTTTGCCGCCGATGTTTTGAAGCGGGAAATAGACCTCGTGTGTTTGTGGATCGACAGCCACGGAATGCGCTTCGCCGGCAAGGTAGTTGCGGCCGAGCAGATGCAA
>NZ_JAKGBZ010000012.1 GCF_021556475.1 Acidiphilium iwatense | reverse complement strand
CTCCAGCACCATCCGCACCGCGCGTTCGCGGACCTCAGGTGAATATCTGTTCGATGTCTTCCGCTTTTCCATTGCTCCATCCTACTCAAGAGTTGGAGCCTCCGGGATTCCCGGCGCGGTTCAACGTCATTCATTGCCTAGTGCCTCCATCCTGATGGATATCCGCTCTCTCTTTCGTTACGGTTCGTTGCCCGCGACGCGATCGATGGCGTCGGTCAGCCGTTTCCGCTCCTTATTGATCCACTGACCTTCCGAGTAGTTTTGGAGAAACGCCTCGGCGAACTCCACAGGGTCCTCCCCAACGATCGCGCGGATCGGGGTTCCGTTCGCCGCGCTCTGCTCGAAGAGATCTGCGAGATCCTCCAGCATCGACACCAGGGTGTCCCCTTTCGTTATCGACCCGAAGTACATCAGGTACCGATTCAGCGCATCGATTGCCGCGCGATAATTCGCGGGAAGCTGTTCCGTGCGCGCTTTGTACTGCCAGTAGCGCCTCTTCTGCTCGATCGACCCTGTGATCTGCTCGATCCACCCTGTGGCCATGTCTATTTCCTTCCTGTGTGGAGCTGTTCGAGCCGTTCCGCGAGGAAGTTCCAGGTCCTCCAGAACTCTTCGAGATATTCCCGTCCCTGAGCGTTGAGCGAATACACCTTGCGCGGCGGCCCCTTCTCGGACGGGATCTTCTCCACGTCGACGAGGCCCTTTTGCTCGTTCCTGACGAGCAGGGCGTAGACGGTGCCTTCGGCGATGTCGGAGAAGCCCTGCTCCCGCAACCGTGCCGTGATCTCGTAGCCATACTCGGGCTGCACGGACAGGATCGCGAGGACGATGCCCTCCAGCGTGCCCTTGAGCATCTCCGTCATCTGCTTGCCCACGAACACCCTCTCTGGCTACTCATCGATACTGACTACTGGTATATAGCGTCACTCAATAGTAGCCGTCAAGTTCCACGTGGCGCGGGAGGTTTCGGCTCTTGCGATAGAGGACTGGTGGTCGTTCGCGGGGCTCTGGGACAAGGCCGAGACAGCGGAAGGTCCGCTGGAGAGCTTTGCCATCATCACGACCGAGGCAGGCGAGGACAGCCGGGCGCCCCCCAACCGCCAGCCCGTAATCTTTAGAGAAGGCCGACTTCGCCCGATGGCTGGACCTGTCGGCGGATGTAACCGGCCTGCTGACTCCATTGCCGCCAGGGACGCTGAGCATCGAGCGGACGTGAGGGGACTGAGACCGCTTCCTTAAAGCCCATCAAGGTGCGCTAACCACCCTTCTCCGACGTTCGGAATGTCTGCTTGCGGCGCGGAAGCTCTACGTGCCTCCCGCGCCTAACGGCGCAATCGGAGAAGAGTCCGAAGCCGAACGGCCCGTGCATCGGCCGGCGATCGGGCACTGCGCGAACTGACGGCTCCGCGGCCGCTCGACGCCCGACCCCGAACGTCGGTGCTGTGACATCTCTAACGGTGAGAAATCGTGACTTCTCTATCCGGCGTAGACAGACATGGATGACGATTCAGGAGCGACAAAAATAGAAAACGCCGCCCGTGGGGCGGCGTTTCCAAAGGCGCTGGAGGGAGCAAAAGATCAGTTTTCGGTCTGGGCCTGCTGGTTGCGGCGGCGGATCGCCGCACCGAGGATGTCGCCGAGCGAGGCACCCGAATCCGACGAGCCGAAATCGGCCATCGCCTGCTTCTCCTCGTCGATCTCGCGGCCCTTGACGGTGAGCTGGAGTTTGCGCGCCGCACGATCGACCGCGGTGATCTTCGCGTCGATCTTTTCGCCGACGGCGAACTTGTCCGGGCGCTGGTCCGCCTTGTCGCGCGCGAGTTCGGCGCGGCGGATGAAGCCGGTGAGAACGTCGTCCACCTTCACTTCGAGCCCGTTGGCCTGAACCGCGGTGATCACGCAGGTCACGACCATGCCTTTGTGGACACGGTCGAGCACGCCGGCGGCGGGGTCTTCCTCAAGCTGCTTCACGCCGAGGCTGATGCGCTCCTTTTCGACATCGACATCGAGTACCTTCGCCTTGACGATATCGCCTTTGTTGAACTTCGCCATGGCAAGCTCGCCCGGCTCGTCCCACGACAGGTCGGACATGTGGACCATGCCGTCGATTTCCGGGGCGAGGCCGATGAACAGGCCGAACTCGGTGGTGTTGCGAATCTCGCCCTCGACCACGGAGCCCACGGGATGTTCGTCCATGAACTGCTCCCAAGGGTTGCGGCTGACCTGCTTGAGCCCGAGCGAGATGCGGCGCTTGCCGGCATCGACGTCGAGCACCATGACCTCGACTTCCTGGCTGGTGGCGACGATCTTGCCGGGATGGGCGTTCTTTTTGGTCCAGGACATTTCGGAGACGTGAACCAGCCCCTCGACGCCGGGCTCCAACTCCACGAAGGCGCCGTAATCGGTGATGTTGGTGACCCGGCCGGTGACCTTGATTCCAGGCGGATATTTGACGTCGACACCGTCCCACGGATCGGTTTCGAGCTGCTTCATGCCGAGGCTGATGCGCTGGGTGTCGGAATTGAAGCGGATCACCTGCACGCGCACCGGCTGGCCGATGGTGAGTGCCTCGGCCGGGTGATTGATGCGGCGCCACGCGATGTCGGTGACGTGGAGCAGGCCATCGACGCCGCCGAGATCGACGAAGGCGCCGTAATCGGTGATGTTTTTCACCACACCGTCGAGGATCTGGCCTTCCTTGAGGCCCTGGATCAGCTCGCTGCGCTGCTCGGCGCGGGTTTCTTCCAGGACGGCACGGCGGGAGACGACGATGTTGCCGCGCGCGCGATCCATTTTCAGGATCTGGAACGGCTGCGGCGTGCCCATCAGAGGCGTAACATCGCGCACCGGGCGGATATCGACCTGGCTGCCCGGCAGGAACGCGGTGGCGCCGCCGAGATCGACGGTGAAGCCGCCTTTGACCCGGCCATGAATGACGCCGTTGACTCTGGTTTGTGCTTCGTGGGCCCGTTCCAGCGTGGTCCAGGCTTCCTCGCGCCGCGCCTTCTCGCGCGACAGGACGATCGAACCGTCCTTGTCCTCGTAGCGCTCGATATAGAGATCGAACACGTCGCCCGGCTTGACTTCCTGGGTGCCGAATTCCTTGACCGGAACGCGGCCTTCGCTTTTCAGGCCGACATCGACGACGACGAAATCATCGTCGATGCGCGAGACCCGGCCCGAGACGACCGAGCCTTCGAACCCGGTGTTGCTGCCCAAGGTGCTGTCGAGCAGGGCGGCGAAATCCTCGGTGCCCGAACCTGTAGCGTTGGTGAAATCGTGAGCGCCTTGCGAGCGCATGGCAGTTGCGGTTGAACCCATGAAGCGGTCTTGATCCTTGAAACGAGGCCGGTGGGCCGGCCGGGTTGGCTTGCGCGCCGCGCCCACCATCCGGGGCGTTTCGTCGCGACTGCCCGGTGCTGAGGGGCCGGGCTGGTTGAACATCATTCCCATGCGGAAACGGGCCGCGCACATCATGCGCGCGGCTGGCCTGGAAATACGCAGTTTGCGCGGGTTTTGCAACCCGCGCGCGGCGATAGCGACTCTCTCCATAACTGCCGAGGCTTCGCGCGCCCGAATCACATGCTATAAGCCCGCCCCGATGACGCACGCGCACCCCCAGACCGGCCCGTATCCCCGCCCTGCCGCCAATCCTGTGCCGCCGAGGTCCAGTATGACGCGGCTCAGGCATCTGATCGTTCTCGCGCCGCTTGCCCTCGGCGGCTGCGGCCTGTTCGGCGGCGGCCATCCGCATACCGGAAAGGACGCGGCGTCGGGCAAGGAAAAAATTCTGCCGCCCGCGGGGACGCTCTACGCCAATGGCCTCGCCTATCTGCGGAAAGGCGAGAACAAGAAAGCCTCGGCGGCGTTCAACGAGGTCGAAGTCAATTATCCGTATTCGACCTGGGCGACCCATGCGGAGCTTCTGCACGGCTATGCCGAATACCGGCGGCAGGATTTCACCACGGCGGTCGGCGCGCTCAACCGCTTCATCCAGCTCCATCCGGCGAGCCCGGAAGCGGCCTACGCCTATTATTTGCGCGCGCTCTGCTATTACGAACAGATCGAGGGCGTGCGGCACGACCAGACTTTCACCCTCGAAGCGGTGCAGGCGCTGCAGGATGTCGTCACCCGATTCCCCGACAGCGCCTACGCGCGGGATGCGCGGGTCAAGCTTCGCCTGGCGGAAAACCGGCTCGCCGGACATGAAATGGCGATCGGGCGGTTCTACGAGCGGCAGAATCTCTACGCAGCGGCGATCATCAAATACCAGGCGGTGGTGCAGGACTTCCAGACCACGACCTTCGTTCCCGAGGCACTGGAACGGCTGGTCGAATGCTATCTCGATCTCGGCCTGACCAAGGAGGCGCACCGCACCGCCGCCGTGCTCGGCTACAATTATCCCGGCTCGCGCTGGTATCGGGACGCCTACGCCAAGCTGCGCGCCCATGGGCTGCTGAACGGGGTGGCGAAGCCCAAGCGGTCGGGCGGCTTCCTGTTCGGGCTGTTCTGACCGGGGGCGTGCCGGCGCCATGCTCACCGCGCTCTCGATCCGCGACGTGGTGCTGATCGACCGGCTCGATCTGGCTTTCGACCAGGGACTGACCGTTTTCACCGGCGAGACCGGGGCGGGGAAATCCATCCTTCTCGACGCGCTGGGCCTCGCACTCGGCGCGCGCGCCGATGCCGGGCTGATCCGCGCCGAGGCGAAGCAATCGGTGGTGGCCGCGTCCTTCGCCGTGCCGGCGGCGCACCCTGCCCAGACGCTGCTGACCGAGCAGGGAATCGAGCCGGGCGAGGAGATCCTGCTCCGCCGCATCGTGGCGCGCGACGGTAAATCCCGCGCCCTGATCAACGATCAGCCGGTGGGTGCCGGATTGCTGCGCCGGGTTGCCGATCTGCTGATCGAAATCCAGGGCCAGCACGCGCAGATCGGTCTCGCCGATCCGGGGGTCCAACTCGCCATGCTCGACGAATACGGGGTCGAGCCGGGGCTTCGGGAGTCCGTGGTTTCGGCCCATACGGCGTGGCGCGTCGCCGAAGCGGCACTCGGGGTGGCCGAGACCGCGCTTGCCGAGGCACGGCGTGACGAGGATTTTCTTCGTCATGCGGTGGACGAACTCTCAGGCCTCGCCCCGCGCGCTGACGAGGAGGATGCGCTGGCCGCGAGCCGGCAACGGTTGCAGGGCGCGGAACGGCGCGCCGAGGCGATCGACTCCGCACTGGCCGAACTCGCGCCGCGCGAACGCCGCTCGGCCGGCCCTGCCACAATCCTGCGCGGGGCCGCGCGCGTGCTGGCACGGATCGCCGAGACGGAGGCGGACGGGACGGTCGCGCTCGCGCTCGAGGCGCTCGAACGCGCCGAGGAGGCGCTGGCCGAGGCGGAGACCCTGTTGTCGCGCGCGAGCGCCGAAGCCGAGGCCGACCCGCGCGGGCTGGAAGCGATTGAGGAGCGGCTGTTTTCGCTCCGCGCCATGGCGCGCAAACATGCGGTCGCCGTATCCGAACTTCCCGAGTTGCTCGACCAGTTCGCGGCGCGGCTCGCGACGCTCGACGCCGGTACCGCCGATCTCGCCCGTTGCGCCGCCACGGCAAAGATGGCCCGCGCGGCCTATATCGCCGCCGCTGGCGCGCTGATGGTGGCGCGGAACCGGGCCGCCGAGCGGTTGGCGAAGGCGGTGGCGCGCGAATTGCCGCCGCTCAAGCTTGACCGGGCGCGATTCGTGGTGGAACGCGCCGATCTGCCGGAGACGCAATGGGGCGCGCGGGGTGCCGATCAGGTGCGGTTCCTGATCGCGACCAATCCGGGCGATCAGCCGGGGGCGATCGACAAGGTGGCGTCCGGCGGCGAGCTGTCGCGCCTGCTGCTGGCGCTCAATGTCGTGCTTGCCGGCGAATCGCCGGTCGGTACGCTGATTTTCGACGAGGTGGACAGCGGCATCGGAGGTGCGACCGCCGCGGCCGTGGGCGAACGGCTCGCGCGGATCGCCGCCGGCACCCAGGTGCTGGTGGTGACGCATTCGCCGCAGGTCGCGGCACGGGCCGGCACGCATTTCCAGGTCGCGAAACTGGCCGGGCGTTCGCGCGCGCAGACATTGGTGGGCCGGCTCGACGTGGCGGCAAGGCGGGAGGAAATCGCCCGGATGCTGGCCGGCGAGACGATCACCGATGCCGCCCGTGACGCAGCACTCAGCCTGATGGCGGAATCATGAACAGGAACGACCCGAAGCTTCGGATCGACGAATTGCTGGCGCGGATCGCCGAGGCCGATCTCGCCTATCATCGCGACGACCGGCCGATCATGGACGATGCGGCGTATGACGCGTTGAAACGCGAGGCCGAGGCGTTGCGAGCCGCCGATCCAGCGCTTGGCGCGGCGCTCGACCGGGTTGGCGCGGCGCCGTCCGGCGCTTTTGCGAAGATCAGGCATCGCCAGCCGATGCTGTCGCTCGACAATGTTTTCGCGCCTGAGGAATTTGCCGAATTCTGCGCGCGGATACGACGTTTTCTGAACCTTGGGCCGGTGCCGCTGGCGTTTGTGGCCGAGCCGAAGATCGACGGGCTGTCGATTTCGCTGACCTACGAGAATCGGCGTTTCGTGCGCGGGGCGACGCGTGGCGATGGAGCCGAAGGCGAGGATGTGACGGCGAATTTGCGCACGCTCGCCGGCCTGCCCGATACACTACCGGAGGATGCGCCGGATTTCATCGAGATCAGAGGCGAGGTCTATATGACCAAGCGCGACTTTCTGGCGCTGAATGCCGGCCAGGCGCGGCAATTCGCCAATCCGCGCAACGCTGCCGCGGGCAGTTTGCGACAGATCGATCCGGCGGTTACGGCATCGCGCCGGTTGTCGTTGTTCGCCTATGCGCGGGGCGCGGCGAGCGCGAAGGTTGCCGATACGCATTGGGATTATTTGCGCAGGCTCGAACGCTGGGGATTTTCGGTCAATCCGCTGGCCGAACGGATCGCCGAGCCGGAGGCCGAGGAATTTCAGCGGAGCATCGGCGAGCGGCGGGCGGCGCTCGACTACGATATCGATGGTGTGGTGTACAAGATCGATGATCTCGCGATGCAGGAGCGGCTTGGATTTGCCGGCCGCGCGCCGCGCTGGGCGGTGGCGTGGAAATTTCCCGCCGAGCGTGCGATCACCACATTGCGCGCGATCGATATCCAGGTGGGCCGGACCGGGGCGCTGACGCCGCGCGCGGCGCTCGATCCGGTGAATGTGGGCGGGGTGCTGGTGCAGCACGCGACGCTGCACAATGAAGACGAGATCGCGCGCAAGGATGTCCGCGTGGGCGATACCGTCGAATTGCAGCGGGCTGGCGATGTGATTCCGCAGATTCTGCGGGTTTTGCCGGAACACCGGCCGGCGGCGAGCGTGCCGTTCCGGTTTCCCGATCATTGTCCGGTGTGTGGCTCGTTGGCGATTCGCCCGGCGGGCGAGGCCGTGCGGCGTTGCACCGGCGGGCTCTCGTGTGCGGCCCAGGTGGTGGAACGGCTGATCTATTTTTGCTCCCGCGCGGCCTTCGATATCGACGGGATGGGCGAGAAGACGGTGCGGGATTTCCATGCGCGGGGCTGGCTGGAAAGCGCGCCCGATGTTTTTGCGCTGCCCGCGCGGGCCGGCGAGATCGCGGCGCTGGAGGGGTGGGGCGAAACCTCGGCCCGCAAGCTGGTGGCCGCGATCGAGGCGCGGCGGAAAATTCCGCTCGCGCGGTTCATTTTTGCGCTCGGCATAAGGCGGATCGGCGAGGCGAATGCGCGGCTGCTCGCGCGCCATTACGGCAGCTACGGCGAATGGCGCCGGCAGATGGAGGCGGCCGGCACGATCGGGTCGGATGCGCGGCTCGAATTGGGTTCGATTTCGGGAATCGGCCCGTCGATCGCCGAGGAACTCGCCGGGTTTTTCACCGAGCCGCATAATCGTGCCCTGCTCGACCGGCTGGTCGCGCCGCTGGCGATCGAGGATGAGGTGCAGATCGCGTCGGGTGGTGCGCTGGCCGGCAAGACCATCGTGTTCACCGGCACTCTGGAGACGATGACGCGCCCGGAGGCAAAGGCGCGGGCTGAGGCTTTGGGGGCGAAAGTGACCGAGAGCGTGTCGAAGAAGACCGATCTCGTCGTGGTCGGCGCCGATGCCGGGTCGAAGGCGGCGAAGGCGACGACACTGGGCGTCACTGTGCTCGGCGAGGCGGAATTCCGCGAGATGGCGGGGTTGTAGAACTCAGTCGTCGCGCTGGATGCGCTCCTGGCGCTCGTGCCGCTCCTGGGCCTCGATGGATAACGTGGCGATCGGGCGCGCCATCAGCCGCTTCAGGCCGATCGGCTCGCCAGTTTCCTCACAGAACCCATAAGTGCCGGTTTCGATTCGGGCCAGCGCCTGATCGATTTTGCCGATCAGCTTGCGCGCCCGGTCGCGGGTGCGCAACTCAAGCGCCCGATCCGTCTCGACGCTGGCGCGGTCGGTGATGTCGGGTTCGAGAATGCCGCCCTCGGACAGGCTGGCCAGGGTGCCGTTCGCCTCCATCAGCAGGTCGTGGCGCCAGCGCTGCAGGCGTTGCCGGAAATATTCGACCTGCATCGGATTCATGAACTCCTCATCCTCGCTCGGCAGATAATCCGGGGCAAGAGTGATTAACATGAATACGAGTTCCTCCAACGGACTGGCCGTACGGAGATCGCCGCGGGCCGTATGCTGGGCGGCTTATAGCGGCGCACCATGGCGCCGCCAAGAGCGGCGGGGCGGCATTTCATCGAGCCGTCATATCCGCCGGCGCCGGGCGAGTTCGATTCGTGCCCGCAGCCGGATTGCCCCGATGATGGCGCCAAGCGCGGGATCGGCCGGTTCCGCCATACGCTCCACCGCATCATTCAGCGCGGCCATGGCGGTGCTCTGGCTGCCGCCCAGCAAGGCAGCCTGAAGCTCGCCAAGCGCATCGAGCGCCTGTCTGGCGCCGCGTTGCGCCGCGCGGTCGCGCCGTGAGGGCGATTCGTCGTCCTGCAACGCGATCAGGCCGGTCAGGCCGGCCGGCGTCACCACCGCCGCCTGGCGCGGCGGCGGGGAGGTGACGGTGAAGTCCGGGTTGTCCGGGCGGGGGCTCGGCGCGGCCATCGCCAGAGGGCTGAACCGGCCGAGCGATGCGATGCGGGTCACGCGGTGCTCCATTGAATTAAGGTGGATCGGCCGGCAGCGAATTTTGGCCGGTAACGAGCCTGGAGGCGGAAAATAGCTGCAAATTATTAACTTTTCCCTGCGATAACCGGCTTCGTGAGCATGCCGGACCGACCCCAACGCCGAGTCGCACGACGCCTGACATCGCTGGTCCGGCTTGGGCTGCTGCTCGTTCTGCTTCCTATGGGCGCGGCGCCGGCCTGGGCGCAGGTGCGGATCAAGGACATCACCGATATCCAGGGCATCCGCGACAATCAGTTGATCGGCTACGGGCTGGTTGTCGGCCTCAACGGTACCGGCGATACGCTCAACAACGCGATCTTCACCCGCCAGTCGCTGATCGGCATGCTGGAGCGGCTCGGGGTCAATACCCAGGATCAGGCGGCGCAATTGCGGACCAAGGATATCGCCGCCGTCATGGTCACCGCAAATCTGCCGGCATTTTCGCACAGCGGCGAGCAGATCGACGTGACGGTGTCGGCCATGGGCGACGCCAAGGATCTGACCGGCGGCACGCTTCTGGTCACACCGCTGCTCGGCGCCGATGGGCAGGTTTATGCCGTCGCACAGGGGTCTCTGGTGACCGGCGCGATTTCGGCGCACGGGGCAAACGCGTCCTTCACCCAGGGCGTGCCGACGGTGGGGCGCATCACCAATGGCGCGATCGTCGAGCGTTCGGTCAATTTCAGCCTGGCAACCCAGACCGCGCCGAAGCTCGAGCTGCGCAACCCCGATTTCACCACCGCCGAACGCATCGTCCGCGCGATCGACGCGCGGTTGGGGCCCGGTGTCGCGACGATGGACGACCCGCGCACTGTCGCGCTGGATCTTAAAGGGCGCAACGTGGTCCAGGATCTCGCGAATATCGAGGATTTGAGGGTGAGGCCGTCGGTGCCGGCGACCGTGGTGGTCGATGAAGCCACCGGCACGATCGTCATGGGCGCGGATGTGCGGATCAGCACGGTGGCGATCGCCCAGGGCGATCTGACGGTCCGGGTGACCAATCTGCCGGTGGTCAGCCAGCCGAACCCGTTCGCGACGGGGCATACCGTGGCGACCGCGGTGACGCATATCTCGGTCAACAAAGGGAAAGGCAAGAAATTGGACATACTTCGGGGCAGTATCAGCCTTCGCCAGCTCGTTTCGGGGCTGAACGCCCTGGGCGTCGCGCCGCACGACATGATCAGCATTCTCCAGGCGATCAAGGCGGCGGGCGCGCTGCAGGCCCAGTTGATCGTGCAATGACCGGCACGGTTCCCGCCATTGCAGCCCGCTATCTGCCGCGACCGGAGAATCGGGCCTCCATGCCGGGCGGCGATGCGGCCGCCGCGCATAAATTCGAGGCGATGGCGATCGCCCAGTTGCTCAAGCCGATATTCGCCACTCTGGGCAAGGCCGACCCGCCTTTCGGCAGTGGCGGAGCGGTCAGGGCGTTTCGCCCTTTCCTGATCGAGGCGATCGCGAAATCGATGGAGGCGCGCGGCGGCCTGGGTCTTGCGCCGATGATCGAACGGGCACTGTCCGCCAAAGCACCAACCGGTGAAACCACCATGAAGGGAGCCTTCCAGCGATGACCGCACCACCCGAGACGGCGGAATGGATCGCGGCGACGGCCGAACTGGCCCGCGTGATCGAAGCGGAGAACGATGCACTGGCCAGAGTCGATTTCAGTGAAAGCTGCCGGTTTGCCGAGACCAAACGCATGGCGATCATGCGCCTGGAATCGATGATCGATTCGCGCCCCGTACCGGCATTCGGGCAGGATCGGCCGGGAAGCGCGGCGCTCCGACAGCGGCTCGATGCGGCGATCGGCAGGAACCGGGCATTGCTGCTGCAGGCGATCGATACCCAGCAGCGCGTCATCGCGACGATCGTTCAGGCTCTGGGGCCGGGCGAGGCCGACACGCACTACCCGTCCGCATGCGGAGCTCATCCGATGCAGCGAGCGGCGGCACCGGTCGCTCTTGCGGTTCGGGCCTGAGGGGGAATGCTGACCTCACCGGATGAAATTCATTCGGCGCGCGTCATTGCGCTCCTAGTGATGACGGCAATGTCGCAGGCGTCAGCGCTGCGCGCCTCGCGATTGCCTGTTGCGGGTATGGCAGGTGATGGTTGTCCCGTTACGGTGGGATGCGCGGAGCCGGGTGGCCAGTCCCGACAGCCTATGGCATTCAGTCCCGCATGCGTCTTGCATTGATCACCGCGGCGCCGTTCGAAACCGTGACCGGCGCGTCTTTCTATCATCGCCGGCTGCTCACCGCCTGGCGGGATATGGGCGGGGAGGCCGATATCGTCGCACTCGACGGGCCGGCCGCGCCCGATCTCGCGTCCCGGTTCGGTCACGGCGAGATGATCATTGTCGAAGGAGCGGCCTTCGAATCGGCGGAGGCGGTGATTCCCGCCTTGCAGGCACGCGGTGCGGTTGCCCTGGTTCATCATCCGACCGCGCTCGAACCGGGAACGCCCGAGCCGCGCCGGCGCCGGCTGAAATCGCTCGAACTCGCCGTGCTGCCGGGATTCGGTCGGGTCGTCGCCGCGAGCGAACCGATCGCCGACCGGCTTTCGAGTGAATTCGGCGTGATCCGCGAGCGGCTGCATGTGCTTGTGCCGGGGACCGATCAGCAGCCGCGCCGCGCGATCGACCCGAACCGGCCGGACGGCACGCAATGCACGATCCTGAGCCTCGGCACGCTGAGCTATCGCAAAGGCCACGATATCCTGCTCAGAGCGCTCGCGACGCTCGCCGATCTGGACTGGCGGCTCATCCTGGCCGGAGAGCCGCGCGATCCGGCCTATGCCGCCGAGCTCGACACGCTGGTCACGACACTTGGCATTGCCGCTCGGGTGGATCGGCGGGGTGCGCTCGAAGGCGAGGCGCTGGAGCGGGCATGGGCGGATGCCGAATTATTCGCCTTGGCAACCCGGTTCGAGGGATTCGGCATGGCGATCGCCGAGGCGATGGCGCGCGGCCTGCCGGTGGCGATCACCGACGGCGGCGCGGCCGGCAGCCTGGTGCCGCCGGCGGCGGGCGTGGTTGCTCCGGTCGATGACGCGACGCAGCTCGCCAAGGCGATGCGCAGGCTGATTTTCAGCCCCTCCCTGCGCGCCGACATGGGCGGTCACGCCTGGACCCATGCCCGCAGCCTTCCCGGCTGGCCGGATCAGGCCCGCGCCTTGCGGGATATCCTGCGCGGCTGAACCGCGCCCGAGATATTTTACCGCCCGAGCAGCCGGGCGATCCGGGTTGCAAGCTGATCGAACGAAAACGGCTTCGCCAGCAGATC
Organism: Acidiphilium iwatense; assembly: GCF_021556475.1. Taxonomy (GTDB): domain Bacteria; phylum Pseudomonadota; class Alphaproteobacteria; order Acetobacterales; family Acetobacteraceae; genus Acidiphilium; species Acidiphilium iwatense. Next base: position 90,481 of record NZ_JAKGBZ010000012.1, on the reverse strand, counting down.
GGTATCCGGCGCGGCCGAGGCATTCGCCGGTTCGCCCCCTTCGGTGAAGCCGGTCATGAACAAGACCGGCAAATCCGCACGTTCGTCCCGCGCTCGCGTCGCGAGGTGTTGACCGTTCATCCGGCCCGGCAGGCCGATATCGGCGATCAGCAGGTCGATTCGGGCGGCGGACCGCACGATGCCGAGCCCGGTTTCGGCGTCCTGCGCTTCGAGCACCGCGAAACCCAGTTCGCCGAGCATATCGCCCAGAACCGAGCGCAGACAGGCTTCGTCATCGATGATGAGGATGGTTTCGCCAGGGCGCGCAAGCCGGGAAGGCGCAGGGCATGGGAAGCGATCGGGGAGCGGGTCGGGTTGCGCGGCGCCGCGACGGCGCGGCAGGAACAGCCGCACGACGACGCCGCCGCACGGCATGTTGCGAAGCTCGATGTGCCCGCCCGATTGCTTGATGAAGCCGTAGACCATCGACAGCCCGAGCCCGGTGCCCTGACCGCTCGGTTTGGTCGTGAAGAACGGCTCGAAGGCTCGGGTGAGCGTGTCGGCGCTCATTCCGGTCCCGGTATCGGTAACCGAGAGCATCACGTAATCACCGGGTTCGCAGCCATCCTTCATCCCGGATGAGCGAAGGGTCGCATTGGCCGCTTCGATGGTGAGGGTGCCCCCGTCCGGCATCGCGTCGCGCGCGTTGATCGCAAGGTTGAGCAGGGCATTTTCGAGCTGGTTACGATCGCAATAGGGCGTCCATACCCCCGCTTCGCATCGGCTGGCGACCGTAATGGCCGGCCCGACGGTGCAGCCGATCAGCTCCTGCATATCGGCAAGCAGGATTTCGACATCGATCGGGGCCGGGGTGAGGGTCTGGCACCGGGAAAATGCGAGAAGCCGCTGGGTCAGGCCGGCGGCGCGACTCGCGGCGCTGCGGGCGCCGTCGAGATAGGAATTCGCGGATTCGCGGTCACCTTGATCCAGCCTTGCGGCGAGCATGTCGAGATTGCCGAGAATACCGGTGAGCAAGTTGTTGAAATCATGTGAAATTCCACCGGTAAGCTGGCCGATTGCCTCCATTTTCTGGGCCTGGCGCAGCGCGCCCTCCACCCGTTCGTACTCGCGGATCCGGCCGGTCGTCTCGGCGATGATGACCAGCACGCCGTCGATTCGTCCCGCCGCATCGGCAATCGGGCTGCAACTGAAGTTGAGCCAGACTTGCTCGGGTCTGCCGTTCCGGTTCAGGATCAGTTCGTGATCCCGGTAGCGCATCGCCAGGCCGCTATGAACCTGATCGAGCACGGAGCGGCTGAACTCGGCCATCTCCGGCCAGGCCCGTTCGATCGGCATACCTAAAATCGCCGGATGCCGCCGGCCGGCGAAGCGGCCATAGGCCTCGTTGTAGATCATGATTCCGTCCGCGCCCCAGAGCGTCGCGATCGCCGACTTCGAGGGAAGAATCAGGTCGAGCGTGGTGCGGCGAATGTCCGGCCAGGTCGCGATCGGCCCAAGCGAAGTCCTCGCCCAGTCGAACGCGGCGATGATGGAGCGGAGTCCTTGTGCCGGTTCGGGAGGGGCGGGCACAAGCTCAGGTGCAAGGTAGGACGGCAAATCGCGAACACCTCCGGCACGGATGACATGCGGATTCAGCCTTCTCGATGGTCAAAAGAAGCTCGATCTGCCATGTCCGCAGGGAGTTGCCCCTGATGTCCACCATGTTAAGTTTTAGTGATCCCGTGATGGCAACTCAAGGGAGAATCAGCGTCTGGGTCGGGTTTTCGGCAAGTTTGAAATTTAATTACCGATTTCTCAGCCGATAGACCGCGACCGGGGTATTGTCGACCACCTGAAGCCCGATCGGCAGCAGGAAGGTCTGAGCGTGATGCGACTCAAGCTCATACCGCACCGGCTGCAGCGCGTTCATCAGGCCCCGGTCGATCACCATATGGCCGGTGCCGTCGACGAACAGAGCGGCGACGATCCGGCCATCGGGCAGAGCGGTGAACAGAATGGTCGCATCGACCCGGTGGGCATTGGCGAGGGCCGCGCTGAACTGGCCGTTGCTGCGCAGCGCGGCCGCGATGCTCCGGCAATAGGCGGGGAATCCGATCGCCTCATGGTCGCGGAACGCGGTGGCCTGGCAGAACAGCGAGTGGCCATAGGTTGTCGGCGCCGCGCGGGCGGTGCCGCCGGATAGGGCCAGCGTGGCCACTGCCGCGAGGGTTGTGACGATCAGCGAGCGAACTGGGTGGCGCATCGGACTCACCATCGGCTTCGATGTTGTCGATATGCGGCATGACCAGCGTGGCCATTGCCACTGCCGAATATATTAATACCACGGGCGCCGTTCGACTCATGCCGATTTCGCAAGGATCGGTTTGCAAGGGGCGTGTCGATTGCATGGTTCGGGACCATGCCGGCGATCGTCAGGGGTCGTTCGCCGCCATGACGCCGCGCTTCTCCGCCGCGCGGCCGTAGAGAAACGTCCAGACCATGAGGAGCCCGATGGTGGCGTAGCCGACGATCGGGCCGACGATCAGGAACCGGCCCACCGGCAGCGAAAACACCAGCACGCTGCGGATGGTCGTTTCGGCGATGAATCCCGCGCCCCAAACGATGGTCATCATCGTCATCATGCGGCGAAAGCCGGGGCGGTCCCGAAAGGCCGCGAATTCCGCGCTGTCTTCGGGCGATTGGCGCTTGAGGCTGGCGCTCGCGAGGACATAGATCAGCGGTTTGCCGATGATCGCCGAGGCGATGAAAACGATGCCGATCAGGCCGGTGATGAGGGATTCGCGCATCAGCAGCAATTTGGGCGAGCCGCCGAGCGCGAAACCGACCAGCGAAAGCCCGATGCCGCCGAGCACCATGACCGAAATCGCGTCGATGCGCCGCTTGCGGGCGAATTCGATCAGGCTCCAGGCCATCGGCGGGGCGGCGGAGGCCATGATGGCGTGGATCTGGCCGACATGCGGTTTGGCCAGCCGGTAGCACGCCCAGGGGAGCAGGAAGTTGAACAGGATTTCGAACGCGAACAGGACGCGCTTGCGGGTGATCCAGCCGGTCATGGCATCTTTCCTATCGAACCCGGCGCGCAAATGAAACCGGGCCGTCAGATCGAGGTCAGGCCAACGGCGCGGGCGGCTTCGCCACGCCGCCTCTGCCGCTTGCCATACCAGGTGCTCCAGAGGATCAGAAGGCCGATAATCCCGTAGCCGATGATCGGGCTCGCGATGAGGTAATGCCGGATCGACATGGTGAAAACCAACACGCAGGCGAGTGCGGCCGAGGCGATCAGGCCGCCCCCCCAGACCAGGGTCATGATCGTCATGGTGCGGCGGAAATGCCGGTTGTCGCGCAGCCGTTCGAACCGTTCCGCCTCGGTCGGGGATTTCCGCATCATGCTCGCGCGGGCGAGCTGGTAGATCAGCGGCTTGCCGATCGCCGCCGAGCCGAGGAACACCAGACCGATCAGGCCGGTGACCAGGTTTTCGCGCAATTGCAGGAAACGCACCGAGCCGCCGCCGAAAAAGGCGAGAATCGAGAGGACGATGCCGGCGATCACCAGCATGGAGACCGCGTCGATGCGGCGTTTGCGAATAAATTCGGTGACGCTCCAGACGATCGGCGGTGCCGATGCCGCGAGCAGGGCGTGGACCTTGCCAATATACGCTTCCGAACCGGCATAGATCGCATAGGGAAGCACGAAATTGACCAGGATTTCGCCGGCGACGCCGGTACCGTTTCGCAGTGCGGATCGCCTGATGCCGGTGCTGTCGGTCATGGGCTTTCGGTCGTCCGTTCAATAGACGAAGGGAAGAAGCCGCTTGGTTTCGCGCCGGTAGGCGCGATAGGAGTCGCCGAAGGCTTCGGACAGCGCTTGTTCTTCCACCTTCATGCGATAGGCGTAGACGGCGAGAGCCGCGCCGGTGATGACGGCGAGGCTGACCCAATTGCCGAGCGCCAGGCCGACGCCGAACATCGAAAGAATCCCGCCGCTATAGGATGGATGGCGAAGGTAACGATAGGGGCCGTCGCGGACGATCCGATGACCTTCGCGAATCGCGACGTCGCGCGTGAAGAACCGGCCGAGAACGCGGATCGAATACCAACGGAACGCGGCGCCGCCGACCATGACCAGGGTTCCGGCAAGCAGCATCGCCGCCTGGTCCGCGCCGATGCGGGCCGCCGGCCACGAAGCCGAGACGTTGAAGGCGAGGGTAGCGCCGCCTACCAGCCCGACGATCAGGATCGGATGCGACCAGCGGTCGTGGCGCCGATCGGCTTTGCCGGAGGCTTGCCAGCGCGCACCGATCATTTCCGGCAGGAAACAAGCGGCGAAAGCCAGCCAGAAGACAATCGTGACGGGGCGAGATTCAAGCCAGATCGGAGTCATGGGTTGGTGCGGCTCCAGGCCGTTTATGTCAATAAGGTAGGCAATCTAACTATTTTACAATCCGAATCAACACAATCCAGCCGGGCTGTTGCGGCATGGGGTCGCGCCGTCGCAGTGCGCCTCGCGATAGCGGCCTCAGCGCGTTGGCCGGCCGGCACGGTGATAGGGGTGACCGTCGAGTATGCTCTGCGCGCGGTAGAGCTGCTCGGCAAGGATCGCGCGGGCGAGCAGATGCGGGAAGGTGAGGCGGCCGAGCGACAGCGTCGCCTCCGCCCTTCCGATCACCGCGCCGTCCAGACCCTCGGCGCCACCGATCACGAAGGCAAGCGCACGGCCGGTTTCGCGCCAGCGGGCGAGCTGCGCGGCAAGGCCGAGACTGTCGGGGGCCGAACCCGCCTGATCGAGGGCGATCACGAAATCGCCGGCGCCGAGGCGCTTGAGGATCGCCTCGGCCTCGCGGCGCTTGATTTCGACCGGGCTGCCGTGCCCGTCGGGCAAAGCGATCAGCTCGGGCGGCGGCCTGAGCCGTGCCGCGTAGCGGCGCAAAAGTTCGGTTTCGGGGCCGGTGGTGTCGCGCCCGATCGCGACGATGCGCAGTCTGCCGGCCGCGACTGTCAAATCCGCCTCCGGTCAGGCGGGATCATCCAGATCCGCACCCCACATTTTTTCGAGCGCGTAGAGCGTGCGCGAGTCCGGTTTGAACAGATGAACCACGATGTCTCCGGCATCGACCAGTACCCAGTCCGATCCGGCCGCGCCCTCGGTCTGCACGCGCTTGACGCCGAGTTCGGCCAGTTTCTCGATCAGATGGGTCGCCATCGCGGAAATCTGCCGGTCGGCGAGGCCGGTGGCGATCACCATGCGATCCGCGAAGCTGGCGCGGCCGGCAAGGTCGAGTGCGACGATATTCTCGGCCTTGTCGTCGGCGAGGCTGCTGGTGATGACGCTCTGCATCGCCTCCAGCCGGTCGGACGATTTATCCCGCGCCGCTTTATGCGCGCGCGCCGGTTTCGGCCCGGCGATCACGGCTTTCTTGCGCGGCGTGCCCGGCGCCTTGGGGGCGGCTTCGGCGAGTTTCGGCGGCTTGCGCTTCGCCGCCGGCTTACGCGCGGCGGGCGATGGCGGATTCGAGCGGCTCGGTGGGCGGGCTATGGAAATTCTCCTCGAGAACGGCTTTTGGCATGAGCGCGCAATGCCGTGGCTGATAGCGGATTTTCGCGAATCGGCAACCATGCCCATGCCGGAGCGGGCAGGGCGGCAAGCGTTGCGGCGCGGCGCGGCGGCATCCTCGACCGGCGCAGCGCCTGTGCCGCCGCCCCGGCAAGGGCGCGGCGGGTTTCACCGGGGCGCGGCAGCACAGCGATCGGGATCAGGCGGGTGATCGCACGCCAGCGATTCCAGCGCGGCAATTGAGCGAGGTTGTCCGCTCCCATCAGCCACACGAAACGCGCGCGCGGAAACCGCCTGCGCAGTTGCGCCAGCGTATCGGCGGTGTAGCGCGTGCCGAGCGCGGTTTCGATCGCGGTGGCGACGATGCGCCGCCCGTCGGCGATCGCCCGCGCCGAGGCAAGGCGTGCCGCGAGCGGCGCCATGCCGTTGCCGTTCTTCAGGGGATTGCCGGGCGAGACCAGGAGCCAGATCTGATCGAGGCGGAGGCGCCGCAGCGCGGCGCTGGCGATATGCGCGTGGCCGGCATGGGCGGGATTGAAGCTGCCGCCGAGCAATCCGATTCGCAGAGGGCGCCGGTCGCCGAAGCGCGGCAAGGCGTGATCCTTCAGGGCCGCACCTGTCCATTCCCGATGACCTGATAGCGGAACGTGGTGAGCTGCTCCGGCCCGACCGGGCCGCGCGCGTGGATGCGCCCGGTGGCGATGCCGATTTCGGCGCCGAAGCCGAATTCCCCGCCGTCGCAGAACTGGGTGGAGGCGTTCCACATTCCGACCGCGCTGTCGATGCCGGCGAGGAACCGCCCGGCGGCGGCGCGGTCTTCCGTGATGATGGCTTCGGTGTGCGACGAGCCGTGGCGTGCGATATGGGCCAGGGCGTCGTCGATGTCGTCCACCACCTTGACCGACAGGATCGCGTCCAGCCATTCGGTATCGAAATCGCCTTCGGTCGCGGCGGGAAGTGCGGGGACGATGGCGCGTGCCCGGCCGCACGCCCGGAAAGCGCAGCCGAGTGCGGCGAGATCGGCGACCAGGGAGGGCAGCAGGCCGGGCGCGATCGCGGCGTCGATCAGCAGCGTTTCAGTGGCGCCGCATACGCCGGGGCGGCGCATTTTGGCGTTCGCCACGACCCGGCGGGCCATTTCGGGGTCGGCGGCTTGGTGAACATAGGTGTGGTTCAGCCCTTCCGCATGGGCGAGCACCGGCACCCGTGCCTCGCGCTGCACAAGCTCGACCAGGGAGCGGCCGCCGCGCGGGATGATGAGATCGATCAGCCCGGCGCCGGCCAGCATGGCGGCGACGAAGCCGCGATCGGCGGTCGGCGCGATCTGCACGCAGGTTTCGGGAAGGCCGGTTTCGCGCAGCCCTTCGGCGAAGGCGGCGTGGATCGCGCAGGCAGAGAAGAAACTCTCGCTGCCGCCGCGGAGCAGGACGGCGTTGCCGGATTTCAGGCAGATCGCGGCGGTATCGGCGCCGACATTCGGCCGGCTTTCATAGATCATGCCGATCACGCCGATCGGCTGCGCGACGCGGCGGATCACCAGGCCATTCGGCCTGGTCCACTTCGCGAGGGTGCGGTCCAGCGGGTCGGGCAGAGCGGCGACGGTTTCGATCCCTTCCGTCATCGCCGCGATTCGCGCCTCGGTCAGGAGCAGGCGGTCGCGGAACGCTTCGGTTCCGGTAGAGGTCGCGATGTCCTGGGCATTGGCGGCGAGGATGTCCGGCGCATGACGGCGCAGCGCCGCGGCGGCTTCGCGCAGCGCGGCATCGCGCAGCGCGGCCGGGGTCTGGGCCAGGGCGCTGCTCGCCGCGCGCGCCGCTTCGGCGGCTTCGCGCAGGACGATCTCGTTGGGGTCCAGCTTCATGTCCATCGCCAATGGTTGCGCCTGCCGCGCGCGCAAATCAACCGCCCGAGATTCGGGTGCAACGTGGCAGGATTGCCCTTCCGGCGCGGCTTCGGACCGGCTATCCCGGTCCGGGTCCGTCCATCGATCAGCAAGGGGTTACGTGTCCGATCTGTTCGCCATCGCCGACCGCGCCGGGACGACGGCATCTGCCGCATCCACGGCGCTGCGCCGGCTCGAAGCCGGGGATGCCGCGCGATTCCATCTTCTGATCAATGACTGGGAAATCTGCCGCCTGCTGCCGGAGGCGCCGTTTCCCTATCCCGAATCGCTCGCCCGCGCGTGGATCGACACCGCGATCGCCGACCGCGCGGCGGGGCGTGCCTATGAGTTCGCGATTCTCGATGCCGCGAGCGGCGCGATGATCGGCAGCGCCGGGCTGCGGCTGGCGAAATCGGGCGATAGCGCCTCGCTCGGCTACTGGCTCGGCCGGCGCCACTGGGGCAAGGGCCATGCGCGCGAGGCGGCCGGCCAGTTGATCCGCTGGGGTTTCGCAGAACTGCCGGTCGCGACGATCGCCGCCACGGTGGCGGAGGACAATGCGGCCTCGCTCGCGGTGCTGCGGCGGATCGGCTTCGCCGAAACCGGAACCGGCCGGGCACGCTTCATCGGCCGGCCGGGCGAGCGCCTGCCGGTGCGCCATTTCGCGATCACCCGTGAGGCGCTGGCGTTTCGCGATCCCGAAACATCCCAGGAAGTATCAGGGTCAGGACGCATGATCGATGCCATGAAACCGCTGCTCACGGTCGCCGCCTGCGCGCTGGTCGACAAGCGGGGCGATATTCTGCTGGCGCGCCGGCCGGAGGGCAAGAAGCTTGCGGGGCTGTGGGAGTTTCCCGGCGGCAAGCTGGTGGCAGGCGAAACGCCGGAGGCGGCATTGGTGCGTGAGCTTGCTGAAGAAATCGGCGTTGCGGTGCGCGAGGCCGATCTGGCGCCGTTCGCCTTCGCGTCCCATGCCTATGAGGCTTTCCATCTGCTCATGCCGCTCTATCTCTGCCGGCGCTGGCGCGGCGCGCCCGAGGCGCGGGAGGGCCAGACACTCGCCTGGGTTTCCCCCGCGCGGCTCGACGAATACCCGATGCCGCCGGCCGACCGGCCGCTGATCCCATTGCTGCGCGATTTTCTGTGAGGACTTATGGCCGATAACCCGACCGCCGCGATTCTGATCATCGGCAACGAGATTCTTTCCGGCCGCACCCAGGACGTGAACGTGAAATTCATCGCCGAGCGCCTCGCCGCCCTCGGCCACAAGCTCGAAGAGGTGCGGGTGGTGCCGGATGTGCCGGCGCGGATCATCCGGGCGGTGAACGAATTGCGCGCCGCCTACGACAATCTGTTCACCACCGGCGGAATCGGTCCGACCCATGACGACATCACCAGCGAATGCGTCGCCGAGGCGTTCGGCGTGCCGTGGCAAAAGCATCAGGCGACCTGGGACGCGCTGGAGCGCCATCTGGGCGCCGAAAATTTCAATGCGGCCCGGCAGCGCATGGCAATGATGCCGCGCGGCGCCGTGCCGATTCCCAACGCGATCTCGATCGCGCCGGGGTTCTCGATCGGCAATGTGCATGTCATGGCCGGCGTGCCCAAAATCATGCAGTCGATGTTCGGAACCCTCGAACAGAAACTCGGGCGCGGGACGCCGATTTCGATGCGCGCGGTGCATGGCCTGCGAATTAAGGAAGGCAGCATCGCCGCTGGGCTCGGCGCGATCCAGCAGCGCTTTCCGATGCTCGATCTCGGCAGCTATCCGTTCTACCGCGAGAGCGGCGGCGGTGTCGCGATCGTCGCCAAGGGCACCGACGCGGCGGCGCTGGATGCAGCGATCGCCGAGGCGGAGCTTCTGATCGTGTCCCAGGGGATCACGCCGGTCCGCGGCGAACCGGCGATCTGACTCAGCGGTTCAGCGGCAGGGTGATGCCGAAGGACAGGCCGGCCGGGAAGGCGGGCGTGTAGTACGCCGGCGGGGGCGGGGCATAATAGACCGGCGGCGGGGGCGCGTAGTACGCCGGCGGCGGTGGTGCGTAGTAGACTGGCGGGGGCGGCGGTGCGTAATACATCGGCGGGCCAGCGAAGCCGATGGAAAAGCTCGGGCCATCGTCCCAGTCGGCATGGGCGGTGCCGATCGCGCCAAGAGCGAGCCCGGCTGCCATTATACCGCCAAGAACCAAAGTTGATCGACGCATGGTCACGACCTCCAATCTGACGGTCGATTGGATAGATCGCGATTATGGCATGATTTCGGAGGGGTATATCACGCTTTCGTGAATTCTTTCAGAGGTCCGGACACGGAAGTGAATTTACGGACGCCAGACGCGAACGAGGTCGGAGCATTTGTCCGTTTTCCCGTCCGAAAACTGGTTTGGCCGCGATCTCATCGGTTGATTTGGCTCCCGGATATTTTGAACTTGTCCGATCATTTCTTGATTTTCGGACATACGTACGTAAACGCTCCTTTCGCACGGGTCTTTTTCTTGAAGTTCATTGCCAGCAAGGACTATCCTCGATTTCACCTCGCAGTGCGCAAGGAAAAACAAAGGGAGAACGGCCATGAAATATGTGCTGCTCGGCAGGTTGGACGCGGCGTGGGCCGGCAAGCAGGCGGATCGGCTGAAGAAAGCGGAAGCGAAGCTCAAGGAACTGGGCATCAAGCTCGAGAGCATCCACTACACCCAAGGCAAGTACGATTTCGTGGACGTCGTGGACGTGCCGGATGCGGAAGCGATGCTGAGCTTCTCGGTATGGTATGCCGGTCAGGGCTTCGGTCGCATCGAAAGCCTCCCCGCCTTCGAGCCGAAGAGCTTCGAAGCGGCGGTCAAGAAGGCTGCCAAGTGAGCTAGGCGAGCGGAGCGAAGGGCTCGGGGATAGCGTTTGGGACGCTCGGTCGGCGCCTGGAATGCGCTGCGCTTTCGGCGCGAAGGCATGGCCGGTGACAAAGGCATGTTATACCAAATCTCATGAATCTCGACTCATGAGATTTGGTATGCGCGCGGGTTGGCGGGCGGCGCGCGCGAACACAAAGAGCGAATACCATGGGTCGCGATCAGCGAGACATGGTATTACGTGTCGGCACCCCTTTCATGCGTGGCGCATGCCGATCAACTGGATGAACAGCGTGATCAGCAGAACCGCGAGCACTACGATCGAGACCGTCCAGCGCATCGCGAGATAGTTCGAGGCGACGAGGTTGCGCCCGCGCCCTACGGTTTCGCCTACGACGGTCGCGAAGAAGCCGGCGATCAGGATGGCGATCGCGAGGCGGGGTGCGGAAGTCAGGGTGAGGGCCAGAAGTGCTACCCAGCCGATCAGGGCGGGCACGACGCCGAAGGTGAGACGCTGGTGGTTGAGCTTCGAGTCAGTGACCACGCCGCCGGGTTCGAGGGCAAAACCCCAATGCACCGCACCGAGAAAGGCAAGGATGCAGGCGCCGTAGTCGATCATCGCGACGGTCGCGGCCGGCGCGTTGAGCGGCCGGGTGACGATCACCACGAGGGCCACGAGGAACGGAATCAACCCGGCGGCACCGAGGAGGGAAGCGATCATGAAGGGAGAACGGGTCATGCCCGTTTATGTCATGAAATCGAGACCGATATCCAGCACCCGTGCACTATGGGTCAGCCAGCCGGCCGAGATGAGATCGACGCCGGTTTCCGCGATCGCGGGTGCGGTTTCCGGCGTGATCCGGCCGGAAGCTTCGGCGATCGCTTTGCCGCCGATGATGGTGACGGCGTTTTGCAGCGCTGCGAGGTCCATGTTGTCGAGCAGCACGGCATCTGCCCCTGCGTCCAGCGCCTCGGTGAGCTGATCGAGGGTTTCGACCTCACATTCGATTTTGACCAGATGCCCGACGGATTGGCGCGCCCGGCGCACCGCGATGCCGACACCGCCGGCGATGGCGATATGATTGTCCTTGATGAGCACCGCGTCATCCAGGCCGAAGCGGTGATTCGCGCCGCCGCCGCAGCGCACCGCGTATTTCTGCAGGGCGCGCAGGCCGGGGATGGTTTTGCGCGTGCAGGCGAGTTTCGCGCGTGTGTGGGCGATGGCGGTGACGATGCCGGACGTGGCGGTCGCCACGCCGGATAACTGACCGAGGAAATTGAGCGCGACCCGCTCGGCGGAGAGGATCGGCCGGGCACGACCTTCGATGGTCGCGATCACATCGCCGGGAGCGACGGTTTTGCCGTCGGGGATTCGGACGTCGAGTGTGAGAGTGGAATCGAGGAGCAAAAACGCGATCGCGGTACAGTCGAGCCCGGCGATCACGCCGGCTTCGCGCGCGACGAAAGCGACTCGCGCGGTTGTGTCCTCGGGGATGACCGCATCGGCGGTGATGTCGCCCGCGCGGCCGAGGTCTTCCAGGAGTGCCGCGCGCACCAGAGGTTCGATCATGATGCGCGGCAGCGGCGTCATGCCGCGTGCCTGATGGACGTGATCGCGGCGGCGCGTGCCAGCGCCTGTGCCATGGTGAGGGTGGAGGGACGCGCGGTCGCGGCGCGGCACGGAAAGTCGGTGCGGGCGTGGCCGCCGCGGCTTTCCCGCCGATCGAACGCGGCGACCGCCATCATCAGCGCGATCAGGGCGGCGTCGGAGGTTTCGGCGCGGGGCGCCGTGGCGGAAATCAGTGTCGCGAGTCCGGTGCCGTCGCGCAGCACGCCGAGATGCCGGCTGACGAGACCGCGGATGGCGGTGATGACGTCGCGCATTGGCGGTTCGGGCGGTTTGCACGGGGTGCGATGATCGAGCCTCGCCATTGCGAGCCCAGCCGACTCGCCCGTCACGAAAGCTTCGAGGAGGGAGTTGCTGGCAAGCCGGTTCGCGCCGTGCAGGCCGGTGCAGGCGGCTTCGCCGGCGGCGAACAGACCATCGACGCTGGTCTGGGCCGCCGCATCAACGGCGATTCCGCCCATATGGTAATGCGCGACCGGGCGGATCGGGATCGGCTGGGCCGCCGGGTCGATGCCGGAGGCGCGGCAGGCCGCGTCGATCGCCGGGAAACGCACGGCGAACCGGGCGCCGAGATGGGTGGCGTCGAGAAACACCCGATGACCCTCCGCCAGATGGCGGAACACCGCGCGCGAAACGGTGTCGCGCGGGGCGAGTTCCTTGGTGAAGCGGGCGCCGGTCTCGTCGATCAGCATGGCGCCTTCGCCGCGAACCGCTTCCGAAATGAGAGGCATCGGGGTGAGCCCGGTATCGAGCCCGGTCGGGTGGAACTGGACGAATTCGAGGTCGCGGAGGATGGCGCCGGCACGCGCGGCGAGGGCGAGGCCGGAGCCGGTGGCACCGTCCGGGTTGCTGGTGTGGTGATACAGTGCGCCGACGCCGCCGGTCGCGATCAGCACCGAATCGCTCGGCAGAAAGCGGAGGTTTCCGTTGCGCTCGATCCAGAGCCCGGCGATGCGGCGTTCGACGGTGTGAAGCCGGATCGCTCGGGTCCGTTCCAGGATCGTGATATGCGGCGCCGACTGCACCGCACGGGCGAGGGCGGTGGTGATCGCAAGCCCGGTGCGGTCCTGGACATGGACGATGCGACGCCGCGAATGCGCGGCTTCCAGGCCGAGCCCGGCGTTGAACGCCACGCCGAGCCCGCGCAGCCGCTCGATCACGCGGGGGCCGGCGCCGACGATGCGAGAAACGGCTTCGGGATCGCAGAGTCCGTCGCCGGCCGCGATGGTGTCGGCTGCGTGAAGGGCGACGCTGTCGTCGTCGCCGGTCGCGGCGGCGATGCCGCCTTGTGACCACAGGCTCGCGGCACCTTCATCGAGCGTGCCCGCGGTGATGAGCATGACGGGTTCGGGCGTCATGGCCAACGCCGCCGCGAGCCCGGCGACGCCGGCACCGATAATGTATTTTGTTGTCATGGAATTGCGAGCATTCTTTCGACCGATCGGCGAGCGCGGACGGCAAGATCGGGATCGATCGTCACGGCTTCGCTCATCGTCCCAAGAGCGGTTCGTATCTTGTGGAGCGAAATCCGTTTCATGTGCGGGCAGAGATTGCACGGCTTGACGAATTCGGTGCCGGGATTGGCCGAGGCGATATTGTCGCTCATCGAGCATTCGGTGATCAGGGCGACCCGCTTCGGCTGGTGGCGGGCGACATAATCGGCCATTGCGGCGGTCGATCCGGCGAAGTCGGACGCGGCGACCACCTCCTCGGGGCATTCGGGGTGGGCGAGAACCACGACATCAGCATATTGGGCGCGGACCTGGGCGATATCGGCCTGGGTGAAGCGTTCATGCACCTCGCACGCGCCGTCCCACGCGATGATGCGGATTTGTGTTTCGCGGGCGGTATTGGCGGCGAGGAACCGGTCAGGCAGCATGATCACGGCGTCGGTCCCGGCCTGGTTTGCCGCGAATTCAACGACTTTCCGCGCATTCGCCGAAGTGCAGCAGTAATCGACCTCGGCTTTCACGGCGGCCGAGGTGTTCACATAGGCGATGACCGGCAGGCCGGGATGCCGGGCGCGCAATGCGCGCACGTCGGCGGCGGTGATGCTCTCGGCGAGCGAGCAGCCGGCGCGGGAATCCGGGATCAGCACGGTTTTGTCAGGGTTCAGCAGCTTCGCGGTCTCGGCCATGAAATGCACCCCGGCGAGAACAATCACCGCGGCTTTCGCGCGCATCGCTTCGCGGGCGAGGGCCAGGCTGTCGCCCACGATATCGGCCACCCCATGATAAATCTCCGGCGTCTGATAGTTATGGGCGAGGATGATGGCGTCGCGGTCGCGTTTGAGGACGCGGATCGCGGTGATATCCTCGTGCATGAGCACCCATTCGGCCGGCGGGATATGCGAGGCGAGCTTGGCGTAGGCGGGGTCGGCGAAGGCGAGGCTGGCGCCGGTCATGGTTCGCTCCTTATGCTCGAAACGAGCATATTTTCGGCAAGCTGCACGAAATTTATTCGTGTTTTTGCGTTTTTTACATTAGAAGCGAGTATAATACCGTCAAGAGCGCGCGAGGGTCAGCCGGGTTCCCGCATGGGCGCGTTCGGCCAGAATCTCGGGCCGGTAGCGGAACAATTTGGCCGGCCGGCCGGAGCCGGACGCCAAACTTCCGGTTTCTTCCAGGAGCTTCTGGCTCTCGATCAGGCGGCGGAAATTCTGCTTGTGCAGGGTGTGTCCGGCGATGGCTTCAATGCAGCGTTGCAGATCGAGGAGGGTAAAATTTTCCGGCATCAGTTCGAAGACGATCGGCCGGTATTTGATCTTGGCGCGCAGTCGGCTGATCGCGGTGGCGAGAATGCGGCGGTGATCGGCGGTCATGATCGCGCCAGGGGCGAATGCGCCATGGGCCGGGCGGCCGTCGCGCGCGGCTTCGCGGACCAGCCCGGCCTCGTAGAGCAATTCGTAGCGCGCCAGCACGAGGTCTTCGTTCCAGGCGGCACCGTCCAGCCCGAAACAGAGGGATGCGCGGGCGCGGTGTTCATCCGAACCGGCGGACCAATGGTCGAGACCGGGTTTGATCGCGGTTTCGATCGTCGCGATTTTTTCGCGCCGGTCTTCCCACGGGAAATAGCGATACCAATCCTGCCAGGAGACGCGGCCGCCGAGCGGCGTGCGGGTCTCGGCGGTGAGGGCGAGGTAGGAGATCGAGATGCTGCGCCCGGTGCGGCTGCGCGCGGGGTCGGCGAAGGTGTAGAGCTGCTCGACATAACCGAGCGGATGGCCGGTCAGCCGTTCGGCCCAGTTGCGCAGCCCGGCCTGGAGCGAGCGATGACCGGATTCGAGCGGGCCGGCGGGCAGGGCGCTGCCGTCGAACAGGGTGAGCACGCGCGGCCGCGCCCCGGTGACCGCGACCGGGACGGCGATCAGTTCGGCGTGGATCGGCTCGCCGCTCAAGGTTTCAGCGACCGATAGGCGATCCGGGCGGTGAGGCCGCGCGGAGCGAGGCGGGTGCCGAACGCCATGGCGGCGTTCAACGCGCCGGCAACCGCGGTGGCACGGCCTTTCGCCAAAGCGTCGAGTCCGATGCGGGCGACCGTGGCGCTGCTCATCGAGCTGCGCTCGACGAAGGCGGATTTCTTCTGCGCGGCGACCGCGAAGAATTCGGTCTCGGTGACGCCGGGGCAGAGCACCGTGGTTTTCACGCCTTGGCCCGCGAGTTCGACATTGAGCGAGGTGCCGAGCGACAGCACGAAGGATTTGGTTGCGGCATAGACGGCATAGAGCGGCACCGGCTGGAACGCGGCGGTGGAGGCGACCAGCATGATCCGCCCGAAGCCGCGCTGCGCCATGCCGGGGGCGAACAGATGGGTGAGATGGGTCAGTGCGGTCATGTTGACCGTCATGACCCGCTCGAGCCGGTCCCATTCGGTTTCGGCGAACGGGCCGAAGGCGCCGAGCCCGGCATTGTTCACCAGAATGTCGGTATCCGGGAAGCGCGCGGCGAGATCGGCACGGATCGCGGGATCGGCGAGGTCGCCGGGAGCGGCCTCGGCGGCGACGCCGAACAGCGCGCATTCCTTCGCGAGCTCGGCGAGCCGGTCTTCACGCCGCGCGACGAGGACGAGATTAGCACCGCGCTGGGCGAGCTGCCGGGCGAGTTCGGCGCCAATGCCGCTCGATGCGCCGGTGACCAGCGCGTGGCGGCCGCGAAACGGATCGGGCATGGGCTTGTCTCCTTAACCGAGGCGATCATGGCAGCGGCGCGCCGGAGGCGCAATTTCGCCGCCTATTTCAGCCGATCGACGCGCAGGCGCTCGCGGGAATCGGTGAGGCGCGCAGCCGCGAAATAGGCGGCGCCGACGGCGGCGATGCCGTTGGCGCCGGCAAGCAGGAACATCAGCAGGATCTGGTATTTCACCGCCTCGACCGGGTCGAGTCCGGCGAGGATCTGGCCCGTCATGATGCCGGGCAGGGTGACGATTCCAGCCGCCGACATGGTGTTGATGATCGGCAATATGCCGCGCCGGACCGAGGCGCGGATCAACGGGCGCATCGCGTCGCGGAACCGCGTGCCGAGGGCGAGTTGCGCCTCGATCGCCGAACGCTCGCGCATCACCCCCGACAGCAGCGCGTCGAGCGAGAGCGAGGCGGCGTTCAGGGCGTTGCCGAGCATGATGCCGGCGAGTGGGATGGCGTAGCGCGCATCATACCACGGATGCGGGCGCAGTGCCGTGGCAAGCGCAAAAATCGCGGTGACGAAGGTGGCGAGGGCCACCGCGGACAATCCGGCGATCTGGTTGCCGTAGCGGGCAAGTTTTTTTTCCGGTCGTGCCGCGACCTCACGCCCGGCGATGGCGACCATGACCAGGATGACGCCGAGCGTTAGTGCTGGCGTGTCGATCGCGAACACGAAGCGGAGCAGAAAGCCGATCAGCAGGAGCTGGATCGTGCAGCGCGCGGCGGCGACCAGAATTTGCTTGTGCAGGCGCAGGCCGAGCAGAACCGAAACCACCGCGTCGAGCACGACAAGGGACGACGCGATGATGAGATCGAACGGGGTGAGCAGGATCGGCTTCATCGCGGCGTGAGCGTGCCGGCTTCGAGGTGAAACCGCCTGGCGCCGAGCCTGGAGGCCTGCGCCATGTCGTGGGTGACCAGGATGAGGGCGGCGCCGGCCCGCAGGCGTTCGATCAGGAGGGTTTCGACAAGAGCCGTCGCGTGCGGGTCGAGCGCGCCGGTGGGTTCGTCGAGGAGCAGAATCTCGGGCTCGTTGAGCAGAGTGCGGATAAAGGCGAGGCGCATGCGCTCGCCGGTGGAGAGGCGATGGACCGGCTGGTTCAGCAGGCCGGGATCGAGGGCCAGCGACGGCATCAGCGCTTCGGTGCGCGGGCGATCGGGGAAATGCGGGGCGGTATCGTCGTGCCACCAGCCCGGTTCGGCGGCGAGATAGGCGACGCGCCTGCGCCACAGTGGTGCGGCGATGGTCGCGCGGTCCACTCCGTCGAGCAGGATGGCGCCTTCGTGCGGGTCGAGATCGGCGATCATGCGGAGCAGAACCGATTTGCCGGCACCGGACGGGCCGGTGATGGCCATCGCGTCGCCCCGGCCGAGAGCGATGCCGAACGGACCGCCGGCAGCGCCGGTCAGGCCCCGCGCGCTGAGGCGTTCAGGCATCGGCGATCGCGCAGGCGTCGAGAAAACCCTGCATGGCGGCGCGTTTGGCCGGACCGCCGTGGATTGCATTGAAGTGCAGGAATGGGCGGGTGCGGGATGGTGTCGCGATTGGCCGCAGATAGTCCAGCGCCGCGTCCAGCACGTCGAAATCGCCCAGGTGGCGCTCGTGGAGCAGGATGTTCAGGATCGGCTGATCGCCGAAATGGGCGAAACGGGTGCCGCGCTGTGCCGTGCCGAGGGCGAACACGTCAGCAAACAGATCGTGGACCAGCGCAAGACCGGCGAAGGCGAACGCGCCGGCATTGGCGAAGCGCAGATGCGCGATTTGGCTGTTGCGCTGTTTCATCAGCCAGACGCCATACCAGTCGGTGATGCCGTCCTCCGGCAGAGCCTGCGCCGGGATGTCGCGGTATTGCGGGCAGAAGCGGTCTTCAGTGGCGATCAGAAATTTTGACGAGCCGTAGGTCGCTTCAAGAATGGGGGCGATCGGCCCGAGGACCAGGATGTCGCTGTCGAGATGCAGGAACGGGCCGTAGCCGTCGAGCCCGAATTCGGTGAGCCGAAACCGCTGAAGCATCGCGGTTTCGGCATCGGCGTAGTCGATCGGCTGGATGAGGAGCTTGCCGCAGCAATGGCGGGCGAAACGCCGCCGAATCATGGTTTCGGGCCGGTCGGTGAGGAGCAGAATATCGCCGCGATAGCCGCCGTAACGGTAGAGGGTGGTGAGGGTGAGGTCGAGGCAATCCTCATAGGCGGAATCGCCGAACAGCGTAGTGAAGACAAGAGGTTTACCCGAGACGGCACGCGGGCGCGCGGGCCGGAGGCGGCGAGCGTAGGAGCGGAAAACCGGATCGAGGCGCGAGCGGGGCAGGCTGCGCGCCTCGAACTCGCCCAGACCGGGATGGTAGCGGGTTGAGAGTTTAGCGGTGATTCGGATCAAGCGGCGAAGGCGGCGAGCATCCGCGCCTCGGCGCGCATCCCGCGATGAAAGCAGCGCAGCTCGAATTTCTCGTTGGGGCTGTGGATGCAGTCATCGTCGAGGCCGAAACCGACCAGAAGGGTTTTCAGGCCGAGTTGGCGCTCGAAGGCTTCGACCACCGGGATCGACGCGCCGCAGCCGGCGAGCACCGGCGGTTTGCCGAACTCGGCCTCCAGCGCGTGGCGGGCGGCGACGACATAGGGTGCGTCGATCGGCACGGTCAGCCCGGCCGAGGCGCCGAACACGGTGAATTCGGCGCGTGCGTCGGGCAGCAGACGTTCGGTGACAAAATGTTTGAAACCCTGGATCACGCGTTCCGGGTCTTGGCCGGGGACCAGGCGGAAGGTGAGCTTGGCGCCGGCTTCGGCGGGGATGACGGTCTTGCTGCCGTCACCCTGGTAGCCGCCGAAAATGCCGTTGATCTCGGCGGTGGGGCGTGCCCAGTTCTGTTCCAGAACCGAGCGGCCGTGCTCGCCGCTGGCATGAGCGAGGCCGATCGCGCCGAGCCAGGCCGCATCGTCGAAGCCGGTGGCGCGCCAGGATTTCAGAACGTCTTCGGGAATCTGGGTGATGCCGTCATAGAAGCCGGGAATGCGGATGGTGCCGTTCTCGTCGAACAGATCCCCGAGGATGCGGGTGAGCGCGCGGATCGGGTTCAGCGCCGGACCACCGAACAGGCCGGAATGCAGATCGCGGTTGGGGCCGGTGATTTTCAGTTCCATCGCGGCGAGGCCGCGCAGGGACGTGGTGATCGCCGGCGTATCGATGTTCCACATGTTGGTGTCGGCAACCAGGACGAAATCGGCGGCGAGGGCGTGGCGCTCGGCGTTCAGCATGGCTTCGAGGGAGGGGCTGCCGCATTCCTCCTCGCCTTCGAGCAAGACAGTGAGGTTGACCGGAAGCCTGCCGGTGACCGCCAATGATGCGCGGATTGCCTCCAGCACCATCATCACCTGGCCCTTGTCGTCCACCGCGCCGCGCGCGATCACGCGCTTGCCGTGCGGCCCGTCCACCAGTTGCGGGTTGAACGGGTCCGCATGCCAGAGTTCAAGCGGGTCGGCGGGCTGCACGTCGTAATGGCCGTAGAACAGCACGCGCGGCGCGTGGGCGCCGGCTTTGAGATGGGTCGCGATCACGCCCGGCAGGCCGGCGGTTTCCGCCAGGCGAGCCTCGAACCCCATCCCGGCGAGCAGGTCGCGCGCATGGGCCGCCGCACGGATGCAATCCTGCTTGTGGGCCGGCTGGGCGCTGATCGAGGGGATGCGGAGCAGGTCGAACCATCGGGCGCGGGAGTCGTCGAGATGCGCGTCGATATGGGCGAGAATCGCGTCGATCGATGGATTGCTCATCGTTCTGTCTCTCCGTTATGCTCACCAAGAGATAGACGCCGAACGACGATGAGGAAAGAGTGACGATGGCGGATGTGTCGATCCGCGCCCGTGAATCGGGGGATATGTTGATTCGCGCCCGTGAACCGGGCGACGCCGAGGCTATCGCGACGCTGATGAACCTGCCGGGCGTGCGGTTCGGCACGCTGCGCACGCCGTTCGTTTCGGTGGAATTCGCACGGACATGGATGGGCTATCCGGTCGCCGCCGCGCTGGTCGCCGAACGGGGCGGGCAAATCGTGGGCACCACGTCATTGATGCGTGGCGAAGGGCGGACCGCACATTCCGCCTCGATGCTGATTTTCGTGCACGACGATCATGTCGGCGGCGGGGTCGGCAGCGCGCTGATGGCGGCGCTGCTCGATCTTGCCGATAATTGGCTTGGACTCCGACGTATCTCGCTGACGGTAAACGCCGACAATGCGCGGGGCATCGCGCTCTACCGGAAATTCGGCTTCGAAGTGGAGGGGGGTTTGCGCGACGAGGTGCTGCGCGATGGCGTGTTCATCGACAGCTTGGCGATGGCGCGGTTGCGGTTGTGATCGGGCTTGCGGCGGCAGATGAAATGGACTAAGTCTAGTCCGGTCGAAATCGAGATTAAGCGATGAACGCGATCAACATTCACGCCGCCAAAACGCAATTGTCCCGGCTGATCGATGAGGCCGAGGCCGGGCATGAGACGATCATT
Organism: Acidiphilium iwatense; assembly: GCF_021556475.1. Taxonomy (GTDB): domain Bacteria; phylum Pseudomonadota; class Alphaproteobacteria; order Acetobacterales; family Acetobacteraceae; genus Acidiphilium; species Acidiphilium iwatense. The sequence continues at coordinate 69,909 of NZ_JAKGBZ010000012.1, read as the reverse complement.
GCGCGGGCCGGCAGACCGGTGGCCAGGCTGGTGCCGTTGAACGCGGTCGGAACGAAGCGGCGGCTGGGAATTCTGGCGGGAAAATTCCGGGTGCCGGATGATTTCGATGCGCCCCTGCCGGATGATGTGCTGGACGGTTTCGAACCACGCTGATGCGGGTTCTGCTCGATACCCATGTGCTGATCTGGACGTTGGTGGAGCCTGACCGGCTGGGCAAAAGATGGCAGACGGATATCGAAAACCCGGCCAATACGGTTCTGTTCAGCGCGGTCAGCATCTGGGAAATCGCGATCAAGGCGCGGCTCGGGCGGGTCGATTTTCCGGTTCGGCCGGAGGAAATCGCGGCGGCGGCGGTTGAAAGCGGGTTTGCCGAATACCCGGTGACCGCCGCGGTCGCCGCGCTGGTGGCAGGGATCACAGTGCGGCATCGCGATCCGTTCGATCACCTTCTTCTCGCCCAGGCGATGGCCGAACCGGCACGGCTGTTGACCGCCGACGCCGTGCTTGTGCCGTATTCCGAGCTGGTGACGCTGATCGGCTGAAGCTCAGAACAAACCGGCGCCGGTCAGCCCGCCATAGACGCCGAGGCCGGCGGTAACGACGGAGAGGAAAATCGTCAGGCCCATATACCAGCCGCGCAGCTTGAGATGCGCGGGCAAGGCGTGCAGGCCGAGCATGATCAGGAAGCCGAGCACCAAAGGCAGCAGCAGGGCGTTCATCACCTCGACCGCGATATTGAGGATGACGAGGTTTGGCACGACGGCGACGAGCACGGCACCAAGGATCAGGCAGGCGGCATAGACGCCGTAGAACCATTTGGCTTGCAGCGGGTGGTCTTCCAGCGAGCGGCGATAGCCGGCGACCTCGCCGAGGCCCCAGGCCAGCGCCAACGAGGCGACGATCGCCGCGACCAGCCCGGCGCCGAGCACGCCGATGCCGAAGACCAGTTTTCCAATTGTGACGCCGAGATAGGGCGTGAGGGCGGCGGCAATGTCACCCACGGAATTGAGGCTGGCATTGGGGTTGTGCGCGCCGATGGTCGCCGCCGTGGCGACCAGGACGGCGGCCATGACGAGCTGGGTGATGACCGCGCCGATCGCGGTGTCCCAGCGGGCATATTTGAAATCCGCCGGGCCGAGTTTTTTATCGGCCACCGCCGATTGCTGGTAGAAGATCATCCAGGGCATGATGACGGCACCGATATTCGCCGCCACAAGGTAGAGATAGCCCGGATTGCCCAAAGCGGGTTGGAAGGTTTGCGTCGCGATCGCGTGCAGGTCGGGATGCGAGACGAAGGCGATGCCGAAGAACACGAATTCGAACAGGCCGAGCGCGATCGCCACCCGCTCCACCCTGCGGTAGGAGCCGGTGAAGGCGACGACCAGGAGGAAGGCGACCGCAAGGGTGAGGGTGACGGCGCGGGGCACGCCATAGAGTTCGCCCACGCCGGCGACGCCCGAAAATTCCGACAGAAGCGCGCCGACGGTCGCGACCGCGAGGCCGCTTGCCGAGAGCCACGCCCAGCCTTTGCCGAACGTGTCGCGGATCAGCTCGCCATGGCCCTTGCCGGTGAAAATACCCAGGCGGACCGTGAGTTCCTGCACGACATAGAGGATCGGCATGAGCAGGAATTGCAGCAGCAGCAGACGGTAGCCCCAGGCGACGCCGGATTGCGAGGCGGTGATGATGCTGCCGACCTCGGTATCGGCCAGCATGACGACGATGCCGGGCCCCAGCACGGCGAGAAAAGGCAGACGCGAGCGGCTCTGCTTCGGGCGGGTCACGGTCTGCGACAAGGCGTACTCCATCAGAGATGATAATGAGAACTATTCGCAATTTCTGTCGAAATGGATACAGGACCGGTTTAGTCCTGTCAACGGAGGCCGGTTGACTTCCGATGATCCGCGGAGGAAATCGCCGCCATGATCGAGATCAGGCTGCACAACACCAAATCAAGGCGGCGCGAGGCGTTCGTGCCGATCGATCCCGGCCATGTGAAGCTCTATGTGTGCGGCCCGACCGTCTATGACCATGTGCATATCGGCAATGCGCGGCCGGTTGTGGTGTTCGACGTGCTGGTGCGGCTGCTGCGGCAGGTGTTTCCGCGCGTGACTTACGTGCGCAACATCACCGACATCGACGACAAGATCAACGCGAAGTCGCGCGAGACCGGCGAGGCGATCGCTTCGATCACCGCACGCACGACCGAATGGTATCATCGGGACATGGCGGCACTGTTCGCGCTGCCGCCGGATATCGAGCCGCGGGCGACCGGCCATATCGTCGAGATCGTCGCGATCATCGAACGGCTGATCGAGCGGGGCCACGCTTATGAAGCGGAGGGCCATGTGCTGTTCGCGGTGAAATCCGACGCGGAGTATGGCGCGTTTTCCGGCCGCAGCCCGGACGAATTGCTCGCCGGAGCGCGGGTGGATGTGGCGCCCTACAAACGCGATCCGGGCGATTTCGTGCTGTGGAAGCCATCGACCGGGGAGCTGCCGGGATGGGACAGCCCATGGGGACGCGGCAGGCCGGGTTGGCACATCGAATGCTCCGCGATGAGCTGGAAGCATCTCGGCGAGAGCTTCGACATCCATGGCGGCGGAGACGATCTGATCTTTCCGCATCACGAGAACGAGATCGCGCAATCGACCTGCGCGTTTCCCGGTTCGGGCTTCGCGCGCTACTGGCTGCACAACCGAATGCTTCTGGTGAACGGCGAGAAAATGTCGAAATCGCTCGGCAATTTCATCACCGTCGGACAGGCCCTGGAACGGGCGCCGGGCGAGGTGATCCGGTTTCTGCTGTTGAAGACGCATTATCGCAGCACGCTGGATTTTACCGATGCGGCACTGTTGGAAGCCAAACGGGAACTGGATCGGTTCTATCGGGCGCTGGCGGCACATTGCGATTGGGCGGTGGCGAATACGGTTCCCGACTCCGTGTTGTTGCCGCTCGCCGACGATCTGAACACGCCGGGGGCGATTGCGGCGCTGCACACACTGGCCGATGCGGCGCTGGCGGGCGACCGGAATGCGGCATCGTCGCTGAAGGCGGCGGGCGCGATTCTGGGTGTTTTCAATCATCGGCCCGCAGACTGGTTTCGGGGCGACGATGCGGATACCGCGCGCATCGAAGCGGCGATCGCCGAAAGGATTGCCGCGCGCCGCGCCAGGGATTTCACCCGCGCCGATGCGATCCGCGCGGAACTCGCCGATAGCGGCATCATTCTGGAGGATAGCCCGGCGGGCACAAGCTGGCGGCGCGCATGACCGGACGCGACGAAGGCGCCGATCTTTACCCGATCGATCCGTCGCCGGTGGTTATCCTGGTGCGGCCGCAGCTTGCGGAGAATATCGGCTCGGTCGCGCGCGCCATGGGCAATGGCGGCTTGTTTCACCTGCGGCTTGTTAGTCCGCGCGATGGCTGGCCGCAGGATCGGGCGTTTCGCACCGCTTCGGGGGCGGTTCGGATTCTCGAAGCGGCAAGCCTGCACGAAACAGTCGCCGATGCGGTGGCCGACCTGCATCGCGTGTTCGCGACCTGTCCGCGGCCGCGCCATATCGTCAAGCCTCTGCTTACCGCGCGAGGTGCGGCGGCGGAATTGCGCGCGATCGGAGCACGCGGGTTGCGCATGGGGCTGCTGTTCGGCCCGGAACGCGCGGGGCTCGACAATGACGACATTGCTCATGCCGACAGCCTGATCCGCTATCCGCTCAATCCGGGCTTCATGTCGCTCAACCTCGCGCAGGCGGTGATGGTGATGGCCTATGAGTGGTGGATGGCCGGCGAGGCGGTGCCCTCGCGCGTATTGCAGACCCACAAGACCCGCGTGGCCACCAAGAGCGAACTCGAGAATTTTCTCGCCCATCTGATCGCCGAATGCGATGCGTCCGGCTTCCTGCGCAACGCGCCGAAACGGCCTGGGATGGTGCGCAACATCCGTCATTTCTTCCAGCGCGGCGAAGTGACCGAGCAGGAGTTGCGCACATTGCATGGCATCGTCACCGAATTGGCGCATGGGCACGGCCTTCGGGCCCGCGACTCCGGCATTGAAACAGGGTAGAGAAATTAAATTCCAAACGGGGGAAAGCATGTCTCGGATCGATCACGACAGCCTTGGCAAAATCGAGGTTCCAGGCGATGTCTATTGGGGTGCGTCCACCGCACGCGCGTTGCGCAATTTTCCGATCTCGGATCTCACCATCGGCCAGCACCGGCATCTTCTGGTCGCTTTCGCCATGGTCAAGACCGCGGCGGCGCGCGCGAACGCGCGGCTCGGCAAGCTCGACCCGGTGATCGCCGAAGCGATCGACAAGGCGGCGCGCGAAATCATCGACGGGAAATGGCACGATCAGTTTCCGGTCGATGTCATCCAGGGCGGGGCGGGAACCTCGACCAACATGAATATGAACGAGGTGCTGGCCAATCGCGCCTCGGAACTGCTCGGCGGCGTACGCGGCGATTATCGGGTGCATCCGAACGATCATGTGAATATGTCGCAATCGACGAACGATACCTATCCCACGGCGGTGCGGCTCGCGGTTCTGCTCGGCAAGGATGCGCTCAGCGACAGGCTCGACCAGCTCGCCACGTCCTTCGAGCGGAAGGCCGGCGAATTCGCCGATGTGGTGAAGCTCGGCCGCACCGAGATGCAGGATGCCGTGCCGATGACGCTGGGCCAGGAATTCGGCGCTTTCGCGACCACGGTGCGCGAGGATATCCAGCGGCTCGACGAAGCCGCCAAGCTGCTCACCGAGATCAATCTCGGCGGCACCGCGATCGGCACGCGGATCAACGCCGATCCGGCCTATGGTCCGTTCGCGATCGAATCGCTGTCGCGACTCAGCGGGATCGAGTTCGTGCAATCGTCGAACCTGCTCGAAGCGAGCTGGGACATGGGCGCCTTCATCATGTTCTCGGCGGTGCTCAAGCGGATCGCGACCAAGATATCGAAAATCGCCCATGATCTGCGGCTGCTGTCGTCGGGTCCGCGCGGCGGATTCGGCGAGATCGCGTTGCCGGCCATGCAGCCCGGCTCCTCGATCATGCCGGGCAAGGTCAATCCGGTGATTCCCGAGATGATCAGCATCGTCTGCTTTCAGGTGATCGGCCATGATCTCGCGATCACCATGGCGGCCGAGGCCGGCCAGTTGCAGCTCAACGCGTTCGAGCCGCTGATCGCGCATAATACGCTGAACAGCATGAAGCTGATCCGCAACTCGGTCGAGGTGTTCGCGACGCTGTGCGTCGACGGGATTCAGGCCAATCCCGAAAATTGCATAAAGCATTTGGAGGCGAGCACGGCGACGGTGACTGCCCTGGTGCCGTATCTCGGCTACGAACGCGCCTCGGCGGTGGCGAAGATGGCGCTTGCGACCGGGCGGACGGTGCGCGAGCTGGCCGCCGAGGTGATGCCCGGCGCCGATCTCGACACGATTCTCGACGCCAAGGCATTGGTGGGCGAGGTGATGCGGACCCGTGCGCCGGCGCCGTGAAACCGCTCGCGGTTATCTGCAAGTTCTACAACGAGCCGGTGCATCTGCCGCTCTGGCTCGGGCATTATCGACGCCAGGCTGGTCTCGAGAATTGCTATCTGCTCGATCACGGCACCGATGATGGTTCGGGGGCGGCGGTTGGCGGCGCGCAGGTCGTCCGGCTGCTGCGCTCGGCGCAGGACGACTATCGCCATCTGGCACTCATCCGGCTTTTTGCGGGTGAACTTCTGAAGCGTTATCGCTACGTTCTGCATGTCGATATGGACGAGTTCGCGGTCGCCGATCCGGCGCGTTATGCGAGCCTGACCGATTATGCGGATCGTTGCGAACGCGATGTCGTCTCGTTGATCGGCCTCGAATTGCAGCATGTTTACGATCGCGAGCCGGTTTTCTCGGCGGAGCGGAAAGTGCTGAACCAGCGCCGCTATGCCTGGTTTCACAGCCCGATGTGCAAGCCGGCACTGACGCGGGGACCGCTGGACTGGTCTCCGGGATTTCATTGCATGCCATCCGATACCGTGTTCGACGGTCTTTACATGTTTCATCTGCGCTATTTCGATCGCGATGCCGGGATACGCCGGCTGCACCGTTCGCGCAGCCAGCCCTGGTCGCACCCGGATCAGGCAGGCCATCAGCGATTGAGCGATGAAGACTGGCTGCGCATGTTCGAGGGCTTCGGCGCCGCCGGGCGGCTGAGCGACATCCCCGCGGACGAAGCGACACAAGAGATGCGCGCCTGCCTGGATGCGGTTATCGCGAGCCGCATCGGCCGCGAGAGCGAAACCTATCGCATCGATCTGTCGATTCAGGGGCCGAGATTATGGCGGATACCGGATCGATTTTCCGAGGTTTTCTGATCGGAATATTGGACGGCGGCGATTGTCGCCGATATGATCGCCGGTCAGATGACCGATAATGTAACCGATCCGGCATTCGGAAAGCCCCGTCCGCTCTACGAGCAGGTCAAACGCAATATCGCCGCGCGCGTCGCAGCCGGCGATTGGGGCGCGGGCGCGCGCCTGCCATCGGAGCACGAACTGACCGCGCATTTCGGCGTTTCGCGCATGACGGTGCATCGCGCTTTGCGGGAATTGTCGACGGAAGGCGTGGTTTCGCGGATTCAGGGGGTCGGGACCTTCGCCGCCGAGCGCAGGCCGCGCCAGGAATTTTTGCGAATCCACGACATCGCCGAGGATATCACGGCGCGCGGGCACACTCATCGGATGCGACTGATCGCGCTGGAAGCGGTGCGGGCGACGCCGACCCAGGCGATCGGGTTCGAGCTGCGGCCGGGTGCGAAAATCTTTCATTCCACAGTGCTGCATTTCGAGGACGATGTGCCGGTGCAGCTCGAGGACCGTTTCGTTTCGCCGAAATTCGCGCCCGATTATCTCAATGCCGATTTTTCGCGGGAAACCACGGCGCGTTATCTGCTGCGCCTCGGCCCGGCGACCGAGATCGAGCACACCGCCTATGCGGCGACGCCGGCGCCGGCGGTGCGCGCACTGCTCGAGTTCGGGCCGGCGGACGATGCCGCTTGCCTGGTGCTGCTGCGCCGCACCTGGAGCAACGGCATTTCCGCGACGCAAAGCGAGTTCATCTACCCAGGCTCGCGCTACAGCCTGGGCAGCCGGGCTTCGACGGTGATCACCGCGTGAGGAAGGGCAGGTCGAGTGCGTGGGTGCGGGCGCAGTCGATCGCGGTATCGTAACCGGCATCGGCGTGGCGCATGACCCCGGTGGCGGGATCGTTCCAGAGCACGCGGGCGAGGCGCTGCGCCGCCGCTTCGGTGCCGTCGGCGACGATGACCATGCCGGCGTGCTGCGAATATCCCATGCCGACACCGCCGCCATGATGAAGCGACACCCAGGTCGCGCCCGAGGCGCAGTTGAGCAGCGCGTTGAGCAACGGCCAGTCCGAGACTGCATCCGATCCGTCACGCATCGCCTCGGTTTCGCGATTGGGACTCGCAACCGAACCGGAATCGAGATGATCGCGGCCGATTACGATTGGCGCCGACAATTCGCCGCTCGCCACCATTTCGTTGAAGGCGAGCCCGAGGCGATGGCGATCGCCCAGGCCGACCCAGCAGATTCGCGCGGGCAGCCCCTGGAAGGCGATGCGTTCGCGTGCGAGATCGAGCCAGTGGTGCAGATGGGGATTGTCCGGGATGAGTTCCTTCACCTTGGCGTCGGTGCGGTAGATATCCTCGGGATTGCCGGACAGGGCCGCCCAGCGGAATGGCCCGATGCCCCGGCAGAAGAGCGGGCGGATATAGGCGGGCACGAAACCCGGAAAATCGAACGCGTCGGCGACGCCGACATCCTGCGCCATGGCGCGGATATTGTTGCCGTAGTCGAGCACCGGGATTTTGTTCCGCCAGAAGCCGAGCATGGCGCGGACCTGCGCGGCCATGGATTGTTTGGCGGCTTCGGCGGTGCCGCGTGGATCGCGGACGCGGCGGTCTTCCCATTCGGCGACGGTCCAGCCGGCGGGAAGATAGCCATTGACCGGATCATGCGCCGAGGTCTGATCGGTGACCATGTCGGGCCGCACGCCGCGCGCGAGAAGGTCAGGAAAAATTTCGGCGGCATTGCCGAGCAGGCCGACCGAGACCGGCTTTTTGCTCTTCGTGGCGTGGCTTATGATCGATAGCGCTTCATCGAGCGTGCTGGCCTGAACGTCGAGATAGCGGGTGCGCAGGCGCATTTCGATGCGCGAGGGCGAGCATTCGACGGCGAGCATCGAGGCGCCGGCCATGGTCGCGGCGAGTGGCTGAGCGCCGCCCATGCCGCCCAGGCCGCCGGTTAGTATCCAGCGGCCCGAAAGATCGCCGTCATAATGCTGGCGGCCGGCTTCGACGAAGGTTTCGTAGGTGCCCTGAACGATGCCCTGCGAGCCGATATAGATCCAGGACCCGGCCGTCATCTGGCCGTACATCATCAGGCCTTTGCGATCTAGTTCGTTGAAATGGTCCCAAGTCGCCCAGTGCGGCACCAGATTCGAATTGGCGATCAGCACGCGCGGCGCATCCGCATGAGTGCGGAAGATGCCGACCGGTTTGCCTGACTGGACGAGCAGCGTCTGGTCGGCTTCGAGCGATTTGAGCGCGGCGGTGATACGGTCGTAGCTCTCCCAGTCGCGTGCCGCACGGCCGATTCCGCCATAGACGATGAGTTCCTCGGGACGTTCGGCGACATCGGGGTCGAGATTATTCATCAACATGCGCAGCGGCGCTTCGGTGAGCCAGGATTTGGCGCTCAGAATGTTGCCGTGCGGCGCGCGGATGGTGCGGGCATTGTCGATTCGGGTCAGCATGATGTGTCTCCGGGTCGGCGGACGATCGGGAAATCGAGACAGGCGCCGATGATGGGGATGAGCAGGTCGCGAATTGTACTGGCGCGGTCTGAAGAATAGGGCGGCGGCCAGTTGGATTCGGTGATGGCGTCTTCGGGTTCGTCGATATAGGCGCGGCAGGCGAGTTCGAGCTGCACGGTGTGAACGCCGGCTTCCGGCGCGGCATAGTGCCTGGTGATGTAGCCGCCCTTGAAACGCCCGTTCACGATGTGATCGAACGGACTGGCGGCGCAGAGAGCGACGATTTCGGCGACCAGCGCGGGCGAAGCAGTGACGCCGCCATTCGTGCCGATATTGCAGACCGGGAGCAGGCCGTCGAACAGGCGCGGAATCCGCGAGCGGATCGAATGGGCGTCGAACAGCACGATCTGGTCGTGGGAATCGCGAAGGCGGGCGATCTCGCGCGCCAGTATCGCGTGATACGGTTCGAAATAGCGCACGCGGCGGCGGGCGATTTCCGCGTCGTCCGGTTCCTGGCCCTCATTGTAGAGCGGCGCTCCATCGAAATCGGTGAGCGGGCAGAGCGAGGTGGTCGCCATACCGGGATAGAGCGAGACGCCGCTGGGAACGCGATTGACGTCGATCACGCTGCGCGACATCGTGGTGCGGATGATGGTGACGTCGCGGTCTTCAGCAAAATCGTAGAGTTTTTCGAGCCACCAATCGGCGTCGGCGAGCGTTTGCCAGCGCGAGACGAAACGCGGCGCGAGATCGTCCGGGATATCGGTGCCGGTATGCGGCAGACTCAGGATCAGCCGGGAGTTTCCTGGGCGGACCGTGATGAAATCGGTGCCGGTCATCGGAAATCGCGCTCCAGATCGATAACGGAATCGCCGGCGACCGCCCGGACCAGCGCACCTCTCTCGATCAGTGCCTGGGCGGCAGCGATATCGGGGGCTGCGAGCCGGTCGTCCTCCAGTTTCGGCACATCGGCGCGCAGCAAGGCGTGAGCGCGCGCGAGGGTTTGGCTGGTTTGCAACGGTGCCAGGCAATCGAGACCCTGGCTGGCAAGCAGATATTCGATGCCGAGAATCGCGGCGAGATTGTCCGCCATGCGCAGCGTGCGCAGCGCGCCGTGCGTCGCCATCGAGACGTGATCTTCCTGGTTGGCGGAGGTCGGAATGGAATCGACGCTGGCGGGATGTGCCAACATGCGATTTTCCGCGGTGAGCGCGGCGGCGGTGACATGGGCGATCATGTAGCCGGAATTCAGCCCCGGATTTGGCGTCAGAAACGCCGGCAGGCCGGAATGGGCGGGATCGACCAGGAGTGCGATGCGGCGCTCGGCGATCGAGCCGGCTTCGGCGATGGCGAGAGCCAGGATATCGGCGGCGAAGGCGATCGGTTCGGCGTGAAAATTGCCGCCGGAAATCACCTCGTTCTGGTCTGCGAAAATCAGTGGGTTGTCGGATACGCCATTCGCCTCGATCGTCAGCGTGCGCGCGACATTGGCGAGCAGGTCGAATACCGCGCCCATCACCTGCGGCTGGCAGCGCAGGCAATACGGGTCCTGCACGCGCGGATCGCCGATGCGATGAGAGTCGCGAATGTTACTTCCGGTCATGTAGTCGCGCAGAAGGCGAGCCACCGCGATCTGTCCGGCATGGCCGCGCAGGGTGTGGATGCGTGCATCGAACGGCGCATCCGAGCCGCGCGCGGCATCGGTGCTGAGCGCGCCGGTGATCAATGCGCTGTCGCAGAGATGCTTTGCGCGAAACAACCCGGCGAGTGCGATGCCAGTCGAAACCTGGGTGCCGTTGAGGAGGGCCAATCCTTCCTTCGGACCGAGAACGATGGGCGCGAGGCCGGCTTCGTTCAGCGCCTGAGCGGCGGGTTTGCGCACGCCGCGCGCGACCACATCGCCGATCCCTAACAGACCGCATGTCAGATGGGCGAGCGGTGCGAGATCACCGGACGCGCCGACCGAGCCTTGCGCGGGGATGACCGGCATTATGTCGTGATCGAGCAGCGCCATCAGCGCATCGAGCGTTTCGGAGCGCACGCCGGAGGCGCCATGTGCAAGACTCGTCGCCTTCAGCGCGATGATCAGGCGAACGACCGGCGCAGGGAGGGGATTGCCGACGCCGCATGCGTGCGACAGCACGAGATTGCGCTGCAATTGGGCAAGATCGGCGCGGTCGATCCGGGTGGAGGCGAGCCGTCCGAAGCCGGTATTGATGCCGTAGACCGCATCGTCGCGCGCGACGATGCGTGCCACCGCCGCCGCGCCGGCTTCGACGGAAGCGCGGCAGGACGGATCGAGCGAGACGGCTTCGCCTTCAAGGATGGCGCGCCAATCCGCATAGCGCATTTGGCCTGGCGTTAGAACGATCATGCGTCGAAACCTTTCAAGATGCGCCGATGCAGGGGAGCGGGGCCGATCCACCCTAGGACCGAGGCTGGATCGTCTTCGTCCCAGATTGCGAGGTCGCAGGATTTGCCTGCTTCGATCGTGCCGGTTTCGGCGGAGACGCCAAGGGCCATGGCGGCGTTGCGCGTGATGCCAAGCCAGGCTTCCTCGAGCGTAAGACCGAAAAACACGCAGGCCATATGGGCGGACAGACGCAGCGAGAGGATCGGCGAGGTGCCGGGATTGCAATCGCTGCCGATGGCGATCGCGCAGCCTGTGCTGCGCATCGCATCGACTGGCGGCATTCTGGTCTCGCGGAGAACGTAATAGGCGCCGGGCAGCAGGACCGCGATGGTGTTGGCGCTTGCCATCGTCGCGATGCCGGAGGCGCTGGCGTATTCGAGATGATCGGCGGACAGGGCGGCGAATCGCGCGGCGAGGGCGGCGCCGCCGAGATCGCTCAACTGGTCCGCGTGCAGCTTCACCTTCAGGCCATGGGCCTGGGCGGCAGTGAACACGCGCGCGATCTCATCGGGTGCGAAGGCAATGGATTCGCAAAACCCGTCGACCGCATCGGCGAGGCTTTGCTCGGCGATACGCGGGATCATGCGGTCGCAGATCAACCCGAGATAGGCTTCGCGGGTGAGGTCGGGCGGGATCGCGTGGGCGCCGAGATAGGTCGCGCGGACGCGCATGGCCGCTTCGGCTTCCAGCGCGCGCGCGGCCGCGAGCATGCGGAGTTCGGTCGCCTCGTCGAGCCCGTAGCCGGATTTGATTTCAATGGTGGTGACGCCTTCGGCCTTCCAGGCGGACAGGCGTTTCGCGGCGGAGTTTTTCAGTTCGGCTTCGGTCGCAGCACGGGTGGCGCGCATGCTCGCCACGATGCCGCCGCCGCCGCGCGCGATCTCCGCATAGGTCTCGCCAGCCAGACGGCGCGCGAATTCGCCGGAACGATCGCCGGCGAAGATCAGATGGGTGTGGCAGTCGATCAATCCCGGCGTGATCAGGCGTCCGGCGCAGTCGATCGTATCGCCGGCGACAAGTCCGGCCGGCTGCTCGGCGCGGCTGCCGCACCAGACGATGCGCCCGTTCGCCGTGGCGATTGCGCCGTCGCCGATCATGCCGAGCCCGGCCCGGCCCGGCGCGCAGGTGGCGATTCGGGCGTTGGTCCACAAACGATCGCACTCCAAATTTTTCCTCCTGACAGCGTCGCGTGAGTTGTATATACAACTGAACCCGACGGATAATCAACCGGGTGCGGGAAGGAAAGCGGACATGGTGCGGAGGCTCTGGTTTGCCTGGGCGTGGCTTGATGGAGACTGGCGCGAGAATGTCGCCGTCGCGATCGACGATGCGGGACGGATTGCCGAGGTCGAGACCGGGGTTTCTCCGGCAGGAAGCGAAGCCGTGCCGGGAATTGCCCTGCCGGGATTGCCCAATCTGCACAGTCACGGATTTCAGCGGGCGATGGCCGGTCTGGCCGAGCGAGGCCAGCGCCCCGGTGAGGATTTCTGGTCCTGGCGGCATGTGATGTACCGGACCGCCAACGAATTCGATCCCGACGAGATCGAAGCGGTTACCGCCATGGCCTATGTCGAGATGCTCGAAGCGGGATTCACTGCGGTTGCCGAGTTCCATTATCTGCACCACGACAAGGATGGCACACCCTATGCCAACCGGGTGGAACTTGCCGGGCGGATCGTCGCGGCAGCGCGGGCGAGCGGAATTGGGCTCACCCTGCTGCCGTGCCTCTACAGCGCGGGCGGAATCGGGCGTGTCGCCGAGCCGGGGCAGCGGCGATTCATCAACGATATCGACGGGTTCTGCCGGTTGCATGAGGAAACGGCGTCGATGCTCAGGTCCGAAATGCCCGGTGCGGCGCTTGGTGTGGCGCCACATTCGCTGCGCGCCGCGCGCCCCGAGGATGTCGCGCGGATCGCGGCGCTGTTTCCCGCCGGGCCGATCCATTGTCATGCGGCGGAACAGGTGGCGGAGGTGGATGACTGCGTCGCCGCTCTCGGCGCGCGGCCGGTCGAGTGGCTGCTGGACCATGCCGGGGTCGATGCGCGGTGGTGCCTGATCCATGCGACGCATATGGGGGCGTCCGAAACCGAAGCGATGGCGCGGTCGGGCGCGGTCGCCGGGCTCTGTCCGCTCACCGAAGCCGATCTGGGCGACGGTATTTTCGACGGCGCGCGGTTTCTCGAATCCGGCGGACGGTTCGGAATCGGCAGCGATTCATTGATCCGCATCGATGCGGCGGCGGAGCTTCGTCAGCTCGACGGGTCGCAACGCCTGCGCGACCGGCGCCGGGTGGTGCTGAGCCCGAACGGTTCGGCGGGCACGGCACTATATGCGGGCGCGCTGCGCGGCGGTGCGCAGGCGCTGAATCTGCCTGTCGGCGCGATCGCGCCGGGAGCGCGGGCGGATATCGTCGTGCTCGATCGCGACGGTACCGATCTTGCCGCTCTGCCGCCGGGATTCTGGCTCGATCAGTTTGTATTCGTCGGCGGCTCGAAGCTCATCGATCGGGTCTATGCCGCCGGGCGCGTTGTCGTGGAGCAGGGGCGGCACGTCGCCCGCGAGGCGGCGGTGGCGCGGTTCCGGCCCGTGTTGCGCCGGCTCGCCGCCGCGCTGTGACCGGATTGCATAGACATGCAAATAGATATTGACGGTGCAGCGCGTCATCGTGCTTGATAGCGTTGCCGAATCGTAAAGGACTCAACCCGATGTTTGAACGACGCGCCATCGATCGAATTCCCGAAACCGAACGCCACGGCCGTCCGGCTTCGCTGTTCACGCTGTGGTTTTCCGCCAATATGCAGATGACGACGGTGGCGACCGGGCTGGTCGCCGGATCGCTGGGGCTGGGGCTTGCCTCGGGGATGGTCGCCATCGTGCTCGGCAATGTGCTCGGCGGCGTCTTCATGGCCTATCACGCGGCGCAGGGACCCAAACTCGGCATTCCGCAAATGATCCAGTCCCGCGCGCAGTTCGGCGTGCTCGGCGCGAACCTGCCGGTGTTTCTGGTGATCATCCTGTATCTGGGCTTCTTCACCCTGAGCGCCATTCTCGGCGGCGAGGCGGCGAGCGCATTGCTCGGCGTCCCTCCCGCGCTGGGCATCGTCATTGCCGATATCGCCGCCTTCGTTCTGCTGATTTTCGGCTACGATCTGATCCATCGCTACGAACGCATCGTGGCGCTGTTGTTTCTGCTGGTATTCGCGATCGTTACGGTCGTTCTGATCGGCGACTATCACCGCTCGGTCCTGGCGGCCGGCAAGCCGGCGCCGGTCGCGATGATCGTGCTCGGTATTTCGATTTTCGCGACATGGCAGATCACCTACGCACCTTATGTCGCCGACTATTCGCGCTATCTGCCGGCAAAAACCTCGTTTCTGTCGAGTTCGGCCTATACCTATCTCGGCTCGGTGCTCGCCTCGATCTGGATGATGGCGCTGGGGCTGGTGGCCGGGCTGATCGCGAGCAAGGCGGCAAATGCCGATACGACGCTATATTTCGCCGGGCTGCTCGGTTCGTCCTGGCGCTGGCTGATGCTGCTGGTGATTCTGCTCGGCATCACGGCGGCGAATGTGCTCAACCTGTATGGATCGGCGATGTCGGCTGCGACCATTCTGACCTCGGCCGGAGAAAACGGGTTGACCCGCAAGGTTCTGGCGAACGGCATGGCGCTGCGGATCGGGGTCGGAGCACTCGCCGCGATCATCGGCAGTGCGCTGGCGATTTCCGCAAGCGGCAATTTCGTCGGCGCGATGACGAATTTCTTGCTCTTGCTGCTCTATGTGTTCGTGCCATGGACGGCGATCAATCTGACCGATTTCTATCTGGTGCGGCGCGGCAGCTACGACATCGACGCGATCTACGATCCTGCGGGGGTTTACGGCACGATCAACTGGCGCACCATGGCGATCTACGGGATCGGCATTCTGGTCGAGATCCCGTTCATGAATGCCGATCTCTACGAAGGGCCGATCGCCAAGGCTCTCGGCGGTGCCGATATCAGTTGGATTCTCGGGCTGATCGTGCCGTCGGTCCTGTATATTCTGGCGAACCGGCGGATGCGGATTCAGGCGGTGGCGAGGTAGTCGATCGCCGAATCCACCCCGCCGCTTGCATGGGGAATATCGGCGAGGCGAAGCGACATTTCCACCACGCCGAGCGTGCCGAGCAGCATCGGCTCGTTGAGATCGCCCATATGACCGATGCGAAAAACCTTGCCGCCGAGCGGATCGAGCCCGCTGCCGAGCGAGACGTTGAAACGATCATAGGCGATCGCGCGCACCGCTTCGGCATCGTGGCCATCGGGCATTTTCACCGCGGTCACTGAATCCGACCGGCGCTTCGGATCGGCGCAGAAGAAAGCGACGCCTTCATTGCCGCTCCAGACCGACACGGCCCGGCGTGTGGCTTCCGCAAGACGATGATGGCGGCGCCAGACCTGTTCGATCCCTTCCGCTTCGATCAGCCGCACCGCCTCGCGCATGCCATAGAACGGAGCGATCGGCACGGTGCCGGTGAAGCTGCGATGCCGGCGGGCGCGCATTTTCGTCCAGTCGAAATAAAAGCGCGGGAGGGTCGCGCGGCCATGCGCTTGCAGGGCTTTTTCGCCGACCGCGGTGAATGCCAGACCCGCCGGCAGCATCAGGCCTTTCTGGCTGCCACCGACCACGGCGTCGATTCCCCAATCCGCCATGCGGAATTCCAGCGAGCCGAACGAGGAGATGGAATCGACGAGGAACAAGGCAGGATGATTCGCCGCATCGATCGCGGCGCGGATTTCGGGAAGCGGCAGACTAACGCCGGTCGAGGTTTCGTTATGGACGATGCAAACGGCCTTGATTGCATGGGATTTGTCGGCGGCGAGGCGATCGGCGATCGCCGCGATGTCGGGACCACGTCGCCAGTCGGTTTCCGGCATTTCGACGGCAAGGTCGAGATTCTTGGCCATCGCCCCCCAGGTCCGGGAGAAATAGCCGCAATCGGGCATCAAAATACGGTCGCCCGAGCAGAAGAGGTTTTGCAGCGTCGCTTCCCAGGCGCCGTGGCCGCTCGCGGTGTAGATGAACACCTCGCCCGCGGTGAACAGCAGGCGCTTCAGGCCGGCGATGGCGGCATCATAGACGTCCAGAAAATCATCGGCCATGAAATCGACGGTCGCTTGATTCATCGCGCGCAGCACGGAATCGGGGATGTTGGTCGGTCCCGGATTGGCGAAGAACAGGCGTCCCGGCTTTCGTTTTGTCATGTGTTTCATTCCCACTCGATTATTTTACTCATCAGTCGGTAATATAGGCGACAATTGGTGCTTTGAAAAAGGATCGAACGAGCCGTGCCGCCCGGCTTGATCCACGGACGGCCTTTCAGGCCCTTCAACCGTGTGATCTGGTCACGCTGCGCCGCCACAACCCCACTTCAGCTCAGACACATCGCCCAGCAGTTCCACCAGCAATGCTTCCAGTTCGGCACGGGATAGGTCGGACAGATCGGCGGGCGGTGACATGAAATCACTGAATCGTACGCAGCCGCGTCGGCGCAAGCCAAATATCGCCGCTTCCCCAGGTTTTGCCCCGATTACATCCGGGCGGGTCTCCGTATCACGCCCGAAATCCCGACCCGACCAGCAATCGCCGGTTCACCGCATGACGGCGCCGATTTCCTTCGCGGCGGCAACGAGAAGCTCAAGGCATCTCGATTCTTCCGCACCGGCGAGACGGGGCGTCAGGGTGGTAATGCTGATCGTGCCTAGCAATTGACCATCGCGGTCGAAAACCGGTACCCCGAGTCCCGCGAGCCCGAGCACGAAATCGTCGATGGCGAGCTCCCAGCCCTGACCGCGAATACGCTCGGATTCGGCCGTGAGAATCTCCGGATCGACCTGACTGAGCGGCGTCCGCTTCGTGAGATCGCCCGATAGCGCATCTCGCCGCTCCTCCGGCGAGATGAAGGCCAGAAGCGCGCGCGGGCCGGCACCGCAATTCAGCGTCGTCCTGCTGCCGACATTGGTCCAGGCGACATCGATGCTGAAATCGCCGGATCGCACGCGCTCGATGCAAAGCGCCATTCCTTCGCGATAAACCCAGAGAAACGTGGTGCAGCCGGTGTTCGTCGCGACCCTGGCGAGTTGCGGTGCCGCGACGTTGCGGAGTTCCCGCCCGGTCTCGACCGCGGCGCCGAGTTCGAGCACCGCCGCCGACAATGCATAGCGCAGCGTTTCCCCGTCGTGCTCAACGAGACCGTTCAAAGTCAAAGTCTGCAGAAGACGCCGGGCGGTTCCCTTATCCAGGTCAGTCAACCGGGCGAGTTCGCTCAGCGTCAGGCGCGGCTTCGCCGGACTGAAGGCGCGCAACAGGCGAATCGCCCGCTCCACCGCTCGGACGAGTGGCACGTTCGGCTTCGTCTGGTCGGAGTTTTTCATGCTTCGATTATATATCGTGTCATCTATTGACACAACATATTATTAGTTGACATATCTTTGCGGCACTCCTTATGGTTCCGATCAACAGCCGAGCCAAAAGCAGGTCGGGCGAAGCGTTCTAGCCGTGAACGCCGAGAATGAGGGATCGTTTGGAATGGCATTGGATCGGGAACTCGCGAGACACATCGTCGCTTCGGTCGATGCCGGGTTTGCGGAGCAGATTGAATTCACCAAATCGCTCATCCGTTTCCCCTCGACGCGCGGCAATGAGCACACGATCCAGGATTTCGTCTTTGGCGCGCTGCGGGACCGAGGCTATGCGATGGATCGGTTCGCGATGGAGCCCGATGCGATTGGGCGGCATGTCGGCGGTGCGCCGTTCTCGGACCAGCATTCCACCGCGCCGATCGTCGTCGGCATTCATCGTCCCCGCCGGGAGACCGGACGGTCCCTGATCCTCCAAGCCCATGTCGATGTCGTCCCCACCGGCCCATCGGACATGTGGCGCACTCCACCGTTTGACCCGGTTATCGAGGGCGATTGGTTGTTTGGCCGCGGGAGCGGCGACATGAAAGCCGGACACGCAGCGAATATCTTTGCGCTCGATGCTCTGCGCCGGGCAGGGCTTCAGCCCGCGGCAACGGTTTACGTGCAATCCGTCGTCGAAGAGGAATCGACCGGCAACGGCGCCTTGATGACCCATCTTCGCGGATACAAGGCCGATGCGGTTCTGATTCCCGAACCGGAGGACGAAAAACTCGTCCGCGCGAATGTCGGTGTTCTGTGGTTCGATGTCGAAGTCCGCGGCGTGCCCGCGCATGTGCGGGAAATGTCCGACGGTACCAACGCGATCGACGCAGCCTATCGCGTCGTGGCGGCGCTTCGGGCGATCGAAGCGGATTGGAACGCCCAAAAAACCGGACGGCCTCATTTCGAGAATGAGCCCCATCCGATCAACCTGAATCTCGGAAAAATCCAAGGCGGGGATTGGGCTTCGTCGGTGCCGAGCTGGTGCCGGATCAGTTGCCGCATCTCGATCTATCCCGGCATCACCGCAGCGGAAGCCGCCCGCGAGATCGCCGAATGCGTTGCCGATTTCGCGCGCTCTGATCGGTTCCTGGCCAATAATCCGCCGCGGGTGACATTCGGCGGGTTCTATTCCGAAGGCTATGTTCTCCAGCCCGGATCGGAGGCCGAGGCGGTTCTGGACCGCGCGCATGAAACGGTCATCGGCAAACCGCTCGAGAGTTTCATGACGGCCGGCTACCTCGATACGCGCGTCTATGCGCTTTACGATCAGGTTCCGGCACTCTGCTACGGGCCGATCGCACGCAGCATCCATGCGGCCGACGAAAGCGTCAGCCTGCCTTCCGTCGAACGGATCACCAAGACGATGGCTCTCTTCATCGCCGAATGGTGCGGTCTCGAATCCGCCGAATCGCGTTAGTTATTCCGCCCCACTTTTCCCAGAACGTCAACGACATGAGGATCAGGATGATCGAGGAAGAAGCCGAGCTGAGACGGTCGCTGCCCACCGCGATCAAGATCTGGTTTGCATTCGATTTCATCGTCTGCTGCTTTCCGCCGATCTACCTTGCCTTCAGCGGTCGCGGTCCTCTGCCCAATCTGCCGCTTTCGGTCGGATATTTTCTATTCGCCGGGTTGTTCGTGACATTGAGCATCCTCGCCGCGTATCGGATGAGCGCGTGAAAATCCATCGGACGCAGAAGGAATTGAAAAAGGAAATGTCCCGATGCTGGTGACCTTTGGTGGCCTTGCGGCATTTTTCGCCGTCGTGGTGATCTACCTTCAGCTCTCCTACAGGAAGGACAAAAATTTCGCGGAGTATGCGGTCGGCGGCCGTTCCTTCGGCGCGTTCTTTCAGTCGATGTCGTTTCTCAACACGTGGTATCCAGGCGCGATCTTCATCGCTTTCGGCGGTCTTGCGGTCCAGGCCGGCGTGCTGAGCTTCTATCTTCTGCTCTACAGCCTGCTCACGATCGTTGCGATGTATGCGATCTCGAACCGGGTCTGGCTCTGGGGCAAGCGTTTCAATCTATACACGCAACCCGACCTCTTCGCACTCCGATACGGGACGAAGAACATTCGCCTGTTGATCGGCGTCATCGGCATCGTTTCCCAGTTTCCCTGGATCATTCTTGGAATGAAGGCACTGGGCATGCTGTTCTACTATATGGCGCTGAAGAGGATCGATTTCACCGTGGCCGTCATTCTCGGTGTGGTGCTGATCGTCGTCCGCCAATTCTGGACCGTGCAGATGGGCATGCGCGGCGTCGTTATCTCGGACATGGTGCAGGGTGTCGTATCCTATATCGGCGGAACGCTGCTGATCCTTGGATTGATCGGCTGGCTGCTGCTCTCGCAAGGCACCTCCTTCGCCGCTCTTCACGCGGGACTTTTCGAAATTCCCGGCGAGCACTCGAAACAGGGGCCGCTCTATCTCTTTGCGCTGATCTTCACCGGCGCGCTCGGGGGCTGGTGCTGGCCCGGCATTTTCGTTCGGCTGTTCACCGCCAACAGCGTCGATGCGATGAAGAAAGCGGCAGCCATCGCCGCGCCGATCTCCTTCTTCTTCGCCGGCGCGCTGATCGTTCTCTCGATGCTTGCGGCAAATCTTCCCGCCGTCACCAAATCGCCCGATGCGATCTGGTTCATCGTGAATCAGCAAGCCGGCGGTCTGGTTCTGCTCTCGGTTGCTGGAATCGTCATCCTTGCATCGACCATGGGCAATATCGACGGCAACATCCAATCCACCGGCGCGCAGGTCGCCAATGACATTTTCGGCAACTACGTCGAGCTTAGCGAGACATCGAAAGTGGTGATCGCGAAGATCAGCATGATCGCGATCACGCTGCTCGGAGCGTGGATCGCGACGCTGAAACTGCCCCAGCTCTTCAATGTCGCGGTGATCGGCTACCAGGGGATCATCCAGCTCGCCGTTCCGCAATTCCTCGGCATTTTCTGGATGAGGGGGAATAGGCAGGGTGCCTATGCGGGTACGATCGTCGGGTTCGTTCTCGCGGTCGCTCTCACGCTGCAATATCCCGAATTCATCGGACCGCTCTGGGGCGTGACATCGGGGTTCGTTGCGCTGCTGGCAAATCTCGCCATCTATCTCGCCTGTGCCTATTTGTTTCCCCATGCGGACACTGAAGCGCGGCGGGTTCGCTCGCTGTTCGGCGAAGTTGAATTGCCCGCGCGTCAGGCGGCACCGGTCAGCCTGCGGTCCATGTGAAGCGGCAACCGGAACGAACCGGATTCAGTCGTGACCATTGCCCACCATACCGCCGGAATCGCGCCCGTCACGCCTCGTTCCGCCGCGAGCCTGCTCGTGTTGCGCGGCGGTGCGGCCGGCGCGGAGGTTCTGATGGGAAGGCGGAGCGCAAACCACCGCTTCATGCCGAATCGGCTCGTGTTTCCCGGAGGCGCTGTCGATCCCGGCGACACGTCCGCTCCGGCGGAGAGCGAGCTTTCTCCACATGTATTCGACCGCCTTCGGTTGCATGTTGGCGCGGGACTCGCCAGGGCGCTCGCAATCGCGGGTACGCGTGAACTGCATGAGGAGACGGGGCTTTCCCTGGGCGTGCCGCCCCGTCTGGACGCGCTCGACTATATCTATCGCGCGATCACGCCGCCCGCCTCGCCGGTGCGGTTCGATGCGTTTTTCTTCACCGTTCCGGCAATTCGTGTCACCGGCACGATCGCCGGCTCGGGCGAACTCAAAGAACTCCGCTATTACGGGATCGAGGAGGCGCTCGAACTCGATCTTGCCTTCGTAACGCGTGCCGTGCTCGGGCATGCGCGGCAATGGCTGGCGCTCGGCGCGACGGAACGGATCGCCCTGGGGCCGGTGCCCGTGCTGCGCGAGCAGCGCTGGCGTGAGTCATAGAGCGTGATTGACTTTCAGTCGATCACGCTTGTCATATGACATCCCCGCTCCTTCGGACAAAGATGAGGTACCGCCGGCGAGGTACGAACTCACCGGCGGCAGGAGGGGATGGATCGTAGATCACGCCGCTCTGAGAACCACCTTGGTCCAGCCGTCATCGCGGTTGTCGAAATGCTTGTAGGCGGTCGGCGCCTCGCTCAACGGCAATTCGTGCGAGATCAGGAATGACGGCTTGGCCCGATTCCGCTCGATCGATCGGGCCAGATAGCGATTATAGGCTTTCACGTTGGCCTGTCCGGTGCCGAGCTTCTGGCCCTTGAACCAGAACTTGCCGAAATCGAACGCCATCTTGCCGCTCTGTTCCAGCTTGGTCGGCGCTTTCGGATCGCTCGGCACGAACACGCCGACCACCCCGATCCCGCCGCTGGCGCGCACCGACTCCACCAGTGCGTTCATCGTCAGGTGATTGCATTCACGCCCGTGATGATCGTGACACTGATAGCCGACGCATTCGCAGCCCCGGTCGGCCCCCGCGCCATTGGTCTGCTGCAGAACCTTCTCGACGGCCTGCTCGTCGGAATCATCGATCGGGATGGCGCCGATCTGCTCGACAAGCTTCAGCCGATCGGGGTGCCGGTCGACCACCATCACCTGCGACGCGCCTTTGACCATCGCCGAATACGCTGCTATCAATCCGACCGGTCCGGCGCCATAGATCACGATCGACTCGCCCGGCTTCAGCCCGGAAAGCTCGGTCGCGTGCCAGCCGGTCGGCCAGATATCGCTGAGCATCACATAGTCGAGCTGTTTCTCCTCGGTGTCCTTCGGCAGCACCAAACAGTTGAAATCGCCATACGGCACCCGCAGCAACTCCGCCTGACCGCCGCTGTACGGACCCATGCCGGCAAACCCATAGGCCGCGCCGGCGGTTCCCGGATTGCAGGTGAGGCAGAAGCCGGTCAGCCCGCGCTCGCAATTCTCGCAGAACCCGCAACCGATATTGAACGGCAGGCATACCCAGTCGCCTACCTTCACCCGATCGACCGCGCTGCCAATTTCGATCACCCGGCCGAAGTTTTCGTGCCCCAGAATCCGGCCGCTTTTTCCTCTTCCAGGGTCTGCTGGAACAGGCTCACGCAGTCGGTGTGGCCCAACGCCTGGCCAGCGCGATCAGCGTGCCGTACCGGCTGATCTCGTAATGCTCGACCGCCTGCGCGGACGAGGCCATCCCGACATCGAGCACGCTCGGATCGGCGATATCGCTCATCACCTCCTTCGCTTCGGCGGCGATGCCGTCGATCGCGGCACACGTCACTCCTTTGACCAAACGGAAATACCTATGCGGCGGGTGACATCGTGGAGAGTCGTTTCAAGTCGAGGCTTCGGAAACATTTGGCTTCGACAATAAAAACGGAAAATCTCATGGATTTCAGGCCTTTGTTCCAACCGCGCTCAAGTCGCATGCCGCGCGCCCGACTGTTCCAGAAGGGCGATGAAGGCTTTGTTGAAAGCCGGCAGATCGTCCGGCTTGCGCGACGACACCATGTTGCCGTCGGTCACCACCTCCTGATCGACCTACGGGATTCACACATTTCATAAAATGTATGTAAATCAACGGATTGTAACCGATATTCCGATTTGATCCCGTTATGTGTTCTCTATTATGAGCACTTCAGATCATGTACTTTAATCTGGCTTCGGCGAAATTTTTTCGGGTTGATTCTTTGCCGCAAAGAGATGTGTGCATACCGTAGCCTGATCGACCCAATGGGCGCCGGCATTGCGCAGATCGGTCTGCAGCGACGGCCAGGAGGTCATGGTGCGGCCACGCACCGCGTCGGCCTCGATCAATGTCCACGGACCATGGCAAACCACCGCGATCGGCTTTCTCTGCTTCGCGAAATGCTCGACGAACGCGACCGCCTTCGACAGCGTGCGCAACTGATCGGGATTGGCGACACCGCCCGGCAGCATCAGCGCGTCGAACTCCTGGGTTTCGCATCGGCTAGGTGTTTAGTCCCAGCATGTGATGGTTGGGCTGGACGTTGAAGATGTCCGGTTTGGCTTTCCAGAGCCGCTCGATGGCCATGGTCATTCTCCTTGTCAGGGCGTGGGGTCACGGGTTTGGGAATCTCTGGGCGGCGGCGGGCATTCTCAAGGCCGTTCCAGGCAAATTGCCCATTGTTCATCGGCGGGACAAACGAATGAAAGGCAATCCGCGCCGCCCCGGACCATCATCAAGCGATAGTCAATCCAAGGAGGATGCCATGCCGCGCGGCGACAAATCCGCCTATACCGACAAACAGAAACGCAAGGCCGACCATATCGAGGAGAGCTACGAAAGTCGTGGCGTCGCCGCGCCGGAAGCGGAACGCCGGGCCTGGGCCACGGTCAACAAGGAAAGCGGGGGCGGCAATAAAAGCGGCTCCGGCGTCGGCAAGCCGGAAAGCCATGCCGCATCGCGCAAGGGCGGAAAAACCGGCGGCAAAGCCGCTGCGTCACGCCCCAGGACGGAGAGTCAGGCAAGCGCGAAACAGGCGGCGCGGACCAGGAAGGACAATAAATCCGGCTCCTGAAATCCGCGCTCCCGAAGTAATGCCGCCTACCGATCCGCGGTTCCTGGCGTAATCCCATAGTATTGGTCGACTTCGTGGCCATAGATTCCGTTCGACCAGTCGGGTGTCGCGCTGGTGGCATAGGCCGGGCCCCGCTCCAGCCGGTCGCGGTCGAGATTGACGATGTAGCCGCCTTGCCGTTCGTCGTATTTCAGCAATTGCCACGGCAACGGGTGATAATGCTCGCCCAGGCCGAGAAAACCGCCGAACGACATGATTGCGTACTGCACCCGGCCGCTGCGCTTGTCGATCATCAGGTCATAGATCGAGCCGATCGAGTCGCCCAGTTGGTTATAGACATTGGTGCCGTTCACCTTGCTGGCGGCGATCATGCTCGGCGTTTCGCTCAGCGACATGTCGCCGGCCGTCGTGCCAGTTCGCGGCGGCGTGGTGGGATCGAAGCTGCTCATCTGCGTTTCCTTCGTTGGTTCGTTGGGGGTTGCCGCCAACTCACCCTATCTCAGTCGCCGGCAGCCGAATTTCGATGCTCCCGCAGATGAAACTATGGTTATGATCGTGACTATCCCGCACCATTCACCCAAGATAGCATCTATACCATTGCGCAGGAGACATCTGGGATGAAACGCAAGCCGAGAATCATACGCTACACCTCGCCCGCCGGCGGTTGGGGCTCGATGAAATCGCTCGCCGAGATCCTGCTGCGCGAGCGCATCCCGCTCGACGGCGCGAAAATCCTGATGGCGCAGAACAAGCCGGATGGCTTCGCGTGCGTCAGTTGCGCCTGGCCGAAACCGGCCAAGCCCCATGCCTTCGAATATTGTGAAAACGGCGCCAAGGCGACCGCGTGGGAAATCACCAGCCGGCGCACCACGCCCGAGTTTTTTGCCAAGCATACGGTGGACGCATTGCGCCGCTGGTCCGATTACGATCTGGAGCAGCAGGGCCGACTGACCCAGCCGATGCGATGGGATGCGGCGACCGACAAATATCTTCCGGTGTCCTGGCAATCGGCCTTCGAGGAAATCGGCCGCGAATTGCGCGCGATGCAGCCGGACGAAACGGTCTGGTATTCTTCCGGCCGGGCCTCGCTCGAAACCTCCTTCATCTACGCGCTCGCGGCAAGGCTTTACGGCACCAACAACCTGCCCGACAGTTCCAACATGTGCCACGAAAGCACGTCGGTCGGGCTGACGCAGAGCATCGGCGTTCCGGTCGGCACCACCACGCTCGAGGACATGGAAAAAACCGACTGCATCATCTTCTTCGGGCAGAATCCCGGCTCGAACTCGCCGCGCGCCCTGCATCCGCTGCAGGATGCGCATCGCCGCGGCGTGCCGATCATCACCTTCAACCCGATCCGCGAGCCGGGGCTGCTGAGCTTCACCAACCCGCAATCGCCGACCGAGATGTTAGTGACCTCGCCCACCCCGATCAGCACGCAATACCATCAGGTCAGGCTCGGCGGCGATATCGCGGCGGTCATGGGAATTTCAAAGGCGCTGATCGCCGCCGACGACGCGGCGCGCAATTCCGGCCGCGTCGGGCTCCTCGATCACGGGTTCATCGCCGAACAGACCGATGGGTTCGACGCTTTCGCCGAAGCGGCACGCAAAATCTCCTGGCAAACCCTGGAGGCGAGGTCCGGCCTGTCGCGCAACGCGATGGAAGCGACCGCCGCCGTCTATGGCCGCGCGCAGAAAACCATGGTGGTCTACGGCATGGGGATCACCCAGCATCGCGAAGGCGTCGAAGGCGTCCAGATGCTCGTCAATCTTCTGCTCCTGCGCGGCAATATCGGCAAAATCGGCGCGGGCATCTGCCCGGTGCGCGGCCATTCCAACGTGCAGGGCCAGCGCACCATGGGCATCAGCGAAAAACCCGAACTGGTCCCGCTCGACAAATACGCCGAACGCTACGGCTTCGAGCCGCCGCGCAACGCCGGCCTGAACACAGTCGAAGCCTGCGAAGCGATCATCGCCGGAAAAATCAAGGCTTTCCTGATGCTCGGCGGCAATTTCGTGCGCGCGGTGCCCGAGCGCGAGGCGATGGAAGCCGCCTGGAGCGGGATGCGCCTCACGGTGAACGTCGCCACCAAGCTGAACCGCAGCCATCTGGTTCATGGCGAGATTTCCTATCTCCTGCCCTGTCTCGGCCGGATCGAAAAAGACCGCCAGGCCACCGGCGATCAGGCGGTCTCGGTCGAAGACAGCACCGCCTGCGTCCACGGCTCGCGCGGCGTGCGCCCGCCGGCCAGCGCGCATCTGTTGTCGGAGCCGAAAATCGTCGCCGAAATCGCCAAGGCGGCGCTCGATCCCAACCCGCGCATCGACTGGGACGCCTGGGTCGGCGACTACGCGCTGATCCGCACCGAAATCAGCGCGATCTATCCCGATTTCGAGAACATGGAAACCCGGATGTGGGAGCCCGGCGGATTTTACCGCGCCATCCCGGCACGCCAGCGCATCTGGAACACCGACACCAAGCGCGCCCATTTCATCGACCCGCAAAGTCTCGCCGAAGACCCGGACATGCCCGAAAAAGGCACCGACGTGCTGATGATGATGACGATGCGCAGCAACGATCAGTTTAACACCACGATCTACGGCTATAACGACCGGTTTCGCGGCATCAAGGGCACCCGCATGGTGGTGCTGATGAACGGCAACGACATCGCGCGGCTCGACCTGGTGGACGGCGAAACCGTCGGCCTCGCCACCGTCGCCGACGACCGGACCCGCGAAATGACCGGCTTTCGCGTCACCGCTTACGACATTCCCGATGGCTGCGTCGGCGCCTACTACCCCGAGGCAAACGCGCTGATCCCCCTGTGGCATCACGCGGAAGGCAGCAAGGTTCCCGCCGCGAAATCCATCCCGGTGCGCGTCTTCAAGCTGGACGGCAGCGGCGGCCGGGTTCGCGCCGCCTGACCAGCCGGCCCGGCGGGCGGGCGCTCAGCCCGCGTCGAGCGCCTTCGCGCTGGTGACCACTTTCGCGACCATGCCGTAGGCGCGATCGCCTCGTCCGCGCCCATCCAGTAGTTGCGGTCGGTGTCGTGCTCGGGCATGCGTGGCTTGGCTGACTCTCAGGTCGGGTCCACCTGGTGGCGCACCATGACCGCGATATCGTGAAGATCCTTCGTTGGTGCCGTGGCGAGCACGGCATATCCCAGCCCGTCGCAGATCCACGCATATCCGTCGACATCGCCTGCCCCGACATGGACGGTCCTGGTATCCCGTTTCCGGTCGGGCATCGGCCGAACGAAGACGGTGAGCCTGGTGCCGCCGGCGTCCTCGTAGAGCAGCATCGCGGCCGGTCCATGGTCGGTCGCGGCCAGCCTGCCGCCGACGAAACGATAGCCGATGGCGGTCAAATTCACCATGATGAGCGGATGCTTCAGCTCGCTCGACAGCCATTGGTAGATCGCGTTTTGCCGTGCCGCGCCGGATTCGGCTGGCGGACCGCGATCCGTGGCGTAGACCGCGTGAATGATCAGCGCCTCCTGCGCCAAAGCGGGGATGCCCGCCGGCGAACCATCTGGCAATCGCCCGCGCACCAGCCAGCCCGCGCCGCTTCCGGCCAGAAACGCGAAAAGGATCGCGGCGGCCATCTGCCAAGCGATACGGCGCCGGGCCTCGCGCAGCTTCATCAATCTGCGCGGATCGAGCAGCGGCGGTATCGGTTCGGCCAAATGATCGGCCAGGGCCGCGCGCAAGGCGGCGCGCTGCATCTTGTATGCGGCAACCCGCTTCGCGGCCGATTGGTCCTGCTCGAGATGGCGCTCGAGCGCAGGGCGCCGCGCCGAGTCCAGTTGGCCGTCCACGAAGGCATGGAGCTCATCTTCAGTGATCGCGCGTTCGATCTCGTTCATTTCACTCTCCGAAGCGTGGGGCGCTCCTCGCCGTTCATCGCCTGTCTGAGCCGCTCCCGTCCCCGCGACAGTCGCGACATCACCGTACCGATCGGAATGCCGAGCACCTGTCCGACCTCGGCGTAGGAAAGTTCCTCCACGCTGACCAGAACGATCACCAGCCGCTGATCTTCGGGCAGCTTCTCCAGCTCCCGCAAGACGTCGCGTTGCCGCAACCCCTCTTCCTGAACCGCCGTGATGCTCATTTTCTCCTCATCGATCAGCTCGAGGGGAACCGTCTCGCCCTGTCGCTGCCGCCGCCTCATTCGGCTGACGAACAGGTTATGGATAATGGCGAACAGCCAGGGGCGCATCCGCGATTCCTCCTGCAGCGTGTGAAGCCGGCCGAGTGCCAGAACCAGGCTGTCATGCACCAGGTCGTCGGCATCCTGCTGGCTTTTGAGCAGCAGGCGCGCATAGCGCCGCAACGCGGGAATGCAGGCTTCCAGATCGCGAAGCCCGTCGCGGCAGGCTGCGGAATCGTCTGGATCATTGCCGTTTTGCATGGGCGCTTCCGTCGGAAGGTGGCTTGCCGAACTCTCTATGGCACCGGGGATCAATCGATGCCGCCGCATCGGGCTCCGGCACGGCCGGGCGATCCGTCGTCCGTTTCAGCACGGGCCATGCCGGCAGCATCCGCTGCAAGACCTCGTCGCGCTCGACGAATTGATGGCGAAGCGCCGCAAGCACGTGAAGTCCCACGGCGGCGACGATGATCCATGCGCCATAGACGTGGAGAACCGCCACTGCGCTTTCCGCCGCATGCCCGCGCTTCAGCAGGCCGAACACGGGCAGGTCCGGCCAATCGACGATGCCGTAGAGCCGGAACGGCAATTTCAGGCTGGAGACCGAAAGCACCAGCCAGCCGGTCAGGGGAATCCAGAACATCAGCGCGTAAAGCAGGTAATGCATACCATGCGCCGCGAGCCGTTGCGCGCGCGGGATTCGCGCCGGCAAAGGCGGTGCCGGATGAAAGATGCGCCAGGCAATCCGCAGCAATACCAGAAACAGAACGGTGATCCCGATCGATTTGTGAAGCTGGAACAGAGCGAATCTGGTCTCGAGCGACATCGGGAGCTGAACCATGACGACGCCCAGGACAACGAGCAGTATGATGTCGAATGCGATGATCCAGTGCAGGATGATCGCCACAAGCGTGTAGCGTGGCATGATATCCCCCGGCCAATTCATGATGCGTGCGCAGCAGGTCAGGTTGACGCATCACCGTCCCTGACTTTGACGCCGCATTGCCCGGATTATTCCGCCCGGCGACCGGCACGCCGAAAACCGGCCGGTCGCGGCTGATGTCCTGTTATGTTTTCGCCGTGAATCCCGCGCTCAGCCCGCGTCGAGCGCCGTCGCGCTGGTGACCACTTTCGCCACCATGCCGTAGGTGATCGCCTCGTCGGCACTCATCCAGTAGTTGCGGTCGGTATCGCGCTCGACCCGCTCATAGCTCTGGCCGGTCTCGCGCGCGATGATCCGGTTGATCCGCTCGCGCATCTTGATGATTTCCCGAGCCTCGATATCGATATCGGTGGCAGGCCCGCGCACCCCGCCCATCGGCTGGTGCAGCAGAAACCGCGTATTCGGCAGGCAGAACCGCCGATCCTTGTGGCCCGCCAGGAAAATCAGCGCCCCCGCGCTCGCCACCCAGCCGGTGCCGATCATCCGCACCGGCGAGGTCGCATCGACGAAGCGGATCACGTCGTGGATCGTATCACCGCTCTCGACATGCCCGCCCGGCGAATTGACGAATACGTCGATCGGCGCATCGTCGGCACCCGATAAGGCGAGCAGCTGGCCGGTCACCGCGCGCGCCACCCGGTCGTTGATTTCGCCGAAAATCAGCACCTTGCGCTGCTTGAACAGTCGGTTCTCCAGCTCGCTGGCCGGCGCCTTCGGCTCCTGCTTCGCGGTCTCCGGCGTTTCCGTCTCCGGTTCTTCCTCATCGTCGCGCGCTTCGGTCCAGTTCCGGTCATCGCGTATCATGCGTCGCTCCATGAAATGTTCCGCCCATTGTGGTGGATGCGTCGCGCGCTGTCGAGACGAGCTTTTATACCAGCGGCCTGAATAACTGATTCGTTCAATCTTTGTCGGGCCGCTGGTATCCTTCCGGTTTGCGCGCTGCCACCTCCGTTGCGTTTCCCGCGATCCTTCGGATCGCCGGAACCTTGCGCAACTCCGCCACACCAGCCCTGCGCGCGATACCGTCTTGACACCGCGCCCCGCTCATGGTGCGAGATAACTTTGTATACCACCGGAGCATGGCATTTTATGTCGTGCGGAAGGGGGACGCCACAATATTCGACACATCGAGCGGATGGCGATACATCCGTCCGCCGCAAGGTTCGAAGGGAAGGGATACGATAGGATGCGTCTAGCCGTGTTGAAGGAGCGTCTGCCGGGCGAAACCAGGGTTGCCGCGGTGCCCGATTCGGTGAAAAAACTCACAGCGCTCGGCCTCACCGTGGCTGTCGAGTCCGGCGCGGGCGAGGCGGCCGCGATCGCCGATGCGGCGTTCCGCGAAGCCGGCGCCGAAATCGCGCCCGATGCCGCCACCGCACTCGCCGGCGCGGGCGTGGTGTTCACCGTCCAGCCGCCGGATCCGGCGACCATCGCCGCCATCCCGCGCGGCGCCCTGCTGGTCGGCACGCTGGCGCCGCTCGCCAACCCCGATCTGGTGGCCGATCTCGCCAAGGCCGGGATCGATGCGTGTTCGATGGAGCTGTTGCCGCGGATCACCCGCGCCCAGTCGATGGACGTTCTGTCCAGCCAGGCGAATCTCGCCGGCTATCGCGCGGTGATCGAGGCGGCGGAAGCCTTCCCGCGCGGCTTCGCGATGATGATGACAGCCGCCGGCACGGTGCCGCCCGCGCGCGTCTTCGTCGTCGGCGCCGGCGTGGCCGGCTTGCAGGCGATCGCCACGGCGCGCCGGCTCGGCGCCATCGTCTCGGCGACCGATGTGCGCCCCGCCGCCAAGGAGGAAATCAAATCCCTCGGTGCCTCCTTCATCGGCGTCGAGGATGAGGAAAGTGCGAGCCAGACCGGCGCCTACGCCCGCGAAATGAGCGCCGAGTTCCGCGCCAAGCAGGCCGCGCTGATCGCCGAAACCGTCGCCAAGAACGACATCGTCATCTGCACCGCTCTGGTGCAGGGCCGCCGCGCGCCCACCATCGTCACCGCCGAGGCGGTCGCCGCGATGCGCATGGGCAGCGTGATCGTCGATATCGCGGCCGATGCCGGCGGCAATTGCGCGGCCACCGTGCCGGGCGAACGCATCGTCACCGAAAACGGCGTCGCCGTGCTCGGCTACCGCAACTGGCCGGCGCGCATCGGCGTGGCGGCAAGCAGCCTCTATGCCCGCAACCTGCTGACCTTTCTGAGCAGTTTCTGGGACATGGATGCGCGGGCGCCAAAACTCCCGGCCGAGGACGACATCGTCAAGGGCGTGCTGCTGACCAGGGCGGGCGCCGTCATCCACCCGAATTTCCAGCCACAAGCGGCGGCGTGAGAGGACCCTCAGCATGACCCCAGCAGACCTCGCGGGCCAGGCGGCGAGCCTTGCCCATAAAGCCGCGGTGCTCGCGCAGAACGCCGCCGGCTTCGCCGCCCAGGCGGCCGCTCACGCGCCGCACGGCGCTCCGCTGATCGACCTGTTCGCGATTTTCGTGATGGCGGTATTCGTCGGCTATTACGTGATCTGGAGCGTCACCCCCGCGCTGCATTCGCCGCTGCTCGCCGTCACCAACGCGATTTCCTCGGTCATCATCGTCGGCGCCATGCTGGCGACCGGGCTGCACGGCGACTTCGCTGCCCACGCCTTCGGGTTCATCGCGGTCACGCTGGTCAGCGTGAATATTTTCGGCGGGTTCCTGGTCACCCAGCGCATGCTGTCGATGTTCAAGAAAAAGACGAAGTAAGGGCGGCTCACACACATGAATTACGCAACCGAACCGGGCATCACGCTCGCCTACCTGGTCTCCGCCGTCCTGTTCATCCTGGCATTGCGTGGCCTGTCCCACCCGACCACCTCGCGGCGCGGCAATCTGATGGGCATGGCCGGCATGGCCATCGCCATCCTCGCCACCTTCAGCCATCCCGGCATGCTTCTGTCCGGCGTCGGGCTGATCGTTCTTGGCCTCATCATCGGCGGCGCGGTCGGCGCGGTGGTCGCCCAGCGCGTCAACATGACGGCGCTGCCGCAACTGGTCGCCGCGTTCCACTCGCTGGTCGGGCTCGGGGCGGTGTTCGTCGCGGCGTCCGCGCTGAACGCGCCGCAGAGTTTCGGCATCGGCACGCCCGGCCATCTGCACGTCGAAAGCCTGATCGAAATGTCGATCGGCCTGTCGATCGGCGCGATCACCTTCACCGGCGCGGTCATCGCCTTCGCCAAGCTCCAGGCGCTGATGAGCGGCGCGCCCATCAGCTTTCCCGGCCAGCACAAGCTCAATCTCGGGCTCGGGATTCTCATTTTCATCCTGATCGTCGCCTTCGTCGCTTCCGGCGGCGCGCAGGTGCTGTTCTGGATCATCGCGGCCCTGGCGCTGGCACTCGGCATTCTGCTCATCATCCCGATTGGCGGGGCGGACATGCCGGTGGTGATCTCGATGCTGAACTCCTATTCCGGCTGGGCCGCGGCGGGCATCGGCTTCACCATCAGTAACATCGCGCTGATCGTCACCGGCGCACTGGTCGGCTCCTCGGGCGCCATCCTGTCCTACATCATGTGCAAGGGCATGAACCGCTCGATCGTCAACGTGCTGCTCGGCGGCTTCGGCACCGACAGCAGCACCGCCGGACCGGCCGGCGTCACTGGCGATCGCTCGGTCAAATCCGGCTCCGCCGAGGATGCCGCCTTCATCATGAGCAACGCGTCGAAAGTCATCATCGTGCCCGGCTACGGCATGGCGGTGGCGCAGGCGCAGCACGCGCTGCGCGAAATGGCCGATCTGCTGAAGGAAGAAGGCGTCGAGGTCAAATACGCCATTCACCCGGTCGCCGGGCGGATGCCCGGCCACATGAACGTGCTGCTGGCCGAGGCCAACGTGCCGTATGACGAGGTGTTCGAACTCGAAGTCATCAACAACGAGTTCTCCACCGCCGATGTCGTCTATGTCATCGGCGCGAACGACGTGACCAACCCGGCGGCGAAGACCAACTCCGCCTCGCCGATCTACGGCATGCCGATCCTGGAGGTGGACAAGGCGAAAACCGTGCTGTTCGTCAAGCGCTCAATGGCGTCGGGCTACGCCGGCGTCGATAACGAGCTGTTCTTCCGCGACAACACGATGATGCTGTTCGGCGATGCGAAGAAAATGACCGAGGAAATCGCCCAGTCGCTCGGCAGATAATTTTTCTCCGCACCACCCACAAAATCGCCGGCATGAATGCCGGCGATTTTCGTTTGCCTCCTTCAGACATTCCTCAGCAAAAAGAAACGCAGTTCCACGCCCGGAAGCCCTGAATCGACGATGATGCGCGGATCGACGGTGGTGCGGCTCGCCTGTTGCCAGGTGCCGGCGGTGGTATAGACGCGTACCGCCGCGTCCGCTTCTCCATTGAGATCGCAATGAATGAAATAGCCGCCGACCCGCGCGGCCATGTTCGGCGCGAACGGCGCGTTGCCGTCGGAAATCAGCAACTGGACGTCGATCGTGCGCGGGTTCGTGGCAAGCCAGGATGCCAGGTTGTTCCCGTTATTCGTGTGATCGCCGCACACTTCGATGCCGAACCGGACTCCTCCGGTTTTGAAATAGGGCTTGGTATCCTTGTGGTCATAGGTCGCGGCGGGATCGTTCTTGCCGAGAACGCCATCGTCGAATTTCTTGTAGTATTTGTAGATGATCTTGCCGCGCCGCAGCACGGGGCAGACATTCAGCCCCCGCGCACCGGCGCCATTGCCCTTGCGATAGAAAATCGAGCCGGCGACGATGATGGTGCTCCCGGCCCGGCGCGAGACTTTCTCGAGATCGCCATAGAGGTCATGCTTCTCGGTTCTGGTCATCGGCTGCGATCCCAGGTTTCGCAGCCTGCCGATCGGCCCGACCGGACTGAAAAAATATTCGGGCGCGACGACCATGTGCAGCCCCTGAGCCTGGTTCACCAGCCGGCCCATGAAGCTATTGGCTTGATCGACAAGCTGGCCCAGATCCCCGGCGCTGTAGCCGCCTTGGGCATGATAGCTGGCCTTGGGAACCCGTACGACGCAAACCGCGATGTCGGTCATGATACCCCCATGTTACCCGTTTCTCGTCTCGCGGGATTGGCGTAATCGACGAGCCTCACGGGATGATTGGTCTTTGTGAAGGGACGATAATATACCAACTCATCTCGGGTGAGAACCAATCCGCCAGGCGAGCCGGCCGCCAGGGCCTCACGCCATCACCGCATCACTTTCCTTGGGGCAAATCGGATTCCCGATTTTCTCGAATTTTTACCGATATTTCCCATGCGTGAACGGGCAATCGGCTCCTTCGGATTGAGGATGACGGCGTCACGATTGGCCCGGACGCGCCGCGAATCGGATAATGAGGCACGAACTGCCGTGAATAGACCCGATGCGAGTATGGGTGGCGGAATTCTCCCGGAGCGCGTCAAAAATCATATGATGGGAATCTGGATCGTGAGCCGGGGCGCAAGAGGGGTATTCCAAGGCAAGGAATCATAGATCTCGTAAGCGGATGTCAAAACGATTCGTCAGGTCGAGCGCCATGCGGTCACCTATTACCACATCGAACTCCCCCACCACGCGATCCTTTATGCCGAGGGCACGCCGGCCGAATCCTATCTGGAAACCGGCAATCGCGACGCCTTCGAGAATGGCGGAGCGGCACTGCTGCTCCACCCCGATTTCGCGCAGACATTCCGTGAAACCTAGGGTCGCATTCCCGCCAGCCTGCTGCGCGGCTCCAAATCGGTGCGAATCACCCTCGCCGCCAAGCGGGTCTATCCGGTCAAAAAAGGTATCAAACCGGTCCTTTGTTTCACGTGAAACATATGGCAGTATTACTAACCTAATGTTAGAAAAGCCCGCTGATCTCGCCCGCGGCGTCGAGGCCGATGGCTTCGGCGGCGGGCACGCGCGGCAGGCCGGGCATGGTCAGAATGTCGCCGGCCAGCGCCACCACGAAGCCGGCACCGGCGGAAAGCCGGATATCGCGGATCGGGATGGTGAAACCGCTGGGCGCGCCGCGCAAATTGGGGTCGGCGGTGAAGCTGTACTGGGTTTTTGCTATGCAAACCGGCAAATGAGAAAAACCACGCTGCTCGATGCGCGCGATCTGTTTCGCCGCTTTGGGCGATAACACGATGTCATCGCCGCCATAGGCGCGCCGGACCACGGTGCGAAGTTTTTCGGCAATCGGCATGGTGTGGGGATAGAGCGGCGCGAATCGCGCGGATTTTGCCGCAATCGTGGCGAGCACGGTTTCGGCCAGCCCGTCGGCACCGTCCGCGCCATCGGCCCAATGGGTGCAGAAAATCGGCGCGATTTCATCCGGTTCCAGGGCTTCATTCAGGGCTTCGCGCTCGGCTTCGGTGTCGGAGAGAAAACCGTTGACCGCGACGATCGCCGGCAGGCCGAAGGCGCGCATCGCCGCGACATGGCGGCGCAGATTGTCCGCCCCCGCGGTGACGGCGCGCGGGTTTTCCGCCCCGAGATCCGCCTTGGCGACGCCGCCATGCATTTTCAGCGCCCGGATGGTCGCGACCACCACCACGCAGGACGGCGCCAGACCGGCCTGGCGGCACTTGATGTCGAGGAATTTCTCGCCGCCGAGATCGGCGCCGAATCCGGCTTCGGTGATGACGATATCGGCGAGTTTCAGCGCCGTCCTGGTCGCCATCACCGAGTTGCAGCCATGAGCGATATTGGCGAACGGTCCGCCATGCACCAGAGCGGGGGTTCCGGCCAGGGTCTGCACCAGATTGGGCTGCAGCGCGTCGCGCAGCAGGGCCGCCATCGCGCCCACCGCATTGAGGTCGGCAGGGGTGATCGCGGAACCATCCCGCCGTTCGGCGACGATCATGCGGGCGAGCCGCGCCTGAAGATCATCCAGGTCGCGCGCGAGGCAGAAAATCGCCATGACTTCCGAGGCGACGGTGATGTCGAACCCGTCCTCGCGCGGGATGCCGTGCGCGACGCCGCCGAGGCCGATCACCGCGTCGCGCAGGCTGCGGTCGTTGATGTCGATCGACCGGCGATGCTGGATGCGGCGCGGGTCGATCCCCAGTGCATTGCCCCAGTAGAGATGATTGTCGAGCATCGCGCCGAGCAGGTTGTTCGCACTGGTGATCGCGTGGAAGTCCCCGGTGAAATGCAGGTTGATCTCGTCCATCGGCGCGACCTGCGCATGGCCGCCGCCGGTGGCGCCGCCCTTCTGGCCGAAACAGGGGCCGAGGCTCGGTTCGCGCAGCGCGATCATCGTGCGCGCGCCCGCTTCGCGCAGCGCGTCGGCCAGGCCGATCGTGGTGGTGGTCTTGCCTTCGCCGGCCGGGGTGGGGCTGATGCCGGCGACCAGGACAAGCGCACCGTCCGGCCGGTCGCGCAGGCTCTCGATGAAGCGGAAATCGATCTTACCCTTGTGGTGGCCATAGGGGATCAGCGAGCCAGGGGGGATACCGGCGGTGGCGGCGATCTCCGCGATGGGACGCAGTTTCGCGGCGCGCGCGATGTCGAGATCGGAAGCCATGAACACTCCCCCCGTTTGGCCGGCATGTTATGTCCACTGCGGCAGTCGAAACGCAAGGCTTGCCTGCCGGGTGCCGGGGCCGGTAGATAGGTCCATGACCTTGCCGTTCTCCCTGCCGGATTGGATGCCCGCGTGGCTCGGCCTCGTGCTGCTTCTGGTCGCGCTGCTCTATGCGCTGGCGCTGCTGGCGATGCCGTTCTCGGTATTCGGAGTGAAATCGCGGCTCGAGGCGATCGAGACGCAGTTGGACGCGGTGCAGGAGGAGTTGCGCATTCTCACGATGCGCCTGCCCGAACCGCTGCGCGGCGTTGCGATCGACGAATCGCCCTACGACCCGCTGCCGCGCGCGTCGGCACCGCGCTATGCGCGCGAGCCGGATACCCAGCCGCCGCTGGCGATTCCGCCCGCGCCGGAGGCTGCGCGCGAGCCTCTGGGCCGGTCGCGGCCTTCGGCGCCGCCGTCCCGGTCTTCATCGCCGCCACCGCCGCGACGAATCGAACCAAGATTGGATTGATTATCTACTGATCGCGAACGGATCGGCGCTGATATCGCGCGCGGAGACGCGCATCCAGAACCCGGCAGCGAGCAGGGCAAGGGCAGTGAGCAGGATCGAGGTTCCGATGAACAGATCGGCCGGGCCGAGCAGGTAATCGGCGGTGATGATCGCCGATACGCCGCAACCGAGCGCGATCATTTCCCATCCCACCCAGATGCCGAGAATGACCAATCCCATCATGTTGAAGGTCAGTTGGAACACTACCCCGGCATTCTGCTGAGCGAGCGAAAGACCGGCGATCGGGGTCGGAATGCCGAGCGCCTGCCAGATCATCAGTTCGGCGCAGAACACGACGAAGCTCCAGAACAGGCGGCGTGCGTTCTCGGCATGGGCAGGCGCGCGCGCGCGGACCTGAGTGATCGCCCAGGTGCCGAAGAGCCCGCAGAGCCCGGACGCCCAGGTGAGAAAATCGAACGGGCTGAGGAAGCTGATCACCGCGTCGTTGAACAGAAAAATCGCACCCCATAGCAGCAGCACGTCGGCGAGGCCGGCATAGACGAGCTTGCGGGCGACGCCGCGCTTCAGGCGCGTCAATTCCTCGTCGATATTGGTGCGGGCTCCGATCGGCAACGCCATTGTCTTGCTCCTGGCCGGGAGTGAAACGCGCAAAAATATGCAGCGTCAATGGCCGATGAGTTCGGGTTCCGGTTCCAGGGTTTCGCGCAGCAGGACATCCTCCACCTTGAGGCCGATGACCAGGGCGAGTCCGGCGAAACCGGCGGCGATCAGGAAGGCGAGGTGAAACGCGGCGGGGAGGGCCGGATTGGCGGCGGCGCCGCGCGCGCGGCCGAGAGCGTTGATTCCGCTGCCTAGCCGGAGCGCCAGGACGGCGCCGGCGAGAGTGGCACCAAACGCGCCGCCCATCGCGCGCAGCAGAAGCAAAGTCGCGGTCGCGGCGCCGACATCGGCGCGCGACGCAGCGTTCTGGATGGCGACCAGGCTGGACGGCAGAACGAACCCGATGCCCACACCCACGGCAAAGCAGGTCAGCACCACCAGAGGCAGCGGCGTGGTCGCCGGCAGCAGGCCGAGGAGCAGAAAACCGGCGGTGGTGGCGGCGAGGCCGCCGAGCAGCAGCCCGCGCGTACGCCCGATCCGCCGCGCCCATTGGCCGGCGGTGTAGGAGCCGATCGTGGTCGCGATCAGGAAGGGCATGATGTCCCAGCCCGATTGCGCGGCGTTGGCTCGGAACACCAGTTGGAACAGCAAGGGAAGCAGAAAAATCGCCGAGAACATCACCAGCGCGATGAAAAACCCGATCGCGACCAGCCGGTTGAACGAACCGGACGCGAACAGCCGCATCGGCAGAAGCGGCATCGGCACGCGACGTTCCCATTGCCAGAGGAGGCCGATCAGGGCAGCGCCTCCGAGAAATACGCCGAGGACCGGAGCAGAAATCCAGGGATAGGTGTGGCCGCCCCAGGACAGGCCGAGCAGGAAGGCGGTGACCGCGCCGGTGAGCAGCGCGGCGCCGGGATAGTCGATCCGCCCGTCGCGTTTCACCACGCGCAACTGGCGCAGGCCGATCTGGCTGAGTACCAGGGCGGCGATGCCGAGCGGCAGGTTGAACCAGAAGATCCAGTGCCAGGAAAGATGATCGGTGACCCAGCCGCCCACGACCGGCCCGGCGGTGGAGGCGACACCCCAGGTGCCGGCCATGTAGCCCTGGTATTTGCCGCGTTCGCGCGGCGAAACCACGTCGGCGATCGCGGCCTGGGAAATCGCGAGCAAACCACCGCCGCCGACACCCTGAAGCGCGCGCCCCGCGATCAGTTGCGGCAGGGTTTGGGCGAGGGCGCAGACGCAGGAGGCAATGACGAACAAAACGATCGAGGGGATCAGGGTTTTTCGGCGGCCGAACTGATCGGACAGGCGGCCGTAGAGCGGGGTGGTCGCGGTCGAGGTGAGGAGATAGGCGGTGACCACCCAGGAAACATGCGAGAAGCCGTGCAGATCGGCGGCGATCGCCGGTACCGCCGGGATCACCACGGTCTGGTCGATCGCGGCGAGCAGCATGCACAGGATGATCCCGCTGATGACCTGAAGCCGCTGCTGATGGGTATATTCCATGAAGTCCGGTTCCAATCGCCCGATGATCGTCCCGCGCGTGTGATCGGGCAACCGCTTGACAGCTATAAATATGGCGCAGCAAGGCTGACATGCATGGGGGGCGGATTTGCACCGGGTGGCTTGGTGACTTAACGTATGCGTAAATATTCTTCATCACGAAAGACTGCGACATGCCGCTCAGCCCCGCCGACTCCCGCGAACTCCTGCATCTGCGAGACATCGCGCTGCGCGGCTATCTGCGCAAGGACGGGATGCTCGATATCGAGGCGCGGCTGACCGACACGAAAACCTATGGTTTCGCCAACCGCGATCGCGGGCGGATCGGCGCCGGCGAGCCGCTCCATGGAATGTCGCTGCGCGTCACCGTCGATCAGGGACTGACGGTGCGCGGGGCGGAGGCTGCGATGGACGCGACGCCGCATGCGATCTGCCCTGGTGTCGCGCCGAATTTCGCCCGGCTCGAAGGGCTGACCATCGGGCGCGGCTTCCTCAAGGGGGCGATGGAGCGCGTCGGCGGCACCCAGGGCTGCACCCATCTGCGCGAATTGCTGCAGCAGGTGGCGACCGTGGCGATCCAGACCATGTTCAGCGTGCGCGCCCACAAGGCGGCGCGCGAGGGCGGCGAGACCGAGGACAGATGGGATATTCCGACGGCGCTGCTCAATTCGTGCCATGCCTATGACGAGAACGGGCCGCTGGTCGCCGCCGCGCGCGAGCGCGCCGCCGCACGCACCGCCGCCGAGGCGTGATAGTGGGTGGTCAGTAGGTCGCCCGGCCGCCCGAAATATCGAAGACGCCGCCGGTGGTGAACGAGCATTCCTCGGAGGCCAGCCAGCAGATCAGGGCGGCGATTTCGTCGATGGTGCCGAACCTGCCCATCGGGATTTTCGACAGCATGAAGTCGATATGCTCCTGGGTCATCTGCTCGAAAATCGCGGTGCGCACGGCGGCGGGGGTGACGCAGTTGACCGTGATTCCGGTTCTGGCCAATTCCTTGCCGAGCGATTTGGTCAGGCCGATCACCGCCGCTTTCGATGCGCTATAGGCCGGCGCGTTCGGATTGCCTTCCTTGCCGGCGATCGAGGCGATGTTGACGATGCGGCCATCCTTGCGCTGCATCATGAACGGCACCACCGCCCGGTTGCAGTGGAACACGCCGTTGAGATTGACCGCGATCACCCGGTGCCAGTCCGCGACCGGATAGGTCCAGGTCGTGGCGTTCGGGCCGGTGATGCCGGCGCTCGCGACCAGGATGTCGATGCCGCCGAAGCTGGCGGCGGTGCGCGACGCCGCCTGCTCGACCGCGTCCCAGTCGGCGACATCGACGGCGATGCCGAGGATTTTTGCCCCGAATCTCGCTTTTGCCGCATCGATTTGTGACTGATCGCGGTCCCAGATCGCGACACGGCCGGCTTCGGCGACGATCCGGGCGGTGACCGCGAGCCCGATTCCGGCGGCGCCGCCAGTGACGACGGCGATTTTGGCATCGAAGCGGGCGGTGTCGGTCATGATGCGGTCTCGATACCGTTGAGTTTCGCGACGACATCGGACAGCATCGGCACGTAATCGTCGCCATGGCCGGTGCCGACCGCCAGCGCATAGGAATTGCGCACGGCGGCGGCGATAGGGTTCGCGGCACAAGATGCCTGCGCGAAGGCCGCCAGGTAGCTGGTGTCCTTCAGCGCGTTGCGGAGCGAAAATTTATGGGCGTCGCGGTCGCGGTCGAGCACGTATTTGAAAAATGTCTGGTAAAATCCGCAATCCATCCTGCCGCCACGAATGACCTGATCGAACACCTCGGCCTTGAGGCCGGATTTGGCGCCGAGCATCAGCGCCTCGGCATAGAGCGCGCCATAGCCGAGTGCCAGGAAATTGTTGAGCAGCTTCATGGTGTGGCCGGTGCCGGTGGGGCCGGTAGGAACGATGCGCTGCGCGAAACGTTCGATGATCGGGCGGACGCGCGCGACATCGGCTGGATCGCCGCCGATCATGACATCGAGCGTGCCGTCCCAAGCGTCTTTCGGGGTGCGGCTGAGCGGGGCGTCGATCAGGGTGATTTTTTTTGCGGCGAGATCGGCCGCGAGGCGGGTGGTGACGGATGGATCGGAGGTCGAGCAATCGACGATGAGAAGCGGTTTGCCGGCGGCGGCGAGGCCGTTTTCGCCTTCGATGACGGAGACCACCTGTTCGCTGCCGGTGACGCAGAGGAACACGATATCCGAAGCTTCCGCCAGGACTTTTGCCGACCTAGCCTCGGTGGCGCCGCGTCCGAGCAGGTCTTCGACGGGTTTGCGGTTGCGGTGACCGAGGATGGTGGTGGGATATCCCGCCGCGACGATGTTTTTCGCCATGCCATGACCCATCAGGCCCACGCCGATGAAGCCGATTTTTTCCGTGGTCATGATGGTGTCCTCCGGGCGATTGGTGCGGCCGGTATAGAGGCAGGTCTGTGGTCGCGCAACCAGGGTTTGACAGCGCTACCATCTTGCGCGGTGGAGGAAAATTCGCGATACTTCCGAAGCGCGACATTGAAAAAACCGGCTAGTGTGGTGGTTTTGAAATTCCGACGTGCCTGAGGGAGCGGTTTTAGAATTTCAGAACCATAAACCACACTAGAATCAAATGCTTGCTAGTGTCCTGATCGATTTCGGACGTTCGTAGGATGCCTTTGCCAATACTGACGAACGTCCGAATCGGGATATGAGCGGCCGAGCCAGGAGTGAGCCGTCACCCATGGATAAACCCTCCCCAACGGCGCGCGCGCGGGCCGCGAAGCGCGCGGGGCGCGGCGCGGTCACGCTGAGCGATGTCGCGGCGGCGGCGGAGGTTGCGCCGATTACCGTGTCGCGCGCGATCAACCGCCCCGAGAGCGTTTCTGACGCGCTGCGCGCGCGCATCCGCGCCGCGATCGACACACTCGGCTATGTGCCGAACCGGATGGCCGGCGCGCTCGCTTCGGCGAAAACCGGCGTTATCCCGGTGATCGTGCCGTCGCTGTCCAACGTGGTGTTCGTCGAGGTGATCGAGGGAATTCAGGAAACGATCGAGACACGCGGGTATCAGATGCTGCTGGGCAGCACCGATTACGATCTCGATCGCGAGGCGGCGCTGGTGGCGACATTGCTCGGCTGGGCACCGCCCGGAATGCTGATCGCCGGATTGCGCCATTTGCCACGTACCGCGACTCTGCTGCGGAATGCCGGCGTGCCGGTGGTCGAGTTCATGGAGCATGGCGCGCGCTGCATCGACATGAATGTCGGGCTGTCGCATTACCGTGCGGGGGCGGCGATGGCGGAGCATTTGCTGACGCGCGGTTATCGGCGGATCGGGTTTGTCGGGGTGCGGGTGCGCGACGATTATCGCGCGTGCCAGCGCTATGAGGGGATGCATCGCCGGATTCTTGAGGTGGGTGGAGCGGAGGACGTTCTGTTCGATTATTCCGGCGGTGTCGGCCAGGACATCGGCTGGCGGGCGCTCGGCGATGTGCTGGCGATGCGGCCCGTGATCGATGCGCTGTTTTTCGCCAATGACGAAATGGCGGTGGGGGCGATATTGCGCGCGCAGCGCGATGGAATCGCGGTGCCGGGCCGCATCGCGATCGCGGGATTCAATGGACTGCCGATGAGCGCGCTGGTCACGCCCGCGCTGACGACGATTATTTCGCCGCGCAAGCTGATCGGGCGGCGTGCCGCCGAGCTTTTGCTTGCGCGCATCGCGGGCGAGCGTCCGGGGCGGCGGCGGTTCGATGTCGGCTTCAGGCTGGAAGTGCGGGAGAGCACATGACGATAAAGCGGAAGACCAAGACCGCGCGGCCGCGCATCGCGGTGATCGGACTGGGCTCGATGGGGTTCGGCATGGCGTCGGCGCTAATGCGTGCGGGCTTTGATGTGGCCGGTTTCGACGTGATCGCGGAGAATGCGGCGCCGCTTGCCGGGATCGGCGGAGAGGTCGCCGCGTCGGCCGCCGAGGCGGCGCGGGGTGCGGGAGCCGTTGTCAGTGTGGTGGTGAATGCGGCGCAGACGGAAGCGATCCTGTTCGGGGCTGATGGATGCGCCGGCGTGATGCCGCCGGGGGCGGTGTTCATTTCCTGCGCCACGATGGCGCCGGATGCGGTGCGCGGTCTTGCGGCGAAACTTGAAGGCAGCGGGCGGCATTATCTGGATGCGCCGATCAGCGGCGGGGCGGCGCGCGCCGCGGAGGGCAGGCTGACGATTCTTGCATCGGGCAGCAAGACGGCGTTCGACGC
This sequence comes from Acidiphilium iwatense, assembly GCF_021556475.1. Lineage (GTDB taxonomy): Bacteria > Pseudomonadota > Alphaproteobacteria > Acetobacterales > Acetobacteraceae > Acidiphilium > Acidiphilium iwatense. Next base: position 26,310 of record NZ_JAKGBZ010000012.1, on the reverse strand, counting down.
GGCACGGCCGGCGCTGAAGGCGATGGCGGGCACGCTGCACGAATTGGGCGACGAGGCGGGAATTGGCGCCGGCTTCAAGATGGTCAACCAGTTGCTGGCGGGGGTGCATATCGCGGCGGCGTGCGAGGCGGTCGCGTTCGCCGCGTCGATGGGGCTGGATCTGCGCCGGGTTTATGAGGTGATCACCGGATCGGCCGGTAATAGTTGGATGTTCGAGAACCGGGTGCCGCATATTCTGGATGCCGATTATGCGCCGCGCAGTGCGGTGAATATTTTCACCAAGGATCTCGGCATCGTGCTCGATATGGCGCGCGCAACGCCGCTGCCGGTACCGATGGCGGGCTCGGCACTGCAATTGTTCCTGATGACGGCGTCCGCCGGGATGGCGCGCGAGGATGATGCCGCCGTGGCGAAACTGTTCGCGCGCATCGCCGATATTTCCTTGCCGGGGAGCTGAGCCGGATGAAACTCGTTCTCGGCTGCATCGCCGACGATTACACGGGTGCGTCGGATCTCGCGAATACACTGGCACGGCAGGGGCTGCGCGTCGTGCAGACGATCGGCTTGCCGCGCGAGGGATTTGTGTTGCCCGAGGTCGATGCGGTCGTGGTTGCGCTGAAAACGCGTTCGGTGCCGCCGGGTGAGGCGGTGGCGCGGGTTTTGGCGGCAGCGGACTGGCTGCGCGGGCGCGGTGCAGCGCATGTGATGTTCAAGATCTGCTCGACCTTCGATTCGACCGATGCCGGCAATATCGGGCCGGTGACCGAGGCGCTGGCGGGTGCGTGCGGCGCTGCTATCGTGCCGGTGACACCGGCGTTTCCCGAGACCGGGCGGACGGTGTTCCAGGGGCATCTGTTTGTCGGCAGTCGGCCGCTGCATGAGAGCCCGCTGAAGGACCATCCGCTCAACCCGATGCGCGATTCCGATCTGGTGCGGGTGCTGGTGCGGCAAAGCGTGGGTCGGGTCGGGCTGGTGCCGCTCGATGTGGTCGAAGACGGTGCGGCGGCGATCGCTGAATCCCTGTTAGCGCTTGTCGGCGAAGGATATCGCGCGGCGATTATCGATGCGGTTGCCGAGCGGCATCTGACGGCACTCGGCGAAGTGGCGTTCGGGATGAAGGTTTCGGCCGGAGCCTCGGGGCTCGGGCTCGGCCTGGCGCGCGCCGCGATCGCGGCTGGGCTTGTGGTGCATGGCGCTGCGGATGAAGCCTGGCCTGATGTCGGGGGTTCGGCGGCGATCATCGCCGGAAGCTGCTCGGCGGCGACGCTGGACCAGATCGCGGCGGTGGATGGGAGGATTCCGGTGCGGCGCCTCGATGTTAGCAGGCTGATCGGAAGCGATGCTTGTGTTGCCGAGACCGTCGCCTGGGCCGTGGCGAAGCTTGGGGATGGGCCGGTGCTGCTCGCGAGCAGTGAAGCGCCGGACGGGGTGGCGGCTCTGAAATCGGCGCATGGCGAGGCGGTGGGTGCGCGGATCGAAGGGGGTTTGGCCGAAATTGCCGCTGGTTTGGTGGCGCGCGGCGTCAGGCGGTTGATCGTCGCCGGCGGCGAGACATCGGGTGCGGTGATCGACCGGCTTGGCGTCGCGGCGCTGCGGATCGGCGCCGAGATCGCGCCCGGCGTGCCGCTGCTGCGCGGCGTGGGCGGCGAGGTGATGCTGTTCGCGTTGAAATCGGGCAATTTCGGTGGACGCGATTTTTTCACGCGCGCGCTGGCGATGATGCGCTGACTATCGACTCCCGACAAGGCGGGAAAATTGCTTTACAGGTGAATCGCGCGACGATATAAATCGATTAACCCGATCGGGTTGCGTCAGGGAAATTTGCAAATATCAAGGAGGAGACGATGAATCGTTCATTGCGCCGGGTACTGGCCGGCCTGGCTTCGGCGGGGGTTGTCGGCCTGTTCGCGGCCGTGCCGGTTCCGGCGGCTCATGCCGCCGCTGGCAAGGCGCGCGTCGCCATCGTGGTGCGCGATTTCGGCAATCCGTATTGGCGGGCGCTGCGCGACGGCGCGGTCGCCGAAGGCAAGAAGCTCCACGTGCCGGTGAGCGTGCAGGCGGGATCGAGCGAGACCGATTCGATCGGCGAGAACGCCAAGATTTCCACCATGGCGAACGAGAATTTCACCTGTTTCGGCGTGGTGCCGGTGAACGCGACGAATATCATCACGCCGCTGATTTCGGTGTCGCGCAAAAACATCCCGATCATCAACCTCGATACCGGGCTCGATCCGAAGGCGGTGGCCGCGGCGGGGCTCAAGATCACCAGCTTCATCGGTTCGGACAATTACCATGCCGGCCAGATCGCCGCGAACTACATGTTGAAACTGTTGCATGACAAGGGCAAGGTTGCGATTCTGGAAGGGATTCCGGGCGAACAGAACGGGATCAATCGCGAGACCGCGTTCCGTAAGACGACGGCGGGCAAGCTGACCGTGGTGCAGGCGGAGGCCGCCGATTACGAGCGCAGCCGGGCGCTGACCGATGCCGAGGCAATGCTGCGCGTGCATCATGATCTGAACGGTATTTTCGCCGCCAATGACGAGATGGGGCTGGGTGCGGCGCAGGCGATCGCCAACACGGGCAAGACCAGGACGATCCGCGTCGTCAGCATCGACGGTGTGAAGGAAGCGCTGGGTGCAGTGAAGTCGGGCAAACTGGCTGGAACCGTCTCGCAATACCCCTACGCGGAAGGCGAGATGGCGGTGCAGGCTTGCGAAAGACTGGCGCGGAAGCAGCCGATTCCGGCGCATATCACCTCGCCGATCAAGCTGATCACGCCGCAGAATGCGGCGCGCGCGCTCAAGGCGTTCCCGCGCCCGTTCTTCGCGTTCAACGATCCGTTCGGCGCGCCGTAATACCGTGCCGAAAGACATGATGCCCGCCGGGGCCGCGGCATCGCGGGTGCCGGCAGGAATAGAAGCCGTGCTGCGCGATCCGGGATTCTGGGGCGATAACGCGGCGGTGATCGGGCTGCTGGTGATCGGCGTCGCGTTTTCTCTGCTGACGCCGTTCTTCCTGACATGGGGCAATATCAGCGATCTGCTGGTTTCGGCCTCGATTCTGGTGGTGCTGGCGACGGCGCAGCAATTCGCGATCGTGACCGCCGGGATCGATCTGTCGATCGCCGCCAATCTGCCCTGGGCGGCGGTGGTGTTCGGCCTGGTCTATACCGGTGGGTTCGGGATTCCGGCGGCAATCGTTGCGGCGATCGCCGCGGGGATGATCGTCGGCGTGGTCAATGGGTTGATCATCGCCAAGCTGCGGGTGAACGATTTCATCGCGACGCTGGGGATGCTGGGCGTGATGAACGGTGTGGCGCTGATCGTTAGCGACGGCCAGTCGTTCAGCGTCAGCAGCCCGTTCCTGCAGGCGCTCGCGTTGGGTTCGATCGGGCCGATCCGGTATTTCTACCTGATTGCGATCGTCATCGCGCTCGCCGCGCATTTTCTGTTCACCCGCACCGCGTTCGGCACCCATGTTCTGGCGACCGGCGGCAACCGGGATGCCGCGCGCAACATGGGGATTCCGGTCGATCGGATGCGGATCGCGGTGTATGTGATCAACGGCGCGTTGGTGGGGCTTGCGGCGATCTTGCTGGTCGCGCGCACCGGTGGTTCCGATCCGTCGCTGCAGACTTCGCAGTTGCTCAGCTCGATCGCCTCGGTGGTGCTGGGCGGCAGCAGCCTGTTCGGCGGGCGCGCGGCGGTGCTGGGCACGGTGGCCGGCGCGCTGGTGCTGACCACGCTGTTGAACGGATTTACCCTGCTGCAGGTTTCCGAATTCTATCAGCCGATGGCGGTGGGGATCGTGGTGATCGCGGCGGCGGTGCTCAGCAGGTTGCAGCGATGAGCGAGGCGATGCCGGTTCTGGAGGTTCGCGGCCTGCGCAAATCCTTCGGCGCGGTGGATGCGCTGGTCGGCGCCGAACTGATCTGCCCAGCCGGCGAGGTGACGGCTCTGGTGGGCGATAACGGAGCGGGCAAGTCGACGCTGATTCGCTGCATTACCGGGGTTTATCCGCCGGATGGCGGCGCGATCGCGTTCAAGGGCGCGCCGATCGGCTTCGCATCGCCGACCGAGGCGCGGGCACTGGGTATCGAGACGGTGTACCAGGACCTTGCGCTGGTCGAGGATTTGACGGTCTGGCAGAACATGTATCTCAACCGCGAGGTCGAGCACGGAATCGGGCCGTTCCGCTGGCTCGACCGGCGGCGGATGATCGCGGAGACCGAGGCGAAGCTGGAACGGCTGCTGGTCAACATGCCGCCGGTGCGCGCCAAGGTGCGGCGGCTGTCCGGTGGGCAGCGGCAGTCGATCGCGATCGGCCGTGCGGCGAGCTGGGGTTCCGCACTGGTCATCATGGACGAGCCGACGGCGGCGCTGGGCGTGCGCGAGCGCGGAGCGGTGGAGGCGCTGATCGGCCGGCTGCGCGGCGAGGGTGTGGCGCAGCTCGTGATCAGCCACGATCTGGAGCAGGTGATGCGGATTTCCGACAGTGTGTGGGTGATGCGAAGGGGCCGCACCATCGCCCGGTGGCGCACCAGGGAGGTCGATCGGACCCGGATTGTCGCGGCGATCGCCGGCGCCGAGGGTTAGGGAATGACGAAATCGCGTGGGCCGACCTTGCGGGACGTTGCCGAACGCGCCGGCGTTTCGACCGCGACCGTCTCCTTCGTGCTGAACGACACCAAGCCGGTCGCCGCCGCAACCAGGGCGAAGGTGGAACGCGCGCTGGCGGCGCTCGATTATCGCATGAGCCCTTCGGCGCGCGCGCTGCGCACCGGGCGGCACCATGCGATCGGGCTGCTGCTGCCCGATCTCGCCAATCCGTTTTTCCCGTTGCTGGCGCAGGCGGTGACCGAAAGCGCCTGGGCGCGCGGCCATGCGATCGTGTTCGCGAGCAGCCGCGCCGATCCGGCCGAGGAAGCCGAGGCGCTGGCTGCGTTGGAGGAACGCGCCGACGGGATCATCTGGATTCCCGGCGGCATCGCACCGACGCGCCTGCCCACGCGCCCGGCCGTGGTGCTCGACCGGCCGAGCCCGGCGCTGATCGCCTATGACAGTATCAGCGCCGATCACTATGCCGGAGGCGCGGCGGTGGCGGCGTTGGTGCAAAGGCTCGGCCATCGGCGGATCGGGCTGCTGGCCGGCCCGGCAACCTCGCCCAGCGCGCAGAGCCGGTGCGCTGGATTTCTCGATCATGCCGAAGGACTCGAAATCGTCTGGCGGCAGGAGGTGATGTTCACATTGGACCTGCCGGAGTCTGCCGCCGCCGTGCTTGCCGATCCGCGGATCGATGTCGTCGTGGCGGCCAACGACGTCGTCGCGATCGGGGCGCTTCGGGTGCTGCGCGGCCTTGGCTGCGCGGTGCCGGGCGCGGTGTCGCTGATCGGGTTCGACGACATTCCCTGGGCGGCGCTGACCGAGCCGCCGCTGACCACGATCCGCCAGCCGGTGGCCGAACTCGGTGACCGTGCGGTGGCAGCTTTGCTGGACCGCATCGCCGGGCGGGACGGACCAGCGCAGCATCATCTGCTGCCGGTCGAAGTCGTCGAACGTGGGACCACGAGGCAACATACGGCGCGGGCGGCATGATCGTCGCCGGCAGCGCCAACATGGATATCGTGGTGCGCACATCCCGCGCGCCGGATGCTGGCGAGACGATTATCGGCCGCGATTATGCGCTCTATCCGGGCGGCAAGGGTGCCAACCAGGCGGTGGCCGCGCGGCGGGCCGGAGCCGAGGTCGGTTTCGCCGGCTGCATCGGCGACGACGCCTATGGAGACCAGCTTGTCGCGGCGCTTGTTGCCGAGAGAATCGATCTCGGCACGACAAGACGGGTCGCGGCGCCGACCGGGGTTGCGTTCGTCATCGTTGAGGCGGGCGGGCAGAACCGGATCATCGTGGTGCCGGGTGCCAATCATGGTTTTGCGCCGGCCGATCTGGTCGGCGATGTGCCGTCCGGTTCGGTGCTTCTGATGCAGCTCGAAATCCCGGTCGAGACCGTTCTTGCCGCCGCGATGCGGGTGCGCGCCGTCGGCGGGGTGGTGATTTTGAACGTCTCGCCGATCGCGGGGCTCGATGCCGGGACGCGCGCGCGGCTGCTCGCTGTCGCCGACATCGTGCTGGTCAACGAGACCGAGGCGGCGGAGTTGCTGGGCATTGCGGTCTCCGAGGGCAATTCTTCCGATGCGGCGCGCCGACTTGCCGAAGGGCGGCGGGGGGCGGTGATCACACTGGGCGCTGCCGGCGCCGTCTGGTGCGCGGGCGGCGAGCAAGGGCGTGTGCCGGGACACCGGATTGATGTGGTGGATACCACCGCTTGCGGCGATGCTTTCGCCGGTGCTTTTGCCGCGGCGATCGAACGGGGTGTTTCGGTGGGTGAGGCGGTCGCCGATGGCAACGCCGCGGGCGCGCTGGCGGCGACGATATCGGGCGCGCAGCCCTCGCTGCCCCGCCGCGATGCGATCGAGGCGTTGCGCAGCGCGACGGGATAATCGCAGACGCACATCCAACAGGATCGTGCCCCAGCGGCCTTTGGCGGCGAGAGCCTGGCAATGACCCCGATTGGGGGAAAAAATCGAATGTGATTGGGGTTGCAGCCGGTTCCTCGACCTGAAACCACTCGACGGCCACCCGATGAACCAAGATTTATGGGTATGTCCATCCGGCGCGAAGCCGCATTGCACTATGGTGGCCTTCATCGAAGGGAGTTGAACAGGATGCGGCGAGACCGCGGGCACGAAGCGGATGCGCCGTGGCAGATCCCGGTGCGCGGTTGGATGGATATCCTGGGCCGGGCCTGGAAGGAAACCGGCAAGAAGAACCTGTCGCTCGTTGCGGGCGGGGTGACCTATTACGTGCTGCTGGCGCTGTTCCCCGCTCTGGCCGCGCTTATTTCGGTCTATGGTCTGGTCGGAAACCCGGCGGAGGTGACGAAAATCGTGCAGTCGCTGTCCGGCGTGCTTCCGCCCTCGACCTCGACACTGATCGCCAACAACCGCACCAATTCGTCACCGCGCCGCGCGGGAGCCTGGGCTTTGGTGCGGTTGTTGGCATCGTGATCGCGCTCTGGAGCAGCATGCGCGGGATGAGCGGCATGATGACGGCGCTCGGCATCGCCTACGATCAGCCGGAGCGACGGGGATTCATCTGGTTCAACGCAACCGCCCTGCTGCTGGCCGTCGTGGTTATCGTCGGCGGGTTGATCGCCCTGGCGCTCGTCGCAGGCCTGCCTGTGATGCTGAACGGAGCGGGTGCGCTCGGTCCGGCGCGCTGGATCGGTCTGGTCGTCGAATGGCCGATTCTGATCGTGTTCGTCATCGGAATGCTGGCGCTGATCTACCGCTACGGGCCGGACGGGGACGAACCGGAATGGAAATGGACTTCGTCCGGCACGATCGCGGCCACGATTTTGTGGATTATCGGTTCGGTCCTGTTCACCGTCTATGTTTATCACTTCGACAGTTACAACACGACCTACGGCGTATTGGGTGCGCTGGGGATTCTGCTGACCTGGATGTGGTTGTCGGCGTTCGTTGTGCTGTTCGGGGCCGAGATCAACGGCGAATCCGAGCGGAAAGCGCGGCAGGATACCGTGGTTGGCGTCCCGTTACCGATGGGCCAACGGGGGGCGGGGGATGCCGGCACGGTTGCTCGCTAACGCAGGCGGCGACGCAGATTGTCGATATAGACCGCGCCGATCACGACGATGCCAAGGATGACCTGTTCGACATAGGAGGAAATGCCGGCGAGCTGGGTGCCGTTCTTCAGGATGGTCATGAGCAAAGCACCGAGCACGCTGCCCAGGATGGTGCCGACGCCGCCGAACAGCGAGCCGCCGCCGATTACCACCGCGGCGATGGCGTAGAGTTCGTAATTGGCCCCCGATGTCGGCTGCGCGGCGGCGGTGTAGGCGAGATAGACGATACCCGCGAGCGACGAGATGACGCCGCCGAGGATGTAGATCAGCATCAGATGGCGCGGCACGTTGATGCCGACCCGGCGCGCCGCTTCGGGGTTGCTGCCGATCGCCAGGGTGTAGCGGCCGAACCGGGTTTTATTGAGAACGAACGCCGAGATCAGCGCGAGCACGATCGCGATCCAGCCCATATTGGGAAATCCCGCGATGGTGCCCTGCGCGATGTTCTGGAAGCTTTCCGGCAGGCCGAAGACCGGCGTGCCGTTGGTGGTGAGCAGGGCGGCGCCGAGCGCGATCGCCAGCATCCCCAGCGTCGCGATGAAGGGCGGCACGCCGAGCACGACGACCGAACCGCCGATGATCGCGCCCACCAGCGCGCCGAGCAGCAGGGTGAGTAGAATGCCTAGAACGATGCCGAGATGGGTATCGACGATCACGATGGCGCAGATCATCGAGGATAAGGCGACGACGGAGCCTTGCGAGATGTCGATCCCCGCCGTCGCGATGATAAAGGTCTGGGCGATCGCGAGGATGGCGATTACCGCGACCTGCTGGGCGATATGGAACCAGTTGACCGGGCTGAGGAAGCGCGGATTGAGGAAGCCGAAGACGACGACCAGGACCGCGATGCTGATCAGCGCGAAGGCGAGCTGGCGGACGAAGCGAAGCAGCGCCCGGCCGCGCGGAATCGTCTCGACCTGGATGAGGGGCTGGGTTTGCTGATCCATCGTCCGCTTTGCTCCGGTCAGCTGCCCGGCTTATAGTTTGGCGCGTATTGGCGGATCGCCGCCGTCGCTTTCGCGCTGCTCAGATTTTTCGGAGTCAGCAGAAAGTACGGCGTATTGATGCGCTTCGGCAGGGTTTTTCCGGCGAGCTTGTCGAGCATCGCGACGACCGCGTAATAGCCCATGTCGTAGGGCGATTGCAGGATCGACGCCTGGATGATTCCCGATTTGACATAGGCGATCTCGCCGAGATCGGCATCGAACCCGACGACCTTCACCTTCGCGTGGGCGCGCTGCACCGCCTCGGCCGGGCCGAGAGCGGCACGGTCGTTGGCGCCGAAAATCACGTCGAGATGCGGATATTGGGTCAGCATGGTGGTCGCGATGCGCAGCCCCTTGCTGACGCTGTTCTGCGAATACTGGATCGGCCCCATCCGCTTGATGGCGGAATAGGATTTCATCCCGAGCATGAATCCCTTGGGCCGCGCGATGCCGGTGGAGGCGGTGTGGTTGAAATCGACGATCGCATATTGGCCCTTGCGGTTCATCAGGTGTTCGGCGGTATATTTCGCGAGTGCCGAGGCGGCGCCGACATTCGAGGTGGCGAGGAAGCAATCGGCGATGTTGGGCGACAGGCCGGAATCCACCGTCACCACCGGGATGCGATGGGCGAGGGCGGATTTGACCGGCTTGAGCAGCGCCTGCGGGTTCTGCGCGGCGAGGATGATGCCGTCGGTGCCGGCGGTCACCGCGTTATTGACCATCGCGATCTGGCCGGCGAGGTCAAGGCCGCTGGCGGGCGCTTCGAAATTCACCGTGACGCCGAATTTCTTCGCCGCCGCGTCGGCGCCGTCGCGCACCGCGAGCCAGTAGGGCGATGCGTTGGATTTGGTGATCAACTCGAAATGATAATGCTTCGCGGGTTTGGCCGGCGTCGCCAGCGCGGCGACGGTGGCGCTCGGTGTCGCGGCATCGGCCTGGGGCGCGGTGAGTGCCGCGCCGGCGGTCAGCGCCGCGGCGCCGAGACCGGCAAGCATCAAACGTGTCGTTAGCATGAGTCTCTCCCTTTTCAGTTGTTGGTTTCCGCATCGGCATAGCCGGTCATGTAGCGGATCAGTTCGGTCTGCGAGGTCTGGTTCGATCGCGCGTCGAACACCGCGCGACCGCGATACATGACCATCACCCGGTCGCAGACTTTCAGGATCTCGACCAGGTTATGACCGATGAACAAGACGCCGATTCCCTCGCTCGCCAGTTGCCGCGCCATTTTCAGGACGTTTTCGGTCTCCATCACCGCGAGCGCCGCGGTGGGTTCGTCCATGATGACGATTTTCGCCTTCCAGTAGATGGCGCGTGCGATCGCCACCGCCTGGCGCTGCCCGCCGGACAGGTCGAGCACCCGCGCCGACGGATCGGGGATGTGGCTTTCGATGCGGGCGAGGAGGGATGCGACCTCGCCGTGGATTTTCGCCTCGTCAAGCATCGGAATCAGGCCGGCGAGGCGGCGCACCGGCTCGCGGCCGAGAAAGATGTTCGCGCCGACATCGAGATGATCGGCCAAGGCGAGATCCTGATAGATCGTCTCGATGCCGGCGTTGCGCGCATCGCGCGGCGTGCGGAAGGCGACTTCGGCACCGGCCAGCCGGATCGTGCCGGCATCGGCCCGATGGACGCCGGAAATCACTTTCATCAGCGTCGATTTGCCGGCGCCGTTGTCGCCGACTACGCCGAGCACCTCGCCGGGAGCGACCTGCATCGATACGCCGCGCAGCACCTCGACCGCACCGAAATGCTTGTCGATGCCGGCGACTTCGAGGGCAGGGATGGTCATGCGCGCGAGTCCGGCGTTTGAAGGCGGCCAAGGAGCAAAGTAATCTGCGCGGTCGTTTGGACAAGCCGCCTCATCTTTGTTTCCTCCGGCACCGGACTAATTGGCCTAAAGGCCGGACCATTCGCTGGGTTCAATTACCAATAAACGACAGGCATGACAAGCTAAACCGATAGCATTATTCGCGGAGAAAAACATCGATCACCATGTCGAGATGGACGATCATCGCGTCGCGCGCGCCGGCCTCCGATCCGGCGCGGATCGAGTCGAGGATGGCAGCGTGCTGGGATTCTGAATTCGCGATCATCTCGGCGGTTGTGTAAAGCGATTGCAGCCGGCGGAACATGCCGCCATAGGCGTGACCGAGCAGCACGATCATGAACTGCTCGAACGCAGCGTTGCCGCTGGCCTGGGCAATGCGGATATGGAACATCCGATCGCCGGGATGGGTGGTGGAGCGCGCGCGATTATCGGCGACATTCTGGGCGAAGGCGGCTTCGATCGCCGCAATATCGGCCGAGGTGGCGCGCCGTGCGGCAAGGGCGGCGGCCTCGGGTTCGACCAGGCGGCGCGCCTGGAGCAGCGCGAAAGGCGGGATTTCGACATCGAGATCGAGCGCGACCGGCAATTCGGGATCGGGGCCGGGACGGGTGAGGCGCATCACCCGGCGCATCAGCGAATCGCCTTGCGCCTCGGCGGGCGGGATCGCGCGGACCAGAACCCCGTCACCCACCCTGACATCGACGAGGCCGAGCACTTCGAGCGCGATCAGCGCCTCGCGCACCGAGGACCGGCTGACACCCAGGGAGGTGGCTAGATCGCGCTCCGGCGGCAGGTAGCTGCCCGGCCTATAGACGCCGCTCGCGATCAGGTCGCGAATCTGATCCGCGATCTGGCTGTAGATCCGGCGATTGCGGATCGGTTCCAGTGCCATTCCTGGTTTCGCCCTCCTGGCTGGCTTGCGTGACGCAAAATGGCTTGATACTGGTTGCTTAGCATTGGTCCGGCCATTGATCCAGTGACCAGATGAGGGGACGCTTCCGATGACCCGTATCACGGGATTCGAGACCTATGATTTGCGGTTCCCGACCTCGCGCCAGCGCGACGGGTCGGACGCGATGAACCCGGACCCGGATTATTCCGCCGCTTATGTGATCCTGCGCACCGACCAGGACGGGCTTGCCGGCCATGGTCTGACCTTCACGATCGGACGCGGCACCGAGATTTGCGTTGCCGCGATCCGCGCGCTGGTGCCGCGCGCGGTGGGGCTGGAACTCGACTGGATCAGGGAAAATCCGGCGCGGTTCTGGCGGCATCTGACCGGCGATTCGCAATTGCGCTGGATCGGGCCGGACAAGGGCGCGCTCCATCTCGCCACCGCCGCCATCGTCAACGCGGTGTGGGATTTATGGGCGAAGGCTGAGGGCAAGCCGGTGTGGCGGCTGGTTGGCGAGATGAGCCCGGAGGAGATCGTCCGGGCGATCGATTTTCGCTACATCACCGACTGCGTCACGCCGGAAGATGCGCTCGATTTTCTGCGCGATGCCGCGCGCGGCAAGGCTGAGCGGCTGCGCACGCTGCTGGCGGGCGGTTATCCCTGCTATACCACCTCGGTGGGATGGCTCGGTTACGACGATGAAAAGCTGCGCCGGCTGATCGGCGAGGCGATGGCGTCGGGGTTCCGCTATCTCAAGTTCAAGGTTGGGCAGAATATCGACGACGATATCCGCCGGCTGACGATCGCGCGCGAGATCGCCGGGGCGGATTGCCGGTTCATGATCGACGCCAATCAGGTCTGGGAGGTCGGCCAGGCGATCGACTGGGTGAAGCGCCTGACTTTCGCCGATCCGTGGTTCATCGAGGAGCCGACCTGCCCGGACGACGTGGAGGGGCATCGGGCGATCCGCGCGGCGGTGGCGCCGGTCAAGGTCGCGACCGGCGAGATGTGCCAGAACAGGGTGATGTTCAAGCAGTTCATCATGCGCGGTGCGATCGACGTGGTGCAGGTCGATGCCTGCCGGCTGGGTGGGCTGAACGAGGTGCTGGCGGTGCTGCTGATGGCGGCGAAGCACGAATTGCCGGTATGGCCCCATGCCGGCGGCGTCGGGTTGTGCGAATATGTGCAGCATATCTCGATGATCGACTATCTGGCGATCTCGGGGACGATGGCGGATCGGGTGATCGAATATGTCGATCATCTGCACGAGCATTTCATCGATCCCTGCGTGATCAGCGACGCCGCTTACATGCCGCCCGAGGCGCCGGGCTATTCGATCGCGATGAAGCCCCAATCCCTGCGCGATTATCGGTTCGACGGGGGAGTGTGATGGAACTCGGGTTGTCGGGCCGGGTGGTGATCGTGACCGGCGGTTCCGCCGGGATCGGCGAGGCGATCACGCGCGTGCTGATTGGCGAAGGTGCGGTGCCGGTGGTTTTTGACCGCGCGCCGCCGGAAGATGCGCCGGGCAGCATTGATTTTTGCGCCGTCGATCTAACCGATGTTGATGCCTGCGGCGAGGCGGTGCGGCGCGTGGTGGCGCGGCACGGCAGGATTGACGGGCTGGTGAATAACGCCGGCGTGAATGACGGCGCCGGGCTGGATGCCGGGGTGGGTGCGTTCCGCGCATCGCTGGAACGCAATCTGGTGCATTACTACACGATGATGCATTTCTGTCTGCCGCATCTGCGCGCTTCGCGCGGTGCCGTGGTGAATATCGCCTCGAAAGTGGCGCTGACCGGGCAGGGGCGCACCAGCGGCTATGCGGCGGCGAAAGGCGGCCAACTGGCGCTGACGCGGGAATGGGCGGCGGAACTCGCCGGCGATGGCATCAGGGTGAACGCGGTCGTGCCGGCCGAGGTCGATACGCCGATGTACCGGGCGTGGCTGGCCGGTTTTCCCGATCCCGCCGCGCGGCGCGACGCGATCGTCAGGCGGATTCCGCTCGGCGCGCGGATGACCCGGCCCGAGGAGATCGCGGCGAGCGCGGTGTTTCTGTTGTCGGACGCCGCATCGCATAGTACCGGGCAATGGCATGTCGTCGATGGCGGCTATGTCCATCTCGACCGGGCATTAGAGCAAGGTAGATTTTGATTGAACCATTGCGTTCAATCAAAATCTGCCAACTTGCTCGCCAAAATCAGAGTAGAGGTGATCGACCCAGACGATCACCGCTAAATGAGGGGAATGACTGAATGCTGTTAGGGATCGATCCGCTGCTCACCGCCGATCTGCTTCATGCGCTGCGCGCCATGGGGCATGGTGACGCCATTGCGATTGTCGATGCGAATTTTCCGGCGACCGCGAACACCCGCCGGCTGGTGGTGCTGCCGGGCTGCGACGCCAGCGCCATGCTGCGCGCGATTCTGAGCGTGCTGCCGGTGGACGATTTCATCGCCCACCCGCTGACCACGATGCAGGTGGTGGGCGACCCGGACGCGGTGCCCCCGGCGGTGGCCGAATTTCGCATGATCGCGGGCGAGGCGGGAATGGGCAGCGTCGAGCGCCATGAGTTCTACCGCCTGACGCGCGAGGCGTTCGCGATCGTGCAGACCGGTGACCGGCGGCTTTATGCCAATGTCATCGTCACGAAAGGCGTGATCCGGGCATGACGTGATGCGCATCGACGCGCATATGCATCTCTGGCTTGTGGCGCGCGGCGATTATGGCTGGCTGACGCCGGATTTGCCGATCCATCGCGATTACGATCTCGCCGATGCGCGTGAGGTAGCCACGGGAATCGAAGGCGTGGTGCTGGTGCAGGCGGCACCCACCGAGGCGGAAACGCATTTTCTCCTGGAGATTGCAAGAAACTCGGATGGATTCGTGCGCGGCGTCGTCGGTTGGACCGACCTCGCGGCAGGGGATGCGCCCAAGCGGATCGCCGCACTGGCCCGCGATCCCCTGCTCAGGGGATTGCGACCGATGCTCCAGGACATCGCCGATCCCGGCTGGATTTTGCGCGGCGACGTGGCGCGCGGGCTGGATGCGATGGTGAAGGCTGGGCTCGCGCTCGACCTGCTGATCCGGCCGGCGCATCTGCCGCATTGCGTGGCGCTGGCGCGGCGCCATCCCGGTCTTGCCATGGCGATCGACCATTGCGCGAAACCCGACATCGCGGACGGTGCCTTTGCTTCCTGGGCCGACGCGATCGGTGCCGTGGCCGGCGAGACAAGGATAGCGTGCAAACTCTCCGGGCTGGTCACCGAGGCGGCGGGCGATGCCAGGCTGGACGCTATCGCGCCCTATGCGCGTCACGCGATCCGCGCCTTCGGCCCGGACCGGCTGATCTGGGGCAGCGACTGGCCGGTGCTCACCCTCGCGGGCGATTACGGGGCATGGCGTGCGGCGGCGCAAGCGCTGGTCCGGCAGGAACTGCCCGAGGCCGAGGCTTTGGTATTCGGCGGCAATGCCGTGCGGTTCTATGGGCTTGGCGACTGATTTTCCGCGATAGCGCGGCCGTCTCTGCCGCGATGCGCCGCCGATTATTTCTGGTGAACGATGCCGCAGAAAATGCTACGCTCAAGAACTGATTCCGATTATCGCGCAGCTCTGCAAAGGCCGAGGAGGTTGATTTGGAGCCGGACATGTTCGAAACGAACCGGAGCAATCCTGGAAAATCAGGGTATCCTCAGGAACTGGCCCGAGGCCTGAATCTCATCGAGAACATAGCCCTGGTGCTGTCGGACATCACGCCGATGGCGTCGCTGCTCGTCATCGCGCCGGTGGTGTTGAGCACGGCCGGCTCGGGCGCCGTTATCGCCTATCTGCTCGCGGGATTCGTCGCGATCAATATCGCGCTGTGCATGGGCGAACTCGGCTCGGTCTTCCCGGTTGCCGGGGGGTTGTATTCGATCGTCACCAAAGTTCTGGGCCGGCCGATCGGCTTCCTCGCCCTGCTCGACTATATCGGTCAGGCGATCTTTTTGCCGGCCAGCATCGCGATCGGGATCGGCACCTATCTTCATGCGCTCGACGCCGCGATTCCCGAAAACATATCCTCAGCAATCGCCATGGCGCTGATCACCCTGCTCGCGATCGCCCGCATCACCGCCAATGCGATTTTCGTCAGCGTCTTCCTCGTCATCGAAATCGGCGTGCTGACCTTCATGACCGTCGGCGGCCTGATCCATGTCACCCAGCCGATCGGCATTCTGCTGCACCCGGTCCTGCTGGTCGGCCAGACCGCGACGGCTTCCGGCGCACTGCATCCGGTGACGGTCGACGCGATCCTGGCCGCCCTGGCGGCTGCCTTGTTTTCGGTCAACGGCTATGACAGCGCCATCAATTTTTCCGAGGAGACCAAGGGGCCGGCAGCCAATATCGGCCGTGCCGTCATCATCGCCTGCTCGGTCGGGGTGGTTTTCGAAATCATCCCGTTCGTGGCCAGCGTTTTCGGCGCGCCCGATCTCAAGGCCTATCTTGCGTCGCAGACGCCGCTGACCTGGGTGATCGAGCAGGTTTTCGGGACCCTGATCGCGAGCCTCGTGCTCGTCGGCGCGATCGCCGCGATCGTCAACGCGACGCTCGCGATCACGCTGCAGTTTTCCCGAATCGTCTGGGCCAGCGCCCGCGATCAGGCGTGGCCGATGCCGGTCAACCGGGCGTTGGGCAAAGTGAGCCGGCGTTTTCATTCACCGTGGGTTGCAACGCTTTTGGTCGGCATCTGCGCCACCATCCTCGCCTATCAGTTCACCCTGGTCAGCGTCGTTACCTTCACGTCGGTTCTGCTCGTCGTGCTGTATGCGCTGGTCGCGATTTCGGCGATCGTCCATCGCGTCCGCTCCCGTGGCGAGGCGACGCCGTTCAGAATGCCGTTCTGGCCGGTCCCGCCGCTCATCGCCCTGATCGGTTCGGCGGTGACGCTCTATGAGCAGACCTATCAGGATATCCTGACCGTCGTGGCGATTTTCGTGGCCGGGCTTATCTATTACGGCCTCTATCTCGGCCGCCGCGGGGTGGGTTACGCGCCTTCGGCGGTCCCGGAAAACCTGCCGTGAAGAACGGCACCGGAACCAACCGGAGCTACGCGGGCAGATAGCCCAGAAGCTCGTCGGCGCTCATGACGTGGCAGTAGATCATGTTGATGATCTCGAGTTCCTTCCGGTGAAGGTCGTCGCTCGCGGCGGCACAGGCGTCCTCGATGACGATGACCTCGAAGCTCTCATCGGCGAGGCTGCGGACCGTCGAGGAAACGCATTGGTCGGTGAAAATACCGGTGCAGATGACCTGGCTGACTCCGAGATTATGCAGGATGAGGCGCAGATTCGTGCCGGTCAGCGCGGAATCGGTGGTTTTGGTGACCACGATCTCGTCGCCCACAGGCGCGATCGCCGGAACGATCCGCGCGGCGTCGCTGTCGCGCGGCAGCAGGAGATTGTTCCATCCCGGCATTTTCTGGCTGAGCGAGCGATCGCGCCCGTCAAGGGTCTGGCAGGCGATCCGGGCGAAGAGCACCTCCAGCCCGCCGGCGCGGAACCGCGCGAGGAGGCGCGCGATGGTCGGTAGGACCAGGCCGTGCATGCGCGTGTGAAATCCGTCCCACGCGTGATAGGCGTCGAGATCCCTGCCGTGCAGCGTCGCGATGTCCGGGCGTTCGAGATAGGTGTTCTGCACGTCGATGACGAGCAGCGCGACCTTGTCGCGCCCGAGCGCCGGGTCCGGCGGCTCCGGGGCGTTCTGGTAGTAGAGCGAACGGAAAGCGGTTTTCCAGTTGGACATCGGGTTCTTCCCTGAACGGGTTAGCGGATGAGCAGGATGCCGCCCATGACGAGCAGTGCGGCGACGCAGCGGACCGGCCGGAACCGCTCTTTCAGGACGAAAGTGGCGATCGCGACCGAAAACAGCACGCTGGTGCCGCGCAAGGCGGCGACGACCGCGATCGGCGCCACCGTCATCGCCCAGATCGCGATCCAGTAGGAGGCGAGCGACATCGCACCACCCGCCAGCCCCTGGCGCGTGTGGCGCAGCAGTTTCATGAACGAGGACGCGCCGTGGCGCCAGAGGACGATGATCGGCAGCGGCAATCCGTCGAGGACGAACAAAGTGGCGGCGTAGGCGCTGGGATTTCCGGCGGCGCGCGCGCCGATTCCATCCGTCAAGGTATAGAAGGAAATGATCAGCGCGGTGAGCAGCGCGAAGCCGATAGCGCCACGATTGGTCGCGACATTCCATCGTCCGCTCAGCGACAGCAGGATCACGCCCAGGCCGAGCACCACCACGCCAATTGTCGCCTGTGCACCGATCGGCTCGGCGACCAGGGCAAACGAGGCCAAGGCGGTCAGCAGGGGCACGCCGCCCCGCGCGATCGGGTAAATCTGGCTCATCTCCCCGCGCCGGTAAGCTTCGGTCAGCGCCAGATTGTAGCCGAGATGAAGTGCAATCGAACCGAGCAGCCATGGCCAGGCCGCCGCCTTCGGGGGGCCGAGGATCAGCATGAACGGCAGGCCGATCAGGCCGGCGCCCGCGGTGATCAGGGTCATCGCCAGGATGGGTTCGAGGCGCACCTTGAGGAAAGCGTTCCAGCCGGCATGCATCGCCGCTGCTGCGAGCAGTGCGGCGAAGACGACGGGGCCCGCGGTGAGAGACGGCGTCACCGGCAGGAGCCGATGCCGGACTCTGCCAAAAGAGGGGTTCGCAATTCCATCATGCCAGAGATTTTCGCCATCCGTCTCCTCTTTTCATGGCAGAAGCCCGTTTTTGTGTTGTCATAATTGTCATAAATGGATGCCATATCCAGGCCTGGGGTGAAGCGGGCTGGCCTGCTGCCGGCGCATTGGACCGCTGCGAAATTGGCTCATATCGAACTGAATGCTGCGGAACTGCCCGGCGGGGGGGGGGGGGATGCGAGTGACGGTAACGCTGACATTTCTCGATCTCGCGGGGGCGGTCGCGCTGCTGCTCTGGGGCGTGCGCATGGTGCAGACCGGCGTGCAGCGGGCGTTCGGCGCCCGGTTGCGTGGCTTTCTCGGCGGCGCGCTGCGCAATCGGCTCACCGCCTTTCTGGCCGGCATGGGCATCACCGCCATCATGCAGAGCAGCACCGCGACCGGCCTGATGGTGACCGGCTTTGTCGCGGAGGGGCTGGTGGACCTGGTGCCGGCGCTCGCGGTCATGCTGGGGGCCAATGTCGGCACCACGCTGATCGTGCAGGTTCTTTCGTTCGACGTGGCGGCGATCGCCCCGGCGCTGATCCTGGCCGGGGTTCTGCTGTTCCGCCGCGCGACGGCGGGCCCGCGCGACTTCGGCCGGGTGCTGATCGGCCTTGGTCTCGTGCTGATGGCCCTGCACCAGTTCGTGGGCGTGCTCGCCCCCTATGAGAACGTGCCCTTCCTGCGTCTTCTGCTCGGCGCGGTCGCGGCCCAGCCGGTTCTGGACGTCGTTCTTGCCGCGATTTTCACCTGGGCCGCGCATTCTTCGGTTGCCGTCGTTCTGCTGATCATGTCCTTCGCGGCGAACGGCACCGTGCCACCGGACGCCGCTTTCGCGCTGGTTCTGGGTGCCAATCTGGGCACCGCGTTCAACCCGGTGCTGGAGAGCGGCGCCGGCGACGACAGGGCGGCCAGGCGGCTGCCGATCGGCAATCTGCTCAACCGGGTGATCGGCGTCGCGGTCGCGCTGGCTCTGCTGCCGTATATCGGGCGGCTGATGGCGGCGATCGAGCCGAACGGCGCACGCGCGGTGGCCGATTTCCACACCCTGTTCAATCTGGTGCTGGCGGCGGTGTCCTTCCCGCTGCTGACGCCCTATGCTGTCCTGCTGCGGCGCCTGCTGCCGGCGCGGGTCGATCCGGCCGATCCGTCGCGGGTGATGTATCTCGATCCTCTGGCGCGCGAGACGCCGGTCGTGGCACTCGGCGGGGCGGCGCGCGAGGCGCTGCGGCTCGCGGACGTGCTGGAATCCATGCTGGTCGGGCTCAGGGACGTTTTCGAGCGCGGCGATCGCCGGCAGCTCGCCGAGACCAGGCACCTCGACAACGTGCTCGACACGCTCAACACCGCGATCAAGACCTATCTTACCGGGCTCGACCCGGAGGCGATGGCCGAGGCCGATCATCGCCGGGTGGCGGAAATCCTGACCTTCGCCCTGAACATGGAACACGCCGGGGATGTGGTGGACCGGAACCTGCTCGGGCTCGCGGCCAAGAAGATCAAGCGCGGCCTGGTTCTCCCACGGGAGGGTCAGGCCGAATTGCTCGGCGTCATCGATCGATTGATCGCGAACGTGCGGACGGCGGCGGCTTTGTTCGTGACCGAGGATGCGCGCGCGGCCCGCCTGCTCGCCGCCGAGAAGGAGGCGTTCCGGGATATCGAGGCTCACGCCACGTCCGTGCATTTCGAATGGTTGCGGGCCGGGCGGGTCGATATGGCCGAGACCAGCTCGCTGTATCTCGACACGCTGCGCGACCTCAAGCGGGTGAACGCCCACCTTGTCGCGGCGGCGGCATACCCCGTGCTTGAGGGCAAGGGCGAGCTGCTGCCGAGCAGGTTGCGCCAGGACGGGATGGAGGAAGATTAGGGTATGATGAGTTTAGGCTCATCACACTCAATCTCTTTGTTTGGCGAGCAATTTCATGGCTTTGCCGGATCGCTCCGCGATTCCGTCAAACGCCATATGGCTCTAAATACATCAGGCGGGCGTTCTGCCGGCAGGGAAGGTCAGCATGGTTCAGTTCACCGATCATGGAACAACAACCGAGCACCATCGTCGCCGTGTCGTTACCGGATTACTGATCGATCACATAACGATCCTGTGATGGCTCTGCGCTGTCACCCAGACCTGATAGATACGCAGACGCCACAGCGAAGTACCGGTATCCCGGATATTTGCCGACATAGGACGAGGCACGCCACCATGACCATCAAGACCCAAGCGGACCGCATACAAGGTGACAGCGAGATCGGCGGCCAACGCCCGGGGCGCGATGCGCTGATCGGCCAGATCGCGGGCGCGATCCGGCGCAGCCTTCAGGGATCGGCGGGCGATGCGGCGTGCCGTTTTCTGTTGCAATATACGGCAGGTATGGCAACCACCGATCTCGCGACTCGCTCGGTGGAGGACATCGCCGCTGCGTCGCTTTCGCTATGGTCCTTTGCGCAGGAACGCAAGCCCGGCACCAATAGTCTGCGGGTGTTTAACCCGCGTGGCAGTGGGGCCGGCTGGGGCAACGCGAATGCCGTGCTGGAACTGATCAACGACGACAAGCCCTTTCTCGTCGAGTCCGCACTCGCAGTGCTCCAGTCCTTCGAGCAGCCGGTTCATGCCCTGATTCATCCCGTGTTGCCCGTCACCCGCGACGGGGCCGGGCTTTTGCAGGCGATTGGCACCGGCAAACCTGAATCGATGATCCAGATCGCCTTCGGCCCGGAGGCCGATGCCGCGCGGATCGACGCGATCGCTGGAAGCCTCAGGCTGGCGATGGCCGATTTGTCGGCCGCTGTGGCCGATACCGAGCCCATGCGCACGGCCCTGCACGCGACGATCGAAACGATGCCCGAGGGTTCTGAACGCGATTTTCTGAACTGGATCGGCCAGGACAATTTCATCCTTCTCGGCATTCGCGATGTCCGCATGGGGCCGGACCTGAGCATCCTTTCGCCGGAAGCCGCCAGCCGGGCCGGGGTGGCCCCGTCGCTGGGTGTGCTGCGCGACCATGCCAACATCGTGTTCGATGTCCTGCGCGACGCTGAAACCTGGCGCGTGATCGCGCACGAGGCGCTGGGCCGGTTCGATCATATTGCGGTGGCGAAGGCCGACAGCCGCAGCCGCGTCCATCGAGCGCAACTCTACGATGTCGTCGTGGTCAAACGCCACAGTGCAGAGGGCGCGCCGATCGGGCTAACGTTGTTTGCCGGTCTGTTCGTTGCGGATTCCTATAACCGCAACCCACGAAGCATCCCCATGCTGCGCGACAAGGTCGATCGCATTCTCCATGCGTCCGGCGTCGATCCGGCCGGGCATGATGGCCGCGCCCTGCGCCATATTCTCGATACCTGGCCGCGGGATGATTTGTTCCAGGGCATGCCCGGAGAAATCCTCACCGCCGCCATGCGGGTGATGGGCCTGCAGGTGCGCCCGGAACTGGCCCTGTTCGTGCGGCGCGATCCGTTCGGGCGGCATCTTTCCGCGATCGTGTTCGTCCCGCGCGACCGGTTCGATACCACGCTCCGGCTCAACCTTGCTGCCATGATCAATCGCGCCACCGCGGGCGAACTCGCCGGATACGCGATTTCAATGGGCGACGGACCGCTCGCACGAGTGCATTTCATCATCGCGGCCGAACCGGCGCGGGCGCGGGCGCTCGATGTCGCCGCCCTCGAAGCGGCCATGACCGAGGCGGCGCGGAGCTTTCGGGAACGGCTCCGCGAAGCGCTCACCATGGAACAGGGCGGCGTGAACGCTGCCGCAACCCTTGCCGATTGGGGCAGCGCGTTTCCCGACGATTATGCCGCCGTCACGCCGGCAACCATCGCGGTGCAGGATATCGAAACCGCCGCGGCGGCCCGTGCGGCTGGCCGGTTCCGGCTTGCGCTGTCGCGGCCGTTCGGGGTGCCGGAGCATCGGGTGGTTCTAAAGCTGTTCCGGGCCGACGAACCAGTGCCGCTTTCGGATATCGTACCACTGATCGAAACCCTCGGGCTGCGCGTGATCGAGGAGGTGCCTTACCGCTTGGTCGCGCGCGGCGGCGTGGTGATGCTGCAACGCCTGACCCTGGAAACCGCCGATGGCGCGCCGTTCAATCTGGCCGGGCGCGGTGGCGCGGTTCTCGACGCGATCGAGGCGGAATCGGACCAGCGCTGCGAGATCGACGGGTTCAACCGCCTGATCCTGCGCTCCGGGCTGGACTGGCGCGAAACCTGGCTGCTGCGCGCCTTGTTCAAGTGGTGCCGTCAGGTCCGCGCCCCGTTCAGCCAGGGCGCGGTGGAAAGCGCGCTGGCCGCGCACCCAGCGGCAGCGCGGCTGCTGATCACGCTGTTTCATACCCGCTTCGATCCCGACCGCCCGCGCGATTCGGCGGCCGAGGCCGAACTGGCCGCCCGCTGGGTCCGGCTGCTCGACGATGTCACCAACCCGGATGAAGACCGTATCCTGCGCCGGCTCTACCTGCTGCTGGACTCTGTGCTGCGAACCAATTTCTACGACCGGACCAGCCCTCTCATCGCGCTCAAGATCGACAGCGCCAAGGCCGGGGACATGCCGCTGCCGCGCCCGATGGTCGAGATATGGGTACACGGCGCGCGGATGGAGGGCTGCCATCTGCGCGGCGGCATGATCGCGCGCGGCGGGATACGCTGGTCGGACCGGCGCGACGATTTCCGCACCGAAATTCTCGGTCTGATGAAAGCCCAGATGGTCAAGAACGTCGTCATCGTGCCGGTCGGGGCGAAGGGCGGCTTCGTTCTGAAATGCCCGCCCCCGCCCACCGGCGATGCGAATGCCGATCGCGAGGCGTTCATGGCCGAAGGCATCGCCTGCTATCGGCTGCTGATCAATGCCATGCTCGACATCACCGACAATCTGAAAGGCGGTGAGGTGGAGCCGCCCGCGCGGATCATGCGGCGCGATGGTGACGATCCGTATCTGGTAGTTGCCGCCGACAAGGGCACTGCGACCTTCAGCGATATCGCGAATGAAATCGCGGTGGCGCGCGGGTTCTGGCTTGGCGATGCCTTCGCCTCGGGCGGCTCGGTCGGGTACGATCACAAGGCGATGGGCATCACCGCGCGCGGCGCCTGGGTGAACATCGCGCGGCATTTCGACGAGCTGGGCCACGACATCCAGAGCCAGGACTTCACCTGCGCAGGCGTGGGCGACATGTCGGGCGACGTGTTCGGCAACGGCCTGCTGGTGAGCCACCATACCAAGCTGCTCGCCGCGTTCGACCATCGGCACGTGTTCATCGACCCCGACCCCGATCCGGCGGCGAGCTTTGAGGAACGCCGCCGGCTATTCGGGCTGAAACGCTCTTCCTGGGCGGATTACGATCCGGCCCGGATTAGCGCGGGCGGCGGTGTCTATCCGCGGCAGGCCAAGACCATTCCCCTCACGCCGCAGGTAGCTTCCATGCTGGGACTTGAGCCGGAGCCCCAAGAACCCGACCGGGTGTTGCGGGCGATCCTGACAATGCGAGTCGATCTGCTCTATTTCGGCGGCATCGGCACCTATGTGAAAGCGGCCACCGAGACCCAGGCCGACGCGGGCGACCGGGCCAACGACGCCATCAGGGTCGATGGACGGCAGATCGGCGCGCGGGTGATCGGCGAAGGGGCCAATCTCGCGGTGACCCAGGCCGGGCGGATTGAGGCGGCGCAGGCCGGCGTGCTGATCAATACTGACGCGCTGGACAATTCGGCGGGTGTCTCGACCTCGGACCACGAGGTCAATATCAAGATTTTGCTGGCTGGCGCCATCGAATCGGGCGGCCTGACCGCGCATCAGCGGGTCGATCTGCTCGGCTCGATGACCGATGAGGTGGCCGCACTGGTGCTGTGCGACAATCACCAGCAATCCCAGGCGATTTCGCTCGACGCGCTGGGCGGAGCGGCCGATCTGCCGGCGCAGAACGCGCTGATGACTCGGTTGGAAGCGGCGCGCATTCTTGATCGTGCCGTAGCCGGGTTGCCGGATGCATCCACCATGGCGGCGCGTGCCGCCGCAGGCCAGGCGCTGACGCGGCCCGAACACTGCACGCTGATGGCCCATGCCAAGCTCTATCTCGGTGCGGCGATCGATGTCTCGCCTTTGGTCGATGATCCGGCGCTCGACGCCGCATTGGTCGAATATTTTCCGGCGACCCTGCAATCGCGGTTCCGCGCCGATATCGAGCGCCACCGGCTGAAACGCGAACTGATCGGCACCGCGATCACCAATGAATTGATCAACCGGATGGGGGCGGCCGCGTTCGGGCGGATCGGTGCCGAATCCGGGCAGGATGCCCCGGCGATCGCGCTCGCGGCCCTGATCGCCCGCGCCGCGTTCGACCTGCCGGAACGCTGCCGCACGATCGAAGACCTCGGCATGGCGGTGCCGGCCGCCCTACGGCTTGGCATGTTGCAGGCGGTGCGGCGGTTGCAGGAAGCCACCGCACGAATCCTGCTCGCCGGCCCGTCGCTCGGCGCGATCGGTGCTGAGGTGGCCGCCCTCCGTCCCGGTCTCGCCGCCCTTACCGAAGCCGCCTACGACCGGCTACGCCGGACGGATGAGGTACGCATCATGACCGAGCAGGGCATCCCTCCAGAACTCGCCTGTTTCACCCAAGCGTTGCCTGATCTGCTGGTCGCGCCGATCGTGGTTCGGCTGGCGAACCGGCATCAATGCAAGATCAAGACGGTCCGCACGGCCTGGATCGGGACCGGCGAGAGTTTTGCGATCGATGCGTTGCGCAGCTCGCTGGCCGCCGTGCCCAACACCGGCGGCTGGGCGGCACGCGCCACCGCGTCGCTTGCGGATGAGCTCAACGAATTGCAAAGCCATCTGGTCGAGGCGACCCTGACCAGAGGCTGTGTCCCCGCAGATCTGCGCATCACGATCGGCCGGCCGGCCGAGACTGCCGTGGCGCTGGCGCACGAAGTCGCACTGCTGCCCGACCTCGCGGCGATGATCGTGGCCGTACGCGCCCTGCGGGGCGTCACGGCCTGAACGCAGCATTATACCATGTGTGGACGGCGCCGTTTTGGCAAGAGCTTTCTTTCGGGATGACATTTGGTCGGGTGCAGCCATGTGTTCGGCCTTGAATGAAGCGGCTCTCATGGCTGCGGCCCTGATGAGATTCGCGGACCGGATCCAACCAGCGGAACGTGCTTGGAGGCACCTGGCTTTCCTGGACTTTCCCGATCCTCGGCTCGACCGATTTGTCATCACGACATTGCAGCCCTCACCAAACGCGTACCCTTTTTTTGACCGCCGGCCCTACTGGGCAATTATGCCGCAGCGCCTGTGACTGGTACACATGCCTTGGCAGCCAGGAATTTCTGGCCGCTGTGGATCAAGGTCCAGGCGATACGCGCCAGCTTGTTGGCGACTGCAATCGCCACGACCCGAGCCGGCTTCGTGGCAAGCAGCCGGTTGATCCATGAGGCGAGCGGGGTTGCCTTGTTGCGCGCCGCGTAAATTGTAAAATCGCGTCCAATTCTGATGGTGTGGAACGCCCCCACCCAACCGCTGGCGTTCGCTGCGGCCGAACTGCGGTAGGATGCCGAACCGTCAACATAGGAGGGTGTATCCATGGAATGGATTGTGACGATTGGCCTGGATCTGGCGAAAAACATCTTCCAGGTTCACGGGGTTGCCGCGGACGGGCGCGTCATTGTGCGCCGGCAGTTGCGACGAGCGGACATGAGACCGTTCTTCAGCAAGTTGCCGGCCTGCCTGATCGGCATGGAAGCGTGTAGTTCGGCACATTACTGGGGGCGCGAGCTTGTAGCCATGGGGCATACGGTGAAGATGATGCCGCCTGCCTACGTCAAGCCTTATGTGAAACGGGGTAAGACCGATGCGGCGGACGCCGCGGCAATTTGCGAGGCGGTGACACGACCGACGATGCGGTTCGTGCCGATCAAGACGGCCGAGCAGCAGGCTGTTCTGACCTTGCACAAGGTACGGGAGTTGTTGGTGCGGCAGAAGGTGATGCTGACCAATGCGATGCGCGCCCATCTCGGCGAATTCGGCATGGTCGCCTCCCAGGGACCCGGTGGCATGACGCAGTTGTTCGAAATGTTCCGAACCTGCGGCGACGCGTTGCCGGCGTTCGCGCACGCCGCCTTGAACGGGATCATCGCGCAGATCGAGAGTGCAGAACAGCAGATCAAAGCGATCGAGATTAAAATCATGGCCTGGCA